>CAZFJQ010000001.1:0-169518 GCA_964519755.1 uncultured Halioglobus sp.
TCGGTGGCCGGGCAAACCAGAGCCGGTTATCATGCGCCGCAGCGTCTCCCGAACTGCCACAGGCCACACGGTGCCAGAGCGCGGGAGCGGACCGTCCCGACGGCGGGGAAGATTCGGCGCACTACCGCATGAGCAGCGACTACGACATTTCCTACTCCTTCAGTATTGGCGGCGCGGAGCCGGCCAAACCCCCTGCAGATGATCGACTCTACGCCTTTGGCGACTGCGAGGAATGCAACCTTGGCAATGGCGCGGTGCTGCTCGTCAGCCGCACCCGCGCGGCACAGGCCGTGGTTTCCCGGGACGTTGCAATCGCGCTTGACCACTGTCGCGAGTTTCGCAGCCTCGCAACCCATGCACGCTATCTCACCGAATACATGCCCGAACTCGGGGGCGATATAGCAGGCGTGCGCGGCGTACTGGAACATGTGCGCGACAACGGTTTGCTGGAATCCGCCGCGAACCACGCACAGGCGCTCTCGGTACCGGCTACCGCTGCGACAGTGGCCCCCTCGCGCGCCTTTATTATCACCTGCGACCGGCCCGAGGCGGTGGCAAGGCTGCTGGATTCGCTGCTTGCCGGAGCCGACCTCAGCCGCCACGAGATGCTCTTTTTGGTCGACGACTCCCGCGATCCGGACGCGGTGGTGCGCAACCGGGAGCTGGTCGAGAACTTCAACCTGCAGAGCCCGCGCGACATGCGCTATTTTGGCCTGTCCGAGCGCGAGGCACTGATCTCTGCGCTCTCCACGCGACTGCCGCAACACTCCCGGCCGCTGCGCTTTCTGCTCGACCGGACACATTGGGACGGCCACGCCACCTATGGTCTGGCACGCAACCTGTGCCTGTTGCTCTCGGTGGGCAAGCGCGCATTGATCATGGACGACGACGTGCTCTGCCGTGCCTTCGAATCGCCCTACCGCAGGCAGGGGCTCGCCTTCCGCGAGGGTCTTTGCGAAGCGGATTTCTACCCCGACGCGAGCAGTTGGAACCAGCGTCTGCAGCCACAGGCGGAAGACCCTCTGCAGAAACATTTGCTGTGCCTGGGTCGCGGCCTGGGCGATGCGCTGCAGCGACTGGGCTTTGAGCCACTCGAGCCCGCCGACCTGGACAACTCGCAAGAAAAGATCCTGCGCGGTCTGGGCGCCACGAGCCCGGTGCTGATCACGCAGAACGGCACGCTGGGCGACCCCGGCACGGGCGATACCAGCTGGGCTTACAGCCTGACGGGAGAATCGCTCTCGCGGCTGCTGGCCGGGCCCGGTAACGTGGCCGCAAAACTCGCCGCGCGCCAGTACTGGATGGGCTGGTCACAGCCGTGTTTTGCGCAACGCGCCAACATGTCGCAGCTGACCGGCCTCGACAACAGCGCCTTGCTGCCGCCCTACTTTCCCGCCTGGCGCGGCGAGGACCTGCTGTTCGGGGCGCTCACCCACTACCTGCACCCGGACTCACTGGTGCTGAACTACCCCTTTGCCGTACCGCACCTGCCGCTGCAGACGCGCTCGGGAGATATTCCGAACGATCCGGCGGAGGCGCACGGCGCATCGCTCATCGATGACTACCTGTTGAAGCTGCTACCGCAGCATGCTGGCTCCACGCTCGATGACAGGCTCGAGTCGCTGCTGCTGCTGTTGCGCGGTGCGGCGCAGAGCTCCGACGCTGCCCTCGCGGCGCTTTACCGCCGCACGCTCGCCAACGCCCAGGCCGATTCACTGCGGCAACTGGGAGATGCCCTGCGCGGCCCGGGCAGCGAGCAACCCGAGTGGCGCGGGATGCTGGAGACGCGGCAACGCGATTATCTTGCTGCAATCGGGCGCAACACCGTGCCGCTGAAGCTTGCGGGCATTCCGCCAGAGACCCGCGACGAAGCGATCTGGGAGCAGCTACGGACGCTGGCCGCGGGCTACGCGGACGCGCTCGCCGCCTGGCCTGACATTCGCCGCGCCGCGGCCGAGGTCGAGTCCGAGGCAGACCCTGGCGCAGCGCACTCCTAGCGCAGGCTGATGCGGCGGTCCACCGCCCCGGCATCGGCAACGCACCTGCCGATCACCGCCGCCTCGTTATAGCCCGCGCCGTGCAATGCAGCGCAAAATCCCTGCGCGCGATCCGCGGCGACTGAGATGAGCAGGCCGCCACTGGTTTGCGGGTCGAAAACAATCTGCGCCAGTTGCCTGTCGACACCCGCGGCGAGCGCCAGTTGATTCCCCGCGCCGCCGGCGTTGGCCGCGTGCATACTGCTCGCGGTGCCGGCTCGCAGCAGCGCCGCCACACCGGGCAGCAGCGGCAGACGCGCCAGGTGCAGCTCTGCCGCACCGCCGGGGCCCAGCATTTCCAGCAGATGGCCGAGCAGGCCGAAACCGGTGATATCCGTGCAGGCGCTGGCAGCATACTCGAGCGCCAGTGCGGCGGCCGGGCCGTTGGACTGCAGCATGGCCGTGCGCGCGGCCTCGAGATCGCGCCCATCGGCGGCCAGTTGCATGTGCGCGGCAAATACCACCCCCGTACCCAGGGGCTTGGTCAACACCAGGGCATCCCCCACGGCTGCGCCCTTTTTGGCAAGCACGCGGCCGCTCTCATCCAGCGGTACACCGTTCACCGCAAAGCCCAGGCTCAGTTCCACGCCCTGCATACTGTGACCGCCGGTGAGCTGGCAGTCCGCGGCCCTGAATTCGCACAGCGCACCCGCGAGCAGCTGGTAGAGATCCCGCTCCAGGATCTCCTCGCTGGCAAAAGGCAGTGCGACGGCGGCGAGCGCCGACAGCGGACGGGCACCGCAGGCGTAGAGATCACTCAGCGCGTGCAGCGCGGCAATGCGGCCCATCAACCAGGGGTCGGGGACGATCTGGCGCAACACGTCCAGGCTTTGTAGCAGTGTATCGCCCGCGCGCGCCGGCATCCGCGCGGCGTCGTCTGCCTCGCCGGGACAATGCTGCGGATATTCCAGGGCCAGTGTGGCCAGCACGCGGGCCAGTGGACCGGCTCCCACCTTGGCGCCACAGCCACCGCAGGCCGCCTGGCGAACGGCGGGCAATTCCGGCAGGCGGCGCGCGGGCTTATCCGGCATGCGCGGGGGCAGCTCGCGAAAACGCAGCATAAACTTGCGGTCGATGCGGTCTTTCCAACGCCATACCCACCCGCCCGTGGCGCCAAACGGCCCCTTGTCAGCCCTTGCGCTGCGGCTGCCAAGCGAGAGCAGCGACAGAAAACGCCGCTGTGGACGGTGCGCCCGCAATGGCCTGCCGAGCAGCGCTGCGCGCAGGTTGTGTGCCAGCACCGGCGCCTGGCGCACGGCGAAGACTCCGGCCTTGGGACGTGGATGTTCCACCTGCGTGGCGATATCGCCGGCGGCGAACACGTACTCGTCTGATAGCGACTGCAGCGTATCACTCACCGCGATAAAGCCCGCGTCATCCGTGGCCAGCGCGCTGTCGGCAAGCCAGGCGGCCGGTGCGGCGCCCGTACACCAGAACAACACGTCATAAGCGGCGTGCGTACCATCTGCCAACAATAGCCGGTCGGCCTCCACCGCCGCGACACGTGCATTCACGTGCGGCGTAATCCCGGCCTGCTCCAGTGCCCGCGTCACCGCGCTTTGCGAGCGCCGGTTGTAGCCCATGAGGATGACGGGGCCGCCGCACCAGAGATCAAAAGTTACCGCCTTCCCCGCAAGCCGGTGCGCCATCGCCAGCGCCAGCTCCACACTGCCCGCGCCCCCGCCGACTATCCCGATGCGATAATTGCCCGCGCTGCGGTGCGCAAGCTGTGCCTCGGTATCCCGCCAGCGCTGCCAGAACCCCGCCACCGGCTTCACCGGCACCACATGGGCCGCCGCTCCCGGCACACTGGCAAGCTCCGGCTGGGAACCGATATCAATACTCAGCAGGTCGTAATCCAGGCCGGGCCGCCCGGCGAGAGAGAGATGCCGACCCTGCGGGTCGATGCCCTCCACCTCGGCAACCAGGAAGCGTACATCCGCCCACTGGCAAAGCCGCGCCAGATCGATATGTGCATCCTCAAACCGGTAGTGGCCCGCCACCAGGCCCGGCAGCATGCCGGAGTAGGGCGTATGCGAAGCGGGCGACACCAGCGTGATGCGCAGGCCCTCAATCGGCTGCATGCCCAACATCCGCAGGGCGAGCGCGTGAGCGTGCCCGCCGCCAACGAGCACCAGGTCACGTCGCAGTTCAGTGGTGCTCAGCATCGTAAGCGCGCGCCCAGGCGATCACCGCGTCGCGGTCGCCGCTGAACAGGTGTTCACCGCCGCGCTGCGCCAGCTGGTAATCGTACATCGGGTCGTAGTAATCCCTGAGCAGGAATGCGATCCAGTCGCGGTGCATCGAGGCGTCGCCCGTGCGCCACTGGTACGCAAACGCCCGCTCCAGCATGGCGCTGACTTCCGTGAGGCGCGCACCGCCCAGGCGTTTGCCAATACGTACCAGATCAGCCAGCAGCTTTTCGCGGTGCAGGCGCGGGCCATCCTCTGCATACAGCAACAGATACCGACGCCCGAGATCCAGCACGTAATCTTCCAGCACCACTTCTACACGCTGTTCAAACCGCTGTTCCACCACAACCAGCGGGGCCCGCGCCATCGCCCCCCGCAGCGCCTCCGGCAGGGACAGGCGACCGATCATGCGGCCCTCGTCCTCAATGAAGACCGGCGTGCGGGCGCTGGCAAGCAGTCGCAAGAGCTCGATGCTCAGGCTATTTTCGAAATCGATCTGGCTGGGCTGGGGCGAGGGCAAGCGCCCGAACGTCGAACCGCGATGATTGGCGAGACCCTCGAGGTCGACCGCGCGCGCAAGGCGCTCAATAACCCGGGTCTTGCCGCTGCCGGTGCGGCCGCTGACCAACACCAGATCGGCGTTACGCACGGAAGCGGCGAATTCGTCCAGCAGAAAGCGGCGCATGGCCTTGTAGCCACCGGACACCCGCGGATAGGTGATGCCCTCCGCCTGCAGCCACGCCTGCACGGTGGCCGACCGCAGCCCCCCGCGCCAGCAGTACAGGCACCCCAGGGGATAACGTCGGGCAAAAGTCACCCAGCGTTGCAGGCGCTGCTCACGCAGTTCGCCCGCCACCAGTGAGTGCCCCAGTGCAATGGCCGCCTGCTGACCCTCACGCTTGTAGCAGATACCCACCCGGGCGCGCTCCTCGTCGCTCATCAGCGGCAGACTCATAGCAGCGGGGAATGCGCCGCGGGCAAATTCCGCCGGCGCCCGTAGATCGATCATCGGGACAGGCTTGAGAAACAGCGCGCGATAATCCTCTATTTCGCGGCTGTCAGCCATGCGGCCGGCTACTGCGCCTCGCCGCCAAACAGGGCGAGTACGCGCTCCTGCAGGGCGCTGATAGCCTCCGACATCAGGGCGAAGTCGGCGTCGAGGCGCGCCGCCTCGTCAGCTTCCGGAATATCCTCGTTTTCTTTCATCAATGCATCCGCGAAGCGCAGCCGCCGCAAGCAGAGATCTTCCGCGAGCAGCAGTGACACCCGGTCATCCCAGTGCAGCGCCAGCCGCGCTACCTGTTTGCCAGCGTGCAGGTGAGTTTCCACTTCTTCACTGCTCAAATCAACGCCGCGACAGCGCACCACGCCGCCTTCCTCGCCAGGCTCGCGCAACTCACACTCCGTGCCCAGTTCGAAATCCTGCGGTAGATTGCGATGCACCAGCCAGCCCGTCATGGTTGCAGTTGGCGCGTCATTCACCTGTGGCAGCAGCACGGGAAAGCTGCCTATGCAGTCGCGCAGCAGGTTGAGCAGTTCCTCCGCACGCGCGGCGCTTGCGCTGTCGATGAAAATCCACCTCGCGGCCACGTCGATATACGCACCGATATACGTAGAGCGGCTGAAAGCGCGCGGCAGGCAATCCTGCACGATCTCGTCCTTCATATTGAGCCGTTCCTTGCGATAGACCTTGCGCGCCTGCTCCTCCTCGATGGCGGCGACTTTCTCATCTAGCTGTTCGCGCACCACGCTGGATGGCAACAACTTTTCCTCCCGGCGGAGTTTGAGCAGCATGCGACCGCCAGCGGCGTGCACCAGGGGCGCATCTTCGTCGCCCACCGGCGCCACCCACCCCAGTGCCAGCGCCTGCGATTTGGCGCAGGGAGTGAATACGCGGGCGGCGAGTTGCTCTGCGAGTTTTTCGGGCGACAGGTCGAACGGTGCACTCAGGCGATAGGCGCGAATATTCTTGAACCACATGAAACGCTGTGCCTCCGGCAAAGCGGCGCATTGTACCCCAGCCGCGCGCCAAGAAACCGCCCGCACGTACAACAATTTAACCCGGCACGCCGCGGGCGGCGTTGTAAGCACACGGCTAAAGGGCTTTAATCCTGAGTCCCCGGGCAATAGCGGGGCGCCGTGATTTTGCGCCCCGAACCAGAGGTAGCCAGTATGTCGGAACAGGACAAAACCACACCCTGCAAACCACGCAAGGCAAGCGCCGTCACCCGCTGGGACAGGGAGACCGATATCGCCATCGTCGGCTTTGGCGGAGCCGGCGGCTGTGCCGCCATCGAGGCGGCGGATGCGGGGGCCGAGGTGATCATCTTCGAGCTGGCAAGCGCCAGCGGCGGCTCCACGGCCATGTCGTCCGCGGAAATCTACATGGGCGGCAACGGCGGTACGCGCGTCCAGAAGGCCTGCGGCTTTGAAGACAGCACCGAGGACATGGTCACCTACATGCTGATGGCGGCGGGCCCGCAGGCGGATGAAGAGAAAATCCGCAACTACTGCGAGCACAGCGTGGAACACTTCGACTGGCTGGTAGGTATCGGCGTGCCCTTCAAGGACAGCTTCCACCGGGAGCGCGCCATCATGTGTCTCACCGATGACGGCCTGTTGTATACCGGCAGCGAAAAAGCCTACCCCTATGCGCAGCAGGCGAAGCCCTGTCCGCGCGGCCACAACCTGCACATCGAGGGCGACAACGGCGGGCCGCTGTTCATGAAGATCGTCACCGAAAACGTGGAGCGGCGCCCGGCGATCAGCGTGGAGTATGAAACCCGCGCCCTCACGCTGATCGAAGACGATGACGGCGCGATCGTAGGTCTCGTGGTACGGCAGAACCAGCAGGAGCTGAACGTGCGGGCACGGCGCGGCGTGATTCTTTGCGCCGGCGGTTTCGTCATGAACGACGAGATGGTGCAGAAGTATGCGCCCAAGCTGACGGTGGGCACACAGGCCATCGGCAACCCCGGCGACACCGGCACCGGCATCATGATGGGCATGGCCGTGGGCGGCGCCGCGATCAACATGCACGAGGGCTTCATCAGCCTGCCCTACTACCCTCCGGCGAGCATGACTCGCGGTATCCTCGTGAATGACAAGGGGCAGCGCTTCATCAACGAGGACGTCTACCACGGCCGCCTGGGTGAAATAGCCCTGCGCCAGCAGTCGGATAGACTCTACTTCGTGCTCACGGTCGAACAGTACGGCGACTACGAGAAAATGAACTTCCTCGGCGCCTCTATCGCCGGCACCGGCGAGAGCGTGGCGGAGCTCGAGGAAGAACTCGGCCTGCGCAGGGGCACTCTGCAACAGACAGTTGCCCTGTACAACGAGGATTGCGCGCAGGGCGAGGATACCCAGTACCACAAGGCCGCCGAGTGGCTTGAGCCGCTGGAGCCGCCGCTGGTGGCGCTCGACGTGACGCCCGGACGCGGCGTGTTCGTGCCCTACTTCACGCTCGGCGGGCTCGATACCCTGCCCACGGGCGAAGTGCTCAACCCCCAGCGCGAGACTATTCCCGGCCTGTTCGCCGCGGGGCGCACCGCCTGCGGCGTGGTGCGCCGCGCCGAGGGTTATTCCAGTGGTATGTCGGTGGGCGATGCCACCTTCTCCGGCAGGCTCGCCGGCAGGCAGGCAGCGGCGCGCGCCGTTGCACAGGCCGCCGGCTGAGCCCCCGCTGCCGGCTCCGCGCCGGTCCAGCGGCGCAAATCTGCTACTATCAACCGACTGTCAACTTGAGCGGGATGCAATGCATCCCCTTTTGCATTTGCACGCCAATAAACAGCGGGGGTTGAAACATGCGCTATCTGCACACCATGGTGCGCTCGAGCAATCTTGAGGAAACTCTGGACTTCTACTGCGACAAGCTGGGCCTGGTTGAAGTGAACCGGCACGACAGTGAGGGCGGGCGTTTCACGCTGGTTTTTCTCGCCGCACCGGGCGATGTCGAGAACGCCCGCGAGAGCAAGAGCCCGCTCCTGGAAATCACCTGGAACTGGGACCCTGAAGACTACGCGGGGGGGCGCAACTTCGGCCATCTCGCCTATCGCGTGGATGACATTTACGCGCTGTGCCAGAAGCTGATGGACGCGGGCGTGGTGATCAACCGCCCGCCGCGCGATGGTCACATGGCTTTTGTGCGCTCTCCCGACGGCATTTCCATCGAGCTGCTGCAGGCAGGCCCGGCGCTGGCACCGGCAGAGCCCTGGGCTTCCATGGAAAACACCGGTAGCTGGTAATGCGCTCGCGCAGCGCTAGCGTTTGAGAAAATTGAGTATCCAGCGCGCAACGCGTTCACGCTCGGGCACACGCTCCAGCGATTGCATGCCCTCCCGGTAGGTGTCCTCACCGAGCATCTCGCGCCTGAATTGCATAAGCTCGCGGGAGTAGCCGGTAACAAACTCCGGGTGGCCCTGAAAGGTCAGGATGTGATCGCCTATCTGGGTCACCGCGTTCTCACAGAAATCACTGCCTGCCAGCACAGTGCTGCCCGGTGCAACTTCCATTACCTGGTCCTGGTGGCTGACCACCATCGACACCGCGGCATCGCCACCGTCGTGCCAGGCGGGCGCACTGTAAAAGCGGTGCGTGTGCACGCCGGCGCCCCAGCCCTTCGGGGATTTCGCGGCCCGCCCGCCCAGGGCGTGCGCCACTAACTGGTGGCCGAAGCAGATGCCCACGAGTTTCTTGCGGCGCTCGTGCAGTTCGCGCACGAAAGCCATCAGGCGTTTTATCCACGGCTCATCGTCGTAGACGCTCGCTTTGCTGCCGGTGATCAGGTAGGCGTCCACTGCATCGATATCGGCGGGGTACTCGCCCTGCTGCACATCGTAAACGACAAACTCAAGGGCCGGGTCCACCGCGCTGAGCAGCCCCCGGAACATGTCCGGATACTGGCCGTACCGCTGCGCCCACTCGGGGCGCACGGTGTCGGTTTTGAGAATACCGAGTTTCACTCTTACTCCTTCAGGGACTACTGGCCGCGCACGCCGCTCGCTGTCGTCTGGCGAGCCATCATAGGTAGGGCCACCAGCGCTGTCCATAGCCACGCCGGGCTAGTAAGATCACCCTCCAACCTGTTTATTCGGACTGCCCCCCCACGTGTTTTGCCGTCGCCTGCTGTTGTTGTTCCTGTTGCTGACCTGCGCGGCTGCCCAGGCCTTTGTCGGTTCGCAAAGCTGCAGCGGCTGCCATGCCGCCGAGCACGCGAACTGGCGTGGCTCGCATCACGACCTGGCCATGCAATTGCCTGCTCCACACACGGTGCTTGGCAATTTCAACAACGCTGAATTCAACTACAACGGCATCAGCACGCGCTTCTACCGCGATGGTGATCGCTATATGGTGCGCACCGATGGCGAAGACGGCACGCTCAGCGACTTCGAAGTCGCCTACGTGTTCGGCGTTTATCCACTGCAGCAGTACCTGTTGCCCCTGTCGCGCGGTCGCCTGCAGGCGCTGAGTATCGCCTGGGATGCGCGCCCGGCAGCGCAAGGCGGCCAGCGCTGGTACCACCTGTACCCGCAGGAAGCCATCGATCATAGCGACCCGCTGCACTGGACGGGACCTTACCAGAACTGGAACACGCGCTGCGCCGAGTGCCACAGCACCGACCTGCAGAAAAACTACAGCGCGTCCACGCGCAGCTTCGATACCCGTTACGCCGAGATCGACGTGGGCTGCGAGGCCTGTCACGGGCCCGGAGAGAAACACCTGGAACTCGCCCGCGGCGGGAAACTCGCGGGGGCGCCAAACGGGGGCTTTCCGCTGGACCTTGCCCAGCGCGGCCGCTGGACGTTGCCCGAGGGCGACCACATCGCGCAGCGCAGCGCGCCGCTTGCTGCCGATGTGCAGATCGATACCTGCGGGCGCTGCCACGCGCGCCGCGGCACGCTGGGCGATTATCACTACGGCGCCGACCTGCTGGATACGCACCGTCTCGCCATGCTGGAGGCGCCGCTATACCACCCCGACGGGCAGATTCTCGACGAGGTGTACGTCTACGGCTCCTTTGTGCAAAGTAAAATGCACCAGCAGGGCGTGGTGTGCAGCAACTGTCACGAACCACACAGTCTCGAACTCCACGCGCCCGGCAACGCTGTCTGTGCGCAGTGCCACCTGCCCGCGCGCTACGACACCCCCGCTCACCATCGGCACCCGCTAAACTCGAGTGGTGCGGACTGCGCCAACTGCCACATGCCGGAAACCACCTACATGGGCGTGGACCCACGCCGCGATCACAGCATGCGGGTACCACGGCCGGACCTGAGCGTGGTCATGGGTACGCCGAATGCCTGCAACCAGTGCCATCGCGAACAGGATGCAAGCTGGGCACTCGCGGCGTTACGCGATTGGGGCGTTCAGTTCCGGGATACGGGCTCGCACCCGGGGCGCGCATTCCATCAGCTAGCGCAGGGCGACAACCGCGCTGTGCCACGCATCGCCGCACTGGCTGACAACGGCGGCGCGGCGCCCATCTGGCGGGCCAGCGCGGTGGAGGCGCTGGGACGGATGGGCAGTCGTGAGGCGCTGCAATCGGCTACCGCGATGCTCCGGGACGACGACCCGATGCTGCGCGCCAGCAGCGTGCGCGCACTGCAATTCCTGCCGCTGCAGCAGCGCTACCAGTTACTCTCGCCACTCATAGACGACCCCGTGACCAGTGTGCGCATGGAAGTCGCGACCGCGCTTGCCGGCGTACCGCTGGCGCAGATTCCCGCGCAACGAGCGCCCGGGCTGCAGGCCCTGTTCGACGAATACCTCGCGGTTACGCGCCTGCATGCCGATATGCCGGAAGCGCAGATGCAAACAGGCGGTTTTCTTGCCGCGCGCGGCGATGTTGCGGGCGCGGAAGCGGCCTACCGCGAAGCGCTGTTCCTCAACAACCAGCTCATACCGGCCTACATCAATCTCGCGGACCTGCTGCGCAGCGAAGCGCGCGACGACGAGGCGCGCCAACTCCTGCTCACGGCGCTCGAGGTACTCCCGGGCCACGGCCCGACGCTGCACGTACTGGGATTGCTGGAAACGCGCAGCGGCAACACGGACGCCGCTTTGCGCTACCTGGCGCAGGCCGCGGCAGTGGAAACCGGGGATACCCGGCACCGCTTTGTCTACGCGATCGCGCTGCATGACCTCGGTGAGCCCGAACAGGCGGTCAAGGAATTACAGGCGCTGCTCCCCAGCGCCCCGCAAAACACCGAAATACTGCTGGCACTGGCAAACTACAGTGCGGAGCTGGGGCTGCAGGAGCAGGCCGCGCGCTACGCCCGCACCCTGGTGCAGCTGGCACCGGGCAACCAGGGTTTTCGACAACTGTACGAGCGGCTGTCGGCGAGGGCGCGCTAGGCGGGGTCGAAGACCAGGTGAAGGGTGACGGGAATGCTGTGGCTGATACTGCTGAGTCCCGCGATCTCCGCAAGCGCCGCGACACCTCCCTGTAAGCCAAAATCAGCGACACCCAGCAGCACCGGGCGCGCACTGAATACCTGCAGTGCGCCCCCCGACCCGCCAACCACGACGACCGGGACCCGCAAGGTTTTCGACATCCCGTGCAGCGACAGCGTCACCTCGACTTCCGTGGTCACAAAAGCGCCGCCCGCCGCCGCTGACACCAGGGCGGGTTCCACCTCTGCCGTCACCTTCGCGGTGGGAAATTTCGCGGTATCGAAGAGTGTCTCGCGCATGCGCTCATTGCGAATTTCGATTTGCGTCTCAACGCTGTTCAGGTCGATATCAATCTGCACGCTGCCATCCTCACTGATAAAACCCACCAGTGATCCGAAGCCGTGCATTTCGCCCACATTGCCGTTCTTGATCGACACGAAATTAACGGAAGAGCGTTCGTTGTCCAGATCCCATTGCGCCCAGGCAGCGCTCCAGGGAAGCATTACACACAAGAGGAAGACTGCACGGGTGAGCACCGCAAACGCTTTCATCATCACTCTCCAAAGTCGCCGAACGTGGCCCCTATTGTAGCGTACAGCAGCGCTAGAGTAGCGATTATCCCGCGTCGATCGGGCGCACCGATGCGAGGCGCTATGAAATAACCTCGGCGATGTCGCCTTTTTTCTCCAGCCAGGCCTTGCGATCCGGCGCACGCTTCTTGGCGAGCAGCATATCGAACATATTGCTGGTGCCGTCACCGGCATCCAGCTTGAGCCGCACCAGGCGCCGTGTGTCGGGGTCCATCGTGGTTTCCCGCAGCTGTATGGGGTTCATCTCGCCCAGGCCCTTGAAGCGCTGCACATTGACCTTGCCTTTCATCTTTTCTGCGGTAATGCGGTCCAACACACCCTGCTTTTCACTTTCATCCAGCGCGTAGAAAACTTCCTTGCCGACATCGATGCGATACAAGGGTGGCATGGCCACGTACACGTGTCCGGCCGCTACCAGCGGACGGAAATGGCGCACGAAGAGGGCGCAGATCAGCGTGGCGATGTGCAGCCCGTCGGAATCCGCGTCCGCGAGAATACAGACCTTGTGGTAACGCAGTCCCGAGAGGTCATCACTGCCGGGATCGATCCCCAGCGCTATCGAAATATTGTGCACCTCCTGCGACGCCAGGATTTCCTGGGAATCCACCTCCCAGGTGTTGAGGATTTTCCCGCGCAGGGGAAGGATGGCCTGAAACTCGCGACTGCGCGCCTGTTTCGCGGAGCCGCCGGCGGAATCGCCCTCCACCAGGAACAGCTCGCCGCGCGAAGGGTCTTCGCCCGAGCAGTCGGCCAGTTTGCCAGGCAGTGCCGGGCCCGCGGTAACTTTTTTGCGCGTGACCTTCTTCGCCAGCCGCATGCGGCTCTGGGCGTTATTGATGCACAACTCAGCAAGCTTCTCCGCATCACTCGTGTGCTGGTTCAACCAGAGGCTGAACGCATCCTTGGCGACACCTGAAACAAAGGCCGCCGCCTCGCGCGACGACAGGCGCTCCTTGGTCTGCCCGGAAAACTGCGGGTCAGACAGCTTTGATGACAGCACATAGCAGCAGCGATCCCAGATGTCTTCCGCGGTGAGTTTCACCCCCCGGGGAAGGAGGTTGCGCAGCTCGCAGAAATCGCGCATTGCCTCCAGCAGGCCGCTGCGCATGCCGTTCACATGGGTACCGCCCTGCGTGGTGGGTATCAGGTTGACATAGGATTCGGTCACCACTTCGCCGCCTTCGGGCAGCCACTGCAGGGCCCAGTCGACACCCGCACTGTTGCCGCTGAAACTGCCCACGAACGGCTGCTCGGGAACGACCGGGTAATCGATAGTGGCATCGGCGAGATAATCCGACAGGCCATCCTGGTAAAACCACTCGGCAGACTCTTCTTTCTTCTTTTCGTCCGTGTACTTTACCCGCAGGCCGGGACACAGTACCGCCTTGGCGCGCAGCAGGTGTTTCAGGCGCAGCACGGAAAAATTGACTGAATCGAAGTACCGGGGGTCGGGCAGGAACGTCAGCGACGTGCCGGAGTTGCGCTTGCCGCAGGTATCAATCACTTCCAGCTCGGAGGCTTTCTCGCCGCCCTTGAAGGTCATGCGATGCACCCGCCCATCGCGCCTGATAACCACTTCCAGCAGGCTGGAGAGCGCATTCACTACCGACACACCCACACCGTGCAGACCGCCGCTGAACTGGTAGCTCTTGTCGGAAAACTTGCCGCCCGCATGCAGCGTGCCGAGAATCACCTCGACACCGGGCTTGCCCTGCTCGGGATGAATATCCACCGGCATGCCCCGCCCGTCGTCCGTCACGGTCACCGAGCCGTCGCTGTGCAGTGTTACCTCGATCTGGCTGGCATGCCCGGCGAGCGCCTCATCGACGCTGTTGTCGATCACTTCCTGCGCGAGGTGGTTGGGACGGCTGGTGTCGGTGTACATGCCCGGGCGCTTGCGCACAGGCTCCAGTCCCGTGAGGACTTCAATGTCTTCGGCGGTATATTTGCTCATGCGTCCATCGGATGTTTGATGCCCCGGTGACGCATTGTACATCTCCGCAAGCCGATGGCGAGCTATAAGTACCCGCTCGATGCCAGATCGACATTGAAGCTGACATCGCGCACACGCGACACGCCGGTATCTATCTGGCCGTTCGCGTGCAACTCGAGCCAACGGTAGCCGGGCGGCCGGTCATCAGCCTTGAACGCGACGCTGCCCGGGGCGAACTGCACGCAGGTGGAGGGCGACCCCATGAGCCGCAGGCCCTGGTACATCGTATCCACCTCCTGGTGAATATGCCCCCAGAGTACGCCGCGCACGCCCGCATAGTTCTCCAGTAGTGCAAAAAACGCATCGGCATCCGCCACGCGCTGCTCGTCGAGCCAGGTACTGCCGATCAACACCGGGTGATGATGCAGGCACACCAGCGTGTAAAGCCCCTCTTTTGCGGCGCTCGCCAGTGCACTGTCGAGCCGTTGCAGTTCCCCGGTACCCAGCTCGCCACCCACTTCGCCGGGAACCTGCGAATCCAGCATCAACACCTGCCAGGCGCCGGCCCTGATCTCGTGGCTCATAAGCGCCGGCTCCCCTGCGGCCCCGGCCATCGCCTGGCGTGCATCGTGGTTGCCCGGCAACCAGAAGCCGGGGCAGGGAATCTGTGCGAAATACCCGCGAAGGCGGAGGTAGGCTGCTTCAGCACCATTGTCGGCGAGATCACCGGTGCCCAGCAGGAGGTCAGGGACCGCGCGCTCGCGCAACAATTGCTGAATAACACACTGCAGCGAGTGATCGGTATCCATTCCCAGCAAGCGGCCACCGCGCTCCCGGCACAGGTGCGTGTCGGTCAGTTGTACCGCGTGCACTACATCGCCCGTTACCGGGAGTTGCTGCACAATATGTTCGCCAGGATGCATTTGCTCGGAGTTGCGCGGCGTTCAGGCATCTGCGACGGGCGTCGTCACGTCCACGGGCGTGCGACCGTTGTGCAGACAGTGCTCCAACCAGTCGGCGAGAAAATGATTCTGCTGGAACTTTTCATCCTGCTGAAACATTTTCGCGTTCGGGTAGGCGTAGCGTGCGGCGACCCTGCGATGAGACTGGAACATACCCACCTCCAGCATTTTCGCATCGTGGTAGGCACGCACCTCGATGCGCAGACGTCCCAGCCAGCGCGACGCGGCGTGCGCCTGATGCAGGTGAAAGATTGTCGTGTAACGACAGCGCTCGACGACCTCGAGACGCACGTGGGCGCTGCCCACGCAGAGGTCGCGCTGGTTACTGGTCTCGTAGTCCGGAAACAGGCGCAAAAGGCGCGCGTAGTTAGCGTCGCACAGCGCATGCAAGGTCTTCAAATCCAGCCTGAAAGTCTTCTTCTTCGGTAACTGCACTGCCATTCCCGTGATATCTGCCCGTTGAGTGCCTGCCGCCCCGCGACCGGAACGGATGTTGGAGACACGTTAAACCGGGTCTAAGATGGCACAATCGAACACTAACTTCACCCTTTACAGTGCGGTTTAATCACATGCACAGGTGCCCATAGGCTGCTAAACTGCGCGCACCCGAACGCCATGACATCTCTGGGGATTATTGCATGAAAAGCTCGCTTGTCGCGCTCACGACGCTGGCACTTTCTCTCACTTCCTACACTTTACAGGCCGATTCCCTGCGCGATATCTACGAGCTGGCGCTGGAAAACGACCCCCAGCTGAAGGCAGAACAGGCCGTTTACCTCGCGCGTCGCGAAACAGAAGTGCTGAGCCGCTCGCAGTTGCTGCCCCAGGTCACCGGCAGTTACTCGTTCCAGAACAGCGATAGCGAGACCGACGCCCTCGGCCCCGTTTTCGATATAGATGGCTCGGGCATCAACATCCGCGACACCTTCGAGAACCGCGATGTCGACACCGAGGGCTACCGGGTCTCCCTGAACCAGGCGCTGTTCGACCTGCCCGCATGGTTCAGCTTCCAGTCGGGCAAGGAAGTGACCAAGGAGGCGGAGTCGACATTTGCCGCCAACCAGCAGAATCTTATCGTGCGCGTGGTTGAAGCCTACCTGGGCGTGTTGCGCGCGCAGGATAATCTCGCCGCATCCGAGGCAACCGAGCGCGCCTTCGAACGCCAGCTCGAGCAAACCCAGCAACGCTTCGAGGTGGGCCTGATCGCCATCACCGATGTCTACGAGGCGCAGGCGGCGCGCGACCTCGCGGAGGTGAACCGTATCGTCGATGAAAACAACGTGTCCGTTGCGCTGGAGCGGCTCGCGGTGCTGACCGGTCAGCAGCACGAAAATCTCAACGTGCTCGGCGAGAATTTCAAGATCACGCCACCGGAGCCACTGGATCGCGCGGCCTGGGTCGACTTCTCCCTGGAGAACAATTTTCAGCTACAGGCCGCCCGCTACCGCGAGGAAGCGGCGCGCCAGACCGCCACCGCCAACAGGCTGGAACATGCACCGAAAATCACCGGCGGCTACGAGTATTCCGACTTCGAGACGGATGGTTCGCGCGTTGTCGAGCCCGATACCGGCATCGTCTCACCGCCGGACAGCCAGCGCGAAGAGGAGATGTGGCAGATTACGCTGAGCATGCCACTGTTCACCGGCGGCGCCATCAGCTCCAACCGGCGCCGGGCGGCGCAGGAGTTCAATGCGGCGCGGGAGGAACGCATAACAATCACACGCAACACCGTCACCAACACCCGCTCACTGCATATGACGGTAGTGAGCGACGTGTCGCGGGTGGCGGCGCGCGCGCAGAGCATCGTGTCCTCCAAAAGCGCACTCGACGCCACCCAGGCGGGCTACGAAGTGGGCACCCGCAACGTGGTGGATGTGTTGAACGCACAGAACACGCTGTTCAGCGCCCAGCGCGACTTCGCCAATTCCCGCTACGACTACATTCTCAACCTGATGCGGCTGAAAGAACAATCCGGCCTGCTCAGCCCCGAAGACATTATTGCTCTCGATGCCCTCATGGTAACGCCACCGCCACCCACGGCATCCGGCACGCCCTGAATCCGGCGCTACGCCGCTTCAGGGCGTATCCGGGGCCGCAGCATTCCCCCGGAGCAAGTCCCGCACGATCGCACAAACGGCCTCACAGGCGCCCTGTTGACGGGCCGCCACGTGGAGCCCGGCACGGGCCATCGCCGCTCGCCGGGCAGGGTCATGCAGTAGCTGCGCGAGCACTGCACCGAGCTCCTGTGAATTATTCACCACGCGCAGAGCGTCCGCGGCTGCGAGCCGCGTATTCACCTCGCTGAAGTTTGTGGTGTGCGGCCCGCAGACCACCGGAACGCCCCAGGCCACCGCCTCGAGCGGGTTGTGGCCCCCATGTGCCACCAGGCTGCCACCGATAAACGCCACGCTTGCAAGACCGCTAAGCATGCGCAACTCACCGAGCGTATCGACCAGCAGTACGTCGTCTTGCGGGCCGAGCGCACGCGCTTCACTGCGTCGACACACCCTGAGACCGCGCGCAGTGCATCGCGCCTCCACCCGGGTGCAGCGCCGCGGGTGGCGCGGCGCGAGCAGCAAGAGCCCGCTGGGCAATGACCGGCGAACAAACCGGAAGGCCTCCAGAATCGGCTCCTCCTCCCCCGGGTGAGTGCTCGCGGCCAAGAGCACCGGGCGGCCATCCAGGTCCAGGTCCGCTCGCACACGCTCCAATTCTGCCCGCAGTGCATCGTCAACGGCGGGATCAAACTTGAGTGAGCCGGTAAGCAGCATCACCGAGGGTGACAAGCCCAGCGCGAGAAAACGCTCACCATCGGCCGCGGATTGACACGCCACCCGGTCGAGGTTCGCCAGCATCCCGCGGGTCAGTTTGGCCAGGCGGCCATAACGGCTTGCGGAGCCTGCGGAAAGCCGGGCATTTGCAAGTACTAACTTACACCCGGAAGCTTTTGCATAGTGAAGCAGGTTGGGCCACAGCTCTGTTTCAATCAGAATCAGCAGCTCTGGCTGCAGGTGTCCCAGAAAGCGCTGCACCGCGCCGGGCAGGTCGAAGGGCAGATAGGCGTGCGACACGCTCGAACCAAATATGTCTCGCACCCGCGCTGACCCGGCGGGCGTCGTGGTGCTGATCATCAGCCGTCGGCGCGGATATTCGCGCTGCAACTGCCCTACGAGCGCAGAGGCGGCGTGTACCTCGCCCACGGATACGGCATGTATCCAGATGACACCGTCCATACTTGCAGGTTGTGCCGGCAAAAACCCGAACCGCTCTTTCAGCCGGTGTCGATAGGCGGGCTCCTCCACGGCGCGCAGCAACAGGCGCAGCAGCACCAGGGGAAGCATTAGATACAGCAGCGCGCTGTACAGTTGACGCATGGCGGACTCGGCGTTGGAGATGCCCCAGCATATCCGTCGCTGCCGGGAGCCGCCAGCTCGCGCATAATATTGCCCCAATTCAGATCCGCCTATTAAACTGCAGCGGTGTGATCCGGAAATAGCCGATAGCCCATCCATGAGCGCTGCGAAACTGCATATAGACATCGCGATCCTCGGCGGCGGCGTCGCGGGCCTCTGGCTTCTGAACCGCCTGCGCAACCGGGGCTACAGCGCCGTGCTCCTCGAATCCACGGCGCTGGGTAGCGGCCAGTCCATAAACTCCCAGGGCATCATACATAGCGGGATAAAGTATGGAATCGACAGCGGTGGCGGCCTGCCCAGCACCGCCCTCGCCGCCATGCCGGAGGCCTGGCGAGAATGCCTGGAGGGCACCGGGGAACTCGATCTGCGCCAGTGCCGGGTGCTGAGCGACCACGTTCTGCTCTGCACGGGCGCGCATCTGCCGGCACGCATAGCCGGCACGCTTGCCGCGAACATGCTGATATCCCACGTATCCCGAGTCGGCCCGGACGATTACCCCCGGCCGCTGCGGTCAGCGGACTTGCAGGGCGCTCTCTACCGCCTGCACGAACCGGTACTGGACCTGCCATCGCTCATAGCGGCACTCGCCGAACCGCACGCGGATGCCATCAGGCTGATAGATTGGCAGCAGGCAAGCCTGCGCACCCGGGAGGCGCACGCGTGTATCGAGCTGCCCGGCTGCACAATACAGCCCAGGGTGCTGCTACTGACCGCTGGCGCGGGCAATGCACAACTGCTGGAGCTTCTCGGCGCGCGCGGGCCGGCCATGCAACGCAGGCCCCTGCGCCAGGTACTCCTGCGGCATGCCAGGCTGACACCACTGTACGCGCATTTTCTGGGCACGGGAGCAACGCCCCGCGTGAGCATTACCAGTCATTACACACGCAGTGGAGAATTACTGTGGTACCTCGGCGGCCAGCTCGCCAGTGCAGGTGTGGCAAGCCCGGAGAAGGCCCTGATAGCCCAGGCGCGTCGGGAATTAGGCGCTCTGCTGCCCTGGCTCGACCTTGGGCAGGCCGAGTGGTCGACTTTCGGCGTGGATCGCGCGGAGGCCGAGCCGCGCTGGCTGGGACGCCCGCGAGGCGCCTTCGTGGGCGCCGTGAGCGGCGTCGAGAATGCGCTCGTCACGTGGCCGATCAAGCTGGCTTTATGCCCCGAGTTGGGGCAGCGGGTGGAGAGAATCCTGGTCGAGCGTGCGGTGTTGCCGCAGCACCCCCAGGCCCTGTCGCAGTTACCGCTGAACGACCAGCCGCCGCTGGCAGAGCCCTGCTGGGAGGGTCGCCTCGCGTGGGCTGGATGAGACCGCTGGGGCGCACCGGCCTGAGCGTCAGCGCACTGGGCCTGGGCACCGTAAAGCTCGGCAGGAACGAGGCGCTGCGCTACCCCCGGGCATTTACCCTGCCCGACGATGCCAGTGCCCGCGCCCTGCTCGATAGCGCGCGCGAACACGGTATCAATCTCCTCGACACCGCTCCCGCGTACGGCAGCAGCGAAGCGCGCCTGGGCAACCTGCTGAAGGGGCAGCGGCAGCACTGGGTGATCTGCAGCAAGGTCGGCGAAAACTTTGATGCACGGGGCTCACGCTTTGATTTTTCGCCAGAGCACGCCAGGGCCTCGGTGCATGCAAGCCTGCACCGCCTGGCGACCGATGTGATCGATATCGTGCTGGTGCACTCTGACGGCAATGACCTGGACATTATCGAGCGTCGCGGCACGCTGCAGGCACTGGCTGCGCTCAAAAGGGAGGGCCTGCTGCGCGCTTACGGTATTTCGACCAAGACCCTGGAAGGAGGCCTGCGCGCCGCCACGTGTTGTGACGTGGTGATGCTCACGCTGAACCTCGAATCGCGCGCCGAAGCGGCGGTTGCCGAGGCCTGCAGCCAGCTTGGCACCGGCGCGCTGGTAAAGAAGCCGCTCGCGAGCGGGCATCTGCCGGCGGGCAAGGAACAGCATTTCCTGCGCGACAGCATGCGTCTGGTGCTCGGTCAGCGAGGCGTCAGCGCGGCCGTGACTGGCACCCTCTCACCGCAGCACCTGCACAGTAACGTCGCTGCTGCCATGGAGTTCACAGGTTAGTCAGTCTTCACTTTTAGCCTGTATTCGGTCAACCAGGCCACGTGTCGATGCACCGCCGACCCGCTCGGCGATACGCACTTCGCCGCCGTAGGCCTCCACAATCTGCCAGCCCACGATATCTTCCTTACGCACGTAGTCGCCGCCCTTGACCAGCACCTCGGGCCTGAGTGTCCGCAGCAGTGCCTCGGGCGTTTCGTCATCAAAAGGCACCACCCAGTCCACCGATTCGAGCCCTGCCAGCACCGCCATGCGCCTGTCCAGCGGATTGAGGGGGCGGCCGGGGCCCTTCAGGCGCCGCAGCGATTCATCGCTGTTCACGGCAACGACCAGGCGGTCTCCCATGCCACGCGCCTGGGCGAGGTAGGCGACATGACCCGCGTGCAGGAGATCAAAGCAGCCATTGGTAAAGACCACGCGCTCGCCCCTGGCTCGCGCCCCGGCAAGCGCGACCTGCAATTGCTCGAGCGCCACGACTCCGCGTTCGGGCCGTCCGCCCCCCGCGAGCGCCTGACGCAATTCCGGCAGGCTGATGCAGGCGGCTCCCAGCCGCCCGACCACCAGGCCCGCAGCGACGTTGGCCAGGGTCACTGCCTCGCGCATCTCGCCCCCGGCCGCCAGCACTGCGGCCAAAACGCCGACGACGGTATCCCCGGCACCCGTCACGTCAAACACCTCGCGTTCCCGCGCGGGCAGGTGCGAGACCTCGCCGTCGGCTGAAACGAGCGTCATACCGCGTTCCGAGCGTGTCACCAGCAATGCCGTCAGCGCGTGATCGGCAATCAGCCGACGCGCCCTCTGAACCAGCTCGGCCTCGCTATCACAATGACCCACAACTGCTTCAAACTCGCGCAGGTTCGGTGTCAGCAGGGTGGCACCCCGGTAGCGCAGGAAATCCGGCCCCTTGGGGTCGACCAGCACGGGTATTCCCTGCGAACGGGCCGCGTCGATGAGCGACTGCGGCTGATCGAGCGCACCCTTGGCGTAATCCGACAGCACCAGCGCCGTGCAGCCCGCCAGGTGATCCAGCGCAGCACCGCACAATCGCGCGCCGGCGGCGGCAGCCCCGGGGGGATCGAAATCCAGACGCATAAGCTGCTGGTGGCGCGAGATCACGCGAAATTTTACCGTGGTGGCGTAGTCCGGCAGTCGCTCGATACTGCAGCCAATGTCCGCTGCCTCGAGCATGGATACAAGGGACGCCGCATTTTCATCGTCTCCGGCAACGCCGACAAGGCGCACAGCCACACCGAGTGCCGCCAGCGTCAGGGCAACGTTGCCGGCGCCGCCCGGCCTGTCGTGAATCCGCTCCACTTTCACCACAGGCACCGGCGCCTCGGGAGAAATTCGCGAGACGTCGCCTTCACAGTAGCGATCGAGCATGATGTCTCCGACCACCAGCACTCGGGCCTGGTCGAAGCGCGGCAATGGCGCGTGCATAGCGTTCCTGAAAAATCGGCCCCACTTCCGGGTCCCACTGGCGGTGAGTAGCATAGCATGCGAAGCGCGCTGGAGGCGCGAGTAACGCCTTGTCACACAGGGACAAACCAGCTAACTTGCCCTGCCGATTTGCTGGCCATTCCTACTTATTGGAGCTCACCGCACATGCTTCCAGACCTGCCCGCAGGCCTCGACCAGATCAAGGGTTTCCTCGCGCCGGATGAAGCCGAGGCGCTGTACACGCAGGCGCTGGCCGCGTGCCCGCTCGGCCCGGTGCTGGAAATAGGCAGCTACTGCGGCAAATCGACGATCTACCTGGGCCTCGCCTGCCGCGAAGCGAACAGCACGGTGTTCGCGCTGGATCACCACCGCGGCTCGGAAGAGCACCAACAGGGCGAATTTTTCTATGATCCGGAGCTGTTCGACACGGCCCAGGGCCAGGTGGATACCTTCAGGGAGTTTCGTAACAACATTGCCAACGCCGGCCTGAACGAGGTTGTGGTGCCGGTGGTCGCCAGCTCAGGGACCGCGTCGCGCCACTGGCGAACCCCGCTGGGTATGCTGTTTATCGACGGCGGGCACAGCCTCGAGGCGGCGCTCACCGATTACCGTTGTTGGGAGCCCCACCTGTTACGCGGCGGCGTACTGGCTATTCACGACGTGTTCGAGGACGCCCACGCAGGCGGACAAGCGCCCTACGCCATCTACCGCATGGCGCGGGCATCGGGATTGTTTGAGGACATACGACGCGTCAACAGCCTGGCGTTGCTGCGACGCCTCTGATACGCGGCGCTAATCCACACGCGCGCGCAACGCGCGATCATCTGCTGCATCGGCGCCGAGCAAACGCACACTGCAGAACAGTTTTGCGGCCGGCGTGTGTTCGGTGAGAGCATCCGCCGCGAGCAGAATAGCGCCCGCTGTCCAGGTGGGTTTTTCGTCGGGCCAGAGTAGATCCTCGACCATCTGGTACCCTGTCCAGTAGGCGCCATCGCTGGAGCGCCACTGCTGCAACCAGCTATAAACCTCGACCGCGCGGGCGTGGTCACCAGCGGCGAGCAGCGCCATCACCAGCTCACAGGACTCGGCCACGGTGACCCAGGGCTCATCATTTTCACAGCGACAGCCGAGGCCGTGCTCCACAAACTCGCCCCAGCGCGAGGCAATACGGGCGCGCGCCTCGGCCCCGGTGAACACCCCGGTAAGCACCGGGTAGAACCAGTCCATCGAATACCGCGACTTGCTTTCCCAGGTGCGATCAAAGCGCTCCGGTTTGCTGCGCAGGGCATGCCCCAGCCGCTTGCGCGCCTGCAGCCAGCCGGGTCTGGACTCCCCCAGCGTGTGGGCAATGTTGTGCGCACATTCGAGGCTCTTGTAGATTGAACTGCAGCCGGTGACCAAGGCGTCACACTTGGGCCTGCCTTCGCCGTCTACCGCCCAGTGAATCTCGCCGTGCCCGGTTTGCAGCGCCACGACAAAGCCGATGGCCGCGTCCACCGTGGGCCACATCGCGCGCAGGAATTCACTGTCTTCGGAAATCAGGTAATGGTGCCAGACGCCGGTCGCGATATAGGCGACAAAGTTGGTCTCGCGCCGGTTCCTGTTGTCGATCTCCTCGCCGCGATAGGACGCCCACCAGCTGCCGTCCTCCAGCTGCATCTGCGCCAGCCAGCGGTAGGCGCGCTCCGCCGCTTCGAGCTCCCCCGCCACCGACAGGCCCATCGCCGATTCCACGTGATCCCAGGGGTCCGTGTAACCACCCTCGAACCAGGGTATCTCGCCGCTGGCGCGTTGACAGTCCAGCACAAAGCGCACCGTGGGGCGCAGAAATTCCTCGGGGTACAGGCCCCGGCTTAGATAGAGCCCGCTCACGATGCCGATTCCTTGCGGAAATACATCACGACACTCTTGCCCATGATCGGGTTCATGCTTTTCTCCAGTGTCCGGGTGAGCGCCGGATTCTCCAACAGATCCCACACCAGCAGGCGGTGATACTGCCTGACCAGCCAGTTGCTATCCTGATTCTTCCAGAACAGGCACTTGAGCCACCAGAACGGTGCATGCAGCGCGTGCGCCCAGTGACGATAATAATGCTCAAAGCCCAGATGCTCAATTTCCCTGCGCAGTGCCTTGCCGTTGAAAATACGCAGGTGCCCCCCAGGCACCTTGTAGTAGGCCTCGGACAGCCACCAGCAGATCTTTTCGGGCCAGCGTCGCGGCACGCTGGCGCAAAACAGTCCGCCCGGCTTTAACACGCGCTCGATCTCACGCAGCGCACCGGCGTAATCAGGTATATGCTCCAGCACTTCACTGCAAATCACCTTGTCGAAGGTATCGTCTGCAAACGGCAAATGCAGCGCATTCGCAGAGGTAAGCCCGAAGCTCTTGGCGGTATTCGCCGGCTCCGCAAATTCAGCGAACTTTTCGCACGTGGTTTGCAGATCGTGTAACGAGAGATCCACCCCCACTGCATGCACATCGGCCGCATAGTACGCAGCTATAACATGACGGCCCTCACCGCAGCCGAGATCCAGCAGCACATCCCCCGCATCCAGCGGAAAGTGTTCAAAATCAACCGTCTGCATCTACCAGCACCTGACGATAATAGTCGGTCATCTGGCGCGCGCACACCCGCCAGGAAAAATGTTCCTCAATGCGCCGCTTGGCGCGCTCTCCGAGGTCGCGCCGCCGCTCGGGATCGCGCAGCAATCCATCGATTGCCAGCACCATCGCGTCGACATCCTTCGCTGGAAACAGTACGCCTGCATCGCCGACCACTTCTGGCAGCGCGCCACCATCCGAGGACACGATGGGCACGCCGCAGGCCATGGCCTCGCCCGCGGGCAGACCAAAACCTTCGTACACTGAAGGACAAACGGCTATGGTCGCCTCGGCGTAATAACGCACCATGACCTCTGTACTGATCCCGTTGACGAAGCGCACGCGCTCGCCAATGCCCAGCTCACGCACGAGTTTTTCCGTGGCGCCGCCCGGGTTGGGTTTGCTGATCAGCAGCAACTCGAGATCGGGATGATCTGCGAGCAGGCGTGCGTAGGCCCGCAGCAGGTAGCTCAGGCCCTTCAAGGGAGCATCGGCCGAGCAGGTTGCCATCAGCCGGTTGGTACGTCGTTCGACGTCCGGCATCGGCTTGAACTCCTCGGTGCAGATGCCATTGTGTACGAGACTGATGCTCGACGGCTGCAGACCGAAATCGCGCGCGATATCCGAGCGTGAACAATCCGAGACGGTAACGATATTGTGCAGCCGCTTGACCACCTTTTTCTGCATGTTGAGAAAAGAATGCCAGCGACGGATCAGCAGACGCTCTCGCCAGTTACCGGCTGCACCCAGCGCAATGCGCAGATCGCTGGTTATCGGGTGGTGAATGGTGGTCACCAGGGGCAGGCCCATAGCCTGAATTTGCAGCATGCCCCAACTCAGGCTCTGGTTATCGTGAATCAGGTCGTAGTTGTGGCCGTGTTCGCGCAGGTACTTCACCGCCCGACGGCCAAAGGTGTAAGGCTCTGCAAAGCCGCCTGTGAACTTGCTCAGCCACTCGATAATATTGCTGTAGGATCCCAGATGACGCGGGCGCAGGGAAAACAACCCGTTCTGGAACAGGTCGAGACTGGGAATTTGAATCAACCCGACTCGCGAGTCCAGATGCGGGTAAGGCGGGCCGGAAATGACATCCACGGAGTGCCCGGCATCCACCAGCGCCTTGCTCAGGAACCGCAGATAAACGCCCTGGCCGCCACCATAGGGCTGGCTGCGATAGCCGAGCAACGCGATTCTGAGCGGACGCTCCTTCGCGTCCGCGCGGGGGCCGACAAACGCATCGGAGCCTGGCTGCAAATCTGCCTGCACTGTGCCAAGATGCCTGATAATGGCGTCCTCTCATAGAGTTAGGGGCGGATGGACATCCGGGCCGGTTTATCCGTGTGCAGAGCCGACCGGGCCAACACTGCGGACGCGCACAACAGACCCCGCAGCAAAAAGGGGCTAGATTTTAATCAGCCAGTGGTCAAAAATCCAGCCCACTGTGCCCACGCCCTGTGCCTGCTTACGGTCGCGGGTGCCGCTTCTATCCCGCTATACTCGCCCTTCGGTTATCAGGAATGCCAGGAATGACACAAAAAGCCTACAAGGGACTCATACTCGCGGGCGGCTCCGGCACGCGATTGCATCCATTGACGAGCACCGTCAGCAAACAGCTGATGCCTGTTTACGATAAGCCGATGATCTATTACCCACTGGCAACACTGATGCTCGCGGGCATTCGCGACATACTGGTGATCACCACGCCGCGCGACCAGGCCGCATTCAGTGAGCTACTGGGCGACGGTTCCGGCTGGGGAATCAATATATCCTACGCCGTACAACCCAGCCCCGATGGTCTCGCCCAGGCCTTCATTCTCGGCGAGGAGTTTATCGGCAATTCTCCCGCGAGCCTGGTGCTTGGCGACAATATCTTCTACGGCGAGGGATTTACGCAGCGCCTGGCGAGCGCGGCAAGCCGCGACAGCGGCGCTTCTGTGTTCGCCTATTACGTGCATGATCCGGAGCGCTACGGGGTGGTCAGTTTCAATCAACAGGGCGTCGCGGAAGACATCGAAGAGAAACCGGCCCGCCCCAAATCACACTATGCAGTGACCGGCCTGTATTTTTACGACAACGACGTGGTGGATATCGCCAAAAACGTAAAGCCCTCACACCGTGGGGAACTGGAGATAACCGACGTTAACAAGGCGTACCTGCAAAGGGGCGACCTGCAGGTTGAGGTGATGAGCCGCGGCACCGCCTGGCTGGACACCGGCACCCACAATTCTCTTCTGGACGCGGCCAACTTTATTCGCGTGGTGGAAGAACGCCAGGGCTTGAAGATCGCCTGTCCGGAGGAAGTGGCCTATCGCATGGGCTACATCAATGCCGAGGACTTGCTGGCCCTCGCGCAACCGCTCGAAAAAAGCGGCTATGGTGTCTACCTGAAGAGCCTGTTGGACCAGGAAGGCATGGTGTTTGAATGAAAGTCGTAGACACTCCGCTGCAGGACCTGTTTGTCATTGAACCCAGGGTTTTCGGCGATGAACGCGGGTTCTTCCTGGAAAGCTGGAACGCAGCGACCTTCGCGGATGCGGGTTTCGACATGCATTTCGTACAGGACAACCACAGTCGCTCCGCTCACGGCATACTGCGCGGCATGCACTACCAGATGGAACACACACAGGGCAAGCTGGTGCGGGTGACCGCCGGAGAGGTGTTCGACGCCGCGGTGGACCTGCGCGCAAGTTCACCGAGCTACGGGAAATGGTTTGGCGTATTGCTCAGCGCCGGTAATCACCGCATGCTGTGGGTGCCGCCGGGCTTCGCGCACGGCTTCTATGTGACCAGCGAATACGCGGACTTCCAGTACAAGTGCACGGATATCTACCATCCCCAGAGTGAAGTCGCCCTCGCCTGGGACGACCCGGGTGTCGGTATCGAGTGGCCAGTGCCGGAAGGAGAAACGCCACGCCTCTCGGCCAAAGACAGTGTCGGCCTCAGCTGGGCGGAGACACCCAAGTTTCCCTGACGGCGATGCGCATGCCAGCGGTCACAACCGTATAGCGCGCAACCGGGTGCTTCGCTACTCAAGCAACAGCGGGCGCCACCAGGCCTCGTTTACGAGGTACCAGTCCAGGGTGCGCTGCAGGCCGGATGCAAACGTTTCCCGCGGCGCATAGCCCAGCTCCCGCGAGATCTTGCTGGCGTCGATGGCATAGCGCCAGTCGTGGCCGGCGCGGTCTTCCACGAACACGATGAGATCCCGGGCGGAGCCTCCGCCCGCCCCCGGCGCATCATTGAAGCGGCCGGAAAGTGACTCATCGCGAGCGAAGCGCGCGTCCATCTGGTCACACAACAGGTGCACGATATCCAGGTTGTTCCACTCGTTGTTGCCGCCAATGTTGTAGGTTTCGCCCACTGCGCCCTTCTCCAGCACCAACTCTATGCCGCGGCAATGGTCCTCCACATATAGCCAGTCGCGAATATTGCTGCCGTCTCCATACACGGGCAGCGGGCGCCCGCGAAGAATATTGGTCAGGCACAGCGGTATCAGCTTTTCAGGAAAATGGTAGGGGCCGTAATTATTGGAACAGTTGCTCGTGGACACCTGCAGCCCGTAGGTGTGGTGGTAGGCGCGTACAAGGTGATCCGATGCCGCCTTACTGGCAGAGTAGGGGGAGTTGGGCTCGTACTTCTGCTCTTCGTGAAAACCGGGAGCATGCCTGCTGAGAGAGCCGTACACTTCATCGGTGGACACATGATGAAAACGGTGCGGCCTGTCGCCACCGCCGCCAAGCCAGTGTTCGCGGGCCGCCTTGAGCAGGCAATGCGTGCCTACGATATTGGTTTCGATGAACGCATCGGGCCCGGTGATAGAGCGATCGACGTGGCTCTCGGCGGCAAAGTGGACCAGGGTGTCGACTGCATGCTCACGCAGCGTGGACAGCACTCTCGTGTAGTCGCAGATATCCGCATGCACGAAACTGAAGTTGTCGTTGTCGGCGAGTGTTGCAAGATTCGCACGGTTGCCGGCATAAGTGAGGGCATCGTACGCCACCACCTTGTCATGCGGATGCTCCCGCATCCAGTAATGCACAAAATTTGCGCCGATAAAGCCCGCCGCGCCGGTGACCAAAAGAGTTCTAGGCATCTTCCAGATCCTTCAAATCTGACAACATCGCACGCAACTGCCGGCGCCAGTGCGTGCCTTCCAGCTCGAGCGCGCGCCAGGTCGCGGACTTGTCCAGAACGCTGTAGGCGGGCCGCAGGGCCGGTGTGGGGTACTCCGCAGCGGGTATCGGCCGTACGTTGACAGCCCTGTGCAGCAAACCACTCGCCAGGCCCTCCTCGCAGATGGCCACCGCAAAGTCATACCAGCTACAGACGCCCGCATCGCTCCAGTGATACACCCCGGAGAGTGCCGGGCGGGCGGCAGCCGCCCACAGCGCAGCTGCCAGCCCTCGTGCCCAGGTGGGCGTGCCCACCTGGTCGGCTACCACCGACAGTGCATCCCGTTCTGACATCAGGCGTAACATGGTTTTCACGAAGTTATTGCCGAACGCGGAATACACCCAACCCGTGCGCATGATCAACGCGTCAGGCAGAGCCGCCCTCACCGCCCGTTCGCCTGCTAGCTTACTGCGCCCGTACTCTCCAAGCGGCGCGGGTTCGGCACCGGGGGCATAGGGTACCGAAGCGGTGCCGTCAAACACGAAATCCGTGGAGACGTGCAGCAGGCGAATATTGCTGCGGGCACAGGCCGCTGCGAGGTTCGCCGGGCCCTCTGCATTGCCGCGCTGCGCCGCCCCGGGTTCCGCTTCCGCTTTATCCACTGCCGTGTAGGCGGCGGCGTTGATGACCTGCGAGGGTGCAAACTCTGCCAGGCAGGCGTCTACCGCTGCCGGGTCTGCAATATCCAGCCGCGCCCGCGTCAGGGCTTCGCAATCAATATCCGCAGGCGCAGAGCGAACCAGTTCCCTGCCGAGCTGACCGCCCGCGCCCACCACAAGAATTTTATCCGCCAAACAGCTGCTCCCGGCCCTTTGTCAGTTCACGTTCTCCACGTTTCAGCGACACAACGAGCGCCGTTGCAACGCCCATCAACAAACGCCAGACATCATATACCACGCCCAAAGGACTGACTATTGCAGGCCTTCCGGACTTGACCTTTATAGGCCGACTGACTCTACACTGAAGGGCAGTGCAAGCCATCGCCCGGCGCTGCACCGATGTGGGAGTTAGAACCATAGTAGTGGACGCGGATAAACAGGAACTGCACGCGCTGGCCGCACAACTTGCAGCCGGGTACCAGCCGTCGGGGTGGCAGCCCGTCGCGAGTTCTCCCCATACACGGGTGGCGTTCAACAGCGAGCGGCAACTGATTTACCGGGAGTTCCGCTCGCGCAGCCCGGCAGACAGCCTGATGGCCAGGCTGCAAGGCGGTCGCGCGGCCCGCGCGCGCCGCAATTCGGATGCGCTGTTGCTGGCAGGTATTGATGCGCCAGCCAGTGTCCACTGGGGGCGCTTGCCCGGAGGCGCCGAGTACCTGTTCAGCGCACGCCTGCCCGGGCGACGCTTACACCGCTGGCTGAAAGATTTTGCGGCGAGGCCGGACGATACAAACCGAAACACACGCAGTACGCTCCTCGTGGCCCTGGGCGTTTTCGTCGGGCGCCTGCACGCCGCGGGCTTCATTCACGGGGACCTGCGACCGGAGAACATTCTCGTGGACCAACGTGGAGATTTTTTCCAGTTCGCCCTGCTCGACAACGAGTACAACCAGCGCAAATCGCCTCCACCGGGTCGGATGCTGCTGCGCAACCTGATGCAGCTCAACACCCTGCCCGCACACCTGCTGAGCCATACTGACCGCATGCGCTTTTTCAGGTCATGGCGCAGTCACTTGCGAGACTATTCGACACCCGAGGTGAAGTTGCTGGCTGCCGAAGCCTGCCGCCGGGCGATGCCGCGCGCGCCGCAATGCGCGGCACTACAGCCTGCGCAGCCAGCCGGGCAGAGCAGTGCGGGTGCGCCCGCGGACAGCCGGCCCCAGGCTCAAGCAGCAGATGGCGGCGAAGGCGGCTCAACGCCATAGGTTTTGCGATAGAGCCGGGCAGCCTTCCTGTGAACACGTCGCCACAAACGACGATCCGGCCCGAGAGCCGTGCGCAGGCCGCCACTATTGTAGTGCTGCATGAAGCGAAGCAGGTCGCGCGTGCCGAGGCCGCATTGCATGGCCGAGAAGTACAGCGCAGACAGGTCTTTCACACGCCAGCGACGCGGCAGCGGTGTTCGGCAACGCGCGCGATGCAGATCAATCAGGTGCAAGACGGGCCGCGGCCGGGCGAATTGCGCCGGGTCGACATACAAGTGCCACAGGTAAAAATCACGGTGCTGCCAGTGCGCGTCGTGCATGCGTCGCGCAACCTCTGCAACCGCGCAGAGCAGCCTGAGGCGCGCCGCGAAAGGTGGCGGCTGCAAGCGCCACGCTCGACAAACCTGCTCCAGACTGAGCGTGCCGGTGAGGTCATCGGTGAGTATCATTGAGCGCCTGGTGGCGGGCGCTTCATCGCTGCAGGCATAGGCGGCCACGCCGGGTGTGTGGATACCGGCTGCCGCCAGGGCCCGCAGTGCCCTGTACTCCCAACCCGCATCGAGGACAGGGCGCTGCCCGCGGGCGAGATTTTTCAGGATCTCCCGGTGGCCTACACCGCTATGCAGCTTCAGGAAAAAGCTCTGGTCCAGAACCCGCACCCGCAGGGTTTTGCGACCTTCGCGCTGCCGATACACCGCCCCTGCGGGAGCGTCGCGCGCCGTCCGCTCCGCCCACGCCAAGAGGTCTTCGACGCTTTCGCAACCCGCCAGCGGTCCAGCGGCGAGCCCGGGACGCAGGAACCATTCAGACATCAGGAGCGCGAACGCAACTCGCCCAGCGCGTGCCAGACGTCGGCGGGATAGATTCGCTGCATGGCGGAGCCCTCTTCGGGGGACAGGTGAACCTGGCTGGCGCCGCGCGTGCCGATCAGGGACGGCCGCGTTGGACCGTAGAGTGAGACTGTCGGCACGTCCAGTGCCGCGCACAGATGCCCCAGCCCCGTATCGACCGCCACCGCCGCGTGCGCCTTGCGCAAACACAGGGCCATGTCCGTGAGCGTCAACCGCGGCAGCACCCGCACCGCAGACGAGGGAAAACACGCGGCCAGACGCTGCGCGCGCGCAAGCTCCAGTGCGTTACCCCAGGGCAGCATAACCGGACGTCCGGCGGACACCGCCAGGCCGATCAACTCCTGCCAGCTGGACTCAGGCCAGCATTTCGCCTTGCGCGAGGTGCCATGCAGGCACACCAGGGCTGCCGATGACGGTTGACCAGGGCCGGGGTATCCCGCCGCCAATGACCCATGATCGTGCAAGCACAGCCCTCGCAAATCCGGCCCCTGCAAACCCGGCCATTGCAAACCAGGCCCTTGCAAACCAGGCCCTTGCAAACCATAGTCCTGCGCGGATGCCGGCAGGGGATAGTGGAGCGCCTGGGCAAACAGCCTGCGCAGCCGCTCCACGGCGTGCAGGTCTCGCGGTACGGCAAGGCGCTGCTGATAAACTGCACACGCCAGCGGTTCCCGCAGCGAGCGCCAGTCCATGCCGTAGCGCGGCCCCCGTGTTCGACACATGATCCAGGCGCTTTTCAACAGGCCCTGGGCGTCGATCACGGCGTCGTATTGCAAACCGCCCGCGGCACGCGCCACCGCGCGCCATTCCGGGCCGGCAAAACATCGCCAGGGCCGCCGGCGCCAGCGCCGCAGGGCAACAGGGATCACGCGGTCGACCGCCGGATGCCAGGCCGGTATCTCCGCGAACGCCTCCTCAACCAGCCAGTCAAAGCGGACGCCGGGAATGGCCGAAACGGCATCGGTCAACGCCGGAAGGGTATGGATGATGTCGCCCAGCGAGGACATCTTGACCACCATCACTCGCACGGTGAGCTCCGGGTCAGTGGCATGCAAGTGAGCTCGCGGACCCCAGGCACGCGCTCCCGAAGCGCCACGCCCCCCGGCTCAGTCACCCCGGACAGCGGTCGCGTGCGCCCACAAAGGACTTCGCGCGTCAGTCAGGCAACCGGCTCCAGCCATTCGCTGTTCTCGCTGCGATTGCCGCGCACGGTATCGAAGTACATCGCCTGCAGTTTCTCGGTAATCGGGCCGCGGCTGCCGCTGCCGATCGCCCGCCCGTCGAGCTCGCGAATCGGCACTACCTCGGCGGCGGTGCCGGTAAAAAATGCCTCGTCCGCGATGTATACCTCGTCGCGGGTGATGCGCTTCTCCGACACGCTTATGCCGATCTCCGCGGCCAACGCGAAAATGGTATTGCGCGTGATGCCGTCCAGGCAGGATGTGAGTTCCGGTGTGTAGATGCGGCCGTCGCGCACAATGAACACATTCTCGCCACTGCCCTCCGCCACGTAGCCCTCGTTGTCCAGCATCAGGGCTTCCTCGGCGCCACAGTCGATTGCTTCACGCAGGGCCAGCATCGAGTTGATGTAGTTGCCGTTGGCCTTGGCCTTGCACATTGAGATATTCACATGGTGGCGCGTAAACGACGACGTGCGCACTTTGATACCTCGATCGCGGGCCTCGGGGTCCATGTAGGATGGCCACGACCAGGCGGCAATCATCACATGCGTACGCAGGTTATCAGCCCTCAGGCCCATGCCCTCAGAGCCGTAGAAACACATGGGCCGCAGATAGCCCTCCTGCAGGCTGTTCTCGCGCACGACGTCTCTCTGCGCCTGGTTCAGCGTGTCCTTGTCGTAGGGCATGGACATGCCGAGAATGTGCGCCGAACGAAACAGGCGATCAGTATGGTCGCCAAGGCGGAAAATGCAGGTGCCGCGGTTGGGCGTGTGATAGGCGCGCACACCCTCAAACACCCCGAGGCCGTAGTGGAAGGTGTGGGTGAGGACGTGCACCTGCGCCTCGCGCCAGGGCACCATTTCACCGTCCATCCAGATTAGACCATCGCGATCCGCCAGCGTCATGACTCTACTCCTGTCTCACTCACTCGGTGTGTCCTGCTCATAGGGCGCAAACAATTCGCGCCACTTTTTTATAACCGCGGCCCGCTCGCCCACGAATTCATCGGCCGACACTGTATCCGGCTGCTGCTGCAGGGAAAGTTGATGCGCCGCGGAACGGAAGGCCAGGTAGGCCTCCCGAAGGGCATCGCCATCGCGCTGCTCAAAAAAGCCTTCCCGGCACAAGGTCTCGAGAATGCGCATATTGTCAGACCAGCGCGCCAACTCGGGCTCGCGATGCGACCACGCTAAAACCGCGTATTGCACCATAAATTCGATATCGACGATACCTCCGGCGCCCTGTTTCAGATGAAATTCCCCCTCCGCCAATGCCGCCTGCGGCAGCAGGTGTTTGCGCATCCTGTCGCGCATCGCCACGACCTCGCGCGCCAGCGCGGGGGCTTCGCGCGGCTGGCACAACACTTCTCGCCGCACATCGTCTACGCGCTCGGCCAGCGCCTCATCGCCCGCCACGAAGCGCGCCCGGACCAGCGCCTGGTGTTCCCAGGTCCAGGCAGATTCCTGTTGATAGCTGCGGAAGCCGTCGACGCTGATGACCAGCATGCCGGAATCGCCCGAGGGCCGCAGGCGCAAATCAACTTCATACAACTGCCCCATCGTCATGCGCGCCTGCATGATATGGATCATCCGCTGCGCGAGGCGCGTATAAAACACCGCATTGTCGATACTCCGTTCGCCGTCGGTGACGCCGGATTTCGCAGAGTCGCAGATGAACACCAGGTCGAGATCGGAACCGTAGCTGAGCTCGATACCACCGAGCTTGCCGTAGGCGTATACCGCGAACCCCATCCCCGCGGTAGCCCGGGCCGGCTCCCCGTGTTTGCGCACCATATCTTCCCACGCGACCGCGAGGACCTGGTCGAGAATCACCTCGGCGATCAGCGTCAGCTTGTCACTCACCTGCATCAGCGGCAAACGCCCCACCAACTCACTGGCGGCCACGCGCAGCACATGCGCGGCCTTGAAGTACCGCAGCGCATCCATTTGCGCTTCCAGGTCTTCAATGGCCAGACGCGTCACCTGCTGACGCAAATCTTCCTGCAACAGGGTTTTGTCCGGCGCCGTGTACAGGCTTGCGCGATCCAGCAGTTCATCCAGCAGTACCGGATTGCGTGCCATCTGCTCGGCAATCCAGGGGCTGGCACCGCACAGGGTGACCAACTCGACCAGCGCCGGTGGGTTCTCCATCAACAGCACCAGGTAGGCGCTGCGGCGCACCACCGCAAGTACCAGGGGTAGTACCCTCTCGAGAGACAGGTCCGGGTCGCGCGCCTCAGCGCAGGCGCCCAGCAACAGCGGCATGAAGTGCTCGAGGCGCTCTCTGCCGGCAGCCTGCAAGGTCATCACGCGGCCGTTCTGGCGCAGGGCCTCGAGGGTTGCAAGACTCGCCTCCGGATCACGGAATCCCAGCTCGGCAAGTGCCTGGGGGCCCGCCACCTCATCCCAGGATGGCACGGCCTGTGGGGTAACAAATTCCTCCTCGGCGGGCGCGATAAGCGCTGCGAAATGTCCGGCAACGCGCCCGCGATGCTCGTCCAACAGAGCGCTGAAACTCTCCCAGTCCGCGCAACCCATCACTGTTGCCAGTGCCTCGCGCGGGCGACCCTCCAGCGGCAGTTCCTGTGTCTGCTTGTCCTGGTAGGCCTGAATCGCGTGCTCGCAATCGCGCAGAAAAAGGTAGGCGGCCACGAGCTCCGTCACCACTGATGACGGCAGAATGCCAAGCGTCTCGCATTCAGGCAGCACCGCCAGCAGCTCGCGCTGCTGCAACCCCAGGTCGCGGCCGCCCCGAATAAGCTGGAAACACTGGGCGATAAACTCCACCTCGCGGATGCCGCCGTGGCCCAGTTTGACGTTGTTCTCGAGACCGCGCCGGCGCACCTCCGCGGAGATCATCTGCTTCATGCCGCGCAAACTCTCTATCACCCCGAAATCCACGTACTTGCGATAGACGAAGGGGCGCAGCATGGCCATCAGCTCTCCCGCCACGCGGGCACTGCCGGTGACCGGCCTGGCCTTGATCAGCGCATAGCGCTCCCAATCCCGACCCTGATCCTGGTAATAGGTTTCCAGCGCGTTGAAACTATGCACCAGCGCGCCACTTTCCCCGTAGGGGCGCAGCCGCATATCCACGCGAAACACAAAGCCGTCGGCTGTGAGCTGGTCGAGCGCGGTAATCAGGCCGCGGCCCACCCGGGTGAAAAACTCTTCATTACTCAAGGAGCGCTCCCCGCCCCGAGTCTCGCCCGCTGCGGGAAATGCAAACACCAGATCGATATCCGACGAAACGTTCAGCTCGCGTGCGCCCAGCTTGCCCATGGCGAGCACAATGAGCTGCTGGCGCTCGCCGCTCGCGCTGCAGGGCTGGCCAAACCGGGGCTCGAGCTCGGCCTCCACCTGTACCAGTGCTTCTGCGATCGCGGCCTCGGCCAGCAGTGAGGTGTCGCGCACCGTTTGCCGCGTGTCCGACAGGCGGCAGAGGTCACGCCAGACAATCCGCAACATGTGCCACTGACGATAACGCCGCAACACCTGCAGCAGGTCGTCCTCCTGCCCGGCCAGCCGCTGCCTGAGATCTTCTGCGAAAAAGGTCTCCGGCAGCTGTTCGTGCAGCTGCCCACTTTCCACCAGCTGCAGCAACAGTTCGCCGCGAGAGCGGAACTGATCGACCGCGAAGACACTACAGGCAAGTACGCGCGCCAATTCGGCCTGCATGCCCGCCGCATCCACTGCCTCGCCAAGACGCGCTGCCAGAGGCTCCTCTGCGCGTTCGAGAATATGCTGCCAGGCCTGCTCCGCGGCAGCGGCAAGCGACTCGGGCAGTTGTGAGACATCCAGCGGCATCGCTACTGTCAGGTGTCCAGTGTCGGCGCGACGCGCATGACTTCTTCGATCGTTGTCTCACCGCGTGCCACGCGCTGGGCGCCGCTCAGGCGCAATGTCTGCATGCCCTCGCGCATCGCCGCGGCGCGCAACTCAGCGGTATCGATCTGCGGGCGAATCAGGGCCTGCACGGCCGGGCTGTTCACCAACACTTCGTAAATTCCCTGGCGCCCCACGTAACCGGTATCGCGACAGGCTCGACAGCCCACCGGTCGCGCCAGCTGTTCCGGCGGGGGCGTTTCGAAGGGATGCACGAGTTCACGCCACGCCTCGATATCAACCGCGCTGAATGTCTTGCAGAGGGGGCACAGAATGCGCACCAGGCGCTGCGACATGATGCCACGCACCGTGGCCCTGACAAGATAGGCCGGTACACCCAGTTCGAGCAGGCGGGAAATCGATCCCGGCGAATCATTGGTGTGCAGGGTAGACAACACCAGGTGACCGGTCAGGGCTGCCTGGGTCGCCATGTTGGCTGTTTCCAGGTCGCGAATCTCTCCCACCATGATGATGTCGGGGTCCTGGCGCATCAGCGCGCGTACGCCCGATGAAAAGTCGAGTTTGATCGCGTGGTTCACCTGCATCTGGTTGAACGCACTCTCGACCATCTCGATGGGATCCTCAATCGTGCAGACATTCACATCCGGCTCCGCAAGCTGCCGCAATGTGGAGTACAGGGTGGTGGTCTTGCCCGAGCCCGTGGGGCCGGTAACCAGTACAATGCCGTTGCCAGCCGAGGTCATCCTGTGCCAGTTGGCGAGATCGTTGTCGCCGAGCCCGAGCTCCTCGAAGCTGCGCTGCAGCACATCGGGATCGAAGATGCGCATCACCAGTTTTTCGCCAAATGCGGTGGGCAGCGTGGCGAGGCGGAGTTCCACTTCATTTCCCTGGGGACCACGGGTTTTCAGGCGTCCATCCTGCGGCCTGCGTTTTTCCGCAAGATCCATGCGCCCGAGAATCTTGATGCGCGATGACACAGCGGCACCCACCTGGGCAGGTAACTGGTACACCGGGTGCAGCACACCATCGATGCGAAAGCGCACGTTTGACACATCGCGCCGCGGCTCGACGTGAATATCGCTGGCGCGCTGGTCGAAGGCGTACTGCAGCAACCAGTCGACGATCTTCACAATATGCTGGTCGTTGGCATCCGGCTCCTGACTGGCGCCCAGGTCCAGCATCTGTTCGAGATTGCCCAAATCGGCACCACCGGTAAGACGATCATTCGCGCCGGCGCCGCGAACGGAGTGCGCCATGCCATAGAAATCTGCGGTGTGCCGGTCCAGCTCGCGCGGGTCGGCCAACACCCGCCGAACAGATTTACGCTGGGTATGTTCGAGGTTGCTTTCCCAGCCACGCAGGTAGGGCTCACAACTGGCAATAACAACCTCGTCCCGGAGCACCTCCACAGCGAGTATGCGATGCCGCTCGGCGAACGCCCGCGACATGACCTCGGCCACTGCGGGCACGTCGATGCGCAGCGGGTCTATTTCATACACCGCCTGCCCGGTGCGTTCCCCAAGCCACGCCAGCAGGGCATCCATGTCGAGCACCGCCCCGGGCCGCGAGGCATGTTCGAGGCGCTGCTCTGCCAGGTAGACGAGGGGATGCACACGAATAGCGACGGAATGGTTGACTCGCGACATGTCGCGCTCGCTGATCACGCCGTCCTGGTACAGCTCACGTGCAAGCGTCGCCAGACTCAGTCGAGATTCCCTGTCCAGTTCGTTGTTGCGAGTTGTCATGTGTGCAAAAACCTGTTGGAAGCAGCGCCTTCCCGCGCGTGCGACATGCTATCACAGCACCCTGCGACCACGCTTGGCGATGCGCCCCCGGTTGACTAGACTGGTGCATCTGCGGGCACGGCGCCCGACCCGTTCCATGGAGCAAACATGCCCTCTTCCCATCAGCTCATCATCGATCAGTTGCAGCAATTGGTGGGCTCGCCATCTGTGAGCTCTACCGACCCCGCCTGGGACCAGGGTAACCGGGGCGTGATTGAGCTGCTCGCGGCCTGGCTCGCGGATCTCGGTTTCAGCACGGAAATTCTTGCCCTCAACAGCGACGGCAGCAAGGCCAACCTCGTCGCCACCCTCGGCAGCGGCCCCGGTGGCCTGGTATTGGCGGGGCATACCGACACCGTGCCCTTCGACGACGGGCGTTGGCAGTCTGACCCTCTGCGGCTGACGGAGCGCGACAATCGCCTGTACGGCCTGGGCAGCACCGACATGAAAGGCTTTTTCCCGTTGGCTCTGGCGGCGGCGGGAGCGTTCAGGACAACGCAACTGCGCCAGCCCCTGATCATCCTGGCGACAGCCGACGAGGAAAGCTCCATGGACGGTGCGCGCAGCCTTGCGCAGGCGGGCCGGCAGCTGGGCCGTGCCGCAATCATCGGCGAGCCGACCTCGCTGCTACCCATGCGCATGCACAAGGGCATCATGATGGAGGCGGTGACCGTCACCGGTCGCGCGGGGCACTCCTCCAACCCGGCACTCGGCAACAGCGCGCTGGACGCGATGCACACGGTGATGGGCGAATTGATGGCGTTTCGCGCCGAGCTGGCAGAGCGTTACCGCAGCGAGTTTTTCCATGTCGCCCACCCGACGCTGAACCTGGGATGCATGCATGGCGGCGACAGCCCCAACCGCATCTGTGGACGGGCGGAGCTGCATTTTGACCTGCGCATGACGCCGGCGGGTGACAATGCCAGCGTACGCGCCGAGCTGCAAACGCGACTGGAAGCCATCGGCGTGCGACACAACCTGCTGGTGGAACTGCGTGAGCTGATCCCCGACGTTGAACCGTTCGAACAACCCGTGCAGAGCGAACTGGTGCAGCTCGCGGAGAAGCTCACCGGGCACACCGCCGGGGCGGTGGATTTCGCCACCGAGGCACCCTTTATGCAGCAGCTCGGCATGCAGACCATCGTCATGGGCCCCGGGTCCATCGACCGGGCACACCAGCCGGACGAGTACCTGGAGCTGGACCAGATCAAGCCCTGCATCGCACTGCTGGAGCAATTTATCCGGCACTACTGCCTGTAAGCGCGCCGGGCTGCACGCCGCGTATGTTAAATATTGCCTTGGTGCCGGGTTCGCGCTTTCGGTACTCTTGCCCGGTTTACTCCTGAACGCAGCCTGGACAGCATCGTGACGACATCGGGTCGGGAACACATACGCTGGTTTCGCAACACCGCACCCTACATCAATGCGCACCGGGGAAAGACCTTCGTGCTGATGCTGGGGGGCGCGGTCGCGCAACACCATAACCTGCCGCACCTCATTCACGACCTGGCACTCCTGCACAGCCTGGGCGTACGGCTGGTGCTGGTTCACGGTGCCCGCGAGCAAATCGACCAGCGCCTGGCCAATGCCGGTATTGCGGGTACCTTTCACGGTAGCGTGCGCATCACGGATACCGACACGCTGGAACACGCCAAGGACGCGGCCGGCGCGCTGCGCGCACAGATCGAGGCGCTGCTGTCGATGGGGCTGCCGAATTCCCCCATGCAGGGCTTGCGCATGCGGGTGTGCTCCGGCAATTTTGTCACCGCCAAACCCATCGGCGTGCTGGATGGCGTGGACTACCAGCATACCGGGGCCGTCCGCCGGATAGATACCGAGGGCATCCGGCAGCAGCTTGCCGCCGGCTCAATAGTGCTGCTCTCGCCGCTGGGCTACTCGCCCACAGGCGAAATATTCAATCTCGCACTGGAAGACGTGGCCGTGCACTGCGCGGCGGCCATCGGCGCCGACAAACTCCTGCTGCTTGCCAGCGGCGAGGGCATCGTCGACGCCTCCGGCGAACTGGTGCGCCAGTGTGCCGTCGGCGAGATAGGCGCGCTCGAAATTCCGGATGCCGGACAACACGCACTGTTGGAAGCCGCCCGCAAGGCCTGCCTGCGCGGCGTCCCGCGCTGCCATATCATCAGCTACGCCGAAGACTGCGCCCTGCTGGAAGAACTGTTCACCCACGATGGCAGTGGCACGCTGGTTGCCAGTGACGATTACGAGCAGTTGCGCGCGGCACGCATCGACGATGTCGGCGGCATTCTCGAGCTGATCGAGCCACTCGAGCGCGAGGGCATTCTGGTAAAGCGTTCGCGCGAACTGCTGGAAACCGAGATCGGCCAGTTTCGCCTGCTCGAGCGGGACGGGCGCATTATCGCCTGTGCCGCGCTGTACCCTTTCCCCGAAGAGGGTTGTGGCGAAATAGCCTGCATCGTATCCCACCCGGATTACCGGGGAGGCAAGCGCGGTCAACGCCTGCTGGCGATGCTGGAGCTGGAAGCCCGGCGCCAGGGGCTGGATCGGGTGTTTGTGCTCACGACGCAAACCGCGCACTGGTTCATCGAACAGGGTTTTATCGAAAACACCCGGGAAGCACTGCCTGATCGGCGACAGGCGCTGTACAACCTGCAGCGCAATTCCAAGGTGTTTTTCAAACCTCTCCAGGGGTGACCACCGCTCACCTGGCGGCCTGCGTCACCCCTCCCGCAATATTACCGCTTGCCCAGCTCTGCCCTTCGGTTGTTACCAATGAAATCTGCGAATCCGGAGTCGCCATTGCAGCGAGACATTGCGCCTCGTCAACGTCCACCGCTTGCGCCGCCAGCTTGCTGAAGTCATTCTTCAGCTGCGCAAACCGGTTGCGCAGGTGAGTATCCTGTCGCTCTGAGCGCGTGTTGAGCACCTCGGCGGCCAGGCCCTGCAAGATATCGATATTGTAGTCCAGCGCTTTCGCGTACTCGGCGGACACGCTCTCAGCGCGGGAAGCTATCAGGTCGCGCACGCCCTGCTGCCAGCCGGGTTTACGCGACTCCAACAGCGCCTCGAGCCGCTGCAAGAACACTGCCCGCTCGGCCAGCCACAGCGCGTCGACACGCTTCAGCTTGCGGCTGCCTGTCATCAATGCCTCGCGCTGTGATGCCTGCAGCCTTCCCATGTAATCCTCTGCCGTGTCGAGCATGGCGTCGTAACTGTCTGCAAAAAACTCGTCGTCGTCGCGCGGGAGGTATTCCTCTTCCAGTGCTTCATGGCGCGAATCAAGTTCGGCGAGGAATTCCTCTATCTGGGCGTCGGAAAGCTGAGAGCCCAGAGCGAGGAGGCGATCGAGCCCCCGCGTTTCCAGGCGGGACCAGGCCTCTTCCAACCGGGTCACCCGCGCGGCGATATCTTCCCCACTGAGCGTCTGCTCCCCCAGCGCAGCCTCTAAATCATCCAGAAGCAACACATAGCAAGGCAGCTCGCGTGATCGATGCCAGGCCAACAGTGGTGCCAGTAACTCATCGAGGTAAGCTTCCTGCTCGCCATTCAAGTCGGCATAACCCTGAATGTACCAGGGCAAAAGAAAATCCAGGCGATTGTAGACAAAGGCGGTCCGGGAGCAGCCGGCAAGTGCCAGGCATAGGCAGAGCAGGAGACAGATTCCCCTCGCGCGGGCCATTCTAGCGCCAGACTGGCAGCGCGCGCGTGCGTGGCGCGATGTTGACAGGCTCGCTGGTCGCCACTTCAACCCGGTTGCGTCCGTTCGACTTCGCTAAATACAGTGCGGCATCCGCAAGCTTGAACCAGTGTTCCACGCTGGTTGCGCAGCCCACTTCGCAAACCCCGATGCTGAGCGTCATGCCACCCTCTGGCAGTATTTTCGCCTTCTCCACCTCACGCCGCAGTTTGTCCGCCACGCGGGCGGCCACCGCCGCGTTGGCCTCACTCAGCAGCAACACGAATTCCTCACCACCGAAGCGACACAGGGTATCGGCCCCGCGCACCCGGTGATTGATCATGCGGACAAGCTCCTGCAAGGCCCTGTCGCCCACCGCGTGCCCGTACCTGTCGTTGATTCGCTTGAAAAAATCAATATCGATTATCAGTAGCGACTCATGCCGCTTGTAGCGTATCCAGTCCTCCAGGCTTTTCGCCGCGCGCTGCTCAAGATAACGCCGGTTATAGGCACCCGTCAGGGGATCGGTGACAGCCATTGTTCGCAGGTGTTTGGCCTGCTTCGTCAGCGAGAAGACCAGCCAGGCACTGACCAGCCAGGCCAGCCCCAGCGAGAGCGTCAGCACAAATACCGCCATCGGCTGGAAGCTCTCCAGCACCAGCACCAGAGCCAGCGCGAGACTGCCCAGGCAAATGGCAACAGAGAGACGCCAGCGTGCCAGTACCGGCGCCGCCACCAACAATGGATACAGAAAATACAGCGCGTATTCCTGGCCGATGTAGAAGGCGCCAAAGGACAGGCCGATGCTGCCCATCAACACCACCGCAGACGAAGCAAGCGCCTCCCGACCGAGGCTCAGGAGTGTGATATCAACCAGCAGCAACAGCAGCATAGCCGCTATGGCGCTCGCCAGCAGCAACTCGTTCGCGTAGTAGGTGTAGGCGACCAGCGGCAGAAAAACCATGGCGAAGAGGATCAGAATGTAGCGATAGGCGCCGCGCCAGTGCTGGTCGCGCCAGTCCCCTCGTGTATCGCCATTTTCTCGCGCCTGCAGGAACAGCTTTTCACCGGAGAAGGACTTTTTGAAGTCCTTCTTCAGTTGCGGCCAGATGCCATCACCCGCTGTTACGCGCTTGCTTTTCATCGCCGAACGCCCCGCCACCTTTACTCGAACCCGTACCGGGCAGTATTCCTGTTTCTACAATACCCCAGCGGTCTGTACATGGCTATCCCGCCACAGTTCCCCGGCGTCAGGCAGCGAACCGCTCAGGCGTACTATGTCTCAGGCGGCAGCGTTCTTTTCCTGCAAGGCAGCGCGGTTAATGGCGCCGAGAATACCGTCCAGGGAAGCCTGCACGATATCGTGGCTGCGGCCGACGCCGCAAAAGCGATCGCCCTCAATATTGAGCTGGATGTAACACACAGCCTCCGCATCGGCGCTCTGGCTGAGCGCGTGCTCGCTGTATTCCACCAGCACAATCTGCTTGCCGGTATGGCGCTGCATGGCGTCAACAAATGAGGCCACAACGCCATTGCCGCTGCCGTTCAATGTCTGCACCCGTCCGCCCTGCAGCAATTCGGCCTGCAGCTTGTCTGCCCCGCTCTCACGGCTCACCTGGTAGTCGCCCAACTGCCAGCGCCCGTTGTCCGCCAGATAGGTCTGCTCGAACAGCTGGAAGATTTCACCGGAGCTCACCTCGGACTCGCGCTCCTCCGCGTAGGCCTGAACCGTGGCGCTGAAATCGATCTGCAGCCAGCGGGGCAGCTCAAGGCCATGGTCCCGGTGCAACACGTAGGCGATACCACCCTTGCCCGACTGGCTGTTGATGCGGATCACCTCCTGATAGGAGCGGCCAATATCCGCCGGGTCAATAGGCAGGTAGGCGACTTCCCAGGGCTGGGCACCATCGCGCCTGGAAAGGCATTTTTTGATCGCATCCTGGTGGCTACCGGAAAAGGCGGTGAACACCAGCTCACCGGCATAGGGATGACGCGGATGTACCGGCAACTGCGTGCACTCACGGCTGGTTTGCAGTATTTCGTCCATCTGGCCAAGCTGCAGTTGCGGGTCCACCCCCTGGCTGTACAGATTCATTGCCATTGTGATGATGTCCATATTGCCGGTGCGCTCACCGTTGCCGAACAGCGTACCCTCTACGCGATCGGCGCCGGCCAGCAACCCGAGCTCCGAGGCCGCAACCGCGCAGCCCCTGTCATTATGCGTGTGCAGCGAAACAACCAGGCTCTCGCGACGCGCCACATGCTCACAGAACCATTCGATCTGATCGGCATAGACGTTGGGCGTGCTCATCTCGACGGTCGCGGGCAGATTGATAATCACCGGATGCTCCGGCGTGGGGCTCCAGACTGCGGTCACCGCGTCACAGACCTCCACGGCAAACTCGAGCTCGGTACCGGTAAAGCTCTCGGGCGAATACTCGAACACCCACTCGGTGTCGGGATGGCGCGCCGCGCAATCCTGAACCAGGCGCGCGCCGTTGACCGCGATGTCGATAATGCCTTTGCGGTCGAGACCAAAGACCAGCTCACGCTGCACGGTTGACGTGGAGTTGTACACGTGGACGATCGCGCGATGCGCGCCCCTGAGTGCTTCAAAGGTTTTTTCGATCAGGTCGGGGCGTGCCTGGGTCAGGACCTGAATCGTGACATCCGGCGGTATGCGATCATTCTCGATCAGCTCGCGCACAAACTCGTAGTCGTGGCTCGAAGCGGAGGGAAAGCCCACTTCGATTTCCTTGAAGCCGATTTTCACCAGCTGATCCCAGAGCAACGATTTCTGGCGCCCGGTCATCGGCTCAATCAGCGCCTGATTACCATCGCGCAGATCGACACTGCACCAGCGCGGCGCCTGTGTGATCACCTGGTCCGGCCAACGCCGGGAAGGCATGGGAACAGGTTTGAATGCCGGGTATTTGCTGTGGTCGAAGGTACTCATCTGACTGTGTCCGTTTGTGTGGTTGTCGGGTGGCTGCTCACGGTTGCGGAACGCGGTGCCCTCTTGAGGCCCGGGCCAGCTCCCTGTGGGCGGGTAAGCCCGCAGGGTGAACCACAACGCATGAGGTAACAGCCAGACCAGAGTATACAGCTGCGCCCTTAGCCAGTGCGTGCAAATTAACTAATAATATCGCTGAAATGCGCGATTATTGGCTACTATTGCCTTATTATTGATTTTTATTCACTAAATTATAGAGAAAAGGCGTAAAAAGGAGAAAAGCGCATGAAGCTCGATCGAATAGACCGCCGGATCCTCACCGCCATGCAGGACAACGCGCGGATCAGCAACCTGGAGCTTGCCGAAGCAGTGGGGCTTTCTCCAACACCGTGTTCACGACGGGTAAAACGGCTGGAGGAGTCGGGTATTATTCAGCGCCACGTCACGCTCCTGGACCAGTCCAGGCTGGGCCTCAAGCTCACCGCGTTTATCGGCATCAGCATGGATCGCCACACTCCCGACCGCTTCGAGACCTTCGAGGCCGAGGTGAGCACCTACCCCGAAGTCATGTCCTGTTCCGTCGTCACCGGCCAGGCATCCGACTATCTGCTGCGTGCGGTGGTGCCCGACATGACTTACTACGAGCGCTTTCTGCTCGGCCGTCTGACGCGAATTCCAGGGGTCAGCGGCGTGCATTCCAGTTTCGAGTTGCGCCAGATATTGCAGCGCACAGCGCTCCCGCTGGACCACATCAGCGACACCACCTGGCTTGAATAGCACTTCGCGATGCGCCAGAACCGTCAGTTTTGCTGGCCTCTCCGGCGCTTGCCCGGCCCCCGTGGCTGGCCCAGTATGGCGGCCTGAATCTCAACCGCAATTACGGAGACACTATGATCGACATGGCAGGCAAGGTAGCACTGGTCACCGGCGGGGCCAGCGGCATGGGGCGCATTACCGCCCGCCGCCTCGCCGCACAGGGCGCCAGGGTCGCAATTTTTGATGTCAACGAACAGGCCCTGGAGACGACGGCCGCCGAACACGAGGCCATCACCGCGTTTCGGTGCGATATCTCCAGGCTCGAAGATGTCGAGGCAAAGGTGGCTGAAGTCGCCGCGGCTATCGGCCCCATTGAGCTGCTGGTGCACGCCGCGGCACTCATGCCCAGCCACAAACTCGCCGAGCACTCCCACGCGGACATGGAACGCTTGTTCCGCATTAATTACTTTGGCACCACCTACATCGTTCGCAGCGTGCTGCCGGCAATGACCGCGCGCGGCAGCGGCCGGATCATCGTTTTCGGCTCGATCGCCGGTGTCGCGCTGGTACCCAAAATGGGCGCCTACTGCGCCACAAAAGCCGCCGTAAATGCCTACATGGAGGTTTTACAGAATGAAATACGGGCTACCGGCGTCCGCGCCCATCTCGTCTGCCCGCCGGCGGTAAACACGCCGCTGGTTGATCAAACGATCGCAACCGACACGCCAGGCAGCATTCTCCAGGCAAAGCAAAGCGGCCGCCTGGCCGACCCGGAAAAAATGATCGACGCGATAGAGAAAGGCGTGCGCAAGGATCGCGATATCATCTACCCTGGCGAGGCGAGGCTCCTCTACCTGTGGCGGGCACTGCTCCCCGGACTGTGGTGGAAAACCGTCATGAACTTCGAGAAGTAAAGCACGGCCTTTTCTTTGCCTTGACCTGAAGCATCGGCTAGCATCGCTCGCCCATGACCTCCAGGCTACTGCATCAAGACTCTCCCTGGCTGCTCGCTTTGCTGGCGGCGCTGGTCGCGCTGGGCCCGCTGAGTGTCGACATGTATCTGCCGGCGATGCCACTGATGATGGTGGCGCTGGATACAGATATCAGTCGTATGCACCTCACGCTAAGTACCTATCTCACCGGATTCGCGCTGTTTCACCTTGCATGCGGGCCCCTGGCGGACCGCATCGGGCGAAAGCCGGTGCTGATAGGCGGCACCGGTTTATTTGTGGTGGCATGCGTCGGTTGCGCGCAGTCGACCACGGTTGAAGAATTGATGGCGTATCGCTTCGTGCAGGGAATCGGCGCCTGCGTTGGACCGACACTGGCGCGTGCCGTGGCGCGCGATGTTTTCGGACCCACCCGTGCGGCGCGCGCGCTGTCACTGATCGCCATGCTGATGGCGCTGGCGCCTGCAATCGCTCCGACGCTCGGCAGCATCCTGCTACTCTGGCTGCCGTGGCCGGTCGTTTTCCTGTTCCTTGCAGCCTATGGCACAGGAATGATCGTGCTGATCCGGGCCTTCCTTGCCGAAACGCTGCCAGTACGCCAGAGCCTGCACCCACTTGCCATCGCACGCAACTACGCAGAACTTGTTCGCGACCCGCTGTTTGTAACCGCCACACTCGGCAGCGGCATGATCTATGCCGGCCTGCTCACCTACCTGTCTTCATCCAGCTTCGTTTACATTGAGATGCTGGGGGTGCCGATGGAGTATTTCGGCTTCATATTCCTGACCTCCGTGGCGGGCTATATGCTGGGCAGTGCCACGAGTGCACGACTCACTCGACACCTGGTGCCGGAACAAACGGTGCTGCTGGGCAGCTTGCTGACCACCGGCGCCAGCGGGCTCATGCTGCTGGGTGGCCTGGTCCTGCCGGGAAATGTACTCGCGCTGGTGCTGCCAATGATCTTCTATGCGACCGGCATGGGACTGGTACTGCCCAATGCAATGGCGATTGCCCTGCGTCCCTTTCCCCACATCGCCGGCACGGCATCCGCGTTGCTGGGCTTTATACAGATGGGTCTTTCCGCGGGAGCCACCGCGCTGGTGGGTGTCTTTCTCAAGGACACGCCCGAGCCGATGCTCTACGGCATGTTCGGGATCAGCGCACTGGCGCTGTTGCTCTGCCTGCGCCTGCATCGCCACCGTGAGGCCATATACCCCTGACCCCCAGGTGCCCCGTGTGGCATACTTTTAGCGAGACATTTGTCTACGCTCATACTGGAGTACCGCGCGTGCACATTGCGAACGACGTCACACAGCTGATTGGCAACACGCCGCTATTGCGCCTGAAACAGGTCTCGGAGATGACCGGCTGCACAATACTGGGCAAGGCGGAGTTCCTGAACCCTGGCGGCTCGGTAAAGGACCGCACGGCCCTGGGAATTATCCGCGCGGCGGAACGCGCCGGCGAACTGCAACCGGGCGGTCGCATTGTTGAAGGTACGGCGGGCAACACCGGTATCGGCCTGACGCTGCTGGCAAACGCATTAGGCTATAAGAGCACCGTGGTGATGCCAAGCACGCAGAGCAAGGAAAAAATAGACACCCTGGAGCTACTTGGCGCCGACCTGCGCCTCGTGCCCGCAACCAGCTACGCCGACCCGAACCACTACATCCACACCGCAGAGCGGCTTGCGCAGGAATTGGCGGGCAAGACCGAGGCCGGCGCCATCTGGGCACGGCAGTTCGATAACCTGGCAAATATGGACATTCACGCGCGTACCACGGGCGTCGAAATCTGGGAACAAACTGCCGGCACGGTAGACGGTTTTATATGCGCAGCGGGGACCGGCGGCACCGTTGCCGGCGTTTCCAGCACTTTGAAGGAACGTAACCCCAACGTCGCAATCGGTATCGCCGACCCGGCCGGGGCCGTGCTGTATGAGTATTTCAGTCACGGCAAGCTCGAGACATCGCCCGGCGGATCAATCATTGAGGGCGTGGGCATCAACCATATCACGGGTAACATGGCGCAGGCGCAAGTAGACCACGCCTGGTGCATCCAGGATGACGAGGCGCTGCCCTACATTTTCGACCTGTTGCAGTACGAAGGCCTGTGCCTTGGTGGCACCTCGGGTATCAACATTGCGGGTGCGGTGCGCCTGGCGAAAGAGCTGGGGCCGGGTCACACCATCGTGACGATACTGTGCGATTACGGCAACCGCTACCAGAGCAAGTTGTTTAACCCGGTGTTCCTGGAGAACAAGGGCCTGCCTGTGCCCTCCTGGCTGGCAATCTGACGCGGGTCAGTCTCCGAGGCTCTATTGCGAAACCGTTACAGCGCGCGCTGCGCGCTCCTTCGCCACCAGAAAGTCCGCGACCTCCAACATCTCCGCCTGGCCGCCCGCCTTGCTGGCGGTGATCAGGTACTTGCCCTCCACCATCATGGACGGCGTGCCGGTCAGCCCGGCGCCCTTGGCCGCGGCCACCGCCTGGCTTACCTGGCTGTTCACACCGAAAGAAGTGAACGCCTTGTTGAACTCTGCTTCACTGACACCATTGGCGGCGAACACTGCGGCGATTTCACGCTGGGAGGCCAGCGCTTTACCGTCCACGTGCATCGCCTGGAAAATCGCCGGATGCAGAGTCTCGGCAACACCCAGTGCATCGGCTGCATAAAACGCTCGCGCATGCAGCTCCATGTCCTGCCGCCACACGGCCGGTATATAGCGGAAAGCCACATCCTCGGATAAATCCTTCTTCCAGCGACCGACCATGGACTCGAAGGTGTAACAGTGTCCACAGCCGTACCAGAAAAACTCTGCCACCTCGAACTGCTCGCGAGGGGTCGTCTTGGCAACCGGGCGCTCAATCACCTCGTAGTGCTGGCCCGCGGAATACTCCGGCTGGTCAGCCTCCTGGGCTGAACAGGACAGGGCAAACAGTGTGAGCACAAGAGGGAGCATGATGTGTCTGAGCATGGTGTTCTCCGCTGAAAATTGTATGCGACTTGACAGGTAAGACAGCGCCGCGAGCGCGTGGTTCTGTTCTCTCCGCTGGTAATACGAGGGGGCGGGGGCGCAACCCGCCCTCGCCCGGGCCAACCCGGTTACTGCAGGCCGGATACGTAGCTCGCCACGGCTTCGATTTCCAGGTCACTCAAACCAAACGCGGTCTTGCGCATGATTTTGGTTTCCCCGTCGTTCGTGCGACCGGAAGGATCCTCGTAGCCCTTGCGGTAGGCGCGCAGCTGATCCGCGACGTACTGTGCGTGCTGGCCCGAAAGTGACGGGTATCCGGCCGGGCCGTTACCTGCACCCGAGGGAGAGTGACAGGCCATACAGGCGGGCACGTCGCGCTGGGCGACGCCGCTGCGATAGACCTTCCTTCCCAGCTCCAGCAAATCGGGGTCGGTCTGGCCAATGGTTTCACTCTGGGCCGAATAATACGCGGCGATATCGGCCAGTTCCTGGTCTGTTTTATTGTCGACCTGCCCCACCATAGTGGGCACCGATCGCGCGCCATCGCGGATATCGCGCATTTGCTTGTACAGGTACTTCTCTCCCTGACCGGCAAGCTTGGGGAATGGCGCTGCGCTGTTCCCGTCTTCTCCATGACAGGCAATACACGAGGAGCTCAGCGTTTTACCGGCCTCGGGATCGCCCTCGGGCTTGATTTCGGCGGCTAGCGCGCCGTTTGCCCATCCGAAGGAGAGGCTGAGCAGCAATACGACTTTGTTCATGTTTAATCCAGTTGGTCGATGGGCCATTGCCTACTCTGCCGGCGACGCCATATAAATGATCAGGGCCTTGTACTCATCATCCGTACAGGTTGCGCACAAGCCTGTGGGGGGCATGGCGTTCATACCGTTCTTGACGGACTCAACCAGGGTGTCCATGCCTTTTTCGAGGCGTGACTCCCAAGCGTCAACATCGCCTGTTTTGGGAGCGCCGGCGGCACCTGAGACATGGCAGGCAGCGCAGGCACTCTGGTAGTTATCCGGCGCATCCGCGGCCGAGACAGCAGCGGAGAAACTCAACAACAACGCAATAAAAACTGATTTCATAGTAACTTCACCTTTGGTATCAGGCCACCATCCCAATAGCTGCATTGGCTGCCGGCAAAAAAGCTGTGGCATTATATACGCTGTTACCCACAGCGACAAAGGCGACGACACATCATGACTAACCCGCTCGAAGTCGCCGCTCCGGCCGCGCCCGACTACCGCCGGGCCCGGTTTCAGACCAGCGCGGCAAAACTGTCGCAATGCCCGCCGGACGAGGGTTGGGAAGTGGCTTTTGCGGGCCGCTCCAACTCCGGAAAATCCAGTGCTATCAACAGCTTGACGGACAATCGGAAGCTCGCGAAAACATCCCGAACACCGGGGCGCACGCGCTTGATCAATTTTTTTGAGCTCTCCGACAGCCAGCGCCTGGTAGATCTTCCCGGCTACGGCTTCGCCAAGGTGCCACTGGCGGTCAAGCAGGAATGGACCCGGCAACTGGAAAACTACCTGCAACATCGCGAGAGTTTGCGCGGCCTCATCCTGCTGATGGATGTGCGCCACCCCTTGCAACCTTTCGACCAGCAGATGCTGCAGTGGGCGCTGGCCGCCACAATGCCGGTTCACATACTACTGACCAAAGCCGACAAACTGAATCGCGGCCCCGCAAGCCAGGCACTGCTCGGCCTGCGCAGAGAACTGGCGCCCTATGGCGAGCTGGCAAGCGCCCAGCTTTTTTCAGCCCTCAAACACCAGGGTCACGAACAACTCAGAGAGACCCTGAATGCCTGGCTGACCGATATCAGCGTTTATGATGACAGCCCGCCCCTGAGCGAAGAGTGACCGGCGGCCCCCAGGAGCGGCCGCTCAATGTGCTTCATCCCAGTTGCTACCCGAGCCGGTTTCCACCAACAAGGGTACGGCGAGCTCCGCCGCAGCGGACATCAGGCTGCAAATACGCTCGCTGACCGCGGCAACCTCGTCCCTGGCAACCTCGAATACCAGTTCGTCGTGCACCTGCATGATCATGTACGCATCCGCTTCGGCAGTAGCCAGCCAGCCGTCCACCGCCAGCATCGCCCGTTTGATGATATCGGCAGCGGTGCCCTGCATGGGGGCGTTGATTGCCGTGCGCTCCGCCGCCTGAGCGCGCATCTTGTTGCGCGCATTGATCTCCGGCAGATAAAGCCTGCGCCCGTAAAGTGTCTGCACGTAACCCTGCTCTCTCGCCAGAGCGCGGGTGCGCTCCATATACTCGGCGACGCCGGGATAGCGCTCAAAATAGCGATCAATATACTCCTGCGCCTCATTTCGCCCCAGGTGCAACTGCTTCGCCAGCCCAAACGCCGACATGCCATAGATCAGGCCGAAATTAATGGCTTTGGCCTTGCGCCGCTGCTCGCCCGAAACCGCATCGACGCCGATGTCGAATACCTCGGCGGCGGTGGCACGATGCACGTCCTGCCCCTCCCTGAACGCCTGCAGCAGGCCTGCATCTCCCGACAGGTGGGCCATAATCCGCAGTTCAATCTGGGAGTAGTCGGCGGCGACGATGCGATAACCATCTGGTGCAATGAACGCCTGGCGTATGCGACGGCCCTCTTCCGTGCGGATCGGAATGTTTTGCAGGTTGGGCTCTGATGATGACAGCCGGCCGGTGGCAGTCACTGCCTGGTGGTAGGAGGTGTGCACCCTGCCGGTTTCAGCGTTGATCATGTCCGGCAGTTTATCGGTATACGTGGATTTCAACTTGCTGAGGCTGCGGTGCTCCAGCAATAGTTGTGGCAGCGGATAATCCAGCGCAAGCTCCGCGAGAACATCTTCCGCGGTAGAGGGCGCGCCCTTGGGTGTTTTCTTGATCACCGGCAGACTGAGATCGTCGAACAGCACCTCGCCCAATTGCTTTGGTGAGCCCAGGTTAAAGGCCCTGCCGGCCAGTTGGTGCGCCGCGGCTTCCAGTTCCTCCAGACGTTGACCAAGCTCCGCGCTCTGTGCGCTCAAGCGCTCGCGCGAAAGCAGCGCGCCACGACGTTCAATGCGCGAGAGCAGCGGTACGAGAGGCACTTCCAGTTCCGTCAGTACGGCGGCGAGCCCGGCCTCCTGCTCAAGCCGCGGCCAAAGCTCCCGGTGCAGCTGCAGCGTGATGTCGGCATCCTCGGCCGCGTACGGCCCGGCCTGCTCCAGTTCAATCTCGTTGAAACGGCGCTGTTTGGCGCCTTTGCCGGCGATATCCTCGAAATGTATGGTCTTCAACCCGAGATACTTCAGCGCCAGGCTGTCCATGTCGTGCCGCGTGGCGGTGGAATCGAGCACATAGGACTCCAGCATCGTATCGTAACGAATGCCGCGCAATTCGATACCGTGATTGGCCAGTACGCTGGCATCGTACTTCAGGTTCTGGCCTACCTTGCCCCGCTGCGCATCTTCCAGCAGCGGTTTCAGGCGCGCCAGCACCGCTTCCCGATCCAGCTGTTGTGGCGCATCGGGGTAGTCGTGAGCGAATGGCACATAGGCCGCCCGGCCCGGTTCCACCGCGAAGGACACGCCCACAATCCGCGCCTGCATATAGTTGAGGCTGGTCGTTTCGGTATCAAAGGCAAACAGTTCGCTCGATTCGAGTTCCTCGAGCCAGCTGTCCAGGGCCGCCTGCGTTAACACGAGGTCGTAATTGCCGCTTGACATGGCGGCCTCGGCAGGCCTGTCACCGGAGGCCAGCAGTTCATCCAGCCAGCCGCGAAACTCAAGGCGCGTGAACCAGTCGATCAGCGCCTGCCGGTCGGCCTCGCCAACAGCGAGATCTTGCACGCCCAGCGACAGCTCCACATCGGTTTTGATGGTCGCCAGGGCCTGCGACAGGAAGGCGTTGTCCCGTTCGGCGGCGAGCTTGTCACCCAGCTTCCCGGCGCCACGCAACGGCAGCGCGGCCACACGCCCAAGATCCGCATAAATGTCGTCGAGCCCACCCAGGCCCTGCAATAAAGCGAGTGCCGTTTTTTCGCCCACCCCCGGAACACCCGGGATGTTGTCGGACTTGTCACCCATCAACGCCAACAGGTCGATGATCCTGGCGGGCGGAATGCCGAACTTTTCCTGCACGCCCTGCTCGTCCAGCACGGTTTCCGTCATGGTGTTAACCAGCGTGACATTGGCGTCGACCAGCTGGGCCATGTCTTTATCGCCGGTGGAAATCACCACCGCCCTGCCCTGCTTGCTGGCGCGCCGGGCAAGCGTGCCAATAACATCGTCTGCCTCCACCCCCGGCTCGCAAACAAAGGGTAAGCCCATGGCCTTGACGATTTCGTGTATCGGCTCGATTTGCTCGCGCAACTCATCGGGCATCGACGGCCGGTGGGCCTTGTACTCGGCGAAAAGTTCATCCCGGAAGGTCTTGCCCGGGGCATCAAACACCACGGCCACCGGACTCTCGGGGTACTGGACAACCAGCTTGCGCAACATGCTGACCACGCCGCGCACGGCCCCGGTGTTCAACCCCCCTGACGTTGTAAGCATCGGCAGGGCATGAAAGGCCCGATAAACATAGGACGAACCGTCAACCAGGACGATGGGTACGGATTTTTCAGGCATACAGTACGACTTCCTTGGCGTGCAGCGAGGCCGCATCAGGGGCGTGAGGCCGGGGCCGCCGATGAATTAAAGCCCATTCGGCAGGCGTGTGCAAAAAAGCGTGCTCACTGGCGCGGCTTCGCCCGGTCAGGACCGGTGGCGGGAGGAAAGTGTTACTTTTTGGCTTTCCACGTTACTGCGCACTAAAAAAGGCTATCCGCCGATGAAAAACTGGAGATTTATAAAGTTTTTCCTGTTCTGAGAGGGGGTTATGAGCATAAAGTCTAAACCGTTGTACCAATTACCGCGTATAAATGAGTACAATCACCCCAGCAAGTGTTACTTTAGTAACGCATAGGGTAACAAACGGTAGGAGACCGACCCATGAACATCCGATTTATCACAGGCCTGTTACTGGCTGGCATCGCACTTTCCGGTCATGCCGACGAGTCGACACAGCTGAAACCGTCAGCCGCCATACACAATTACGGCGTCGCGGAGCCGGTCAGGGCTGACTTGAACACGCAGGACACACTGCGGTTTCATTTTGGAACTCAAATGACCAGCGCAGTCATCACGGACATCAGTGCTCGCATCGAAGACGATCTGGAAGCACAGATGACCCGCGAACTGGACACCCAGAAAGCCAGGGTGAAGCCGCAAACAGAGCCTTTGCTAGTGAGCAACAACTAACCCGGGGGCTCTCTAGTGCTTTGACTCCCACTGCTGCCTCAGGGCGCGGTAGGTGGTCAGCATCTTCGCCTGGTTCAGCGGCGTTTTAAAGAAGCCGTGATAGTCACCTCGCGGGTTAATCAGTACCACATTGGCACTATGATCGACGAGATAGTTCTCGCCCTGGCCCGGCACCTTGCGGAAGGGGGTGTTCAACGCGGTCGCAAACCGGTGTATGTCGAGAAACTCGCCGGTCACGCCGACAAAGTCCGGGTTGAAAAAAGGTATGTACTCCGCCAGCTTCGCAACGCTATCCCTGGCGGGATCCACTGTCACCATCACGACCTGGGTATCCTCGCGCTCGTCCGGCTCCAGAGCGCCCACGAACTCGTTCAATAACGCCATTGTCGTCGGGCATATGTCCGGGCAGTAAGTAAACCCGAAGAACACGAGATTCCATTGACCCTGCAGGCTTGAGCGTTCAAATGCCTCACCGTGGTGGTCGGTGAACTTCAGCTCCCCGAAGCGTCTTGGCGTTTCGAGCAGGAACAAACCTTCTGCCTGCATTTCAGCTTCGGTCATGCCTCGCGGCACACTCAGGCGGTAGACAAACCCCGCAACCAAAAACAGCATGAAAACCAGCAAAAGCGCCACGGTGCGTCGTATGTTGGTAGCCTGGGTCATAGCGATTTCACCGGAAAGAGGTAGTGATCGACCAGCATTATGATAAACAAAGCCATCAGATAAATGATCGAATACTTGAAAGTTTCCATGGGCGCATTCGGGTTCTTGTCACGCAACAACTCAATAGCCCAGTACAGGAAGCCCGCGCCGAGCACCACCGCACCGAGCAAGTACAGCGGACCGCTCATTCGGGTGGCGTAGGGCAGCAGCGTGATCAACACCATTATGATGGTGTACAGCAGGATGTGCAGCTTGGTGAAGGCGACGCCGTGAGTGACCGGCAACATGGGGATTTCCACAGCCGCGTATTCCTCGCGGCGATGTATCGCCAGCGCCCAGAAATGCGGCGGCGTCCAGGCGAAAATGATCAACACCAGGAGCAGCGCATGTCCGTGGACTTCGCCCGTTACCGCGGTCCAGCCAAGCAGGGGAGGGGCCGCGCCCGCGAGGCCGCCGATCACTATGTTCTGCGGCGTGGCGCGTTTCAGGAACATGGTGTAAACGAACGCGTAGCCCAGCAGGGATGCCAGGGTCAGCCACGCGGTCAAGGCATTGATCCAGATGAACAGGATGGCCATGCCGGTACCACCAAGCACGGCAGCGAACAATGACGCCTGCCAGTTGCCCACGCGCCCACGGGCAATAGGGCGATTGCGGGTGCGCGCCATCTGCAGGTCGACCCGCTTGTCAACGAGGTGGTTCACGGTTGCGGCGGCGCCCGCGCACAGGGCAATGCCCAGATTGCCAAGCACGAGAACATCCCACGGCACCATACCGGGAACCGCCATGAACATCCCGATAATCGAAGTGAGAATCATCAGGAGCACGACGTTGGGCTTGGTCAGCTCCTTGTAGTCCCGCCAGGATACCGCTTCAGTTTGCTGCATTCAGACCATGCACCTTTAGCTGCTGGAGTTTTTCAGCAGAAACTTCAAATCGCCGATGACATCCTTGTAGGACACGCCCGCGTCGTATGACATCATAATCCAGCCTCGCGGGTCTACCAGGTACCAGGTACTCGGGTCAGCTTTCCACTCGGGGAACAGTCGCCCGGCGGCACCGGCTGGCAGGCGCACGGCCTCCGTCCCACGGTGCTCGCTCGCGAGCAAGTCGTCGAAAGAATCCGGCACCGCGCTCTCATCACTGAGCGAGTCGAGCGCCAGCCGCGTATCGGCAACGGTTGATTCACTCGCGTACATCCTCCGCAACCGATTGAAATCCTTGCCAATTCCGAGGTGAATCTGCCGGGTGAGATAGAGTTGCCGCTCGCACGCGGCGGCGCAGCGCGGCCCGCCAGGTATCAGCATTGTCCACTGGGAGGGTGTATGCTCCACATAGGGGTAGGGTACACCCGCCTGGTTGAGAATAGTCTCATCGTCAATCTGGCGCGGCGGCTGTATCAACATTCCACTGTTGGCCGTCCCCAGTGCGCCCACCAGGTCGAGATCGCCGCGCACGACGAAATACCACAACCAGGTTGCCGCCAGAATCATAATCAGTGGTATCCCCGCGATCAGCAGGAGCACCATCCGGTTATTGTTCTGCGAGTTTTCCATTGCCATTATTCCTGTCAATCGGGCAATCACCCGGGCCTGTCGCCTCGCCGGAAGCCACGCACCAGCCAGAACAGCGCCAGAACGCCCGCCATACTGAACCATTGCACCGCATAGCCGGTATGTTTCGCCGGACTCTGGTTGACCACCTGCCAATCGGTGACCAGCGCACCGGGGCTGAGAGCATCCAGGCGCAGCGGGTGAGGGTAGAGCTGCGACCCGGACCTACCCAGCGCCCTTGCCAGAACATCCACCTCCAGCGCCTGGATCTGCTTTGGCCAGCCCGCTTCGAGCTGCTGCTCTCCCAGCAGGTACGGCTCGTCCGGCGCCACGTAGAGATAGCCGGTAATGCTGACAGGGCCCTCCACCTCCGGAACCCGCGGCCGCGAGAGGCGCGCGGGATCCGCGGGGATCCAACCACGGTTGACCAGGAACAGGCGTTCGCTTCGCGCCTCCCGGAACACCGCCACAACCTCATTGCCGAATCGTCCTTCGCGCATGCGATTGTCCAGCAGAAAGTGTCGGTCATCAATGAACGTACCCTCAAGGGCGAGCGGCAGATAGGCGAGCTCGGCAACTGAAAGCCCGTCCAGGCTCTCTATCGAAAACGGCGCACGTGCCTGCTTTAAAGCAAAATCCGCCGACAGCGCAGCCTTTTCATCGGCCCGTGCGAGCTGCCAGAAACCCAGGCCCACCATCAGCGGCACCATAACCAGGCTGAACAGCGTGATGCGCCACTCCGGGCGAAAAGTCAGCGCACTGTTCATGGACTGTCCGACCCGCAGCGAGCGCCCGCAAGAAGAAGCGGGATGAACCGTTTATACTGTTCGCCTGAAAAGAGGGAGTCATCCATTGCTTAAAGCCGCGATAATTTTCTTCATGCTCGCCCTGGTCGCCAGCCTCGCCAGCGGCTTCTACTACCTGATGATTGACCAGGGCGATAAAAGCAGCCGGCGCACGTTCCATTCACTGGGTGTGCGCCTTACGCTGGCGCTCATGCTGGCCGGCCTGATTGTGTTTGGCATTGCGACGGGGCAACTCGGTCACAGAAACCCGTGGGATGCGGGGCCGCGTCCGCCGGCTTCTGCGCAGGAGGAGTAAGCCTCGCCCGGGCGGTCTCCCACCGGGTGTCGCCCTCTAGCCCGCGTACCTCGCCCTCATGATCTCCTGCGATCGCCGTGGAGCCTGTGATCGGCGATGTGCGCAGGCTAGAGGATGTAGACGAACAGAAACAGGAAGACCCAGACCACGTCGACAAAGTGCCAGTACCAGCTGGAAGCTTCAAAACCGAAGTGGTCCTCGGCCGTAAAATGCCCGCCGCGTACAGAGCGCAGTAACTGAATTAACAGCATGGTCATGCCCATGAATACATGGAAGCCATGGAAGCCGGTCAGCATGAAGAACGTCGAGCCATAGATCCCGGAGTTCAAGGTCAGGCCGAAGTGCGCGTAAGCCTCGTAGTACTCGTATATCTGCACCGCCAGGAAGATGATGCCAAGCAACACGGTCAGCGTCAGCCAGAGGTTGAATTTCTTTTTGTCGCCGTTCAGAAGCCCGAGATGGGCAATATGCACAGTGACACTTGAGGACAGCAGAATCAGCGTGTTCCAGAGGGGCAGCCAGGTGAACCAGGACTGCACTTCACTCACATCCATGGTTCTTTCCGCGCTCAGGAAAGAGCCGTTATTCGCTATAAGTTGTGCGCCGGCACCACCCACTGCCTCCTGGGGAGTCTGGGTCATCGGCCAGTTAAACTCGAAGCCCTCCCACAACAATTGGTTGGCGGCACCACTGCCTTCGCCAGCCAGCCAGGGGCCGGCTAACATGCGCACGTAAAATAGCGCGCCGAAAAACGCCGCGAAGAACATGACTTCAGAAAAGATGAACCAGAACATGCCCAGCACGTAGGATTTCTTCAGCTGCGGGCTATTGAGACCGGCGAGGTTTTCGCGAACCGCCATGCGAAACCAGACAAACAGCGTGCCCATGAAGAAAAACAGTCCGACCAGGAAAATGGACCAGGAGCTGGTAGCCTCGTTCGGGTCGCCGAACGTCATATCATTCATAATGCTGGCCGCACCAAAAATGCTCAGCACCAGACCGATCGTTGCGCAAACCGCCATCTTGCTGCTTTCGGGTACGTAGTACTTTTCGTACTCAGGGGAAGCCGGATTACTCATGTTATTTCTCCGTCAAAATTGCGCATTCCAGCAAGCCACGCCTAGCGAGCGGCGACCGCCGAATTCACCATATCGGTTACATCAAAAATTGTGTAGGACAGGGTAATCGTCCGAATATCGCTTGGCAGGTCCTGGTCAACAATAAACTGCAGGGGCATCTCTGTTGAGGTGTCGCCATCGAGCGGCTGCTGATTAAAGCAGAAGCACTCGGTCTTGTGGAAGTACTCTGCCGCGCGGGCGGGCGAAACGCTGGGGATCGCCTGCGCCACCATGGCGTTCGGCAGCGGGTTGCGGGCAAAAAACACCGTGTCATTGACCGCTCCCGGATTGACCTTCATTACATTGGTCGTCGGGTGAAACTCCCAGGGCATCCCATGGTTATTGGTCGCCACAAACTGGATGGTTACCAGGCGATCCTGGTCAACCTGCGCAGCGACAGAGGTATACGCCTCATTGGACGTTTTGCCATTGATTCCCAGGGCATCACACAGCACATCGTACAGCGGCACCATCACTACAAACACAAAGGCAAACATGGCAATGGACACCGTGACCAGCTTGATCATGGTGTCCAATACCGGGTTAGCGTTGATTCGAATCACTGGCTACCTCTTCCTCAGGAGTGAGCGTGCACCGGGTCTATCTTCGGTGGCGTTTCAAAGGTGTGGTAGGGCGCGGGCGTGGGCAGTGTCCACTCCAGCCCCTCAGCGCCATCCCAGACTTTCTCATCGCTTACCGGCTTGCCGGAGACGATCGTGGCTATCACGTTGTACAGGAACATTATTTGCGATGCGCCGTAAATGAACGCGCCAATACTCGACATCATATTAAAATCCGCAAACTGCAGCGCATAATCGGGTATCCGGCGCGGCATGCCGGCCAGGCCTACAAAGTGCTGCGGGAAGAACGCCAGGTTGAAGCCGATAAACGAAATCCAGAAGTGGGTCTTGCCCATGGCCTCGTTATACATCTTGCCGCACCACTTCGGCAGCCAGAAGTATACCGCCGCAGTCATCGAAAAGACGGCTCCCGCCACCATCACATAGTGGAAGTGCGCGACCACGAAGTATGAGTCGTGATACTGGAAGTCGGCCGGGGCGATTGCCAACATCAGCCCGGTGAAGCCGCCGATCGTGAACAACACCAGGAAGCCGATGGCGAACAGCATGGGCGTTTCGAAGCTGAGAGCGCCGCGCCACATGGTGGTAATCCAGTTAAAGACTTTCACACCGGTGGGCACCGCGATCAGCATCGTCGCATACATAAAGAACAATTCACCGGCTATCGGCATGCCCACCGTATACATATGGTGCGCCCAGACGATGAACGACAGGAAGGCGATCGCCGCCGTCGCGTACACCATGGAGTCATAACCAAACAGCGGCTTGCGAGAAAAGGCCGGGATGATCTGCGACACCACGCCGAAGGCCGGAAGAATAATGATATACACCTCCGGATGCCCGAAGAACCAGAAAATATGCTGGAACAACACCGGATCACCACCACCTGCCGCGGAGAAGAAACTGGTGCCGAAGTGCACATCCATCAGCATCATGGTCACCGCCCCCGCCAGCACGGGCATCACCGCTACCAGCAAGAAAGCGGTGATCAGCCAGGTCCAGACGAACAACGGCATCTTCATGTAGGTCATGCCGGGGGCGCGCATATTCATTACCGTCGCAATGATATTGATCGAGCCCATGATGGATGACAAACCCAGAATATGAATACAGAAGATGAAGTACGTGACCGAGGGTGGCGCGTAGGTCGTCGACAGCGGCGCGTAGAAGGTCCAGCCAAATGCAGGCGCCCCACCTTCCATGAACAGCGTGGACGCGAGCAGCAGGAAGGCTGGCGGCAGTATCCAGAAGCTCCAGTTATTCATGCGCGGCAACGCCATGTCCGGCGCGCCGATCATCATCGGGATCAACCAGTTCGCCAGCCCGACAAAGGCCGGCATGATGGCACCAAACACCATCACCAGGCCGTGCATGGTCGTCATCTGGTTGAAAAACGCCGGCTCCACCAGTTGCATGCCGGGCTGGAACAGCTCCGCACGGATGACCATGGCGAAGAAACCGCCGAGCAGGAACATACTAAAGGAGAACCACAGGTACATGGTTCCGATGTCTTTGTGGTTGGTGGTGAAGAGCCACCGCGAAAGGCCCTTGGCTGGACCGTGATGATGATCGCCCATCGTTAAAACCTCCAGTTAGCCTTTCTTGTGGTTGTAGACATCGATCGGCTGGACCATATCGCCCATATTATTGCCGAACGCATTACGCTGGTAAGTGATCACAGCGGCCATGTCCACATCGTTCAATTGCCCGCCAAACGCCTGCATCGCTGTACCCGGCACACCGTTGATGCCGACATCGAGATGTGCATCCACCTCGCCGGTCGCCACCGGGCTGCCGGCGATTGCCGTGCCGACACCGCCCTCACCGTTGGGGCCATGACAGGCGAGGCAGCTGCGTGAATAGACGCCTTTACCGCGCTCCATCAACTCATCCATGCTGAAGGTTTGCGCCATGAGTTCACTGATCTCGGCGGCTTCGGCCTGCTTGGTTGCCATCCACTCGCCATACTCTTCCTCGGAGACGACGTTCACGACGATGGGCATAAAACCGTGGTCCTTGCCACAGAGTTCGGCGCACTGCCCGCGATAGATCCCCTGCTCGGTGGTGCGCGCCCAGGTTTCATTGATAAAACCGGGAATAGCATCCTTTTTGACGGCCAGCTCGGGCACCCACCAGGAGTGAATGACGTCATTCGCCGTGACCAGAAAGCGCACCTTTTTACCCGCGGGGAGCACCAGCGGTTGGTCAACCTCCAGCAGGTAGTGCTCGCCTTTCTCGGCGGTGTTGTAGATCTCACTCTGATCAGTGCGCAAATTACTGAAAAAGCTTATGTTTTCGCCTTCTTCATTAATGTATTCGTACTTCCACTTCCACTGGTACCCGGTGACCAGAATATCCAGGTCCGCATCTTCGGTGTCGTAGAGCTCCAGCAGGGTAGAGGTCGCGGGAAACGCCATACCGATAAGAATCAGGAACGGCACCACGGTCCAGAGAATCTCCACCTTGGTGCTCTCGTGGAAGGTAGCGGGAGTGACGCCCCTTGATTTGCGGTGGTAGATAATCGAGTAGAACATCACCCCGAAAACCCCGGCACCTATGACGACGCAGATCCAGAGTATCAGCATGTGCAGGTTATAGATTTCCCCGCCCAATTCAGTCACGCCGGGCGACATGTTCATCTGGTTCACTTCGCCGCCAGCGGCGAGGGCTGCGGCGCTCAAGAACATCAGCACAGGAGCGGGCGCGAGCCTCAAGAGCCGCTTCGCTTTAAAACACATATCCCATGTCTCCATTTAGTAGAACTTTTTATACCAACCCGGGCCCTGAAGCGGCCGCACATCGGTCATCACAACGCACATGTCGGATTTCCTCCCACGCCTGACGTACCTGAAGGCCCGGCGGCAGTGGGCGCCTTGAGTGCGGAAATTTCCAGTTAGAGTGGCTATTTCAGGTGCTGCGGCAAAAGGTCGCACCGCCATCGCGCGCGAATTATAGCGGAACTCTCGCCCAAAAACATATGACTTGAGTCACATCGGGGGCGCATCCAGTGCAATCCGCACCCTTAACTCCATTGTGCCGCAGCCTGACTCCCGGCGCAAAATCACCTGGCCCGGTGACTAGCGCCGTTTCCCGTTCCCCGGGGTCATGAGCCTGACCGGCTCGGCCGGTGTCTCAACGCGTCGCGCGGCCGCGCGGTTGACGCGGGTACCCAGCTCCTGTGTGCCGGAAGGAGCATTGGCGGGCCGCGCCTCCCTGAAACCACAGCTCACGCAAAACCGCACATCTTCGTCCGGGTCAACGGCAATTTTGTCCATGGCGCTGCAGCGGGGACATACCGCTCCGGCAATAAAACGTCGCCGCGATGGTTGTTGCATAAATACCTCTCAGAGCCTGAACTGGCAAGGCCACTGTCACAGCGGTATTGTAGCAAGCAAAACCAACCCACGGGGCACCCCATGCAACACTATCCGGCAACCGGGTTACGCAGCTTCAACGGTCATTTCCCGCAGCTTGGCGACCGCGTCCTGATCGACCCCAGCGCGGTGGTTCTGGGCGATGTGATTCTGGGAGATGATGTCTCGATCTGGCCGCAGGTCGCTGTGCGCGGCGACATGCACAGTATCCGGGTCGGGGCGCGCACCAGCGTGCAGGATGGCTGTGTTCTGCATATCACCCACGCCGGGCCGTTCAACCCCGATGGCTGGCCTCTGATCATCGGCGATGAAGTCACCATAGGGCACAATGCTACGCTGCACGGTTGTCGTGTCGGCAACCGCGTTCTCGTGGGCATGGGAGCCGTGGTAATGGACGGCGTGATCGTGGAGGACGAGGTTGTCATCGCAGCCGGCGCACTGGTTACTCCGGGGAAGCGCCTGCGCTCGGGATATCTCTATGCCGGCAGCCCTGCGCGCGAGATGCGCGAGCTGAAAGCCTCCGAGATGGAATACTTTGCCTACAGTGCGAACAACTACGTCAAGTTGAAGGATCAGCATATTGCGGCACTCGGCGAGCCTTCAAGCTAGCCGTGCCTACGCGGCCTCCATGGCCGCGCGCAAGTGATGAATAACCGGGCGCGTTTCCGGTCGCACGCCGCGCCAGATGTAGAACGATTCCGCCGCCTGCTCTACCAGCATTCCCAGGCCATCAGCCACCGCCCACGCCGCCTCCCGCGCCCCCCAGCGCATGAACGGGGTAGGCGCCGCCCCGTAAACCATGTCATAGCAGCAGCTACGCTCCGTGATAAGGCTGCTCGACAGCTCCGGCATGCTGTCTGAAAGCCCGGTGCTGGTGGCGTTGATCAGAATATCGAAACTGCGCTCGCCTACCAGCTCATAGGCGCCACCCGCCACCGGGCCGCTCTCACTGAACTGCTGTGCCAGCGCGGCGGCCCGTTCGGGGGTACGATTGATGATGAGCAATTCACCCGGGCGCTCACCTAACAACGGCTCCACGACCCCGCGTGCGGCGCCGCCGGCCCCGATGAGCAGAATGCGTTGATCCCGCAGGCTCCAGCCGAGGTTGCAGATCATATCGCGCACGAGACCAACGCCGTCTGTGTTGTCGCCGTATATCCCCTGCTTGCCGTCACCACTGTCGCGCAGCGCCAATGTATTCACGGCGCCGGCTCTACGCGCGCGCTCACTGGTGTGCTGCGAAAACTCGAACGCCCGCTGCTTGAAAGGTACCGTGATATTCAGGCCCGCTCCGCCACCGGCAAAAAAATCGCTCGCTGCACGCTCAAAATCGTTCAATTCAACGCGCACTGCCCGGTACTGCATCGCCTGGCCACACTGTTTGGCGAACAGGGAATGGATCGCGGGCGATTTACTCTGCTTGATCGGGTTGCCGAAAACCGCGTACCTGTCCTGATCAGTCATGGTCCGATATCGCCGCGCTCGGCTTCTGCCAGCCAGTCGCGATCCTTGAGGTAGTATTCTGTTAACGCGGCCTCGGGAGTTCCCGGTTCCGCAACGAAGTCATACTCCCAGCGCACCAGCGGAGGCAGTGACATCAGTATGGCCTCAGTGCGCCCGCCAGACTGCAGGCCAAACAGCGTGCCCCGGTCGTACACCAGGTTGAACTCGACGTAACGCCCGCGCCGGTAGAGCTGAAAATGCTTTTCCCGGTCGCCATAAGGACGCGCCTTGTTGCGCGCCACGATAGGGCGGTACGCCGGTATGTAAGAATCGCCCACTGCGCGCACGAACGCGAAACAGGTGTCGAAATCCCAGTGATTGAGATCGTCGAAGAACAGACCGCCGATACCGCGGGGCTCGTCGCGGTGCTTGAGAAAAAAGTATTCATCGCACCAGCGCTTGTAGCGCGGGTACACCGCGTCCCCGAAAGGCAGGCAGGCATCGCGCGCCACGCGGTGCCACGCCACGCAGTCATCGCCATTGGCATAGTAGGGCGTCAGGTCATACCCGCCCCCAAACCACCAGACCGGCTCCTTGCCCGGCGCTTCGGCAACAAAAAACCGCACATTGGCGTGAGACGTGGGCACATAGGGGTTGCCCGGATGAATCACCAGGGACACGCCCATGGCCTGGAACGAGCGCCCCGCCAATTCCGGACGCGAGGCGCTGGCGGAGGGCGGCAGGCTGGCGCCGTAGACATGAGAAAAATTGACGCCGCCCTTTTCGATCACGGCGCCCTGGTTGAGCACCCGCGTGCGGCCGCCGCCGCCCTCCTCGCGCTGCCAGTCGTCCGTTTTGAATTGCGCGCGCCCATCTTCTTCGGCCAGCGCATCACAAATGGCATCCTGCAGGGCAAGAAGATAGCGTTTGACGGCATCGATATCCATGCATCTCGTTCCCGGTAGCAACCGGGGCGCCATTATACTGACCGTCGGGCGCCTAGGCTCGAATAATTTCACCGCTGCGCAAATCGCGGATCACGGAGGGACGCTCCAGTCCCCCGAGTTTTCCAGGGAACAGGTAGTCAACCTGCGCGCCAAAATAGCATCTGACCCGCAGGCCGGTGCGCGCGGGCGGCAATCCGCCGGGATTCGCCGATGTCGATATCACGGGGCCGCCAAAGGCGGCACACAGGGCGGCCATGCCGGGATGATCGGTGACACGTGCGGCGACGCTGGCATGTTCACCGCTGACCCAGGGCGGAACACGACCGCGCTGTGGTAGCAAAAAAGTTTCGGGGCCCGGCCAGCTGTCGCGCAACCTGGCGCGCTGGGCGGCCGGCAGGTCATGCAGCAAAAACTCAATCTGCGCTTCGGAGGCCGCCAGTAATATCAGGCCCTTGCTTACCGGCCGCTGTTTCAGCCACAGCAGGCGCTCAACAGCCGCGCTGTTGAATGGATCGCAACTCAAACCCCACACCGCTTCCGTCGGGCAGGCGATCACGCCGCCGTTGTGCAACACCCGCGCGGCGATGGCGAGGTGCAGGCTGCTGGGAGGCGGCAGCAGTGACTGCCGCTGCTGCTGTGTTGCGGTCCCCGGCCCTGCGTTCACACACGTCCTCCTCTAAAGCGGTGTCGTCTGAGAACCTTCCGACCCGGCGAATGGAAATGTAAAGCAGTCACTGCTTGCCTGGCAAGTCGCGGGGCAGGCTCCGCGACGGCCTAGCAGCGAATGTAGCCACCGGGCACCCGCGCCACCTGGCCATCCAGTTCAAGCGCAGACAACTGCCCCAGAAGGACCGATGCGGGCTGCCCGCTGTCGGCCACCAACTGATCGAGACTGGCGACTTCGTAACCCAGCAAGCGCAGAACCAGGGGCCCGCCGGAAGGCTCGACAGCGGCGGGCGCGGGCAAACCTTCAGCGTGACACCTGAACAACGGGTCCAGTTCCTCAAGGATGTCATTTAATGACTCGACCATCTTGGCACCGTCGCGGAGCAGTTGCAGGCAGCCACGTCCACCCTCGTGCAGTACCGACCAGGGCAGGGCGAAGACTTCGCGACCCTGCTCCAGCGCGGCGCGTGCCGTGATCAACGAACCGCTGCCAGGCGTTGCCTCCACCACCAGCACGCCCAGGGCAAGGCCGCTGATGATGCGGTTGCGCCGGGGGAAATTTTCTCGCCTTGGCGGCGTGCCCGGGGGAAACTCGCTGAGCAGACAGCCGCTTTGCAAAAGCTGCGCCGCCAGCGCGGCGTGGCGTCGCGGATAAATCGTTTCAATCCCCGTGGCCATCACGCCCACGCTCACGCCACCGGCGTCCAGCGCGCCGCGGTGCGCCGCCCCGTCTACGCCCAGCGCCAGCCCGGAACACACCGCCAGCCCCGCCGTGGACAAGCCCCCCGCCAGCTGTGAAGCCAACCGCAACGCGGCGGAGCTGGCTCGCCGACTGCCGACCACAGCCACCTGCGGTTGCAACAGGGCCTCCGCCCTGCCGCGCACGTAGAGCTCTTCGGGGGGATCGTGAATTTCAGACAGGAGCGGCGGATAGGCGACGTCGCCACGCCGTATCAGCGCGACAGCATCTCCCGCCGGAGAATTGACAACATCCATACATCATCCTTGACGTCAGTCTGCAGCCTTGTAAGCCGCCACCATCCCGGGGCGACATAAGTTTACGGATTCTTGACTTTGTCCATCACCTGCAACGGGTGGCTTGCCTTGAGCACAACGGCATAGCTGGCCTTCTCAAAAGCCTCAAATACCATGGCCAGCCCGGCCCGCTTGTCCGGAAGCCTGACGTTGGTCTCGGCGACCTTGTCGAACACCAGTGGACCTGCTTGATAAACCGCCAGCACGTGACCAACGGCGAGACCATCGCGTTTGCCCCGGTTCAGCACCACGATGCTCATCTGGCCGATCTGCGAAAGACCGCCATCGACCGCGATCATGTAGGCGTCTTCAACAGGGACGTCTGGCGCGCGCGGCTGAAACGTTGCATCCAGGATGCGTTCCTCCAGTGGCAGAAGACGATCGCCGATGCGGACTTCCTCGGTAATGCGGGTAATTTCCAGCTCGGTCACCGGGTCGGTATTGCTGCTGAGGAGGCGCGCGTTGCCAATATCGGCCGCCTGGTAACCCAGCAATTCGTCCGTGATCGGGTCACTGTAGGAGCGCCCCGCGCGGTAAATTGCATAGGCGCGCTCGCCCTCGGGAAACGGGCCACGACCAAACACACGATCCCCCGGACCACTGATCAGGTGCTCCTGGTCGCCGGCGACCACGTAGGCGGAGTTATTGAATTCACTGGCGTCAACGACACGGTGTCGCATCAGCCACGGACCGATTTCGTCCAGCGGGATGACCGGTATCGCGAGATCGAGCGGCTTTACCCGCATGTTGGGCGACAACTTTACATCACGCCCGCGGCGCAGCCGCAGCCGCGGCTGGCCATCCACCCACACCAGGTACAACTCATCGCCGGGGTAGATGAGGTGCGGGTTGTCGATCTGCGGGTTTACGTCCCATAGCTCCGGCCACAGCCACGGTTCCGTGAGATACATGCCGGAGATACCCCAGAGGGTATCGCCTTTTTTGACAACATAGGTTTCGGGAACGTCGTCGTTGAGTTCCACCGCCGAGACAGCACTCCAACTGAAAAGCAGCGCCAACCCCAGCAGGCAGACAGAAAGTGACCTTATTTTCATTGTTCGCGTCCCTGTAAAGAAGCCCCATTTTATTCGGCATACCATCGGCGGAAGAAGCCGATAGCAGCAGCGTGCCGCCAATCGAAGCTGACGAGTAAACGGCCGCGCAGCAACTCGTGATCAACTCCCAGGACACGACTCCCCACCTGTCGCCAGCCAGCTGCTGGGCGTTGCAACGGGGGAGGGCGCTAGGCACCCCATAATCACTAGTTGTATACTCACCACAGTTTGCTGCCGCCGACTAACGCTGGCAAGCCAAATGTTATTAATTCACGCAGCCAATTCCGGCCAAGCCCGGGCAGCTATCCGGACCCGCAACAGCATGACAATACTGGACATTCTCGAATTTCCCGACCCCCGACTACGCACCGTGGCCGAACCGGTTGAGGTGGTCGACGACAGCATACGATCACTGGTCGACGATCTGCTCGCCACCATGTATGCCGCACCGGGAATCGGGCTCGCCGCCACGCAGGTCAATGTGCACAAGCGATTGCTGGTCATGGATGTATCGGACGACCACTCGCAACCGATGGTGTTCATCAACCCCACCGTAGAGATTCTCGACGAGGAACTGGGGGAATACGATGAGGGTTGTCTGTCGGTACCGGGGTTTTACGAAACCGTACACCGGCCACAACGCATCAGGGTCACCGCCCTGGATACCGAAGGCCGGGAGAACAGCCGCGAGCTGGACGGTCTGGCGGCCGTTTGCCTACAGCACGAAATCGACCACCTGGACGGCAAGCTATTCGTCGATTACCTGTCTCCCCTGAAGCGCCAGCGTATCCGCAAAAAGCTGGAAAAAGACCAGCGGCGCCGCGCCTGAGCCGTATGCCAGGTTCACCGCTAAGGCTCGTATTCGCCGGAACGCCGGATTTCGCAGCCGAGCATCTCAAGGCGCTGATTGATAGTAAGCACAAACTTATCGCCGTATACACACAACCGGACAGACCCGCCGGTCGGGGTCGCGCGCTGCAGGCCAGCCCGGTAAAACACCTGGCAGAGACAGCACAAATTCCGCTCTACCAGCCCGGGACGCTCAAGGATGCCGGTGAGCAGGAGAGGCTGGCCGGACTGCGGGCGGACTTGCTGGTGGTGGTAGCCTATGGACTGATCCTGCCGCAGGCAGTGCTCGATGTACCCACCCATGGCTGCCTCAACGTGCACGCATCGCTACTGCCGCGTTGGCGGGGCGCAGCGCCTGTCCAGCGAGCCATCGAGGCGGGCGATGCCGCCACGGGCATCACCATCATGCAAATGGACGCCGGCCTGGATACCGGTGACATGCTCGCGTCGGCGAGCTGCGCCGTGGACGGACATACCAGCGGCAGCCTGCATGCCGAGCTCGCCAGGCTCGGGCCTCGCCTGTTACTGGAGGTGCTGGAAAATATTTCGGATTACCAGGCCCGGGCACAACCACAGGACAACGCGAGCGCAACCTACGCACACAAAATCGGGAAGCAGGAGGGTCTGCTGGACTGGCAGCGACCCGCTCACGAGCTGGCCCGGCGCGTGCGCGCCTTCAACCCATTCCCCGGGTGTCATACCTTCCTGGGCGACACACGCATCAAGCTCTGGGAGGCAACCGCTGTCGAGAACACCACCGGTGAGAGGGAACCAGGCACCATTGTTAAAAGTGCTCCCGACGGCATCTCCGTGGCGTGCGCAGAAGGCCTGTTGTCGGTGAGCTGTCTGCAGCTTCCCGGCGGCAAGCGCCTGAATGCGCGCGAGCTGCTGCACGCACGGGGCGCCCGGTTTGCTCCCGGAACTCGCCTTGGCACAGCGCTGCCGGCAGAATCCCGGTGACCACAAGCTGCCGGGCCGCCGCCGCGCAGGTCATTGCGGCGGTGCTGGGGGGGCAGTCTCTCAACCGCGCGCTACCCGCCGGGCTTGCCTCTGTGGCCGCGACCGATCGCAGCCTGTTGCAACAGCTCTGCTACGGCACGCTGCGCGACGCTCCGCGCCTGCAAGCCCTGCTCGCACAGCTCCTGGAAAAGCCCCTTCGGGCGCGTGACCAGGACATTCAGGGCCTGCTGCTGGTTGGACTCTACCAGCTTGAAGGCAGTCGCGTGCCGGACCACGCGGCCGTTGCCACCACCGTGGGGGCGAGCCGGGAACTGGGCAAGCCCTGGGCCCGGGGTCTCGCCAACGCCGTCTTGCGCCGCTTTCTCCGCGAGCGGGAGAGCCTTTTGGCTGCAATAGATACAGCAGCAGCGAGCGCTCACTCCGAATGGCTGTATGCGCGCCTGAAACAACAGTGGCCAGAGGCCTGTGCAGGCATTCTCGCGGCCAACAACCAGCCACCACCAATGACTCTGCGCGTGAATACGCAGCGTGTATCGCGTGACGGGTATCTCGCTCAACTGGCCGACGCGGGCCTGGACGGCCGCGCGGGTAATCTCGCACCCCAGGCCGTGTACCTTGCGACGGGCACGGATGTTCAGGCGTTGCCTGGTTTCAACGAGGGACACGTCAGCGTGCAGGATGAGGCGCCCCAGCTCGCGGCTGCGCTGCTCGGGGCGCAGCCGGGCGAGCGCATTCTCGATGCCTGCGCCGCGCCCGGTGGTAAAACCTGCCATATCCTCGAGCTGCAGCCGGGGCTGCAAAGCCTGCTGGCCATGGACATCGACGCCGCGCGCCTGGACCGCGTGCGCGACAATCTGCAGCGGCTGGGCCTGGGCGCCCAGTGCCTCCAGGGGGACGGCGCCCAGCCTCCAGCGAGCCTCGCGGAGACGCCCTTCGATCGTATCCTCGTGGACGCGCCGTGCTCCGCCAGCGGTGTCATTCGTCGTCACCCGGATATCAAGCTGCTACGCCGGGAGGCGGATCTGGCGAACCTGCAGCGCGAGCAGGGCAGGATCCTGCGTGGACTCTGGCCGCTGCTGCGCCCCGGGGGCGTGCTGCTTTATGTCACCTGCTCGGTACTGGATGAGGAAAACAGCCAGGTTATCGAGGCGTTCCTCGCCAGCCGGCCGGATGCCAGTGCAGAACCCATCGCGGTGAACCGGGGGCAAACAACCGCTCACGGGAGACAGTTGCTGCCGGAGATCGACGGCCCCGATGGTATGTTCTACGCCATGCTGCGCAAAGCGGCATGATCGTGTGCACAATTTCGCCCCGCCGGCCCTTACAATCACCCCGGCTTTTCACTAAGGTGCAGACAGATTTGTCGCCTGAACACCGCAACGGGTTCTTCGAGTCATGAAAATCATCATTCTCGGCGCAGGACAGGTTGGCGGCACCCTCGCTGAGCACCTCGCCGACGAACAGAACGACATCACGGTGGTCGACACCGACGGCGACAAACTGCGAGCGCTCCAGGACCGGCTGGATATCGCCACGGTCACGGGCGGGGCGTCACACCCCAATATTCTCGAGCGGGCCGGCGCGCGCGATGCCGACATGCTGATCGCCGTCACCAACAGCGACGAGATCAACATGATGGCCTGCCAGGTCGCCCATACCCTGTACGGCACCACCAAGAAGATATCTCGCGTGCGCTCTCCCGCCTACCTGAAGGAACAGGACAAACTGTTCAACCGCGAGAACATCCCGGTAGACGTCATCATCGGGCCGGAGCAGCTGGTAACCCAGGCCATCGAACGCCTCATTTCCAACCCCGGCGCGCTGCAGGTACTGGATTTTGCCGAGGGGCGCGTGCAGCTCGTGGCCGTGCGAGCGATCTATGGTGGTCCCATCGTAGGCCAGGAACTGCGCACCATCCGCAATCACATGCCCGATGTGGACACCCGCGTCGCGGCGATATTCCGTCAGAATCGACCCATCATCCCGGAAGGTACAACGGTGGTGGAGGCGGGCGATGAAGTCTTCTTCATTGCCGCGAAAAAGGATATCCGCACGGTCATGGCGGAACTGCGCAAGCTCGACAAACCCTATAAGCGGGTCATGATCGCTGGCGGGGGCAATATCGGGGCCACGCTCGCGCAGAATCTCGAGCGTAAATACCAGGTGAAGATTATCGAGCGCTCTTACCCGCGCTGCCGCCAGTTATCCGAACGCCTGAAACATACCATCGTGCTGAACGGCAGCGCATCGGAGCCGCAACTGCTAAGTGCCGAGAACATCGAATCCACGGACGTGTTCTGCGCGCTCACCAACAACGATGAATCCAACATCATGATCTCCATGCTGGCCAAGCGACTGGGCGCAAAAAAGGTGATTACGCTGGTGGCAAACCCGGCGTACGCCGACCTGGTGGGTGATGAGATCGACATCTCCATCTCGCCGCAACAGATCACAATCGGCAGCCTGTTGACGCATGTGCGACGCGGCGACATCAACAATGTACATTCATTGCGACGCGGTGCCGCGGAGGCGCTGGAGGTAATCGCTCACGGCGACACCCATTCGTCCCGGGTCGTGGGGCGCAGCCTGGCCGAACTGCCCCTGCCGGAAGGTGCAAATATTGGCGCCATCGTGCGCGGCGAAGAAGTATTGATCGCCCACGGAAACGTGGTCATCGAGGAAAACGACCACATCATCGTGTTTCTGGTTGATCGCAGCAAAATCTCCGCGGTGGAGAAGCTGTTCGCCGTCGGTATCGGTTTCTTCTCCTAGGCCGCCGCGTGCACTTTTCCGTCATTCTGCGCGTGCTGGGTGTTCTCCTGATGATCTTCTCCAGCGCGATGCTCATTCCGCTCCTGCTGGCACTACTCGCGCAAGACCAGACGGTCCAGAGTTTCCTGTGGGCCCTGTGTATCACTTTTTTTGCCGGCTTGACCCTGTGGCTGCCGGTGAAGGACGCACAGGAAGAACTGCGCATCCGCGACGGGTTCCTGATCACTTCGCTGTTCTGGACCGTACTGGGCTTGTTCGGCGCTCTGCCCTTCGTGTTGACACCCTCCCTCGACATGTCGATTACGGATGCCATTTTCGAATCCATTTCAGGCCTAACGACCACCGGCGCGACAGTGATGACAGGGTTGGATGAGGTGCCCAGGTCAATCCTGTTCTATCGCCATTTTCTGCAATGGTTGGGCGGCATAGGCATCATCGTGATAGCGGTGGCGATAATGCCGATGCTCGGCATTGGCGGCATGCAGCTCTACAAGGCCGAGTCACCTGGCCCCTCCAAGGATACCAAGCTCACGCCGCGCATCACGGAAACAGCCAAGGCGCTGGCATCGATATACATCGCACTCACTATTGCCTGTGCAGCGGCGTACTACCTTGCGGGAATGTCGGCCTTCGACGCGGTAGGCCATGCGTTTTCCACCGTGGCCATTGGTGGCTTCTCTACTCACGACGCCAGTATCGGTTACTTTGAAAGCAATACCATCCTCGCCGTCTGCAGCGTCTTCATGCTGATATCGGCGATCAACTTCGGCCTGCATTTCACCGCGTGGCGCCAGCTGGGTGTACCGCAAAAACGTCGCAAGCTGTTCGCCGTCTATGTGCGCGATTCCGAGACGCGATTTTTCCTGTCCCTGCTGTTCACAGGCATCGCCATCACCTGCGCCTATCTTATTGCCACCGATACGCTCGATACGCGTGACAGTATCGTCCACGGCATCTTCCAGACCATCTCCATTGCCACCACGACCGGCTTTGCGACCCAGGATTTTTCCGTCTGGCCCTCGTTCCTCCCGATCATGCTGCTGATGCTGTCATTTATGGGCGGTTGTGTGGGGTCCACCAGCGGCGGAATGAAAGCCATGCGCGTAATGCTGATTTACAAACAGGGCCTGCGCGAACTCAAACAACTCGTTCACCCCAGCGCGGTCATCCCGCTGAAAGTAGGCCGTACTCGGGTGCAGGCGGCCATTGTCAGCGCGGTCTGGAGTTTTTTTGCCGTGTATACCACCGCCTGCATCATCATCATGCTACTGCTGATGGCGACCGGGCTGGATTTCACTACCGCTTTCTCCGCGGTGGCCGCGACAATGAATAACCTGGGGCCGGGGCTTGGCGAGGTCGCCGCGCACTACGGCAGCATCAGTGAAGCGGCGAAAGGGCTACTCTGTTTTGCCATGCTGCTGGGGCGGCTTGAGGTATTTACGCTGCTGGTGCTGTTTACACCGATGTTCTGGCGCCTCTAGCGCAACGCAGTATGCGGTCGCGGCAGGGCAGGGCGCCGCGCTACTTTCCGATGCCGCGGTGGCGACGAATCATTTCGTACGCGGCCTGTATGTCCTGTGAGCGCTCGGTAGCCAGTTTGACCATATCTTCCGGCACACCCCGTGCAATCAATTTGTCCGGGTGATTTTCACTCATGCGTTTACGATAGGCCCGCTTGAGTTCGCGGTCATTCACACTCCTGGCCACTCCCAGCGCTGCATAGGCATCGTCGAGACTCACCTGCGGGGTCTGCTGCGCGCTGCCGGCGCGAGAATGGAAGTGCTGCTGGCCGCGCGCCATCTGCAACAGTACGTCCAGTTGCACAACATTCAGCCCCAGCAGCTGGGTGATGCGGCGCAGGGCGGCGTGCTCGGAGGGTTGCAGAGCCTCGTCGGCGTGCGCCAGTGCAATGAGAAATACCAGCAGAGTGCGCTTCAATTGACTGCGGGACCCGCAGGCCTGCACAAAGCTGGCAATAGCGGGCTCCGGGGCGAAGCCGGGCGCGGCACCCTGTTTAAACAGCCCGATAGCGCGTTCTCGCTGCGCTTTATCCAGGCCCATCTGGTCAAAGACGAGTTCAGTATGGGCGATTTCTTTCTCGGAAACGCGCCCGTCAATTTTGGCCAGGTATCCCGACAGCAGAAACGCCGTCTCGAAAAAACTCTCGCGCACAGCCTGCAGGGCTTCCGGTGACGCAAGGCCGAACTGTCCGGCCAGCGCCCGATCAAAGGCGTGGCCGAGCAGGCCGCCGACCAGCAGGCCCGGAAGACCGGCCGAGAACAGGCCGATAAGTCCGGCGATGATCTTGCCCAATACCATTTTCTGCCTCTGTTTTGAGCTGCCGACACTGGTGCACGGGCGGGAAGATTGAGCGGCCCGACGTAACCGACGCTGCCGGGACGTTCACTTTCAGGGAATCTGCATATTATGCCGCCAAAAGAGCCGCTATAATAGCCAGCTTTTTTGCACTGACAGGCCGAGCCGTGGCAACCACCGACACCGACATACTCACTTTCCAGACGCTGATCTTCCGTTTGCAGGCGTTCTGGGCGGAGCAGGGTTGTGTTGTCCTGCAACCACTCGATATGGAAGTGGGCGCGGGAACGTTTCACCCGGCCACCTTCCTGCGCGCACTGGGCCCGGAAACCTGGAATGCAGCCTACGTACAACCCTCGCGCAGACCGACCGACGGGCGCTACGGGGAAAACCCCAACCGGTTACAGCACTACTACCAGTTTCAGGTCGTCATGAAGCCCTCTCCCGAGAACTTTCAAGCGCTGTATCTCGAATCCCTGAAGGCGCTCGGCATCGATTCCAGTGTGCACGATATCCGTTTTGTAGAGGATAACTGGGAGTCGCCCACGCTGGGTGCCTGGGGGCTGGGCTGGGAAGTATGGCTGAATGGCATGGAGGTGACCCAGTTCACCTACTTTCAGCAGGCCGGGGGTCTCGAATGCTACCCCGTCACGGGCGAAATCACCTATGGCCTCGAGCGTATCGCCATGTACCTGCAGGGCATCGACAGTATCTATGACCTTGTCTGGTCCACCGGGCCCGGCGGCTCAGTGACATACGGGGATGTGTTTCACCAGAATGAAGTAGAGATGTCGCGCTACAATTTTGAGGAGGCGGATGTGGACTTCCTGTTCAGGTGTTTCGACCAGTGTGAAAAAGATTCCCTGCGCCTGGTCGAGGCAGCGCTGCCGTTGCCGGCCTACGAGATGGTGATAAAAGCCTCGCATGCCTTTAACCTGCTGGATGCACGACACGCAATTTCCGTCACCGAGCGGCAGCGCTTTATTTTGCGGGTACGCAGCCTTGCCCGGGCTGTAGCGCAGGCCTACTTTGATGCGCGCGCGGCGCAGGGATTTCCGCTGGCGGAGGCAGCACTGCGTGACGAGGTGCTACAACGTTGGCAGGCGGAGACCAATTGACCATGGGTAGCGACCACCTCCTGATCGAGATCGGTACGGAAGAGATGCCACCAAAAGCGCTGCGCGCGCTGGGAGAGGCATTTCGGGACGGCATCATAGCCGGGCTCAGACAAAACGCGCTTGCGCACGATGCCGTAGCCTGGTTTGCAACACCACGCAGGCTGGCTGTTCTGGTTCACGACCTGCAGTTGCAGGCGCCCACAAAAGTTGTGGAGGCGCTCGGACCACCCATTGATCGCGCCCGTGACAGCGCTGGCAACTGGACACCGGCAGCCACGGGTTTTGCCCGCAACCAGGGGGTTGAACCCGAAGCGCTGCAGACGATAGAGACTCCCAAGGGCGCCCGGCTCGGCGTGCAGCGGACAGAAGCAGGCGCGACCGCCCGGGACTGCCTGCTGGACATCATCAGCGGGTGCGTGCGGGAACTGCCCGTCCCCCGACGTATGCGCTGGGGGGCCAACCGCGAGGAATTCGTGCGGCCAGTGCACTGGGTGCTGGTCATGCTGGGTGGCGATCACCTGAGCGGCGAGCTGCTCGGCGTCAGTATCGGCACAGCCACGCACGGCCACCGGTTTCACGCTCCGGATGCTGTCGCCTTGACGCGCCCTGAAGACTACGAACACGCTTTGCAGGAGGCGTATGTCGTGGCCTCCTTTGACAAACGGCGCGCATTGATACGCGCTTCCGTGGAGGCGCAGGCCGATGCCATCGGCGCGCGGGCGGTGATTGACGAAGCGCTGCTGGACGAGGTGACCGGCCTGGTAGAGTGGCCCGTGGCGCTCACCGGTAACTTTGAAGAGCGCTTTCTCAAGGTGCCCGCGGAGGCATTGATATCGTCGATGAAAGCGCATCAGAAATATTTCCACGTGGTCGACCAGGCCGGAAAACTGATGCCGCACTTCATTACCGTTGCCAACATCGAAAGCAGCGACCCGGCAAAAGTCATTGCCGGCAACGAGCGCGTAATCCGTCCACGGCTTTCTGACGCGGCATTTTTCTTCTCAACCGACTGCAAAACACCGCTGATCAACCGGCTTGAAACGCTCAAAGGCATCGTCTTTCAACAAAAGCTCGGCACGCTGTACGACAAAACAAAACGGGTCGAACTTCTCGCAGCATGGATCGCCGACCGCGTGGGCTCGCCCACCGGGCTGGCCGGGCGCGCCGCACTGCTCAGCAAAGCGGATCTCACCACCGAGATGGTGCTGGAGTTCCCTGACATGCAGGGCATCGCCGGCTCATACTACGCGACCAACGACCACGAAGACCCGGAGGTGGCCAGCGCCCTCGCCCAGCAGTACTGGCCGCGCTTCTCCGGCGATCAACTTCCCGACTCGACGACCGCACAGGCACTGGGCCTGGCGGATCGCCTGGACACGCTGGTAGGTATTTTTGGCATCGGCCAACCACCCACGGGATCGAAAGACCCCTTCGCGCTGCGGCGCGCCTCACTGGCGGTGTTGCGCATCGTGGTCGAGCGGAAGCTGGACCTGGATCTCGCTGACTGCCTGGCTGCCGCGGCGGAAAACTACCCCCCGGAGGTCGTGGCAGAAACAACCCGCGGCGACGTGCTGCACTACATGCTTGAGCGTTTCAGAGCCTGGTACGAAGAAGAGGCCATTCCGCCGGAGGTTTTCAAGGCCGTGAGCTCCCGAAACCTGAGCCGGCCACTCGACATCCATCACCGCGTGCTGGCGGTGCATGCGTTCGCGAAGCTGCCGGAAGCCCAGGCACTGGCGGCAGCCAACAAGCGTGTCTCGAACATACTGGCGAAAGTCGAGGAACCACTCACCAACAACGAAGTAAGTACACACCTACTGGTTGAGCCAGCAGAGAAAGCGCTTGCCGAACAACTCCGATCGCTGACTAACAGCGTTGGTCAACTCCTTGGGCGCGAGGAGTATGCACTGGCTCTCACTGAACTGGCAGCCCTGCGCGCACCCGTGGACGCCTTTTTTGATGATGTCATGGTCAACGACGAGAATGCCGAACTGCGCATAAACCGGCTCAACCTGCTGAAAGAACTCCGCGACCTCTTCCTTGAAGTGGCTGATATTTCCCTGCTCGCTGTCAGCAGATAGCTCCCGGCACTGCCCATAACAAACCGGCGCCGGGAGGCGACAGGTCATCGGGACGCGCGCCACAATTCACCCGCAGCCAGCCGCGATTGCATTACACTGGCAGGCTCACGGGGGAGCGTGGCATGAATATCGACATCGACACAATTCTGCTGGCCGCAGCCGTGCTTGCAGCGGCCACGGTGCTCGCCCTGGTGGTCAGTATCTGGCGGGGCATGCAGGCCCGGCGAGCACTCAATCATTCGCGTGAGGCACTGCAAAGCGCGCAGGCATCGCTCGCAACAGCCCAGCTGGAAGTGCACGGGCTCGCCGTCGAACTGGACCAGGTTCACAACCAGGTGCGAGCCCGGCAGGAAGATATCCGGGAGCTGCAAGAAAAACTGCAGGCTGCACAGCGCAGCAACGCCGAGCTTGAAACCTCCCGGCGGGAGCGCGCAGGACAACATCAGGAACAACTGAAACTGCTGAACGACGCGCGCGACAATCTGAAAAAGGAGTTCGAGAACCTCGCCAACCGTATTTTCGAGGAGAAGGGACGCAACTTCACCCATACCAACAGGGCGTCACTGGAAGACTTGCTGAAACCCTTCCGGGAACAGATAACCGGCTTCCAGCACCGGATCAACGAAGTGCATACCGAGTCAGTAAAGGGTCACAGCGCGCTGGAAGCAGAACTACGCAAAGTCCTGGAGGTCGGCCTCGAGATGAACACTCAGGCAACCAACCTGACACAGGCATTGAAAGGCGATAAAAAAACAACTGGCAACTGGGGTGAGGCACAGCTCCAGCGCACCCTGGAACTCGCTGGCCTGCAAGCCGGTGAGCACTACGAGACGCAGGCCGCCTATCGGGACGAGCAGGGCAAGCGCAGGGTGCCGGACTTCGTCATCAAACTGCCGGACGGCAAAAGCCTGATTGTAGACAGCAAAGTGTCACTCGTTGATTACGATCGGGCTATAGCGGCCGAGACGGATGAGGGCCGCCTGGAGGCACTCAATGCGCACGCTTCGGCCGTGCGGAGACACATCGATGATCTCAGCAACAAGGACTACGCCCACCTGCCCGAGGTCCACAGCCCGGATTTCGTCCTGATGTTCATGCCCGTCGAGCCCGCCTACATCGAGGCGATGAAACACAACAAAGAACTGTTCAACTACGGTTACCAGAAAGGCGTCATTATGGTTTCGCACACCACGCTGATGCCGATTCTGCGCACCGTTGCCAACCTGTGGATGATAGACCAAAGCAACCGCGAGGCCCGCGAAATAAGCGATCGCGCCGGCGATATTTACAACCAGGTATGTCGTGTCGCCGAACGCCTGGATCGCCTCGGAAACTCCATGCGCGCAGCCCAGAATCACTACAACGACACGGTAGTCAGCCTGGCTGGCAAACAAGGCCTGTACAGTAAGGTTGACCGCTTTCAGCAAGTGTCAGCGAAAACCCGCGACAAGCTGCCCGCTATTGAGCCTGTACATGAGGACCTGGAACAGGCTCGACTGGAAGCCATAACCCGGGAAGCAGACAACAAGCCAGCGAGCACCGAGTAACCCAGCGGGAGCCCACTTACCGGTTTGTCGCGACCCGCCTGAAGAAATGCCGCTAAAAAATAACGCTTTGCCCCTGGCGAGGTGTTTCTGGTGCCCGTTGCTGTTGCTGCCATAATTTTTCCGAGAGCACATCCATCGCCCTGGGCTCACCATGTACCAGCACCACGCGCGGCCGGGGACTGAAATTGCCTATCCATGCCAGCAGTTCAGATTGCCCGGCATGTGCAGAAAAACCACCCAGCGTTTCGATGCGCGCCTTCACCACAAACTCATCGTTGAACATTCGAATTTGTTTCACGCCATCTACCAACAATCTACCCAGGGTGCCTCGCGCCTGGAAGCCGCAGAAGACTATCGTATTGCGTTGATTCCAGATACGTCTCTTGAAATGGTGCTTGATGCGCCCTCCCGTGCACATGCCACTGCCGGCAATAATGATCGCGCCACTCTTGATCTTGTTGATAGCCATGGACTCCTCTGACGTGACCGACAGGGTAAGCGGCGGCAGAAAGCTCTCAAGCGTGTGCTTACCTTCAGCCCGCAGCGCCCGCGACACGTCTTCATCCAGTTGCGCCAACCAGCGGCTGTATACAGCGGTCACCTTGATTGCCATGGGGCTATCCAGAAAAATTTGCCAGTTGTCGAGCTCGCCCTCCTGGTACAGGCGCCCCAGCTGGAACAGCAGCTCCTGCGTTCGGCCAACGGCGAACGCTGGTATCATCACGTTCCCGCCTTTCTGCCACGTATCGCGCAACACCTCCCGCAACTCGCCCAGGGTATCCTCCATCTCACGGTGGTTGCGATCACCGTAAGTGCTCTCGACCAGCAGAAGCGAGGCCTCCTCCAGAACGGCAGGCCTGCTCATGAGTGTTGAATCCGATTTGCCAAGGTCGCCGGAAAAGACCAGGGTTTTCTCCGTCCCGGTCTCGTGCATACGCAATTCCACTATCGCAGAGCCCAGAATATGCCCGGCATCGTGGAATGTCAGGGTAGCCTGTTCGCCAACCTGCCGGGTTTCTTCGTACTCGAGCGGCCGACAGAGTTGCAACACTCTGGCGACATCCTTACTGCTGTATTTCGGCCTGATTTTCTTCTTGCCTCGCCTGGCGCGACGCAGGTTTTCCCGGTCGAGGTCCCGCTCGTACAGGCCCGCCGCATCCTCCAACATGATCTCCAGCAGGTCCCGGGTCGCTGCGGTGCAGTAAATGGGCTTGCGAAAACCCTCGCGAACGAGGCGCGGCAGCAGGCCGGAGTGATCGAGGTGAGCATGAGACAACACCACCGCGTCGATTGATTCGGGATCAAACGCGAAGGCTTCCTGGTGCAGTCGCTCTACCGCGTCGCCACCCTGATGCATGCCGCAATCCAGCAGCATGCTGCCCAGCGCCGGCGATTCAATCCGATGACAGGACCCCGTGACCTCCTGGGCCGCTCCAAAAAACGTCAGTGTGGCCATCTCAACTCCCGGGAAGGACTAGGGTTAAACGTCCAGGTTCGCAACAGAGAGCGCATTTGCCTCAATGAAGTCCCTGCGCGGCTCCACGTGATCGCCCATCAACGTGGTAAAAATCTGGTCGGCAGTGATGGCATCGTCTATCGTTACCCTCAGCATGCGGCGCTCGGCCGGGTCCATGGTGGTTTCCCAGAGTTGATCCGGGTTCATCTCCCCGAGGCCCTTGTAGCGCTGAATGCTGTAGCCCTTGCGCGCCTCGGCCATCAACCAGGTGAAGCCCTCAGTAAAACTGCGCGTCGCCAGCGTCTTTTCACCCCGCTGAAAATAGCCGTCTTCCTCAATCAGGTTGTTGATGGCATTGCCCAGCGCCACCAACGAACGGTACTCGCCCGAGGCAAAAAACTCGTGGTGGTATTCGGTCTCTGTTTCAATGCCGTGCGCCAGGACCTTCACCACCGGGAAAAACAACTGTCGCTCGTCATCACGGCGGACAGTGACGGAGAACAGGCCGTTAGAGGTGTCCACAGTTTGTAAGCGCTCACTAAGGTGATCACAGAAAGCCTCTACCCTGGCATGATCACGCATATCTTCAGGGGTCAGTGTTTCCCCGTAGACCATTTGCCAGAGCACGACCGGCGCATAAAGCCGACACAGGCGCTGTATTGTGGCATCCACCCCACGGTATTGATTAACCAGGGCCTCCAGGGCGCCACCAGAGATTGCCGGCGCGTCGGGGTTAACATACAACGATGCGCCGTCCAGCGCGGACTGTGTCAAGTACTGCAACAGTGCCTCATCATCCTTCAGGTACTGGTGCTGTTTACCCCGGGAAATTTTATACAGGGGCGGTTGTGCAATGAAAATATGACCGCGTTCAATCAGTTCGGGCATTTGACGGAAGAAAAAGGTCAGCAGCAAGGTCCTGATATGAGATCCATCCACATCGGCATCGGTCATAATAATGATGCTGTGGTAACGCAGCTTGTTGGGGTCAAACTCGTCTTTACCTATTCCGCAGCCGAGCGCGGTTACAATGGTGCCCACCTCTGCCGAACCAAGCATTTTATCGAAGCGGGCTTTCTCAACATTGAGGATCTTCCCCTTGAGGGGAAGTATCGCCTGATACTTGCGGTTACGGCCCTGCTTGGCTGAGCCGCCGGCAGAATCGCCCTCCACGAGGTACAACTCCGACAAGGCAGGGTCCTTTTCCTGACAGTCCGCCAACTTGCCCGGCAATCCGGCGATATCGAGAGCCCCCTTGCGCCGCGTCATTTCGCGAGCTTTACGGGCCGCTTCGCGAGCCCTGGCGGCATCCAGCATTTTGCCAACTACCGATCTCGCTTCGGCCGGGTTCTCAAGCAAGTAGTCATTAAACTGCGCGTTTACAGCCTGTTCTACCGCTGTTTTTACTTCCGAGGACACCAGTTTGTCTTTTGTCTGCGATGAAAACTTGGGATCTGGCACCTTTACGGATATCACTGCCGTCAAACCTTCCCGGGCATCGTCCCCGGTGGTGTTGACCTTGGCTTTTTTGGCCAGCCCTTCTTTCTCTATGTAAGAGTTCAGACTGCGGGTAAGTGCCGTCCGAAAACCGGCCAGATGGGTGCCACCATCGCGCTGGGGAATATTATTGGTATAACAGAGAATATTCTCCTGAAACGCGTCGTTCCACTGGAGCGCCACCTCGACGCCAATCCCGTCATCAGTATCAACCTGGAAATGGAACACCCTGTTCACGGCGGTTTTATTGAGGTTGAGAAAAGCGACAAACGCTTTCAGGCCACCCTCGTACTGGTAAGCCTCTTCTTTACCGCTGCGCTCATCCTTCAGGTTAATACACACCCCTGAATTCAGAAACGCCAGCTCACGCAGACGCTTCGCGAGCTGCTCGAAGTGAAATTCAATATTGGTGAAAGTCTCTGGCGACGGCTTGAAGCGTACGCTGGTCCCCGAACTCTCAGTGGTGCCAATTTCCGCCAGGGGCGCTTCAGGAACGCCATGCCGATACACCTGCTCATACATCTTGAGCTCGCGCCGAATAGTCAGCGTCAACTCCTCAGACAGCGCATTCACCACGGAAACGCCCACGCCGTGCAGGCCTCCGGACACCTTGTAGGAGTTGTCGTCAAATTTTCCGCCCGCATGCAGCACCGTCATGATCACCTCGGCCGCGGAGACGCCCTCTTCATGCAATTCCGTGGGAATTCCGCGGCCATCATCACTCACCGTGATGGATTCGTCCGGGTGAATGACGATGTTGATGGCCGTGCAATGGCCGGCCAGTGCCTCGTCTATGGAGTTGTCGACCAGCTCAAACACCATGTGATGCAAACCTGTGCCATCATCGGTGTCGCCGATATACATCCCCGGGCGCTTTCTCACCGCATCCAGGCCTTTGAGCACCTTGATGCTCGATGAATCGTAATTATGCTCTATCTCGTCGCTCATGCACCGCGTCTCTTCGTTTTGGTGAATCCGGCAGGCCGGGATTCGCTGATAATCAGGATACTTCCACCTGCTCTATTCTGCCGTGTTCCACGTGGAACACAGCGAGCGCCCCAGGCTCGGGCCACACGGCCCGGAAGGGCTCCACCTCGACACAGGTAATAAACACTTGCGCCTCACTGTCGGCCAACAACTCGCAAAACTGCCGACAATGTGCCCGATCAAGCTCTGAGGGCAAATCATCCACCAGGTACGTACAGTCACCAACCCCAAGCTCGGTCATCAATTGGCCCTGCGCCAGTTTTAGACCACAGACCACCAGTTTTTGCTGGCCGCGAGACAGGGTCTCCGCTGCCAGGTGGCCATGAGAGGTCACCCGGATGTCCGCCCTCTGGGGCCCCGCATGGGTATACCCTTGATCGATATCGGCGCCCAGCCCTTGCTCCAGCGCATCCTGGTAGCTCATTTTGCTGTCCCAACCGCGACGAAACCGCAAATCAAGGCCATCCAACGACGGCGCCAGGCGGCTCATTGCCTGCTTGAAACTGGGGACCAACCGCTCAAAGTAGGCCTTCCTGTCATCACTGACCAGGCTGCCCGCGCTCGCCAACTCTCGCGTCCAAACCGCTAACTCCTCGGTCGACAGTTTATCACGCCGCAGCAGCATGTTGCGCTGTTTAATGCAACGCTGGAAGCGCTGCCAACGTGAGAAAAACGACTGTTCCACGTGGAACACACCCCAATCCAGGTACTGCCGCCGAGCAGCCGGAGGACCGCAAAGCAGATCAAAGCTGTCTGCGTTAATCACCTGGAGGGGCAAGCAAGCAGCAAGCTCCGCGACCGTACGCACCGGGTTGCCCCCGATGCGAATAACTGCATCGCCCGTTCTGCTCCGCTGCACCCCCAGCGACAGCGTACCGCCACCGTCACGCCGCCTGCCAGATCCAAACACAACGCAATCGTCCTCGGCATGCGAAATTACCGCCCTGATGCCGCCACCACGAAACGATCGCGCCATTCCAAGCACATGAATTGCTTCCAGCACGGAAGTCTTGCCGCTGCCATTTTGCCCGAAAAACACGTTTACGCGATGCAGCCCGTGTACAGCCACGTGCCGCAGGTTCCGCACTCGATCTATTTTGAGCTCGTTGAGGACCACGCACTGGAAAAGAACCGCTCCAAAAGGCTCCTTTCTACCTCCCAACTAGCTAAAGTGAGTGACGCAGCTAACCGTGACCAGTGCTTGCGCACGGGGATATTTTTGAGACAAACCCGACGGAAAGAGCCAGGGTTCGATGACGTCACAGCCGCATGGGCATCACAACGTACACTGAGTCGCCTTCTTCAGACTCCTCCAGCAGGGCGCTGCTGTTTGGATCAGCGAGGGACAACTTCACCTTGTCCCCGCTGAGAACACCGAGAACGTCGAGCAAATAGCTGACATTGAACCCGATCTCCAGCGAATCGCCGCTAAACTCCACGGAAACCGTCTCTTCCGCCTCTTCCTGTTCGGGGTTGTTTGCAAGTATATCGAGGGAGTTCGCCGAAAGTTTCAGTCGCACACCACGGTATTTTTCATTCGACAGGATGGCCGTTCTGGCAAAAGCCTGGCGCAGATCAAGGCGCGAACCATACAGAATCTTGTCGGGATTGCGTGGAATCACGCGCTGATAGTCGGGAAACTTACCGTCGACCAGCTTGGAGGTAAAGGTAAAATCGGTGGTCATCGCCCGTATGTGATTACTGCCAATCACGATCGCAATGTCCTCTTCTTCCTCCATCAGCAGCCTGGCCAGTTCCAGCACGCCTTTGCGCGGCAAGATCACCTGGGTATCGCCATCACCTTTCACCTCGAGTTGATCCTGCGAAGTACACATGGCCAACCGGTGCCCGTCCGTCGCCACTACCCTGAGTTGCTGGTCCTGTAGCTCCCAGAGCATGCCGTTCAGATAGTAGCGAACATCCTGTTGCGCCATCGCAAAACTGGTGCGATCAATCAGTCGCTTCAACTGCCCCTGCCTGAGATTAAGCTGGTGGGTACCAATACTGTCCTCGACATTGGGGAATTCGCGAGCCGGCAAGGTTGACAGGGTAAACCGGCTCCGCCCCGATTTTACCGTGGCCTTGCCATCCGCTACGGCGAACTGAATATCGCTGCCCTCCGGCAACGACTTGCAAATATCAGTCAGCTTGCGGGCCGGCACCGTAACCTCTCCCGGTTCCCCTGGCTCGGGCAGCTGCACCCTGCCAACCAGCTCAACCTCGAGGTCTGTGCCGGTCAGTGACAAACGGTCCCCATCGAGCACCATCAACACATTGGCCAGCACCGGCAGAGTCTGGCGACGCTCCACTACACCAGCGACCAGATTCAAGGACTTCAGGAGAGTATCCCGCGAGACACTGAACTTCATAAGGCTTTTATTCCTTCTGGTGTTTTAGAACACAACGGTTATCGCCCAAAGAGCGTCAAGTTTGGCGCCAGCAACCTGCCCTGCGCTCTCATGTAGTCAGCGATCGCAGCAAGTTCTTGTAATCTTCGCGTATATCGGAGTTTGTTTCACGAAGTTCCTTGATTTTACGACATGCGTGAAGCACTGTCGTGTGATCCCGCCCACCAAAACTCTCGCCAATTTCCGGCAGGCTATGGTTCGTGAGTTCCTTTGACAGCGCCATCGCCATCTGCCGCGGCCGGGCAACAGACCGACTGCGGCGCCGCGACATCATATCCGAGACCTTTATCTTGTAATACTCTGCCGCTGTACGCTGAATGTTCTCCATGCTTACCTGCCGGTCCTGCAATGCCAACAGGTCTTTCAGGCTCTCTTTTATAATGTCTATATCAATAGGTTTACGGACAAAGCGAGCACTTGCTTTCACTCTCTTCAACGCACCCTCCAGCTCGCGCACGTTGGAACGAATACGTTGCGCGATAAAAAATGCCGAATCGGGCGGTAGATCAACACCTGCCTCTGCCGCTTTTTTCATCAGAATGGCGACACGGGTTTCCAGCTCCGGCGGCTCCACCGCAACCGTGAGGCCCCAGCCGAAGCGTGACTTGAGACGCTCCTCCAGCCCATCTATTTCCTTGGGATACCTGTCGCAGGTAAGAATCATCTGCTGACCGCCTTCCAATAACGCATTGAAGGTATGGAAGAACTCCTCCTGGGAGCGGTCCTTCTTGGCAAAAAACTGAATGTCGTCAATCAATAACGCGTCAACCGAACGATAGTAGCGTTTGAAATCCGTGATCGCATTAAGTTGCAGCGCCTTCACCATATCTGCGACAAAGCGCTCGGAATGCAGGTAGACCACTTTGGCCTGGGGGTTGCGCACTTTCAGCGCATTACCCACCGCCTGCATAAGGTGGGTCTTGCCCAAACCTACACCGCCATACAGAAAAAGTGGGTTGTAGGAGTCTCCCGGGTTTTCGGCAACCTGCTGTGCAGCGGCGAGCGCGAGCTGGTTGGACTTGCCTTCTACAAAACTGTCGAAGGTATGATTATGCAACAATCCATCCCTGTGTTGCAGAGACCCCTCCACTTCGATCTGACGCGAATTTCCGTTTCCAGACCGGAGCGTCCGTGGAGGCACCGACTCTTTCTCATGCGCGCTTGCGGTCGCCGCGTCCGGGTAAGGTGCTGCTGGTACCGCGGCACCCGCCTGAGGGAGACCACCGTCACTGTAAACCGCGAATCCGCTATCACCCCCAATCTCGAGACACAACTCAACTGACCCGGCAGGATCAGCATCGCGCAATAATTCGCGAATCCGTTCGGCATACTTTTCCGCGACAAAGTCCCGAATGAACCGGTTAGGTGCGCGAAGCGTTAAAGAGGACTGACCATGACACGCCTCAAGCGGGCGTATCCAGGTGCTGAATTGCTGCGACGGAAGCTCATCACGCAGCCTGTCGATACATTGTTGCCACATGGCTTCGGGCAAAGAAACCCCCAGGGAGCACGGTTGAGCACCGCGCTTCAATAATCGTCAGAATGTAATTTCAGCTATCGACCAATGCGGTAAAACGCTGTTATTTTTTCGGTCTGGTCTACCAACCGAGGGACCAATCATACGCTGCAATGTTTCACTTATCCACAGTATGACAAAAAAAATTCAAATATTTATTATGTATATAAATCATATACTTGTGATAAAACAGGGTGTTTTTCAAGCAACTTCTCTTTTCCCTGGCTGGAACAACAAGGGTTGTGGATAACCTGTGTGTATGTTCTTGGGAAAGTGTGCGGCGATGGCCCGAACACCCGCCATGACTGGCTTCTGGCGAAAGGGCTTTCGGCGTAATCTCGGCTCAGTTTTGACGGCCGGGTCAGTGCCTGGTAAGGCGACAAAATCGCCTGTCATTGCCGGCACCCTCCAGGCACCGGCGTCGACGCAATGCGTCAACCCAATACCTTCACGGCGAGATTGAAATGAGCCGCAGTTTTACATAGACTACCCCACCTTTTTTGACGGGTGCGTTTGCAACGGACCCGTTGTTCCATTTGCCCATATTGCCTGGATCACAGTTATGAAAAGAACCTTTCAGCCCAGCGTCATCAAACGCAAGCGCACCCATGGCTTTCGCGCCCGCATGGCCACCAAGGGCGGTCGCCACGTGCTCAACCGTCGACGTGCCCGGGGACGCAAAGTCCTCTCAGCGTAAATCACTTTGACGGCCTGCTTTACCAGTGCGTCTTTGTTGAGTGGGCAGGCTCATTTCCCGCTCCACATTCGGTAAGCCCAAGCGCCTGCTCACTGCGGCAGATTATTCTCGCGTGTTTGATGCACCTTGTGTAAGAGCATCACACCGGCGTCTGCTTCTACTGGCACGCCGGAACGACCAGTCCCAACACCGACTTGGGCTGGTCATTGCTAAAAAACACGTTCGACACGCCGTGACACGTAACAGGATCAAACGCATCGCACGGGAATATTTCCGTCAACTGCCGGCCGAAGAACCAACGCTTGACGTTGTGCTGCTGGCACGGTCAGGCATAGGTGATTTGGATAATTCCGAGCTATCCTCTATATTGCACCAGCAGTGGCAGAAGTTGTGCCGACACGCCAATAATTCCGACTCAAGCCACAGCAGAGACCCTTCCTGATGCGTCGCTTCCTTATCTTTCTCATATCCTGCTACCGGGTGTGTCTGAGCCCGTTCCTGGCTTCAAGCTGCCGCTTCCACCCGAGTTGCTCGACCTATGCGCAGGAGGCAATAGCTGAACACGGTAGCGTGAAGGGTAGCTGGCTCGCGCTGCGTCGCCTGTCAAAATGCCATCCCTGGCACGAGGGCGGACCAGACCCTGTTCCCCCTTGTACCCACAACAAATAGACCACAGACAACACTATGGATTTGCAACGACTTTTGCTGATAGGCGCTATCGCCATTCTTTCCTTTATGCTGCTCACAGAATGGGTCGCATTCAAGGACGCGAAAACCCTCGCGGCAACGGAAAACTCCTCGAGATTGCTGCCCGAAAACCCGGTTTCGAACCCCTCCAGCGCTCCGTCAATTGACGATATGGAGTCGACCGTGAGCGACCTCCCGAGCGCGCCGGAATCGATCGAAGACGCCCCGGCCCAGGTCGCCACCACCGAGACCGGCAATCGCATTGTGCGTGTTCACACCGACGTACTGCAATTCGCCATCGACCTGAACGGTGGTGATATTGTCGAATTGGCACTACCGCAGCACCTGGAACAACTGGACAACCCGGACCAGCCTTTCGTTCTGCTCGAACAGAACGACAACCTTGTCTACATTTCGCGAAGTGGCCTGATAGGCACCGACGGGATAGATAATAACGGACGGGCCGTATTCAGCAGCAGAGCCGCGGAATATTCGCTGGGAGATAACGACGACACCCTGGTCATTGACCTCCACTGGCAACAATCCGATGCCGTCGACGTTACCAAGCGCTTCACGCTCAACCGCGGCAGCTATCTGATCGAAATCGACTACCTGGTAGAAAACAATCGCGACAGCCGCTGGTCTGCGATTCTGTTTGGTCAGATCAAACGTGAAGATGGCCTCCCGCCATCCCAGGATACCGCGGCCATGGGTATGCAACCTTTCCTCGGGTTTGCAACCACGACACCAGAAGATCGCTTCCTGAAGCTCTCATTCGATGACCTGGAAGAAGACCGATTTAAAGCACAATTGAACGGCGGCTGGATCGCCATGGTACAGCACTATTTTCTGAGCGCTTGGGTACCCGCCCAGAATCAGACGCATACCTTCAGCGCGAGGGCATCAAAACAGGGTTTCAATCTGGCTGAGTTCACCAGCCCCGCTCTCGAACTGGATCCGGGTAATTCAGGCAGTACCGGCGCGAGTTTCTACGCGGGCCCGAAGGATCAGTACACCCTCAAAGAGATTTCGCCCTACCTTGACCTGACGGTCGACTACGGCTGGCTCTGGTGGATAGCGCAACCCCTCTTCTGGCTGTTGACCAAGATTCAGGCCATTGTCGGAAACTGGGGCGTAGCAATCATTTTGCTGACTGTAATTATCAAACTGTGTTTCTATCGCCTGTCCGCCGCTTCTTACCGATCAATGGCCAACATGCGCCGCGTACAGCCCAAGATGATGGACATACGCGAGCAGTACGCCGACGACAAACAGAAACAATCACAAGCGATGATGGACCTCTACCGCAAGGAGAAAATCAATCCTCTCGGCGGCTGTCTGCCAATTCTTGTTCAGATGCCGGTTTTCATCGGCCTCTACTGGATGCTGATGGAAAGCGTGGAATTGCGACACGCGCCTTTCATACTGTGGATTGACGACCTGTCTGTCATGGATCCGTACTTTGTCCTGCCTTTGCTGATGGGCGCCAGCATGTGGTTCATGCAAAAGCTGAATCCTCCGCCACCGGATCCGATGCAGGCCAAAATCATGCAGTGGATGCCTATTGTTTTCACTTTCTTCTTCCTCTGGTTTCCGGCCGGTCTGGTACTCTACTGGCTGGTTAACAACCTGCTGTCGATCGCGCAACAGTATGTTATTACGAGGCAGATCGAGAAAGCTCACGAGCCAGCTTGAAGAAGCACTCTCGCTAAACTGCATTCGGGCTGCACATGTCTGAGCGAACAACGATAGCCGCCGTCGCCACTCCACCGGGACAGGGCGGCATCGGGGTCGTTCGCCTTTCAGGCCCGCTTGCCAGGCATATCTGCACGACTTTGACCGGGCTCGATCCGCGCGCCCGATACGCCCACTACTGCCACTTCCGCGATAAATACGGGGCAGTTCTGGATAGCGGCATTACACTTTTTTTCCCTGCTCCAAATTCATTCACCGGGGAGGATGTTGTGGAACTCCAGGCTCATGGAGGTCCTGTCATCCTCGATCTTCTTGTGGAGGCCTGTTGCAGCCTGGGCGCACAGCAGGCAAGGGCGGGTGAATTCTCGGAACGCGCCTTCCTGAATGACAAACTCGATCTCACCCAGGCAGAAGCTATTGCGGACCTCATCGCCAGTTCAAGCAGGCAAGCCGCACTGAACGCTTCACGTACCCTGCAGGGGGCGTTCTCGACCAGGATCGAACAGCTTGTCAAAGCCGTAACAACTTTGCGTGTCTACATTGAGGCTGCCATCGATTTTCCTGAAGAAGAGATCGACTTTCTGGCCGATGCGCGGGTGACCGCTATGCTGGATGACGTGCAATCGATGTTTGCGGCAATCACTGAAGAAACGCGGCAGGGTAGCCTGCTGGCAGAAGGCATGAAGATTGTTATCGCCGGAAAACCCAATGCCGGAAAATCCAGCTTGCTCAATGCGCTGTCAGGTCAGGATACCGCAATCGTCACCGCCATAGAGGGTACAACCCGGGATGTACTCCGCCAGCATATACAGATCGATGGAATGCCCCTGCATGTTGTCGATACCGCCGGCCTGCGATCAAGCACTGATGTTATTGAGATGGAAGGTATTCGCAGAGCGCGGGACGAAATCGCAACTGCGGACAGGGTTCTGCTGGTCATCGACAGCACTAGAGAAAATGTCGCCGGGGTGGACCCCGCCCGCCTGTTCGATGAGGAGCATGCCCTGCAAATGGCAGATATCCCGATCACCCTGATCGACAACAAATGCGACCTCACGGGACGTGCCGCCTGCCTGGATGAAAGCAAAACTCCCACCATCATCTCGTTATCTGCCAGGACTGGTGAAGGCATACCATTGCTGAGAGAACACCTCAAACAACAGATGGGTTACAACGCAGGGGCAGAAGGCAATTTCAGTGCCAGGCGGCGACACCTCAACGCGCTGCAGGAAGCGGAATCTTTCCTGTTGTCTGGCATGGACCAGCTCAGGCAGTCCGGTGCCGGCGAGTTGCTTGCGGAAGACCTGCGTCAGTGCCAGCAGACGCTGGGACAGATCACGGGCGAATTCAGCAGTGATGATCTGCTGGGTGAGATCTTCTCCAGTTTCTGTATCGGCAAATAATAGTACCCAATCGACTCACCTGTTAGTCACAGCGTGTTCACACGTTTTGTTGTGACTGCGCGGTCGTACTGGTTTATTCACCGTCTATCCACTGACAATAAAGAGGTAGCTGATGGGCCCCGCCAACCTGCAGCGTTATCAACATACTCATGGGATGAACCTGGGGGTGATCTGGGGGCAATAAGGACCATAAAACACCCGTGGATAGCAACCGGGATCCAGGAAGGAATCTTTCCCACTGGCAGTTAACCGCTTACCACCCGAAAGATCAGGCTTTCGACATGTGCTTATTATTACAACAAGCTACTGAAAAAAAAGAGGAAAATGTGCTTTTCCACCGTATTACCCCGCCCCTATAACAACAACAATAATCCTAATATACCTATCTATATATAGTTTTATTACTTGGTAATTATTACTGAGACTGAAAACAGGCCTTACTCCGGGGCAGCGCCTGCGAACTGATCCCGCAACATGCGTTTCAATATCTTGCCGCTGGGGTTCCTCGGTATTGCTTCGACAAACTCAATCTTTCGCGGCATTTTGTAACGGGCCAGTTTCCCGGCACAGAAACTGAGCAAAGCTTCCTCGTTGAGAGAATCTCCTGACGCAACGACTACCGCCAGCGGGCTCTCGCCCCATTTCTGGCTTGTCTGGCCTATTACAGCGGCGTCAGCCACCTCAGGATGTTGCAACAGGACGTTTTCGATTTCGGCCGGGTAGACGTTCTCGCCTCCGGAAATAATCATGTCTTTTTTTCGATCCCTGATGGTGACAAACTTTTCCTCGTCCCAGGTTGCGATATCGCCGGTGTAGAGCCAGCCGTCAACGATGGCATCCCTGGTTGCATCGGGTCTGTTCCAGTACTCCTTCATGATGTGAGGCCCCCGAACAATGATTTCCCCCGGCTCGCCTGGCGGCTGGTCATTGCCCTGTTCGTCGACTATACGAACCTCGGTGTGAAAGAAAGACTTACCTGTGGAGCCGATTTTGCTCAGCGCGTCATCCGGCCCTATCATGCAGGCAGGGCCACAGGTTTCTGTCATACCGTAAATCTGGTAGATCTGTATTCCCATCCCCGTGTAGGTGTCGATAAGAGAAACCGGTACCGGGGCCGCACCACTCGACACGTAGCGCAAACTGCTCCAGTCGGTTTTCTCGTACGCCGGAACCTGGAGCATAAAACTGAGCATTGCAGGGACTGCCAGCGTAGTCGTGATCTTCTCCTGCTCGATCAGTTCCCAGGCTTTAGCCGGGTCAAAATTCCTCAGCATCACCAATGTGTTGCCGTTGTAGGCGGAAGATATGAGAGGTGTGAGAGCACCGACATGGAACATCGGCAGCATGAGTAGATAACGATCGTTAAAATGACTGTCAGCAGTGGCGTTAAGCGTCAGCATAGCCCAGAAAACCGTGTTGTGAGTGTGCACGACGCCCTTGGGATTGCCGGTCGTTCCGGAGGTATACATAATGAACAGGTCGTCGTCCGGCTGCGACTTGCGCGAGGGTTCGGTTTCCTCGCTGGATTCGAGCGCAGTGTCGTAATCGCTGGCAAATTCCACCGCGGATGAGCCGATACAAATCCAGTGCTGTACATCGCTCCCCGCTTCCCCCATGGCTCTGAGCTCTTCCACTACCGGCAGGAACTCGGCATCAAAAACCAGTACTGTCGCGCCGCCATCTTTAAGTATGAACGCCAGCTCAGGAGCAGTGAGACGCCAGTTAAGCGGCATGACAACCAGGCCGGTTTTGGCCGCGCCAAAGAAACACTCCGCGAACTGGTGACCGTTGTTTGCCAGCAGGGCTACCCGGTCACCGCGCTCCAACCCCAGTGATACCAGGGCATTGGCACACCGGTTCGAGCGGGCATTCAGCTCCTGGTAGGTGACGCGCTTATCGCTTGCGACATCGTAGAGCGCTTCCTTCCGGGGATTCATATGGGTTCTTGTCGCCAGAAATTCGCCAATACTGATGTTCGTGCTCATGTGGTGATTATCCTGTGTCAGTTGTTATTCAGAATGGACTATAGCAGCAGTCAGAAAAGTCTCCCAACAGTCCTGTATCGGCAGGGCAAAGTACAAATTTCCCGGTTTGGGCTGGGCGCTCGGGTATGTCCCCGCCGCGGCGCGTATGCGCCAGGCGAGGAGGTTGAGAGGCCTTGGGAATTTAATTAACAGCAGCAACTTGCGTCGCAGGGTGGGCGCGCGATAACGATTATTTTTCGTCGGGTTTTCCCCCATCCAGCGCCTTTTTCGCTTGTATCCACGCGCCGATCATGGTGCCCATATTGTGCGGGTTGTACGCGTCCTCTTCGTATTTGAACAGGCCATCGCCTGCGTAGTGCAGGATCGTAATGTTTGGTTCCTGATAGATTTTTCCGTCGCCGAGTTCCTGCATCCTGTTCATCACCTCGCAGAAAATCCAGCCCTTGTCCTCGTCGATCGAATACCAGGACAGCGGAAAAGCCTCCATCTGTGAGGCCGGCCATTCGTTCATCGTTCGGGTGATCCAGTTGAAGATTGTTTCGCGACCCCAGAAGCGACCGTAGTGATGTTCGAAGTAGGTGGCGTCTTCTGTGAAACAGTTTGCCCACTGTCGCCAATCCTTGGTCTGGGCTCCCTTGAGCGCTGCGGCCTGGTATTTGTCGAAAGCATTTTCAAGCTCCTTACGTTTCCAGCGGCCCATGTAACGTCTCCTGTTCAAAGTGGGTTTCGGTTGAGCAAAAAAAGGGCCCCGGGGAAACCGGGGCCTATTGTGAAAGTCTGTCTATGTGCGCGGCGACCAGGTCACAGCAGCGGAGCGATTACCAGGCTGACGATTGCCATCACATTGATCAGGATGTTCATCGACGGACCGGAGGTGTCTTTGAAGGGGTCACCGACCGTGTCGCCCACAACGGTTGCGGAGTGAGTATCCGAGCCTTTGCCGCCATGATTACCTTTCTCGACATATTTTTTGGCGTTGTCCCAGGCTCCGCCGGCATTTGCCATCATCAGTGCCATCAGCACACACCCCAACAGGGCGCCTCCGAGCATGCCGCCGAGGGCTGACGCACCCAGGCCAAACCCGACCAGTGGCGGCGCGGCTACAGCAATTGAGCCGGGAAGTATCATGCGACGCAGCGCCGCTGTAGTGGCAATGTCCACGCACTTGGCGGTATCCGGTTCCGCAGTGCCCTCCAGGAGGCCGGGGATTTCCCGAAACTGGCGCCGGATCTCGTTGATCATATCGAATGCTGCATCACCCACCGCAGTCATGGTAATGGAGGCGATAAGAAAGGGGATTGTGCCACCTATAAAAAGGCCCACCAACACGATGGGATTGGAGAGTTCCAGTGAAAAGTCCGGGCTGTGTACCTGCACTGTTTCGACAAACGCCGCGATAATGGCAAGTGCAGCAAGAGCCGCAGCGCCGATAGCGAAACCCTTGCCAATAGCGGCAGTGGTATTGCCCACTTCGTCCAGGCCGTCGGTGATTTTACGTGTGTCCTCCCCCATACCGGCCATTTCGGCTATGCCGCCGGCATTGTCCGCGACGGGTCCATAGGCATCGATGGCCATGGTAATCCCTACAGTCGCAAGCATGCCCACCGCAGCGATCCCCACGCCATAAAGCCCGGAGAGAGTGGTCGAGACAAAAATGATAGCCGCGAGAAACAACACGGGTAAAACGACGGACTGCATGCCAACCGCCAGACCGGTAATCATGACTGTAGCGGGCCCCGTTTCACCGGAACGGGCAATTTTTCTTACCGGTGAACCGCCCGTGTAGTATTCGGTAATCAGTCCGATGGCGACACCGCCCACCGCGCCACAGATCACAGACCACCAGATGTTGGCTGGGAGGCCCATTGCCTCGATCAGGAACCAGGCCATGATGGCAAACAACAGCGGGGCGAGCAGGGTGCCGGCGCGCAGCGCTGCCTCCGGAGCGGCATTCGAACGTGCCCTCACCAGGCCGATACCGCACAACGATGCAATAAGGCCGGTGCTGGCGAGCGCCAGCGGGAGGAACATCATTTCGGCCTGGGTTTCGATTGCCATGGTCGACGCGATCGCAATACAGGCGATCATGGAGCCGCAGTAAGATTCGAAAATGTCCGAGCCCATGCCTGCGATATCGCCCACGTTGTCGCCCACGTTGTCCGCGATGACACCGGGGTTGCGCGGATCGTCTTCCGGTATGCCGGCCTCTATCTTGCCTACCAGATCGGCGCCCACGTCGGCGCTCTTGGTGAAAATACCGCCGCCGACACGGGAGAACAGTGCCACTACCGAGGCACCCATACCGAAGCCGTGGATCGCATGGGCGGTATGGGGGTCGCCGCCGAAAAACCAGTAAACGCTGCCAAGCCCGATAAGCCCGAGCGAGGCGACGCATAAACCCATAACAGAGCCGCCATAAAAAGCGATCGACAGAGCCATGCCCGGACCGTGGTTGTGTGCAGCTGTCGCGGTACGGACGTTGGCCTTGGTTGCTGCAAACATGCCCAGGTAGCCAGCGGTCGCCGAAGACAGTGCACCTGCTACAAATGCGATAGAGGTGTTAAGGCCCAGCGGTGAAACAAAAATAGCCACCAGCAGCACCAGTGCGAACATGCCCAGCATCTGGTATTCGCGGCGCATGAAGACCATCGCGCCAAGGTGTATCTGGTCGCCAATCTTTTTAACAGCCCCGTCACCGTGGTCGTGACGCGACATTATGTGGTAAATGATAAACGCTACTGCGAGGCCTGCGACGCCCAGTAGTGTCGGTATGGCTAAGTAGTCAGTCATTGGTGTACTCCAGCTTTGTTATTGTTAGCACAATTGTCATGCTACCTAATTTAAAGATGCAGTAACAATATAGCCCGCAGTGCCCGCTTTGCCAGTAATGAGACCGCTCTATCCCTTGTAGGCAGGACCCGCCTCCGGTTAAATGTGCGCCTCACATTTACCCTGTTGATTGTTCGATGCAGCACCATGACGGCAGAATCACCGCCACGCGCGGCTTTAGCCTTTTCTACCAGGTCTGGGAGCCGGATTCCTCCTGCCGCGGGTTACTGCTCCTGGTACATGGCGCAGGGGAGCACAGTGGTCGCTATAGGAAGTTGGCCGAATGGTTCTGCGCACGCGGCTTCGCAGTGGCCGCCGTCGATCACTGCGGACATGGTCGTTCTCCCGGGCGGCCCGGGCATGTAGATGACTTCTATGCGTATGTAGACGACCTGGCAGTGTTTCATCAGCATGTCGCAGCAACGTACCCGGGTTTACCGATGTTCCTGGTTGGGCATAGCCTGGGTGGGCTGATAGCAGCGCATTTCCTCTTGCGCGAACAGGCGGTATTCGACGGCGCTATCCTCTCCGGCGCGCTGGTAACCGTTGAACCTGCTCCGGGCCTGGTGCAACGCTCTCTGGTCCGACTGCTGGCGCGAACGCTGCCTCGTCTTGGTGTATTGCAGATTGACGCGCATGCTGTCAGTCGGGACCCGGCGGTAGTGGCTGCCTATAGTGCCGATCCACTGGTGTTTCATGGTCGAATGTCTGCCGGGCAATTGAGTGAAATGTTTGCCGCAATGTCGGCGCTGCAGGCTGCTGCGGCGCGGATCACCTTGCCGCTCCTGTTGCTGCATGGCGAGCGGGATGAACTCGCCGCTCCCCGGGGGTCAAGATTGCTCAAAGACAGCGTGGGTAGTGTCGATTCAACGCTGAGAATCTATCCAGAGTTGAAGCACGAGATTTTTAACGAGCCGGAACGTGAACAGGTGCTGGAAGATGTCAGGATCTGGTGTGAGGCCCGCCTGCAGCACGCCTGAAAAGAAGCGAACAAATTTTGAACAACCCCCGCCCCGGGCGTATACTCGGCGGCCCGCGGAGTCGGGTGCAAAAGCAATGGGCACCGGATTCCGGCAGCGAGTAGGCGAGGCCTGAGCAAGTGGAGTACAAGCAGCAGTTTGATGTAATCGTTATCGGTGGTGGCCATGCCGGTACGGAAGCCTGCCTGGCGGCGGCGCGTATGGGCTGTCGCACGCTGTTGCTGACGCACAGTGTGGATACGCTGGGGCAGATGTCCTGTAATCCAGCCATAGGCGGCATCGGTAAAAGTCACCTGGTGAGGGAAGTGGATGCACTGGGTGGGGCTATGGGTCTGGCGACAGACCTCGCGGGGATACAGTTCCGGGTACTCAACCGGCGTAAAGGTCCAGCGGTGCGCGCCACGCGGGCGCAGGCCGACCGCTCCCTCTACCGTAACGCCATTCGTCAAATACTCGAAGGGCAGCCCGGCCTGTCCATCTTTCAGCAACCCGTGGATGACCTGCTGCTCGAGCAGGGCGTGGTCAAGGGCGCCGTCACGCAAATGGGCCTGGTATTTCGAGCCCGTTGCGTGGTTCTCACCGCGGGAACATTTCTCGGCGGCAAACTGCACATCGGCCTGCAGAACAGCGCGGGAGGCAGAGCTGGCGATCCGCCGTCGATGGCCCTTGCACAGCGCCTGCGCGAGTTGCCTTTGCGGGTCGAACGCCTGAAAACCGGTACTCCACCGAGAATTGATGCGCGCAGCGTGGATTTTTCGGGCCTGCAGGAACAGTGGGGTGATGATCCGCGACCTGCCATGTCGTTCATGGGAAGCTCCGGGCAGCACCCGGAACAGCGTTGCTGCTGGATCACACACACCAACGAACGCACCCACGACATTATTCGCGAGGGCCTTGACCGGTCGCCGATGTTTTCCGGTGTAATTGAAGGCGTTGGTCCGCGCTACTGCCCGAGTATCGAAGACAAGATTCATCGCTTTGCCGACAAGAACTCGCACCAGGTGTTTATTGAGCCCGAAGGTTTGACCACCTCGGAACTCTACCCGAATGGCATTTCCACAAGCCTGCCCTTTGATGTGCAGCTCGATTTTGTGCGAACCATGCGCGGTTTTGAGAACGCGCATATCACGCGGCCAGGATACGCGATCGAGTACGATTACCTGGACCCTCGCGGCCTCAGGCATTCATTGGAAACCAGAGCCGTACCCGGCCTGTATTTTGCCGGGCAGATCAATGGCACCACGGGATACGAAGAAGCAGCCGCCCAGGGGCTGCTCGCGGGGCTGAACGCGGCGCTCGCCGTGCGTGGCGAAGAGCCCTGGTGTCCGCGTCGCGATGAAGCCTACATGGGGGTGCTGGTGGACGACCTGATTACCCTGGGCACCCAGGAACCCTACCGTATGTTCACGTCCCGAGCAGAGTATCGCCTGCTGTTGCGTGAAGACAACGCGGACCTCCGTTTAACGGAAATTGGCCGCAAGCTGGGCCTGGTTGACGATGCGCGTTGGGCGAGGTTTTCTGCGAAACAGGAGGCTATCGTCAAGGAGCAGGCACGGCTTGCCACCACTTTTGTGCATCCCGGTACCGCCGCGGCCGAGGCGCTGGCCACAAAGCTGACCAAACCGGTGAGCAGAGAGTACGCGCTCGCCGAGCTGTTGAAGCGGCCGGAACTGGAGTATGCCGATATCGCGGCGGCAACCGGCTCGGGGTGTCCCGACCCGCAGGTGGCCGAGCAGGTCTCGATCCAGGCGAAATATGCCGGTTACATCGACCGACAGCAAGCCGACATCGACCGTTTGCGCAGGCATGAAGACACCCCGTTGCCGGCCGACCTGGATTTTCACGCGGTGGATGGGTTGTCGAATGAAGTGAAGCAGAAACTGAGCGAGTCGAGGCCTCTAACCCTGGCACGGGCGGGTCGAATTCCCGGTGTCACGCCTGCGGCAGTGTCGCTGTTGCTGATTTACCTGAAAAAACGTGGCGCCCTCACAGACCTGGCGTCTGCCGACACTCGTCGCCAACTTGCCTGAGCTCCGCCAGAGCCGAATTGAAACCTTGCTGGTGCGCGGATGCGATGCACTGTCCCTGTCTCTGTCGAGAGAACAGCTACAACAGTTGCAGCACTATCTCGCTCTGCTGGCGCACTGGAACAAAACCTATAACCTGACAGCGGTGCGAGAGGAGGAGGAGATGGTGACGCGACATTTGCTCGACAGTCTCTCGATCGCGAGCTTTGTAGATGGCCGGCGCGTTCTCGATGTCGGCACCGGGCCCGGGCTACCGGGGATACCGCTGGCGATACTCTTTCCCGGGCGCGCAGTGCACCTGCTCGATAGCAACGGTAAAAAGACGCGCTTCCTGTTCCAGGTGAAAACCGCCCTGGGCTTGGATAATATAAGCATTCATCAGGCGCGGGTAGAAGCTTTCACGGTGGCCGAGCGCTTTGATACGGTCGTTTCCAGGGCGTTTGCATCGGTTGCCGATACGCTGAACCGTTGTCGGCACACCCTGGCTCCGGGCGCGGTGCTACTGGCGATGAAAGGGGTGTATCCTGCAGATGAACTGTCGGCGGTGTGTGGCCCCGACGTGAGTATCGCAGTGCACGCAGTGGTGGTGCCCGGCCTGGATGAGCAAAGGCATCTCGTGGAGATTCGGCCGCGCTTCGCCGCCGATCGCCAACAGCCGTAATAGCAGGGAATTCCATTGGCTAAAATCTTCGCGATCGCGAATCAGAAAGGCGGGGTTGGCAAGACGACGACCTGCGTCAACCTCGCCGCATCCCTTGCCGCCATGCAGCAAAGAGTGCTGCTGGTGGATCTCGACCCCCAGGGAAATGCCACCATGGGCAGTGGTATCGACAAGTACGCGGTAGACCGCAGTATTTACGACGTACTGGTGCACCGGGCTCCGGTGAATCTGGTGGCGGTTGCCGCGCCCGAGAGCAATTTTTCGGTCCTTCCGGCGAACGGCGACCTGACTGCAGCCGAGGTGGAATTGCTGAATATTGAGCACCGTGAACGACGTCTGCGCACGGCGCTGGCCGAGGTCTCGGCCGACTACGATTATGTGTTGATAGACTGCCCGCCATCACTCAACATGCTGACTATCAATGGGCTTGTCGCGGCGCATGGCGTTATTATCGCCATGCAATGCGAATATTATGCCCTGGAGGGCCTGACAGCCCTGATGAACACGATCGAGGGCGTCGCCAGTGCAATCAACCCGGGGTTGCAGCTTGAAGGCATTCTGCGAACCATGTACGACCCGCGCAACAGTCTGACCAACGAGGTTTCAGCGCAGCTGCACCAGCATTTCAGTGGCAAGGTCTACCGCACCGTGGTGCCACGCAACATACGCCTGGCCGAGGCGCCGAGTCACGGGCTCCCGGCAATGTATTACGATCGGAACTCACGCGGATCCAAAGCCTACATGGCCCTGGCGGGTGAAATAATCCGGAGGCAGGAGAGGCTGGCAGCGCCGCCTTCGGCGCCGGCTACCACGGCCAGCACCTAGCGCGCCGCTCGCGACAACGGAGAAGACAAATGTCTGGGAGGAAACGGGGTTTGGGGCGCGGGCTGGATGCGCTGCTCGGAGCGAGCGCAGGTGCGGAGGGCGATGTTGCCGCCGCCGACCCCTCGCCCGGCGCGGCGATCAGGTCCCTGCCGGTTGATCTGTTGCAGCGCGGCAGGTATCAGCCGCGCAGGGATATCGAGCCCGAATCCCTGCAGGAGCTGGCAGACAGCATCAAGGCGCAAGGGGTGATGCAGCCTATCCTGGTGCGCCCCGTCTCGGACAGTAAATACGAGATCATCGCCGGTGAGCGGCGTTGGCGCGCCACGCAGCTCGCAGGGCTCGACAGTATCCCTGTTGTGGTTCGCGAAGTGTCCGATGAAGCCGCCATTGCCATGGCGCTGATTGAGAACATTCAACGGGAAGACCTGAACCCCATTGAAGAGGCGGCGTCCTTGCAACGCCTGCAGCAGGAGTTTGATCTCACGCAGCAGGAAGTGGCGCAAGCGGTGGGTAAATCGCGCTCGACAGTTGCCAATCTGCTGCGGTTAATGGCGCTCGAACAGGATGTCCGGCGGCTGGTTGAGCACGGTGACCTGGAAATGGGGCATGCCCGTGCGCTGCTCGGACTGACTGGCTCGGTGCAGTCAGAGGCGGCGCGCAAGGTTGTGGGCCGTGGTCTGTCGGTGCGCCAGACGGAGGCGCTTGTCCGTCAACTGCTGGCGCACGCTGAGCAGCCCGGTGGCGACACCGTGGAGCAGGATCCGAACATACGACACCTGCAGGAGGACCTGTCCCGGCGCCTGGGCGCCCGGGTGCAGATACAGCACTCCGCCCGCGGGAAGGGTAAGCTCGTGCTGAATTACAACAGTCTCGACGAGCTGGATGGCATATTGCAGCACATCAAGTAGGTGCCGGCGCGGGCTCACGAGCATCGGTATTCCCACAGGTTTGGCGCGGTTGAACGGCCCCGGGTTTACACCTATAATGCGCGCGCCCGAAACGAGGACGACATCGGTGTGGCAGATGAGTTGGGGAGTAACGCGGGGCGCCGATGTCGGGTGCTGAAATAGCGCGCCCTCCCATTCATCGCATCACCCTGGCACAACTGGCAGTTCTTGTGCCGGTGTGTCTGGTGATCGCGGCATACGATACAGTGTATGCCTACTCTGTGGTCAGCGGAGGCATGGTCGCGATTTTGCCTCAGGCATGGTTTGCCTATATGGTGTTCCGTCGGCGCGGAGCGACGGCGGCACGGGCGATTGTCGGCCGGAGTTACGCCGGAGAAGTGGGCAAGTTCCTGCTCAGTATCGCAGGGTTCGCTTTGGTTTTCGGTATACTGCGCCCTCTGGATGGCGCAGCGGTGTTTGGCGGTTACCTCGCGATGCTGGTGATCCAAATTACAGGTAGTTGGCTGCTGCTAGCGCGCAGCCGGTGAAGACAGACAGACACAGAGTGTTTTAGATGGCAGCTTCAGGCGAAACACAGACCGTTTCCGAGTACATTGTCCACCACCTGACCAACCTGACTTACGGCAAGCTTCCTGCCGGTTTCGAGCGCTACGATGGTAGCGTCGTGGGTGATGGCGGCGTCTGGACCATGGCGCACGGTGGCGCCGAGGCGTCGGCGATGGGTTTCAATGCTATTCACGTGGATTCAATGTTGTGGTCTATCGGCCTGGGCATCGTCTTTTGCTGGTTGTTCCGGCGCGTCGCGAAAGCCGCGGAGACAGGTGTTCCCACCGGCATGGTCAATGCATTTGAAATGATCGTCGAATTTGTCGACAGCACCGTGCGTGATACTTTCCACGGGCGCAATCCACTGGTTGCGCCACTGGCCCTGACGATTTTTGTCTGGGTGTTCCTGATGAACCTGATGGACCTCGTACCGGTTGACCTGGTGCCCACGCTCCTTATGTGGGCGGGGGTTGAATACCAGAAAATCGTGCCCTCGACAGACCCGAATATCACCATGGGCATGGCGCTTGGCGTGTTCATCCTGATGTTGTTCTACTCGGTCAAAGTAAAGGGTTTTGGCTTCGTCAAGGAATTGACGCTTAATCCCTTCAATCACTGGGTGTTTATCCCGGTCAATCTGTTCATGGAAGTGGTGGGCCTGTTGGCCAAGCCCTTCTCTCTTGGTCTTCGTCTTTTCGGCAACATGTATGCCGGCGAGATGATTTTTATTCTGATTGCAGCCCTGTTCAGCGCCGGTATTGCCTGGATGCTGCCGGCGGGACTGTTGCAGATTGGCTGGGCGATTTTCCATATCCTGGTAATCACCCTGCAAGCTTTTATCTTCATGGTGCTGACGATCGTGTATCTCAGCATGGCGCATGAAGATCATTAATCACACACAACGTTAGTAGTTAACCCTAGGAGAAAACGATGCCTGAATTAATCTTTGTTGCCGCCGCCATCATGATGGGTCTGGGCGGTCTGGGAGCCGCAATTGGTGTGGGCCTGCTGGGTGGCAAGCTCATCGAGGGCTCAGCTCGCCAGCCAGAGCTGGCGCCCAAGCTACAGGTGACTTTCTTCCTGGGCGCGGGCCTGGTCGACGCTATTCCAATTATTGGCGTCGGTATAGCGATGTACCTGATCTTCGTAGTCGCAGGTTAACAGGCTGAGAACTGAACGGAGTCTTCCCCTGCGGCGGGCTCCACAATCTGTGAGGAGAAGAGCGTGAATATCAACCTTACGCTTATCGGTCAGTTGTTGGCGTTTGTTGGCTTCGTCGTGTTCTGCATGAAGTATGTATGGCCGCCGATAATCGCCGCCATGGCTGAACGAGAGCAGAAGATAGCCGATGGCCTGGCGGCGGCGGATCGTGCCAACCACGATCTCGAGCTGGCCCAGGAAAAAGCGGTCGAACGTCTGAAAGAGGCCAAGGCTGAGGCTGCCGGCATTATTGAGTCTGCCAACAAGCGCGCCAACCAGTTGATCGAAGAGGCCAAAGAAGCCGCCGTTGTTGAAGCCGACCGGGTGAAGGCATCTGCCCAGGCGGAGATCGAGCAGGAAACCAACCGCGCTCGAGAGGCGCTTCGCAGCCAGGTGGCAACGTTGTCCCTGGTTGGGGCGGAAAAAGTTCTGGGTGCAGCAGTCGACCATGAGGCTCATCGCGAGCTGGTTGCCGCGCTGGCGTCGGAACTCTAGGTGGCGGGGACGCTATGGCTGAATTAAGTACACTGGCGCGACCTTACGCGAAGGCGGCCTTCGAATATGCGCGTGACAAGAGCGCGCTCGCAGAATGGTCGCAGCAGATCGCTGCCCTGGCGGCTATTGCGGCCGACGAGCGTATGGCGATGGTGCTGGATAATCCGGCGCTGACCGATGAGCAGCAGGCGGAAAAGCTGTCTGATGTGGCCGGTGACAGTGTCGGTGCCGAGGTGAAAAATTTTATACACATCCTGGCGGGCAATAAGCGGCTTGCGTTGTTACCGGAAATTTATCGTCAGTTTGAACTGTACAAGGCCAACCAGGAAAAGTCGGTCGATGTGCAGGTAGTTTCAGCCTATGACCTGTCTGATGAAATGACAGCGAGGCTGGTTGAAGCGCTCGGTCGAAAACTCGAGCGCGAAGTAAAGATGACGACATCTACCGACCCGAGCCTGATAGGTGGCGTTTTGATCAAGGCCGGCGACACGGTGATCGACGGTAGCTTGCGCGGCCGGCTGAACAAGCTCGCCGAGGCAATGAATTCCTAAGGCGTAGGACACAGGATTGAGGAAACCAGCATGCAGCAACTGAATCCATCAGAGATTAGCGAGATCATCAAGTCGCGCATCGATAAGCTCGATGTTAGCTCCAAGGCTCGCAATGAGGGCACTGTGGTATCGGTGTCCGACGGTATTATCCGCATCCATGGTCTCGCGGATGTCATGTACGGCGAGATGATCGAATTTGAAGGCGGTGTCTATGGCATGGCGCTGAACCTGGAGCGCGATTCAGTGGGCGCGGTCATCCTCGGCGATTACAAGGGGCTGGCGGAAGGCCAGAGTTGCCGCTGTACCAGCCGAATTCTGGAGGTGCCGGTCGGCCCTGAACTGCAAGGACGTGTAGTGGATGCACTCGGCGTACCTATAGACGGTAAGGGTCCGATCAACGCGGCCATGACGGATGCGTTGGAAAAGGTTGCCCCTGGCGTGATTGCACGCCAGTCGGTAGATCAGCCCGTACAGATCGGCCTCAAGGCCATCGACGCCATGGTCCCGATCGGTCGCGGTCAGCGCGAGTTGATCATTGGCGACCGCCAGATCGGTAAAACCGCTATCGCGGTGGACGCGATCATCAACCAGAAGGGTTCGGGCATCAAGTGTATCTATGTTGCCGTGGGCCAGAAAGCGTCCTCTGTTGCAGCCGTTGTGCGCAAGTTGGAGGAGCACGGTGCCATGGAGCACACCATCGTGGTTGCCGCCACCGCGTCAGACCCTGCTGCAATGCAGTACCTTGCGCCCTTCGCCGGTTGCACCATGGGCGAGTACTATCGCGACCGTGGTGAAGACGCGCTGATCATATACGACGATTTGACCAAGCAGGCATGGGCCTACCGCCAGATCTCACTGCTGCTGCGCCGGCCACCGGGTCGGGAGGCTTATCCCGGCGATGTGTTCTACCTGCACTCCCGCCTGCTGGAGCGCGCCGCACGCGTGAACGAAAGCTATGTAGAGAACTTCACCGGGGGTGAGGTCAAGGGTAAAACCGGTTCGCTCACTGCCCTTCCCGTGATTGAAACCCAGGCGGGAGACGTGTCTGCATTTGTGCCGACGAACGTGATCTCCATTACCGACGGGCAGATCTTTCTCGAGGCCGACATGTTCAACGCCGGCATCCGTCCGGCCATGAATGCCGGTATTTCTGTTTCGCGTGTGGGCGGTGCAGCCCAGACCAAGATCATCAAGAAACTTTCCGGCGGTATCCGCACCGCGCTTGCGCAGTACCGCGAACTTGCGGCGTTTTCCCAGTTTGCGTCCGACCTGGACGAGGCGACCAAGTCGCAACTCGACCACGGCGAGCGAGTGACTGAACTAATGAAACAGCAGCAGTATTCGCCGCAGTCAATCGCAGAAATGGGAATAATGCTGTACGCCGCCAACGAGGGTCATCTGCAGGAAGTAGAGGTCAGTAAAATTGGCGATTTCGAAAAAGCGTTGTTGTCCTATATGCACGCCGAGCATGGCGACATGATGGAAGCTATCGTGCAGAACGGCGACTACAACGACGAGATCGAGCAGACGTTCAAAACCGCGCTGGAAACCTTCAAAGCGACGCAGAGCTGGTAAACCGGGGAATTATCGATGGCAGCCGGAAAAGAAATCCGCACCAAGATCTCGAGTATCCGTAGCACGCAGAAGATCACCAGTGCGATGGAGATGGTAGCGGCCAGTAAAATGCGCAAGGCCCAGGAGCGAATGCAACTCGGCAAGCCTTACGCGCGCCGTATGCGCGCCGTGGTCGGCCATATCGCCAATTCCGCGCCGGAGTACCGCCACATATTCATGCAGGAGAGGGATGTGCGGCGCGTCGGCTACATTGTGGTGTCGACCGATCGTGGACTTTGTGGCGGTCTGAATATCAACCTGTTCAAGACCACGGTCAAGGCGATGAAGGAATGGGCTGACCAGAGTATTGAGATTGACTTGTGCCTGGTCGGCGCCAAGGCCTCCGCGTTTTTCGGTAGCTATGGCGGCAACGTGACCTCGGCGGTCCGCGATCTGGGTGAAGAGCCCTCGATAGGCGCACTCATCGGCGGGGTGAAAACCATGCTGGATGCGTATGAAGCGGGCACGATTGATCGCCTGTTCCTGGTCGGCAACGAGTTTGTCAACACGATGACACAGGTGCCCACCGTGGAGCAGTTGTTGCCACTGGAAGCGGACGACAGTGGGGAAATGCAGCACCACTGGGACTACATCTATGAGCCAGACGCAAAAGAGCTCCTTGAGGGCCTTTTGACACGCTATATCGAGTCACAGGTTTACCAGGCCGTGGTTGAAAACGGCGCCTGTGAGCAGGCCGCGCGGATGTTGGCCATGAAAAACGCGACCGACAATGCCGGCGACCTTATTGACGACCTGCAGCTGGTTTACAACAAGGCGCGGCAGGCGGCGATCACACAGGAGCTTTCCGAGATTGTCAGCGGTGCAGCGGCAATCAGTTAAGCATCACAGAATTCGACGGATGCCCTGTGGGCTCCGGGCAAGCACTGAACTTGGGAACAGAGGATCCGGACATGAGTAGCGGACGAATCGTACAAATCATTGGCGCGGTCATTGACGTGGAATTTTCGCGTGACAGCGTTCCGCAGATTTACGATGCATTGATGGTGGGTGAAAAGTCACTGACCCTCGAGGTGCAGCAGCAGTTGGGGGATGGCGTAGTGCGGACAATTGCACTGGGCTCATCGGAAGGCCTTAGCCGGGGCCTCTCTGTGGAGAACACCGGAGCACCTATCTCGGTGCCCGTCGGCCTGGAAACACTCGGCCGCATTATGGACGTTCTCGGCAACCCGATAGACGAATGTGGGCCAATAGGGGAAACAGAGCGCGCAGCCATCCACCGCGACGCGCCCACCTATGAAGAGCTCGCCGCTGCCGAAGAGTTGCTGGAAACCGGCATCAAGGTAATCGACCTGGTATGCCCCTTCGCCAAGGGGGGCAAGATCGGCCTGTTCGGCGGTGCCGGCGTGGGCAAGACCGTAAACATGATGGAATTGATCAACAACATCGCAACCGAGCACTCGGGGCTTTCGGTGTTCGCCGGTGTGGGCGAACGTACCCGGGAAGGCAACGATTTCTACTATGAAATGCAGGAATCCAAGGTTGTGGACGTGGAGAATTTTTCCAACTCCAAGGTGGCAATGGTATACGGCCAGATGAATGAGCCGCCCGGTAACCGCCTGCGCGTGGCGCTCACGGGTTTGACCATGGCCGAGAAATTCCGTGACGAGGGCCGCGATGTACTGTTGTTTATCGACAATATCTATCGCTACACGCTCGCGGGCACCGAGGTTTCGGCGCTGCTGGGACGGATGCCTTCGGCGGTGGGTTACCAGCCCACGCTGGCGGAGGAAATGGGTGTGCTGCAGGAGCGTATTACCTCCACCAAAGTGGGCTCCATCACATCCATCCAGGCGGTCTATGTGCCCGCGGATGACCTGACCGACCCATCGCCGGCAACCACCTTCGCGCACCTTGACGCCACAGTTGTGTTGTCGCGGGATATTGCGGCCAAGGGCATCTACCCCGCTGTTGACCCGCTGGATTCTACATCCCGCCAGCTTGATCCCCTGCTGATCGGCAGCGACCACTACGATACCGCGCGCGGTGTACAGTCGGTGCTCCAGCGGTATAAAGAGTTGAAAGACATCATCGCCATCCTGGGCATGGATGAGCTGTCGGAAGAAGATAAACAGACCGTGGGCCGGGCGCGCAAGATAGAACGTTTTCTGTCCCAGCCTTTCCACGTGGCCGAAATCTTCACTGGTTCGCCCGGCAAGTATGTGTCCCTGAAAGACACCATCGCCGGTTTCAAAGGCATTCTTGCCGGTGAATACGACCATCTGCCGGAGCAGGCTTTCTACATGGTCGGCGGTATCGAAGAGGCAGTCGAGAAGGCGAAGACCCTTTAACAGGGACGAGTGAGGCCGGGATATGGCAATGACAATTCACTGCGACATCGTGAGCGCCGAAGAGGAAATTTTCTCCGGGCTGGTGGAGCTGCTGGTGGCTACGGGCGACATGGGTGAACTCGGTGTGAGTTACGGCCATGCGCCTTTGCTGACTTCACTGGTTCCCGGGCCCGTACGGGTCGTGACTGCCTCGGGCAATGAAGAGGTGTACTACGTCTCGGGTGGTTTTCTGGAAGTGCAGCCGGGTGTCGTATCTATCCTTGCGGACGCAGCCTTGCGTGCACACGATGTCGACGAGGCTGCAGCCGAGGAAGCGCGTAGAGAAGCAGAGCACGCCCTGGCCAACCAGACCGGTGATTTCGACTATGGCCGTGCGTCTGCCCAGTTGGCGGAGGCCGCCGCGCAACTTGCAACCTTGCGCAAGATGAAGAACCGGGCCGGGCGCGGATAAACATTCACTCCCGCCCTGCATCCTTGTGCCGGGGTGTGGTTGTGCCCGGCGTGCATAGTGTTATAGAAACCGCCAGAGAGTATCGAACATAAGCTGTTGAGTGGATGCGATCGCGGCGGAATCAATGATTACCACGACCGGGTAATTACTTTCAGCGAGAGTGATCATCGCTACCCTGGGCGGATAGATGGCGATGTATGATGCATCGGTGCCGGCGCCGGCCGGCAGCCACTTGCGCTGTGCCAGTTCGGCGTCGTCCCCACCTTCACCCACCGCGATCACGCGAACCTGGATGCCACGCTGCACCCGTTGCCTGGTGAAGTTGGGAAACGGGCGGTAAAGATGTTCCCGCAGCGTTTTGGTCGAAATGACCGAATAGGATTTACTTTCCGTGCGCGCCGCGCTATCGAGAATATCCCTCAAGACAAGTTCTACGCCATCATCACCTTCATAAAAACGCACATTGCCAGGGCTGAACGCGGTGCGCGACTGCCGAAGCGCCGGAATGATCTCCTTGCGCAGGTCTTCCATGGCCTGCTCCAACGCTTGTTGCTGGCTTTCTCCCAGCGAAAGCAGTCGGTCCGGGTCTTCTGCCTGAAAGACGCGTCGCCGGCCCCTCGGTAGATAGTTCACCAGGCCCATTGCGACAAGCTGCTTGAGGGTTTCGTAGGTGCTGCCGCGATTGATTCCCGCATCTGCTGCTACTGCGCGGATGGATGCGGGCCCCAGTTTATGCAGCGCGCTATAAACCTGAATCTGCCTGTTATCCAGACCGAGCCGGGTCAGGGCGTCGAGCTTGCTCGTTGTCATACTTTTTGTGACAAAATGCGTTGCGCTCTTTAAGTGTCCGTTTAATATGGACCTTGTGAATCCAACCTGTCAAAAAATATCAGATAAATTGGCGCAATCGGCCACCGACAGCGAATAGACCATGAAGCTAGAAGTTATTATCCTCGCAGCGGGTCAGGGCACCCGCATGAAGTCTGAACTGCCTAAAGTTTTGCATCCTGTAGGTGGCAGGCCGCTGCTCGAGCATGTTATCGGTGCGGCGCAGCAGCTAAACCCGGTGGCCTTGCATGTGGTGATTGGTCACGCGGGCGACCAGGTGCGTGAGGCGCTGTCGGCCTATCCGATCAACTGGGTGGAGCAGCAGGAACAACTGGGTACCGGGCACGCAGTGGCCCAGGCATTGCCTGCGGTGGCCGCCGATAGTGTGGTGCTGGTGCTCTACGGTGATGTGCCGCTGACGCGGGTTGAAACGCTGCAGCGGCTGGTTGCTGCCGCCCATGCCGGCCCCGCATTGCTCACGGCGGAACTCGTGGACCCCACGGGATACGGTAGAATCCTGCGCGATGCGACAGGGGCACTGAAAGCGGTGGTGGAACACAAGGACGCCTCCCCTGACGAATTGCTGGTACGGGAAATCAATAGCGGCCTGTTGGCTTCTCCGTGTCGTGACCTGGTTGCCTACCTCCCGCGGGTGAAAAACCACAATCAGCAGGGTGAATACTATTTACCCGACGTGTTGGCCCTGGCGGTTGCCGAGGGCAAGTCAGTCGCGACCTGCGCAGCCGGGTCCGAGCTGGAAATTCTCGGCGTGAACGACCGGGTGCAGTTGAATGCCGTCGAGCGGGAATACCAGCTGCGCCAGGCGCACGCAATGCTGCGGGAGGGGGTGAGTATCGCGGATGCGGCGCGCATCGATATTCGTGGCAGCCTTGCCTGTGGCCAGGATGTGTTTATCGACGTAGGCGTGGTTTTTGAGGGTCGGGTCACCCTGGGGCGCGGAGTATCTATCGGCGCCAATTGCGTGCTGCGTGATGTGAAGGTGGAGGACGGGGCGATGATACACCCCATGTGCCACCTGCAAGAGGTGACAGTGGGTCCCAACTGCAACGTGGGGCCCTTCGCGCGCCTGCGTCCCGGCACTGTGCTGGCCGAGAATTCCCGCGTCGGAAATTTTGTCGAAACCAAGAACGCGAACATCGGTGCGGGCAGCAAGATCAATCATCTGAGTTACATTGGCGACTGCGACATGGGCGAGCGGGTGAATATCGGCGCCGGAACCATCACCTGCAATTACGATGGCGCCAACAAACACCGAACTACAATTGGCCCGGGTGTTTTTGTCGGCTCCAACAGCACACTGGTGGCGCCGCTTGCGATTCACGAACAGGGTTTTATCGGTGCGGGATCTACCGTCACCAAAAGTGTTGAGTCAGGGGAGCTCGCTGTGGGTCGTGCGCGGCAGCGCAACATACCCGGCTGGGAGCGACCAGCTAAAACCTCCTCCGGGGATTGAACTATGTGTGGCATCGTTGCCGCCGCGGCGCGGCGGGAAGTATCCGAAATTCTACTGGAAGGGCTTCGCAGGCTTGAATACCGCGGCTATGACTCTTCAGGCATGGCGCTCATAGACGACGCGGGCGCGCTCCAGCTGCACAAGCGGAAAGGTAAAGTGAGCGAGCTTGAAGCCGTGCAGACCAGCGAACCTCATCACGGCAATACCGGCATAGCGCATACGCGTTGGGCCACGCATGGCGAACCTTCACAGATCAATGCGCATCCACACGTGTCCGGTGACCGCATTGCGCTGGTGCACAACGGCATTATTGAAAATCACGCGGAACTGCGCGAAGAGTTGCTGGCCGCCGGATATCAGATGCTCTCCGCCACCGATACCGAGGTCATTGTCCATCTGCTGCACCGCGAGCTGGAGCGCGGTGCCAGCTTCTTTGAGGCGATGCGCACCACAGTTGACAGACTCCGGGGCGCCTATGCGCTAGCCGCAATTGACACTTCGAAACCCACACATGTGATAGGTGCGCGCAAGGGCAGTCCGCTGGTGGTGGGCGTTGGTATAGGCGAGAATTTTCTCGCATCCGACCAGATGGCCCTGCGCCAGGTAACAGACCGCTTCATTTACCTGGAAGAAGGCGACCTGGTGGAGATATCGCCCGCCAGCGTACGCATATTCGCCCGCGACGGTACCGCGGTGGTACGCCCGCGCACGCGTATTTCCGAGGCGGTGGAAGCGGCAGACAAGGGCGACTTTGATCACTACATGATCAAGGAGATCTACGAACAGCCGCACGCACTGGATGCCACTTTTGGCGGTGCAGCGAACTATCTGCAGCTCGAGGAGAGCTTTGGGCGTGGCGCCGGTGAGATGTTCGATCGCGTGGAGACTGTCCAGATCGTCGCCTGCGGCACCAGCTTTCACGCTGGCATGGTTGCGCGTTACTGGCTGGAGGAACTCGCGGGTGTGGCCTGCGAAGTGGAGGTGGCCTCGGAATTCCGCTATCGCAAACGCGTGCAGCACGCGGGTACGTTACTGGTCGCCATTTCACAGTCCGGCGAGACAGCCGACACCCTGGCGGCTCTGCGCAATGCCGCCGAAGGCGAGTTTATTGGCAGCCTGGTGATCTCGAACATGGATAACAGTTCCCTGGTTCGCGAATGTGACCTGGTATTTCTGACACGCGCAGGCGTGGAGATCGGCGTAGCCTCGACCAAGGCGTTTACCACGCAACTGGTCGGCCTGTTGATGTTGACGCTTGCCCTGGGTCGGCGTCGCGGCATGCGCGAGGCGCGTCAGGAGGAGATATTGTCGGCGTTGCGCAATCTGCCGACCTATGTGCATCAGACCTTGAAGCTTGATGGGGCTATAGAGCGGTTGTCTGAAGAATTTATTCCCAAGCGTCACGCACTTTTCCTGGGCCGTGGAATCCACTACCCGGTCGCCATGGAAGGGGCGCTGAAACTCAAGGAAATTTCCTATATTCACGCGGAGGCCTATCCGGCGGGTGAACTAAAACACGGTCCGCTTGCCCTGGTGGATGACGACATGCCGGTGGTCGCTGTCGCGCCCAATGATGAGTTGCTGGAAAAACTCAAATCCAATCTCGAAGAAGTGCGCTCCCGGGGTGGCGAACTGTTTGTGTTTGCCGACCGGGAATCCGGATTCAGCAGTGAGCCGCGGGTGAAAGTACTGCAAATGCCTCATTGTCCCGAGGTAGTCGCGCCCATCGTGTATACCGTTGCGCTGCAGTTGCTCTCCTACCACGTGGCGGTGCAGAAGGGCACCGATGTCGACAAGCCGAGGAACCTGGCGAAATCGGTCACGGTGGAATAGGGTTGCAGCAGGTGGTCGCGTCAGGGGGCTGGGCCACATAAAGTCGCGGCGCAAGCTTGTCGCTGCGTGTGAATGGGGCAAGCATGGAAGCGCCGCGGATGCGGCGCTGTGTGGCGGTACTGGGTGGATTAGCCCGGGTTGGCTTCCTTGTACTCGCGGATCTGCGTGTTGAACTCGCCGGCAACGCCTTCTTCGCGCGATACGGCCTTGTTATAGGCATCCTCGAGCGACTTTAGCGCGGCGCGGTCTGCATCGGACGCCTCTTCTGCCGTTGCCTTATTGGTAGCCTCCACGATCTGCGGGTCGAGACAGTCCATATAGTCCGCGTTTGCGTCCTGGAAAGCCTTCACCGCCTGTTGCCCTTCGAGCATTTGTTGCATGCTGGCAGAGCTCCCGTCGGGAATTTCGGGCTCAGTAGGTGCTGTGCAGTCCTGGGCGATAGCGGTGCCCGCGGTGAGCAGGCAGATGAGAGTGAGAGCGATATATTTCATAGTAAATCCCTTGGTAAGCGGGGAAAACGACAGTAACAGGCCAGCGCGTCGCTGCCAAGAGGATCGCCAGTATGCTATTCCCTGCCGACCCACAGTTTCGGCAGGTCCCACTTCTGCTCCAGTTTGCTCGCAACCCTGTCGGCGGCCGCCCGGTCGTTCAGGCCGATGACGCGCACCCGGTAGAAGGTGTTGCCGTCGCGGGCGCCCTCGGCCACGATGACGCTGCCGGCTTCAGGCTGCAGACGGGTGCTCCAGCGTTCCGCTACAGCGCGCTGCCCGTATGAGCCGAAGTTCACGAACCAGTCCCCGCTCGCTGCCGGGGCGCTGGATGCACTCACCGGCACGTCTTTTTCAACTACCGCTGGCGAAACCCGGGCGGGCGCCGCTGGAGTATCGGTCGACGTGGCGGCGGGTGCGGCCGGGTCAGGAACGGCCTCCTGCGCCTGAATCTGGGCTTCCAGGCCGGCAACCATGTCCTGCAGGCGCTGGTTTTCGCGCTCGAGTGTTTCGGTCCGGGCGGTCAGTTCAAAGTTGCGTTCGTTGGCTTCCTGCAGGGCCGTTCGACTTTCGCTGACCTCCTCCGGGCTGACGGCCGTCGCGAGAGCCGCGCGTAGTTCCAGGACCTCCTCCTGGGTGGTGGCACGCTGTTGCACGATGCCGTAGCCGCCGGCCACCACCATAAGCAACGCTATGATGCCGACTGCAATCAGCCCTATGGGCCATCCCCGCTGTTCAAAGTCTTCCACCTCGTACTCTTCCTCTTCCTCCCACTCCTCGGCCGCAGCGACTTCGTCGTCGTCGCGTTCCTGCCACACGTCATGCTCTGCCTGTGCTCCCGGCCAGTCTTCCTCTTCAGTAGCGGGCACAGCCCTGGGCCGGTGAGCTGGTTGCTCGTTCAGGTCTTCTTCCCATTCGATATTGAGATCCTTGTTTGGCGTGTAGGCGGCGAGGCGACCGCGTTCGGAACGCAGGAATTCAGATTGCTCCGCGAACAGCGATTCCTCATCTTCCTCCAGTTCTTCGGGCAGGAGGTCGTCAAAGGCCGCATCTTCATCGAAGCGCTCTTCGCGGAAACCCGCGGCCACGTCCCGGTCTCTATCTGGCTCATCAAAGGCCTCATCGTCAACAGAGTAAGACGGTTCGCTAAAGGGATCGGTGTCGGTGGATTTTCGCTTGTTGGTAAACCCGGGGAGGGGCTGGTGGCTGGAGTGAGGGGGCGCCTCGTGTTCTTCTTTCATAGCCGACCGCACCTGTGAGTTAGAAGCGTGAGGGCATCATACCAGACAAATCCGCCGATGGCGCTCGTCGATGCTGTGCAATTATTGTTATCGTCGGCCCCGGGCAAATCAGCTCTCCAAAGGCGACAGAAAGAGTACGTTCGTCCCGCGCAGTCCGTTAGAATGCGGCGATGGATGTATCCGATATCCTTTCTCCCCTGAACGAAGCGCAACGCGATGCGGTCGCCGCCGAGAGCGGTAATCTATTGGTGTTGGCCGGTGCGGGCAGTGGCAAAACACGCGTACTGGTGCACCGGATCACCTGGTTGATCCGTGCGGAGGATTACTCTCCCTGGTCTATTCTGGCGGTTACCTTCACCAATAAAGCGGCAAAGGAAATGCGCGGGCGTATCGAGGAAATGCTGCAGCTTCCCACTCGAGGCATGTGGGTGGGAACTTTCCACGGCCTTGCCCACCGCTTGCTGAAAGCGCACTGGCAGGAGGCCGGGTTACCGCAGAATTTCCAGATCCTGGATGCCGACGACCAGCTTCGCCTGGTAAAGCGTGTCTGCCGTGAGCTCGAGCTGGACGAGGCCCGCTGGCCTCCCAAACAGGCCGTCTGGTTCATCAATGCGCAAAAAGACGAGGGCCTGCGCAGCGCGCATGTCGACGCGCCGCCTGGCGACCTGTTTGCCCTTACCATGCTGCGCGTATATCGCGCCTATGAAGCCGCTTGCGAGCGCGCCGGGCTTGTGGATTTTGCCGAGCTATTGCTCCGTGCGCACGAACTCTGGTTAAAAAAACCGGATGTACTCGCGCACTACCAGGGGCGTTTCCGCCAGATTCTCGTCGATGAGTTCCAGGACACCAACACGATTCAGTACGCCTGGCTGCGGGTGCTGGCGGGTGCCCGGATTCCAGTGGTCGCCGTGGGCGATGATGACCAGTCGATCTATGGTTGGCGCGGCGCACGGATCGAAAACATCCAACGCTTTGCCAGTGACTTCAGCGGTACCCGTACGGTGCGTCTCGAACAGAATTACCGCTCGACGCAAACGATCCTGCAGGCGGCCAACGGGGTAATCGCCAATAATGCGGGTCGTCTGGGTAAAGAATTGTGGACGGCGGGCGAAACAGGCGAACCGATAAGCCTCTATGCAGGCTACAACGAACACGATGAGGCGCGCTATATCGTCGAGCAGATCGAGCAATGGCTGGAAAACGGCAACAGCTGTGACTCAGCGGCGATCCTGTATCGCTCCAATGCGCAGTCGAGGGTGTTGGAAGAGGCGCTCATTCGTGCCGATATACCCTACCGTATTTATGGCGGGCAGCGGTTTTATGAGCGCCTGGAAATCCGCAACGCGTTGGCCTACCTGCGGTTACTTGCCAACCGCAGTGACGATGCCGCGGTTGAGAGGGTAATCAACACGCCGCCACGCGGCATCGGCAGCAAGACCCTGGAGGTACTGCGAGAATGCGCGCGCGACAGGCAATTACCGCTGTGGTCCGCAATGCAGGTGCTGGCCGAAGAAAAACTGCTGCCTGTGCGGGCCCTGGCCGCACTCGAGGGCTTTCAGGTACTCATCAACGAACTCGACAATGGCACCGATGCAATGGCCCTGGAGGAGCTCGTGGAGCACGCCAACCACGCCTCCGGCCTGCTCGAGTATCATCGCAAGGAGAAAGGCGAAAAAGGTCAGGCGCGGGTGGAAAACCTGGAGGAACTGGTGAGCGCCGCAAAACAGTTTGTTGCCCAGGAAAGCGAGCTTTCGCCGTTACAGCAATTCCTCGACAACGCCGCGCTCGATGCCGGGGATGCTCAGGCCGACGAGCATCAGGCGAGCGTACAGTTGATGACGCTGCACTCGGCCAAGGGCCTGGAATTTCCACTGGTTTTCCTCGCCGGTATGGAAGAAAACCTGTTCCCGCACCGTATGTCCATCGATGAACCTGGTCGCCTGGAGGAAGAGCGGCGCCTGTGCTACGTGGGCATCACGCGAGCCATGGAAAAGCTGGTGATGACCTATGCCGAGAGCCGCCGTCTGCACGGCAGTGAAAACTTCAATACGCTGTCGCGTTTTGTACGGGAAATTCCGGCGGAGTTGCTGCAGGAGGTTCGCCTGCACGGCACGGTGTTGCAGCCGGTGAGCAGCCTGACGCAGGCACAGGTGCCGGACACAGAGTTGTCACTCGGTCAGCGCGTTTACCACCAGGTGTTTGGCGAGGGGGTCGTGCTAAACTTTGAGGGTCGCGGTGCCAGCGCGCGCGTCGAGGTGAATTTCGACGCAGAAGGCGGCAAGTGGCTGGTTCTGCAGTACGCCAACCTTCAGCTGTTATAACGAGAAGAATGGGAAAGGTCCGGGCTATGGGCGAAGCCTCAGTCGAAACACGCTATTCACCGTTGATCATACTGGTTCTGCTCGCGGTCCTGGTGACAACGATCGGCCTCTGGGTCCGGGATGTCTCCAGCGGCGATGGCCTCTCGCGCGACCGGCAGGAGCAAAGCGCGTCCGGCGGCGAGCAGTATACCTGGAAATTGGTGACAACCTGGCCACGGCATCTTCCGGGATTGGGCCTGGCGGCTGAGAATTTTGCCAGCTATGTGGAGGCAATGAGCGCGGGACGACTGACGATCCGGGTGTACGGCGCCGGGGAGATCGTGCCGGCGATGGAGGTATTCGACGCCGTCTCGCAGGGCGCCGCGGATGCGGGTCACGGCGCCGCGTATTACTGGAAGGGCAAAGTCCCTTCCGCGGTGTTTTTTACCGCCGTGCCCTTCGGCATGAACGCCCAGGAGATGAACGGCTGGCTGCACTACGGTGGAGGTATCGAGCTCTGGCGAGAAGCCTATGCACCTTACAATCTGGTGCCGTTTGCCGGCGGCAGTACCGGCGTGCAGATGGCGGGCTGGTTCAACCGCGAGATCAACTCGATAGACGACCTGAGGGGTCTCAAGATGCGCATACCCGGCCTGGCGGGCGAGGTATTTGCCGCGGCCGGAGGGACGGCGGTGCGGATTGCTGGCGGTGAACTCTACACCTCCATGCAGACCGGCGTGATTGACGCGCTGGAGTGGGTCGGGCCCTACAACGACCTGGCTTTCGGGTTTCACGAAGTGGCGAGGTATTATTATTACCCCGGGTGGCATGAACCCGGCGCCATGCTCGAGTTCATCGTCAACAGGCAATCCCTTGAGGCATTGCCCGAGGATTTACAGGCCATCGTGCAGCACGCGGCACGCGCGGTGAACCAGGACATGCTCGACGAATACACGGCGCGCAACAATGCTGCGCTGGAGCGGCTGGTGGATGAGCACGATGTACAGCTACGACGCCTGCCCGACGATGTTTTGCGCGCACTCTGGGCTGGAACCCGACAGGCGCTGGATGAACTGGTGGCGGAAGACCCACTGGCCGCCAGGGTGTATGCGTCGTACCGGGATTTCTATGAGGGCGCGCGCAACTACCACCACATTTCAGAGCAGTCCTACATCAATGTGCGCGATAGCGTGCTTGGCGATGAAGCCTATTAGAGTTGCCGGTTGGTCGGTGCGTGCAGCGGTTTCAACGCTTGATTGCGCGGGTCCTGCCATTTTGATCGATCGCGACGAAAACAAACTCCCCTTCCGTCACCTTGATCGGCTCACCATCGTGCTGGGAGTTGATCCAGACCTCGACCACGATACGGATTGAGCTGCGGCCTATCTCGAGCACATCGCAGTAGCACGATACCACCGCCCCCACATGCACCGGGGTGAGAAATGCCATGCCGTCGATAGCCACGGTTGCCACCCGGCCCCCGGCCACCTCCCCGGCGGCAATCATTCCGGCAATGTCCATCTGGGATAACAGCCAGCCGCCGAAAATATCCCCGGTGGCGTTGGTATCCTTGGGCATGGCAACGGTTTGCAGGCAAAGATCGCCCTGGGGCATTGGAGTGGTATCGATGTCGCTCATGTCCCTGTCCTTGTCATCGTCATTGTCATCGTCACGGTGTCTGAGTGAAAGGTGTTGATTTAATTGATAACTCCGGGCAGCCAGGTGGCCATGGCGGGCCAGAACCACAGCGCGGCCATCAGCAGGAGCTGGAGGAGTATAAAAGGTATTACACCGCGGTAGATAGCGCCAGTGGCAACGCTTTCGGGCGCAACCCCGCGCAGGTAAAACAGTGCAAAACCGAAGGGGGGTGTTAGAAATGATGTCTGCAGGTTGAGCGCGATCATGATTCCCAGCCAGATCGGGTCAACGCCCATTGCCAACAGTATGGGGGACACAATCGGCACCACGACGAAGGTGATCTCGATAAAATCCAGGATGAAGCCGAGAAGAAAGATGGCCAGCATTACGACAAGTGTCGCCCCAACCACACCGCCGGGCAGCGAGTGGAAAAATCCCTGTACCAGTTCTTCACCCCCGAAACCGCGGAACACCAGCGAAAACACCGCCGCGCCCACCAGAATCATGAACACCATACTGGTCACTTCGAGCGTACTGCGCAGCGCCGCCGTCAGCCTCGCCAGCGTCATCTGGCGTTTCGCACAGGCCAACACCAGGGCGCCGACCGCGCCGATACCCGCGGCCTCCGTGGGCGTGGCGGCGCCCGCGAGGATCGAACCGAGCACCAGCGAGATCAAGGCCAGTGGTGGCAGCAAGCCCATCAATACGGTGGAGAGCGCAATGCTCGGCGCACGGGATGGCGGCGCTGCCTGTGGTTTCAGGCCGGCATGCACCAGCAGGTAGAAAACGTACATTGCCACCAGCAGGAGGCCCGGAATCAGTGCGCCGACGAACAGGTCGCCCACCGAAACGGTCTGCGGGTTGAAGATGTTCATAGTGAGCTGCGCCCGCTGGTAGGCGTTGGAAAGAACGTCCCCCAACAGCACCAGTGCGATGGAGGGGGGGATTATCTGGCCCAGTGTGCCGGTTGCGGCAATGGTGCCGGAGGCCAGTGCGGGGCTGTAACCACTGCGCAGCATGCTGGGCAGCGACAGCAGACCCATGGTGACGACGGTGGCACCTACTATGCCGGTGCTCGCGGCCAGGAACATGCCCACTACCACCACCGAGATACCCAGCCCACCGCGCAGGCCACCGAACAAACGCGCCATGCTCTCGAGTAATTCCTCCGCGATTTGGGATTTCTCCAGAATGGTTCCCATCAGTATGAACAGAGGCACGGCAATCAGTGTGGTGTTGTTGACGGTGCCGAAGATGCGCCCCGGCAGCGCCGAGAGGAAGCCGGCGTCAAATACGCCCAGCAATATGCCGCCAGCGGCGAATGCCAGCGAGGTGCCGGCGAGCGTGAACGCCACCGGGTAGCCCAGCATCAGCATCAGGCACACGGCGAGAAACAGGTAGATGGCGATAAAATCCATCGGCGCTACCTACCATCCATCAGAGCGAAAGCATTGCGCAAAAGCTCTGCGATGCCCTGCAGTGCCAGTGTCAGGGCCGCCAGTGGAATCAGGGTTTTGAGCAGGTACACCGCGGGAATACCGCCGGGTTCGGGCGAGGCTTCGCGCATCGACCAGGATTCCAGGACATAGTCCCAGCTACTGATGAGTATGAACGCGCACAGCGGAAACAAAAACAGGATTGCGCCAATGCTGTCGACCCAGGCTTTGCCGCGGGCGCTGAAGCGGCGATAGAAAATATCCACGCGTACGTGTGCGCCCGCTTTCAGTGCGTAGGCCGCACCCAACAGAAACAGGCCGCCGTGCATGTAGGTCACCATTTCCTGTGCGGGTATGCTGCCGATATTGAAGCCGTAGCGCAGCACCACGATGAGGGCCGTGGTCAAGGCCATGGCCAATGCGAGCCACGCCAGCAACCTGCCGCTGTAGTCGGTGAACGCATCAATATAATGGATGAGGTTGCGCAGCAAGTTTGGGCTCGACAGGACTTTTTGATTATTGGTGCGCAGAGTATCATAGCCCGACGCGCCGGGTGATGTGCGCCCGGCCCCACTGTAGCGGAAACCAGCGCATGTTGATTGTTATCTCCCCGGCCAAAACCCTCGACTACGAGACTCCGCCCACCACGCGCAGGACAACGCAGCCCGAGTTTGTCGAACGTTCGGCGCAGCTTGTGGCTGACGCGCGCGCCCTCAGCCCGTCGGCTATTCGCTCGCTGATGGGCGTCAGTGAACAGATTGCGCGGCTCAACCACCAGCGCTTTATGGACTGGGAGTTGCCGTTCAGCCTGGACAATGCCAAGCAGGCCATATTCGCGTTCAAGGGCGATGTGTATTCCGGCCTTGAGGCAGAAACCATGGGTAGAGAGCAGCTCGCATTTGCGCAAAAGCACCTGCGCATTCTTTCCGGCCTCTATGGCGTGTTGCGCCCCCTTGATCTTATGCAGCCCTACAGGCTTGAGATGGGGCTGAAACTTGCAAACAGCGGCGGTAACAACCTGTATGAATTCTGGGGCGACAGCATCTCGCGCTCTCTGAATACACAGCTGGGCAAATCCGGGTCGCGCGTGCTGGTCAACCTGGCATCCAACGAGTATTTCAAGGCGGTACGTCCGGGAGAGCTCGAGGCGGATGTGGTGACCCCCGTGTTCAAGGACCTGAAGGGCGACAAGTATCGCGTTATCAGCTTTTTTGCCAAGAAAGCCCGGGGACAGATGGCGCGTTTCATCATTGATAACGCGCTCGACGAGCCGGCGGGATTGAAGAAATTCCGCGCGGACGGCTACCGCTATAACACAGCGCAGTCGAATGCTCGCGAACTGGTTTTCACGCGCGATAAAACCCCGGGCTGACGGTTTTGGCCCCCGCTGGCAACCTGCCCTTTTCCCAGGCCTGCGAAAACAACAAGGCGCCCATTCTCCGCGTGTTGCGCAGGGAGTTTGCCGGGTGCCGCGCCGTGCTGGAGATCGGCAGCGGCACCGGGCAGCACGCGTGTTATTTTGCCGGGAACCTGCCCTACCTCACCTGGCAACCCACGGATATTGCGCAGAATCTCAAGGTACTGCACCCGCGCTGTGCGGCCTATACCGGCGACAATCTCCTGCCCGAACTGGCCCTCGACGTATGCGACAACCCGTGGCCAGTGGCGATTCCAGATGCAGTTTTTACCGCCAACAGTCTGCACATCATGTCGTTTGAGGCCGTAAGCGCGTTATTTGATGCGCTCTCACGTGGAGCGAGGCCCCCGGTCGTGCTCGCGGTATACGGCCCATTCAACTACGGTGGGGCCTACACCAGCGACAGCAATGCGCGGTTTGACCAGTGGCTGGCGCAACAGCATCCCGATAGCGCCATTCGCGATTTCGAGGCAGTGGATGCCCTGGCCCGGCGGGCCGGTTTCACGCTACGCGGCGACCATGAGATGCCCGCCAACAATCGATTGCTGGTATGGTGCAACGCCTCGTAAAACCCCGGTAACCGGATTCAGTCCGTGTAATTACTCCTGCCTGAAGGGTAGCAGGCGGGCGCCGTCTTCCTTGTACTGCGCGATGTGTTGGGCCTCACGTTGCGTGAAATCGGCCACCGCCAGGGATAGCGCCGGGTCAGCAATCCAGTGGTTGGACAAAGTGGTGACGGGACGAAACCCGCGCTGTATCTTGTGCTCGCCCTGCGCGCCCGGATCGAACCGGGAAAGCCCATTGGCAATACAGTAGTCGATTCCCTGATAGTAGCAGGCTTCGAAGTGCAGGCAGTCGAATTCCTGGTCGCAGCCCCAGTAACGGCCGTACAGGGTGTCGCTGGAGCGGAAGCAGAGCGCGCCCGCGACCGGGGTGCTACCGTGGTGGGCGAGTACCATCACCACCTGGTCGCCCATACTGGCCGCGGTTTCGAGGAAAAACTCACGGCTCAGGTAGCCAGCGTGCCCGCTGCGCCGGGCATAGGTCAGTTGGTAGAAACGGTGGAACTGCTGCCAGTCCTCTTCGCTAATGTCCCTGCCTGTGCGAGTAGTCATCTGCAGGCCCTGTTCCGCGATGCGTCTGCGTTCGCGCTTCAATGACTTTCGTTTACGGCTGCTGAAACTGTTCAGAAAATCATCGAAACTCGTATAGCCCTCGTTGAACCAGTGGAACTGAACCGATTCCCGACAGTGCATTCCCTGGCTCTGCAAAGTCGCACTGAGTGGCTCTGGCGGGAACAGCAGGTGCCAGGAGGATAGCTCGCGATCGCTGGCGAACTGTTGCACGGCATTCAGCAGCAGCGGTGCGGCGGCTTCTTCCGAGAGACCCTCGCGTGTGCCGAAGCGCGGGCCGCCCGCGGGAGTGAACGGGATCGCGGTCAGCAGCTTGGGATAGTAGGACAGGCCACGGCTGGCCCACGCATCTGCCCATGACCAGTCGAATACATACTCACCGTAGGAGTGCGATTTCAGGTAGAGCGGCATCACTGCCTGCAGCTCCTCGCCACAGTGCAACAGGAGATGACAGGGCTGCCAGCCGGTTTCGGCGGTGGTGCAGCCGGTTTTCTCCAGGCCGAAAAGGAATTCGTGGCGCAAGAAAGGGTAATCCACGCCTGTCAGGGCGTTCCAGGCCGCGGGGCTGATATCCGCCAGGCTGGTGACAAACCCGGCGGTGATTTGCTGCTCTGGGCCCGGCTCCCGCATGTCTGCTCAGCGTCCGCCAAACGCGAAGTGCAGTGCGATGCCCGCGAAGACCGCCATGCCTACCCAATTGTTGTGCAGGAAGGCGCGAAAGCAGGCTTGCGGATCGCGGCTGCGAATCAGGTGTTGCTGATAAGCAAACAATGCCGCCGCCGCGGCCAGCGACAGGTTATAGACAAGGCCCATACCGAAGGCCTGACCCGCAAAATACAGACAAAGTAGACAGCCCGCCTGCAGGCCGCCGACTATCAACCGGTCGTGACGGCCGAAAAGTATGGCGCTGGACTTGATGCCGACCTTGAGATCGTCTTCGCGATCCACCATCGCGTACTTGGTGTCGTAGGCCATTGTCCAAAGCAGGTTGCCCGCGTACAGCAGCCATAGTGCGGGAGGTAATGCATCGCGCTGGGCGGCAAATGCCATGGGTATGCTCCAGGAAAACGCGGCGCCCAGCACCAGCTGCGGCATATGGGTGAAGCGCTTCATGAATGGATAGGTGGACGCCAGCAGTACAGCGGCGACCGAGAGTATCACCGTGAGCCGATTGGTGAGGAGAACCAGCGCGAAAGCCAGCACCAGCAGGATCAAGAACAGCAGCAGGGCCTCGCGCTCGCTCACGGTGCCGAGCACCAGCGGGCGGGCCCGGGTGCGTGCCACGCCACCATCCAGGTGCCGATCAGCGAAATCGTTGATGATGCACCCGGCGGAGCGCATCAGGAAGGTGCCGACCGTGAAAATGACCAGTAGCTCCAGGTCCGGCACGCCACTGGCGGCGATCCAGAGTGCCCAGAGCGTGGGCCAGAGCAACAGGAGCGTGCCGATGGGTCGGTCAAAGCGGATGAGATGCAGGTAAGCGTTGAGCCGTGAGGGGCTGTTCATCGGGCCTGGATTGTCTACAGTCAAAAGCGCAGCTTACTGCGTTGGTGGGAGAATTGCAGTGTTTACCCTTCCGCGTTGGCTGCGATGGACAGGCAGGGTTGCCTGCCAGGGGGTAAATGCCTGCAGAAACACCTCGCTGACCAGCAGGCCGTTGCCCGCTATGTCGAAGCGCGAGCGACGCCCCCAGGCAGGCCGCTCCTGGCGCAGCCCGGGAGGCAGGTAGTCGCAGTCTCCGCGCATGTACGCCAGCTCAAAAGGCGATCGTTGCATCCCGGGGTGACGGAACAGAATAGCCCCCAGGGATTTATTCTGCAGGCGCTTGAGGTGCCCGAGGCTGCCTGTCAGGCTGGAAACCGGGAACACGCTGCGTGCGAACACCACGGGATGATCGCCCAGCCACAGCGCCACCTCGCGCACCAGCGCGAGCTGGCGCGGGGCTTCGCCCAGCAAGCGCCGCTCGGAGCCCAGCGGGACAGCCCATTGCTGGGATAGGCGCTGCACCCGAAATTCGCCCCTGCCCAGGCTGCTCAGGCGCGCGGTAAGCGATCCGTCGTCGGTCAACCAATTGCGCGTGCCGGGGGGCAGCGTGGCGCTGCAGAAATGGTGCTGCGGCCGCCAGCGTGGCTCCGTTTCGATACGTCTCGTGCGCATTGTCGGGGCGCGCGAGCCGGCGCTGCCCGGAGGTTTTTTTAGATCGGGGCGCAATGGCAGGGCTCCTCCTGAACGTCGCGAGAATGCTTGATCACCGGCGTGCTTGCAAGTCCCCGCATGGCGCAAGTCGCAGACTGCGGTGGCGTCGCCCCTGACGGCGACCCCCTGCCCAGAAAACTCTTGCACATTTATGCGACGACTCTATAGTGTTCGGTCTCAAATTTTGTCCCCCGTCCGGCCGTTGAGCCTCATTGAAAGCATGCCTGTGGCATGCCGGCGTGCCCGCCCGGAATCCTCGGGAACAGCTGAATTGATGGAGTGAAGCACCATGAGTAAGTGGGAATGCATTGTCTGTGGCCTGATCTACGATGAAAAAGAGGGTTGGCCAGATGATGGCATTGCACCGGGAACCCGGTGGGAGGACGTGCCGGAGGACTGGTTGTGTCCCGACTGCGGGGTCGGCAAGGAGGATTTCGAGCTGCTGGAAGAAGCGCCGGTCGAGGACACGCCACACCATGAAGACCCCGTTGTAGACCGGGTTCACGCGCCAGTGATTATTCTCGGTACCGGCCTCGCGGGCTACGGGGTTGCCAAGGAGTTTCGCAAACACGATACCGAGACACCGCTGATCCTGATTACCGCTGACGACGGACGGTCCTACTCCAAGCCGATGCTCTCCACCGGCTACACCAAGGAAACCGGTCCCGCCGATCTCGTGCAGCAGGATGCCGGCAGCATGGGCCGCCAGCTCAAGGCCAGTGTCTGGACCATGACCAAGGTGAGCGAGATCGATACCGCGAATCAGCTCCTCAAGGTCGGGGACGCACAGAGTGCGGTTCACTATGGGAAGCTGGTGCTCGCGGTGGGTGCCGAGGTTATTCGCCCGCCGATCAAGGGCGACGGGCTGGAGCTTGTTTACTCGGTGAATGACCTTGCCGACTACGCTGATTTCCGCTCGGCGATAGAAAAGAACAAGGTCAGGAAGGTGTGCATAATTGGCGGCGGCCTGATCGGTTGTGAGTTTACCAACGACCTGATCAATGGCGGCTTTGCCGTCGAGGTAGTCGACCCGCTCGGCCACTGCCTGCCGACCCTGCTGCCCGAGGCGGCCGGCAGGGCCGTGCAGGCAGAGTTGGAAGCAATGGGCGCGCGCTTTCATTTCGGGCCGCTGGTCACCGAGGTGAACCAGTCTGGCGAGGGGGTGGCGGTGAGCCTCGACAGCGGTGAACTTATCGAAGCGGATATCGTGGTCTCGGCGGTGGGTGTGCGACCGCGTACCGAGTTGGCTGCCGCGACCGGCCTCGCGACCAATCGCGGCATCGTCACCAATCGTTTGTTGGAAACCAGCGCGCCCAACGTCTATGCGATGGGCGATTGCGCGGAAGTGGAAGGCCATGTGCTGGTGTATGTTGCACCCCTGATGGCCGCCGCGAAAGCGCTCGGCAAAACACTTGCGGGCGAGCCCACGGAGGTGAACTACCCCGCCATGCCGGTAACCATTAAAACCCCGGCATGCCCGGTGGTGGTGTCGCCCATTGCGGCCGGAACCGAGGGCGACTGGGTGATTGAACAGGACGGCAACAGCGTCAAGGCGGAATTCCGCGACGCCAGCGGCACGCTGCTCGGTTTTGCCCTCACCGGCGATGCCACAAAACAGAAACTTGCACTGCAGAAGGAATTGCCGTCAATCCTGGGTTGAGCAGTTGATCGCCCGGCAGGCTCATACCTGTGCGAAACGCTCGCGGCTGCCCGCCCAGCGGCTGATCAGGGCATCTACACGCTCAGGGTAGTGGGCACGAATGTGGCCGGCCATTGCCTGCACTTCCGGCAGCAGCGGGTTGTGGCGGGGCAGCTCGGCAATGCGGAAGGCCATCAACCCGGTCTGGCGCGTGCCCAGCACCTCACCGGGGCCACGCAGCGCCAGGTCTTTCTCGGCGATGAAGAAGCCGTCGTTGCTTTCCCGCATGGCGCCCAGGCGCTCCTTGCCGTTGTTGGATAGAGGCGTCTGGTATAGCAAAACGCAGTGACTGGCGTCGCTGCCGCGCCCCACCCTGCCGCGCAGCTGGTGCAGTTGGGCCAAACCCAGGCGTTCGGGATTCTCGATAATCATCAGGCTGGCGTTGGGTACGTCGACGCCCACCTCGATAACCGTGGTCGCCACCAGTAGTGCTGTTTCTCCGGCTCTGAAGGCGAGCATCGTGCGTGCCTTGTCGGCTGCGTGCATGCGACCATGAAGCAAACCGATGCTGAGTTCGGGCAGCGCGGCGCGCAGGTCCGTCGCGGTTGCCTCGGCCGCCTGCGCCTGCAGCACATCGCTCTCCTCAATCAGGGTGCATACCCAGTAAGCCTGGCGGCCCGCAGCGCAGGCAGCCGCGACCCGGTCAATCACCTCGGCACGCCGGCTGTTGTCCACCAGTACAGTAGTGACCGCTTTGCGGCCGGGAGGCAGCTCGTCAATGATTGAGCAGTCGAGGTCCGCATAGGCCACCATCGACAGCGTGCGGGGAATTGGGGTGGCGGTCATTACCAGCTGATGCGGACGCAAGTCCCGGGCGCCTTTCTCGGTGAGTGTTAGCCGTTGGTGCACGCCAAAACGGTGCTGCTCGTCCACGATGACCAGCCCGAGCCTGGCGAAGCGCACATCGTCCTGAAACAGAGCGTGGGTGCCAATGGCGAGCTGCGCGTCGCCGGAGGCAAGGCGCTCCAATGCAGATTTGCGCTTTGCTCCCTTCAGTCGGCCGCTCAGCCATTCGAGTTTTATTCCCAGCGGCTCGAACCATGCCTGGAAGTTTTGCCTGTGCTGCTCTGCAAGTAGCTCCGTGGGCGCCATCAGGGCAACTTGCAAGCCATTGTCGATGGCCTGCAGGGCAGCTCCGGCGGCGATCAGCGTTTTGCCGGAGCCCACATCGCCCTGCACGAGGCGCAGCATTGGTGTTGGCTGCCCGAGGTCGTCGCTTACTTCCTTCAGCACCCGGCGTTGGGCGGCGGTGGCATCAAAAGGCAGCGTTGCGAGAAATTCTTCCAGTACGAGCGGTCGAAATGGCAGGGGAGGGGCCCCCTGGCGTTGTTGTTCCTCGCGTAGACGCAACAGCGACAGGTTGTGAGCCACCAGTTCTTCAAGCGCGAGCCGCAGCTGTGCAGGGTGCATGCCTTCGCCAAGTTCCGCCAGCGGCGCATCCGGCGGCGGAGCGTGCAGGTACTGCAGCGCGGCGGTCAGATCGTAGGGAAAAGCCTTTGAAGTCGGTAGCAATTCCTCTACCCGGGCCCGTCGCAGGCGCGTCAGCGCCTGTTCGCAGAGACTGCGCCACTGGTGCTGGGATATGCCGGCGGTGGTTGGATACACCGGCGTCAGTTTGTCCTCCATGGGCGCCGTGTCAACGGTCAGGTTCTGGTATTCCGGATGATACATTTCCAGCCCCGAACTGCCGCGACGCACCTGGCCAAAGCAGCGCAAGCGGGCACCGGGTTGCAGGTTGTTCTTCTGTGCCGCCGAAAAATGAAAGAAGCGCAGGGTCAGCGTGCCGGAGCCGTCCTGCACTCTTGCCACCAGGCTGCGCCTGCGGCCGAAGACGATATCCGCGGCGCGCACTTCTGCCTCAATGAGCAGATCGGAGCCTTCGCGCGCAGCGGCTATCGGGGTGATGCGGGTGCGGTCCTGGTAGCGCAGCGGGAGGTGGAAAAGCAGTTCTTCCACATGGCGTATGCCGTAATCCGCCAGAGTCCGGGCAAGTTTGGGTCCTACTCCGCGCAGCTCGCGTACGTCCACCCGATTGAGCCCGTCCACTGGCGTTCTATCCGGGCTTGACTGCGCGGGCAATGATGTCGATCGCTTCGTGACGCGGGTAGCTGGCCCGCCAGGCCAGCGCGATGGTGCGCTTGGGTGCCGGTCGTGTGAAAGGGCGCACTATCAGTGTCTGCTCTTTATAGGTTGCGATTTCTGCCGCAGAGCCGGGCAATACGGTAATACCGAGGCCGCTGGCAACCATGTGCTTTAGCGTTTCCAGCGAACCCCCTTCCACGACCGCGTGGCCCTGTCCGTGATCTGCCCGGATAGCCTGCTGCAGACCGGGGCAGGCCTCCAGCACCTGATCGCGAAAGCAGTGTCCTTCACCCAGCAGCAGCACGCGGTGTTGTGCCAGCTCCGCCGGATCAATGCGCTTGCGCGTGGCAAGAGCATGCCCCGCGGGCAGCACAACCACAAATTCTTCATCGTACACGCGTTTGGCAACCACGTCGGTTTCGGTGAACGGGAGAGCGACGAAAACCGCATCGAGCTCGCCCCGGGCGAGCTTGCCGCGCAAGATCGCTGTATAGTTTTCCTCGATGAACAGCGGCATTTTGGGGGCCAGAGCCTGCAGGTTGCCGACCAGCCGGGGAAACAGGTAGGGGCCGACCGTGAAGATAGCGCCAACTGCCAGCATGCTGCCGAGGGGATCTTTGCCCAGCTCGGCGAGCTGTAGCAGGTTGTGAGTTTCCTTCAACACGGTACGCGCCTGCTCGACAACACGCTCGCCCGTGGGCGTTGTGCTTACCTGGTGACGTGAGCGCTCGAAAAGACTGATGCCCAGTTCGGCCTCGAGTTTCTTGATAGCGATACTCAGGGTCGGCTGACTGACATTGCACTGCTCCGCGGCCTTGCGAAAATGGCCGGTTTCGGACAGCGCCACAAGGTAGCGCAGTTCTGTTAGGGTCATGATGATGATCGTCTGGTGGCGGTGTGCCTAGTGTAACCAGTGAGTGATGAATTTATGAAGTGTCTGTCGGTATTGATGGTTGGCTGCGGGGATATCGGGACGCGGGCCGGGCTCAGCGTCCTGCAGCGGGGTTGGCGAGTTGAGGCGGTGCGGCGCAACACGGCAAAACTGCCCGAGGGTTTCATTGCACACGCTGCAGACTACACTGTGCCCGGCAGCCTGGATTTTGCCGAGCAGCTGGCTCCCGATTTTGTCGTAGCAACATTCAACCCCTCCGACCGCTCCGCATCGGGCTATCGTGCAGGTTTTCACACCGCCATGCGAAACCTCCTGCAGGGGCTGGGAGCACATCGTCCCCGCCATATTATTATGTCCAGCAGCACCCGTGTATTTGCCGAGCGCGATGGCGGCTGGGTGGATGAACAAAGCCCGCTAACGACCGGGGACGAGTGGGCGCAGGCCATTATTGCTGGCGAGCAACTGTTGCTGCAGTCAGAGCTGGCGGCTTCCGTGGTACGTTTTGGCGGGATTTACGGCACCCCCGGCGGTCGCCTGCTGGCGCGGATCAGCCGCGGCGAGATGTGTCCGCCGCGGCCTGTGAGCTATACCAACCGCATTCATCGCGAAGACTGCGCGGGCTTTATTGTTCACCTGTTGCAGCTGGCGGAGGCTGGTGAGGTGCTGGCGCCGGTTTATATCGGTGTGGATGATGCGCCCGCTCCCCGGTTTGAGGTGGAGTCCTGGCTCGCCGGGAAGCTGGGTGTGGCGAGGGCGGAGAGTGAGGGGAATGCGGAGCCCATTCGACACAACAGCTCCGGACACAAGCGCTGCGCCAACAAGGCACTGCGTGCCAGTGGTTACACCCTCAAATACCCGGATTATCGCAGCGGCTACGGCGCCCTGCTGGGCCTGTAGGTGCGGCGAAATCGAGTGCTTGCGCTGATTAACCCGAATTAACCAGCAACAACCGGAAACAGCTGGAGACAGACAACTACAGGGCGAGAACCGCTTCTACCTCGATGGCGGCAGCGCGGGGCAGTGCTGCAACCTGCACACAGGCTCGAGCCGGGAACGGTGCTGTTAGAAATGCGCTCATCACCTCGTTGAGCGTGGCGAAATCCGCCAGATCGACGAGCGAGATGTTAAATTTCACAGCGTGGTTCAGGCTGCCACCGGCCGCTTCCGCCACTGCCGCGAGATTGGTGAAGACCTGGGTAGCCTGTGCGCGAAAGTCGCCCGCTACCAGCTCGCCGGTGTCGGGCACCAGGGGAATCTGTCCAGACAGCCAAACGGTGTTTCCGACCTTGATTGCCTGGGAGTATGGCCCGATAGCCTCGGGAGCGGATGGTGTGGAAATTACAGCGCGATTGCTCAACACAGTTCTCCGTTTGTCTGCCGCAACCAACCGGCAGTTCAATTTTTCGTGCGCAGTACCTTGCGCACATGGGTGATGCTCCGCAGACGCTTCATGATTCTGGCGAGATGCACACGATTTTCTACCATCATCTCCATGCTGACGAAGGCGAACTGGTAGTCTTTGTTGTCCGTGGAGATCTTTTCGATGTTAATGCCCATACTGTTGATGCGTGTCGCGATTACCGCGATCATTCCGCGACGGTTCTCTACTTCCACGCGCAGCTCGACCGGGTACTCACCCTCCACCGCATCATCCCAGCGCAACGCCACCAGGCGTTCCGAGGTGTCGCGCTTGTCCGCGAGGTTCTTGCATTCTTCGCGGTGCACAACTACTCCCTTCTCGGAGCTCAGGTACCCTTCAATGGCATCGCCGGGGATTGGGTGGCAGCAGCGTGCGTAACTGACCATGAAGCCCTCGGTGCCGCAGATCGCTACAGGGTGGTTGCCGCCCTTCTGGCGCGGGTGACTTTCCACTTCGCTCAGCAGAAGCTGTGCGGTGATGGTCGGGAGGCGGTTGCCACGAGCGACGTCGGCCAGCAGGTCTTCGAGCTGCGCAAAATGGTGCTGTAGCAGGAAAGCGTCGATCTTGTCTTTGCCGAGCTGTTCCAGGCTGCTGCCGAAGCTGGCAAGACTTTTGTCGAGCAGGGTTCGGCCGAGCGCGACGGCGTCCTCGCGAGTCTGGTTTTTCAGAAAGTGGTGGATGTTTGAGCGCGCCTTCGCGGTAACCGAGTAGTCGAGCCACGAGGGGTTGGGTCGCGCGCCGGCGGAGGTCAGAATTTCCACCGTCTGCCCGCTTTCCAGGGGTTCCGACAGGGGCGCAAGGCGGCGGTTTATGCGGCATGCCACGCAGCTGTTACCCACGTCAGTATGCACGGCATAGGCAAAGTCGACCGCGGTGGCGCCGCGCGGCAGTTCCAGGATTCGACCTTTGGGTGTGAACACGTAAATCTCGTCCGGGAACAGGTCGATCTTGACGCTTTCGATAAACTCCAGTGAGTCGCCGGCGCGTTGCTGCATTTCCAGCAGGCCCTGCACCCACTCCCGCGCCCGGGCATGACTGCCGTTCGCGGATTGCTCATCGCTCTTGTACAGCCAGTGTGCCGCGATGCCGTTATTGGCCATATCCTCCATTTCCCGGGTGCGGATCTGCACCTCAATGGGCACGCCGTGCATGCCCATCAGAACCGAATGCAGCGATTGATAGCCGTTGGCTTTGGGAATAGCGATATAGTCCTTGAACTCACCGGGGATGGGCTTGTACAGGCTGTGCACGCAGCCGAGCACGCGGTAGCAGGTGTCCACGCTGTCCACGATAATTCGAAAAGCGTAGATGTCCATGATCTCGGAGAATGATTTACGCTTCGATTTCATCTTGCGATAGATGCTGTAGAGGTGTTTCTCGCGGCCCACGACCGCTACGTCATGCCCCTCCTGCTGGAGCGCGGCGTGGATCTGGTTGCGAATTTTCTCGACCAGCTCGTTGCGATTGCCACGCGCCTGGCGGATGGCAACCTCGATGCGCTTGGCGCGCATCGGATAGAGCGCGGTGAAACCGAGGTCTTCAAACTCCATGCGCACGTTGTTCATACCCAGGCGCATGGCGATGGGAGCATAGATCTCCAGCGTTTCGCGAGCGATGCGGCGAGCCTTGCCGGTATTCAGGACGCCAAGCGTGCGCATGTTGTGCAGCCGGTCGGCCAGCTTGACGAGAATGACACGAATGTCGCGCGCCATCGCCAGTGCCATCTTCTGGAAGTTCTCCGCCTGCTTCTCTTCCAGCGATTCAAATTCCATCTGCGTGAGCTTGCTCACGCCGTCCACCAGGTCTGCCACGGTAGAGCCGAACTGCTCCCCGATAGCAGACTTGTTGATACCGGTGTCTTCAATGACATCGTGCAGCATTGCCGCAGCGAGACTCTGGTGGTCCATGTGCATGTCGGCGAGGATGCCTGCCACGGCCAGGGGATGGGTTACATAGGGCTCGCCGCTGCGTCGACGCTGCCCGTAGTGGGCCTGTTCGGCGAAGTAGTAGGCGCGCTTTACGTGGCTCGCCTGTTCCGGCCGGAGATAGGTGCGCAGGGTATTGTCCAGGGCATCAATGGTTTGCATGGTGCTCAATCTCACAAACGCCTGCTGATGCCCATGGAAACTACAGTGCCTCGCTGGAATCCATCACTTCAGCGAGTTCGTCCTCGGCGTCGATTTCTTCTTCGCGATTAAGAATGTCAACATTCACGAGGCCTTCTGCGATTTCGCGCAGTGCCACCACGGTGGGCTTGTCGGACGCCTCAGAGACCATGGGGTCCTTGCCGCCCGTGGCCAGTTGGCGGGCGCGTTTGCTGGCAATCATCACCAGTTCAAAGCGGTTTGCGACGTGATCAAGGCAATCTTCTACGGTTACGCGAGCCATGTTTATGTACTTCCCGAATGTTGCGCGCTGACGACCCTCGCCGGGCCGGAATACGCAGGTTGATCTGAAGCAGGTGCACGGACAGGCGCGATGCGCCAGTGCCGGGCTCCCGGAACGAACCCTAAATTATACCGTGAAGAACCCGGTAGCAGTCCAGTGAATTAAGACCAGGGTAGAGGCCCAGTTTGAATATTTGCCAGGGAGAACGCATGAGGCGGCAAGGGCCCACCGAAACACGCCAAAACGCGTACATCCCTGTACAGGCCCGGGCGGCGACGTCCTGTCGCCGCACGGTTTCAGTGGGCCCTTGCCGCCTCATGCTCGGTGCGTGATTTCAAACTGAGCCACTACCAGGACCAGCTATTGCGGGTGCTCCGGCCTGGCCCTATCAGGGTTGGAGCAGGTCCTGAAGCATGTGCGACAGGCGGACCTGCTGGTGCACGGTGCGTGAGCGTTCGGCATTGACGATCGACTCCAGCTCGCCCAGGGCGTGCTCGAACTTCTCGTTTACCACCAGGTAATCGCTCTCCACGTAGTGCGATATTTCTTCGACGGCCTGACTCATGCGCCGCGCTATGGTGGCCGGGTCGTCCTGTCCGCGGGTGGTGAGCCGTTCCACCAGGGTCGCTCGCGAGGGCGGCAGTATGAAAACGGAGCGGGTTTCGGGCATTACGCGCTTGACCTGCCGCGCGCCCTGCCAGTCGATCTCCAGCACAACATCGACACCTGCCTGGAGCTGTTCGGTGACCCAGACAGACGAGGTGCCGTAGAGGTTGTCAAATACCCTGGCGTGTTCAAGGAATTCCGAGCGCGCTAACATGGCAAGGAATTCCTCTTCTTCGATAAAGTGGTAGTTGATGCCTTCGCGCTCGCCGGGACGAATCGCGCGTGTGGTGTGGGACACCGATACGCGCAGATCGCTGCGCCTTGCCACGAGCGCGTTGACCAGACTGGTCTTCCCGGCCCCGGAGGGTGCCGATACGGTATACAGGGTGCCGGTGCTGATCATACTGGGTAGGTATCCGCTGTCTGACATTATTCGATATTCTGGATCTGTTCGCGCATCTGCTCAATCAGCACTTTGAGCTCCACCGCACTCAGTGTCGTACCGGCCGATTGGGATTTGGACGAAAGTGTGTTGGCCTCGCGGTTGAGCTCCTGCATCAGGAAGTCCAGTCTTCTGCCGCAGGGCCCTCCTTTTTTCAGCGTGCGCTTTACTTCGCCCACGTGCGCCTCGAGGCGATCGAGCTCCTCGTCTACATCGGCTTTTTGCGCCAGATACACGAGCTCCTGCTCCAGGCGCCCCTGATCAAGCTCCACTTTGAGTTCGGCGATACGCTGGGTGATGCGCTGCCTCTGGGCACGCATGATCTCGGGCAGAAGCTCCCGCGTCGCGTGCACCTGAGCCTCAACCTGCGCGAGCCTCTGCAGCAGCAGCGTGGCAAGCTTTTCACCCTCCCTGCTCCGGGTGGCCTGCAGGTCTGCCAGCGCCTGCGCAAACAGTTCGCCTGTGGCCTCGATCAGGGCCTCTTCCGAGGTCCCAGGTGCGCAATAAATGCCTGGAAACTGGAGTAGCTGCAGAGAATCCGGAGGCGTGGCGTTGCCACTGAGCCGGGCAACACGCTGCGTGGCCTGCAGCAGGCTCTCGAGCCTTGACTCATCGATAACCGGCTCGCCGCTGTGTTCATCCTGCTGTTGCAGGCGCACCAGGCAGTCGACTTTGCCGCGACTCAGCGCCGTGCTCAGTTGTTCGCGCAGCCCCGATTCCAGCGCGCGTAGCGAGTCGGGCACTTTGAAGCTGCAATCAAGGTAGCGGTGGTTTACCGACCGCAGTTCTACGGCGAGCGTTCCCGCCGGAATCTGCACGCTTGCGCGCGCGAAAGCAGTCATGCTCTGTATGCCTGGCACGTTGCTGATCCTTTGCCCAGAGAAGGCAGCGAGTGTAGCAGCTTGTCAGAACTGCCGACAGTTGAGCAGCGGCGCTGCCGTCGTGTGAACGATGTGATCGTTATGCTGCTGGCGTATACTGGCGGTTTTTCGCAACGAGGCAATCCCATGCAGCGACCCAGTGGCCGCGCGCCCGACCAACTTCGCGATATCAGTATCACGCGCCATTACACCCGCCATGCGGAGGGCTCGGTCCTCGTGTGCTTCGGCGATACGCAAGTGATCTGTACGGCCTCTGTTGAGGCCGGTGTGCCACGCTTCATGCGCGGAGAGGGGCGCGGTTGGGTGACCGCGGAGTACGGCATGTTGCCGCGTTCCACCGGCTCGCGCATGGGGCGGGAAGCCGCGCGCGGCAAACAGGGCGGGCGCACGGTTGAAATTCAGCGGCTGATCGGCCGCTCCCTCCGTGCAGCACTCGATCTCTCGCGCCTGGGAGAATACACCATCACGGTCGATTGCGATGTCATCCAGGCAGATGGCGGTACGCGTACCGCGTCTATCACTGGCGCATGCGTCGCCCTGGTTGACGCGCTGAATCACCTGCAGCGTGAAAAGCTCATTACCGGAGATCCGCTGGTGCAGATGGTCGCCTCGGTGTCAGTGGGGGTGTACAACGGTATCCCGGTACTTGACCTGGATTACCCCGAGGACTTCGCCGCCGACACCGATATGAACGTGATCATGGGAGAGACCGGGGGTTTTATCGAGGTACAGGGCACCGCTGAAGGGAAGACCTTTTCCCGCGAAGAGCTGGATGGCATGCTGAATCTGGCATCCACGGGAATTGAGGAGCTGCTGAGGAAGCAGAAAGCGGCGCTGGCGGAGGGCTGAGCTGTGGGCCGGGCAAGCTGCCCGGGCAGGGTGCTATAGCTATAGCTCGACGTCGTAATCCATGATCACCGGCGCATGGGTTGAGAACTCCCGGGACTTGTAGATTGCGCCATAGTCAATCGCGTAGCGGAGCCCTTCGGACACGATCTGGAAATCCGTACGCCAGCCGTTGTGCTCCCGGTTGCCGTCCGGCCACCAGCTGAACTCATCCTGGTCGGAATTTATTTCACGGAACGCATCCACGTAGCCCGACTCCAGCAGCTCGTTCATCCACTGGCGCTCTTCGGCCAGAAACCCGGAGACGGTGCTGTTGCTTTGGGTATCCTGAACATCGGCCGGGGTGTGTGCAATGTGCCAGTTGCCACAGATGATGAATTCCCGGCGCTTGTTACGAACTTTTTGCAGGTGGGCACCGAAAAGAGAGTAAAAACTGTTCTTGCGCTCCTGCTGTTCGGCATTGCCGGCCTCCGCGGCCGGCGCAAGCAGGCAGGCAACGCTGAGATTTTCGTAGTCCGCCTGGATGTAGCGTCCCTCCATGTCGAAGTCCGCGAACCCGAGCCCGGTCATGATCGCTTTGGGTAACTGCCGGCAGTAGATGGCAACGCCGTTGGCCTTGCCGTCGATATCATCGAAGAAATAGGCGTTGTACTGCTCGGGGAAGAACAGGTTGTCCTGCAAGTCATACTCCGAACAGCGTAGATCCTGGATACAGATAAAATCGGCATCCTGGTCCTGTAGCCAGTCGTAGAAGCCGTTTTCAGCGGCGCCTTGCAGCCCGTCAGCACTGAAACTGATGATTCTCATGCATAGCCCCTTGGTCAGAGAGCGTGTATTATTTGTCAGGGCGATCTGGCGCGTTTTACAGGCTGACCGCAGGCTTCTTGCGCAAAAATTGCAGAGTACGCAGAGCATAAAGTGCAGGGAAAACGCGCGTTTTCCGATCCATCCATGTATCGCGTGGCCCCGTGCACTAGACGCAAAATAATGGCGAGCGACCTCACTGCGGGACCCTGTAGCGAAGACTGATGCCGATCAGGATTGGGTATTCTATCGGTAAAACCCGCAATTACAATGCCTGCTTTCATTGAGAGAGTTCATCATGCGGCCCTACCAGCACGACTTCATACAGTTAGCGCGTGAATACGATGTGCTGAAATTCGGTGAGTTCACCCTCAAGTCTGGTCGTATCAGCCCCTATTTTTTCAATGCCGGGGCGTTTGCGAGCGGGCGCGCACTGGCCGAGCTGGGCCGCTGCTATGCCAGCCGCATCCAGGATGCGGGACTGGATTTTGATGTCTTGCTGGGGCCTGCCTACAAGGGCATACCGCTGGCGGCGACAACTGCAGTGGCCCTCGCGGATCATCACGCTCTGGATATTCCCTACGCTTACAATCGAAAAGAAGCGAAATCCCACGGCGAGGGGGGCTTGCTGGTGGGTGCACCCCTGGCGGGAAGAGTACTGATAATCGATGACGTCATAACCGCCGGCACGGCGGTGCGCGAGGCCATAGCAATGATCACCGCCGCCGGCGCGGAACTGGCCGGGGTTGTTGTCGGTCTGGACCGGCAAGAGCGTGGCGAAGGCACACGCTCCGCCGTGCAGGAAGTCGAGCAGAGTTTTGGGGCGCCGGTGCTGGGCATCATCCAGATGACCGATATTATCGACTATCTGGAGGCGCAAGGGGCGGACGCAACCGCCGACCTGCAGAGGATGCGCGCCTACCGGCAGCGCTTTGGTGTCTGACTTGTACCGGAATCGGCCAGGGCATATATTGGCACCCATGAAGATTTCCAGATGGTCAATGCGGTGTGCTGCGGTAGCGGCTTGCCTGCTGGCTTTTGCACCCGTGTTGGTGGCAAAAGAACTCTACCGTTACCGGAATGCCGAGGGCAACGTGGTGGTCGACTACCAGGTGCCGGCGGAGTATGTGTCCAAGGGCTACGAAGTGCTGAATGCTGACGGCATGGTCATCAGGGTCGTGCCGCGAGAGTTGACGGAAGAGGAAAAAAAGGCAGTCGATGCCCGCAAAAAGCAGGAAGACGAGGCCCGGGCGGAGCAGGAGCGGCTGCGGCAATGGGATGAATCCCTCATGCTGCGTTACAGCACCGTGGCTGACATTGAGGCTGCGCGGGAGCGCGCCCTGAGCAACCTGCGCATTCGGCTCAGCATACTGAAAGGTAACCGCAGGTCACTCAAGCAGAAAATCGAGAACTACCAGGCGGAGGCGGCTGATATCGAGCGCTCCGGGCGGGAGGTAGACTTGCCAAGATTGCGCGCTATCGAGGAACTCCAGCGTGAGATCGGCGCTACCGAGCGGGCTATCGCTGATCGCGAACGGGACATAGAGGATGTTGCGGGCGAGTACCAGACCGATATCGAGCGGTTTGAACAGTTGCTGGAGGTGGTAGCACTGCGCCGCTCGCTGCGGCAGGAGCGAAATAACGAGAGCAAGTAGGCCTCGTTGGGAACGTTTTGTCAGCTGCCCTGGCTGACGTAGGTGGCGCCCTGGCTGCCGAGAGGCTGGGTGACGGCCTCGCGGAAAAACCCGTCGATCAACAGTGCCCATTGCGCAGACCAGTCCGCCGTGGGTGAGCGCTGGAAGCCGCTGCGAACGTACTGTGATATGCGCCCTTCGGCAGTGCACATCAGGAGGTTGGCTGCCGTCGGCAGGGGTATCACGGGGCGCAGGCCCTCGCGCACCTCGGCCTCACGGATTACCTGTTTGAGCTGTGTCTCGAAGCGATCGAATACCTGGGCAACGCGCTGGTGCAGTCGGTCGGTTTCGCCGGCGAGCGCATCACCGGTGAGAATACGGGTGATGCCGGGATTGCGTTCGGCGAAGGCGAGCAACAGCAGCAGCATCTTCTCGCAGCGTATTGCCGCAGTCTGCTCTTCGGTAAGAATAAGGTTTATGCGGCTGAAGAGCGTGTCTTCGATGAACTCGATGAGGCCTTCAAACATCTTCGATTTACTGGGGAAGTGGCGGTAGAGCGCCGCCTCGGACACGCCCACCTGCTTTGCCAGGCCGGCGGTGGTTATCCGCTCACCCGGGCTGGCCTCCAGCATCTGGGCCAGAGCTTCCAGAATTTGCTGGCGCCTTTGCGACTTCCTTGGAGGCATGACGTTCCATATCGAATGACGATTGAGTCAATGCTAGCCGCTACCCGGGCGGGCTGCAACACGCCATCGCAAAACACCGGTCTTTTTTGTCGACAGTCCGCTGGATTTCCCGCTGGCGGGAGACGATGTGCAGGGCCGTGCGCGCTGGCCCTGCTCAGTGGCGGTTGCTGATCAGTGTGCCCAGCCCGTCGTCGGTGAAAGTTTCCAGCAGTACCGAGTGCGGCACCCGACCGTCAATGATATGAGCGCCGTTGACGCCGCCTTTTACCGCATCCAGTGCGCAGGCTATTTTCGGCAGCATGCCGCCGCTGATGGTGCCATCGGCAATCAGTTCGTCCACCTGCGCAGTGGTGAGCCCGGTAAGAACCTGGCCACGCTTGTCGAGCAGGCCCGCCACGTTGGTAAGCAGGATCAGCTTTTCCGCACGTAATACCTGCGCGAGCTTACCCGCTACCAGGTCGGCGTTAATGTTGTAGGTGCTGCCGTCAGCGCCGACGCCGATCGGTGCGATTACCGGAATAAAGTGGCTCGCAAGAATGACATCAAGCACCGAGGTATCAATTTGATCCACCTCGCCAACGTGACCGATATCTATGATTTCCGGCTCTCCCAGCTCCGGGCTGAAGCGGCTGACCTTGAGTTTGCGCGCGCGAATGAGCTGTCCGTCCTTGCCGGTGACGCCGAGGGCTTTGCCGCCATTGCGATTGATTGAGGAGACAATCTCCTTGTTGACGCTGCCGCCAAGTACCATTTCGACCACATCCATGGTCTCGCTGTCGGTCACCCGCATACCATCGACAAACTCGGTCTTGATGTTGAGTTTTTCCAACAACGCACCAATCTGGGGCCCGCCACCATGTACCACGATGGGATTCATCCCAACCAGCTTCATGAGCACAATGTCGCGCGCGAAGCTTTCGTGCAGCTCGCGATCAACCATCGCATTGCCGCCGAACTTGACCACGAGGGTCTTGCCGGTAAAACGTTGAATGTAGGGCAGGGCCTCGGTGAGGACCCTGGCGACGTTGAGCGCAGCTGCATGATCAAGAGACATACGTGTTTCCGCAAGCCGCCAGTGAAGGCAGGCGCGTTAAAAGTTGAGTTGAATCTTCGGGTCAACCAGGCCGATCTGGGCCCGGAATTCTTCCTGGATGACCTCGAGATTTTTGGCGGAGTCTGCCTCAAAGCGGGCGGTTAGCGCTGCGACGGTATTCGAGGCGCGCACCAGGCCCCAGCCGTCGGTGAAGTCTACCCGAATCCCGTCCAGGGTGTTTACCTTGCCTGCAGAAAAGTCAGCGCTGGTGATGATCTTTTCCATCAGCTTGAATTTGTAGTCGTCCGGGACCGGGATAATGATCTCCGGAGTGTTGACGGTAGTCGGAAACTTGTCAATGCAGTCGTCCAGGCTGTCCCCGTGTGTACTGAGAATCTCTGCCAGGCGCGCGGCGGCGTACATGCCGTCGTCAAAGCCGAACCAGCGCTCGCCGAAAAAAATGTGGCCCGAAAACTCGCCGCCCAGAAGAGCGCCTGTTTCGCGCATTTTCTCTTTCATAAAAGCGTGGCCGGTTTTCCATAGCACGGGGCGCCCCCCGTTCGCCGTGACCAGCTTTGTCAGGTTGCGACTGCACTTGACGTCAAACACCACGTCCGCGCCGGGGTTGCGCGAAACGACATCTTGCGCGTAGAGCATCAGCAGCACGTCCGAGCGCACGATGCGGCCACTGGAGGTGACCACCGCGAGGCGGTCGCCGTCACCGTCAAAGGCCACGCCAAAATCTGCCTGGTGTTCTTTTACCGCACGCGAGAGCGCCGCCAGGTTATCTTCATTGCTGGTGTCCGGCGGGTGGTTGGGGAAGCTGCCGTCGACGGTGCAGAATAGTGGCACTACTTCACAGCCCAGTTCCTCGAAAAGGTCGGGCGCGATGTCGCCGGTCACGCCATTGCCGGCATCTATGACGATCTTCAACGGGACGGCAATAGCGATATCGCGGAGTATTTCGTCGATGTAGGCGGGCACGATGTTCTCGCGAACCATTCGCCCGTTACCTTTGGTGAAATCGCCGGAGACTATGCGGTCAAGGATGTCCTGGATACCCCCGGCGGCAATGGTGTGTTGATTAAGTACGATTTTAAGGCCGTTATCGGCGGCGGGATTGTGGCTGCCCGTGATCATGACGCCCGAGCGATAATCCAGGTGCCGGGTAGCAAAATACATCAGCGGCGTCGGCACCTGGCCGATATCGATAACGTCTCTCCCGGATTCCATCAGGGCCTTGATCAGCGCCGATTTGATACGTGGGCTGGAGGTGCGCCCGTCGCAGCCTACGATCAGCGCCTGCTCTTCCATCTCGCCGGCTATGGAACCAATCGCCTTGCCGATAGCGGTCACCAGTTCGTCTGTCAGCTCCGTGTTGGCGTTGCCGCGAATATCGTAGGCGCGGAAGATGTGGTCCGGTAAGCCGCTCTCACCCCTGCGGGTTGCCCGCTCTTCTGCAAGGTTCAGATCGAGATCAAGGGTCTCCTCGTCCTGGTCCAGCATGCTGGACCCCTGGAACATCGGGTTGGTCAGCTCCGGGCTGTCGTCATCGAGCGTTTCGACCTCGGCGACAGGCAACTGCGACGGCCCCGCATTGCTCTGGCGCAGTGCCCGCAGCGTCGCCCTGCGTAGCTGCTTAGCGATGGACACCAGCTCCGGAATGGCGATTTCAAGCTGTGTTTTGCGATCTGCTGCGGAAACAATTTTATTCAGCTCCGCGTCCATGACGCGCGGGAACCGGAAGAGGATAAAGCCCACTGCGGCTGCCGCGGCGAAAATTGCCAGCGCGAGCACTGCAAACAGTGGACCCTGTGATATATCGAGGTCGGCCAGCAGAGCGTCGGACGGATTAAAGGACACGCGCCAGGTTGTGTCGGGAATCTCGGCGTAGCGGGTGTGGTCGCTGTCGCTACCCTGGCCACTCTCGGCAATGCTGTCCGCCCGCTGCTTGCCGCTGACGGCAATGTGCTGCTGTTCGAGGCTGAACTTGCCCACATCGCTAGACAGGGATGCGAGCTGCGCGGACAGCTGCGCGTTGTCCAGTGTGACGATAATTACGGCCTGACGCGTCTGGATTCGCGGATGTGACACCCGCGCCGCGATGGACGTCAGCCACTTGTCTTCGAATCTGTAGGCTTCCGGTTGCGTCTCCTCCGCTTCACTGGCACGGCGGACCAGGTCCACCTCGATGTGATTGCGCAATCCACGATTGCCCTCCGAGAAATCCGCGGTGCCGAGATCGCCGACAGGAATGATGCGCAGGCTGGCCACTTCCGGGAAGTAATCCAGCATGGCCTCTTCCACCAACGCTATGTCGCCTTCGGAGCGACTGGCAATGGCGGACAGGGCGAGAGGTGACTGCGCGGCGCTTAACAGGCGCGTTTCGAGTCGCTCGAAGTGGCTACGTACATTGGTGGCCTGTTGTACGGCGAAAGACTGTGATACCCGGTCGATCTGCTCGAGTTGCAGCGCCGGTTCGCGGAGTAACAGCAGGTAGGTAAAGCCAGCGCCGAGGAGGATCAGGCAGCCCGCCAGGGCGGTAGCGCAAATACTGCGCAGCGCATTGCCTTTTGCCGCTATGCCCTGGGGTGCGGCGTTGCCGCTTCTGGCGGACGGCGGCGGGCTAGATGCGGGAGCAGCCTTGTTATTTTTGCCGAGTGTCAGTTTCAATGCCTTGATCCACGGGTGTTATAAAAAAATGATAGTACAAGGCTGGCGCGACTAATATGCACAAGTACAGATTTCTTTACTTTCCTGCGGTGTTATTTGTGCAGTATTACCATTAGTCTCCGCGCGAGGAAGCCTGATCGAGCCGTTCCGCCAATAGCTGGATAATCTGCCTGGCAATATTGTTCTTGGTGGCGCGCGCAAGTTCGGTCTCTCCCCCAGGCCACAAAACAGTCGCTGCGTTTTCCTCGCTGTTGAAGCCGATTTCGCTGCCGGAGACATCGTTGGCCACGATCATGTCGAGGCCTTTACGCCTGAGTTTGTCGCGTGCGTAGGTGAGCACCTCGCTTGTTTCTGCCGCGAAACCGACGGTGTAGGGTCGTGGGTCGTGAGCGGCAACCGCAGCGACGATATCCGGGTTGCGCACCAGCTTGAGTGTCAGCGTGTCGGCGGACTTTTTTATCTTCTGCAGCGCCACGGTGTCCGGGCGATAGTCTGCCACCGCGGCACAGGCGATAAACACGTCGCAGTGCGCCAGGTGAGCCATGCACTGCTCGAACATCTGTTGGGCACTTTCAATATCGATACGCGTTGCGTGATCGGGCGTCGGCAGGGCAACAGGGCCGCTGATAATCGTGGTTTGTGCGCCGGCTTCCACTGCGGCGCGCGCCAGCGCGTAGCCCATCTTCCCGGAACTGTGATTGGAGAGATAGCGCACAGGGTCGAGCGCCTCGCGAGTGGGGCCCGCCGTTACCACAACGCGCTTGCCAGACAGTTTGCCGGAGCTGAACAGGGCGGCTGTGGCGTCGGCAATTATCGCCGGCTCCTCCATGCGCCCGGGACCCACGTCTCCGCAGGCCTGGGCCCCCTGCGCCGGCCCCACGACACTCGCGCCACGCGAACGGAGCGTTGCGACGTTTGCCACGGTGGCGGCATCGTGCCACATCTGCTGATTCATTGCCGGCGCCACCACGAGGGGCGCCGGCGTTGCCAGCGCCACCGTGGTGAGAAGATCATCTGCGCGGCCGCTACTGAGGCGCGCGAGCAGGTCGGCGGTGGCGGGCGCAACAAGGAGTACATCGGCCCAGCGCGCCAGCTCGATATGCCCCATACCGAGCTCTGCACTGGCGTCGAGCAACTCGGTATGCACCGGGTTGCCAGACAGCGCCTGCAGCGTGAGAGGCGTGATGAATTCCTGCGCCCCGTGGGTCATGATCACGCGAACCGTGGCGCCGCGCTCCGCCAGCTGGCGCACCAGCTCGGCCGATTTGTAGGCCGCAATGCCGCCGCTTACACCCAGCAGCACATTGCGATTAAAAAGATGTGCCATTTGCATGCTCATCTTGGGAAGATGGTGAACGATACCATCCAGCGGGCCGCTTGACACCGGCTGCGTGCGTGACAGCTCAAGGAGGAGCGCCATGGCCATACCAGGGCTGGGCAATGGAGAGGGGCCACGGGAGCGGCTGCTGGAACGCGGCGCCCGGGCTCTCTCGGATGCGGAATTGCTGGCGATACTTCTGCGTACCGGCTATCACAATTGCAATGCGCTCGAGCTGGCGCGCAGTTTGCTCACCCAATTTGGCGACATTGGTGGACTACTGCGCGCCGGCCAGTCCAACCTGCTGGCCTGCACCGGCGTGGGTCCCGCGCGCTATGCGTTGCTGCGGGCTGCACTGGAACTGGCCCGGCGCCAGGCGCTGCAGGAGTTGAGTGGCGGCGATGTACTGGACAGCCCGGCCCAGACACGGCGTTTTCTGCAGTACCACCTGGGTAGCCGCAATCGAGAGGTGTTTTGCTGTTTGTTCCTGGATAGCCAGCATCGGGTTTTACGCTGCGAGGATCTGTTCTTCGGCACGCTGGATGGAGCGGCAGTCTACCCCCGGGAAGTGGTCATCCGTGCACTGCAGAACCGGGCCGCCGCGGTAATTTTTGCGCACAATCACCCCTCTGGGGTAGCCGAGCCCAGCAGTGCCGACAGGCGCATCACCGAACGCCTGCGCGAAGCGCTCGGTTTGCTGGATATTCGCGTACTGGACCACATCATCATCGGTAGCGGCAGGCAGTATTCGTTTGCTCAGGAGGGGCTTTTGTAGGACCGGGGCGAGGCCCCGCGGTAATCACGGGAATAGAGCAAGAGCGCCATCCTGGCCGCGTTTGTATTTTGCGATGTATTTTCCCTGGCATTACACTGGTGCTTGCGCCGCTAATGGCCGCTGCCCCATCCAAACAATGTCCCGGCATACAGGTTTCTCTATGATTGGTCGTGTCTACTTCCGGCGAATGCAGAATGAGGCGGGCGCAAGGTCGCAAACCGGAGGTTGTCTCGGCGTGTTTGCAGGACGGCGCTGTTCAGACGCTCAATCCCTGGGCACGGCCCACATGATACTGTTGCTGCTGGCGCTGGGTTCCCTGCTGATCAGCCGGCCGGGTCAAGCGCAGGACGATGACCTGGAAAGGATTACGGCAAATCGCGGGCAGATTGAAGACATCGTCCAGTCTATTCAAGACACCCCTGAGGAGCTGCGCGATGGCGTGCACTTCCGCATCGATTCCCTGACACTGGAACTCGGCGCATTGATCCTGGCTTTTCCGATTGCCCAGGTGGAATCCGCAGAGGTCGAGGCGCAGTTTTTCAAGCAGGTCGACTGGTTGCAGACTTTCATCGCTCAGCGCTACGAGCGGCTACAAGACCGCATCCGGCAGGAACGGGCGCGCTTCGACGAATTTGATACCGGCATTCAGCCGGCTATTGCTCGCGCGTTCCAGCAAGACCTGAGGAAGATATCCTATCGGTATGTAGATCTCCTCGCCGAGCTGTTGGGCCTGCGCGAGCGGCAGGGCCACGTCGATGAGCAGGGGCGAGAGCAGTTGCGCGGAGCCATGACACTTGCCGCAGAACGATTGAGTGGACAGATCCTGCTAGACGCGATGACGCTTTCGGAACTGCGCAATATGCTGCGACTGGATGCTGGCAACGCGGAACTTATCAACGCCGAGCGCGCCATTGAGCGCAAGCAGAATCGCAGCCTGGAATCCCTGGAGAACCTGCTCGGCCTCATGGAGCGCATAGACATCAATGTTGGCGGTTACCGGGCGCTGTTGCTGGCCGAGCGCGGCTCCATCGGTGTGGAGTTGCTGAACAGGGAGGTTTTCATGACCCTGCTTGGCAATCGGCTTGAGGCGGTGCGCCAACAGCTCGTAACAAAGGGGCCGAATATTGTTTTCAAGTTGATGGTATTTTTTTCCTTTATTGCACTGACCTATTTCGTCGCCAGGCTTATCCAGAGCCTGGTCAGGTCGCTATTGCAGCGGGACTCCGTGAAGCTGCACCAGCTACTGCACGGCATGCTGGTCTCACTGTCGTTCGGTGTGGTGTTTGCCATCGGGCTGGTCATTGCTCTGTCAACGATCGGTATTTCGCTGGTGCCCATGCTCGCGGGTCTGGGTGTGGCTGGTGTCGTGGTCGGCTTCGCATTACAGGATACGCTGGCGAATTTCGCCTCCGGCTGGATGATCCTGATCTACCGGCCCTACGATGTCGATGACCACGTGATCGCCGGCGGGGTCGAAGGCACGGTCAAGCGCATGAACCTGGTTTCGACCACCATCGCGACATTCGACAACCAGCGCCTGGTGGTTCCCAATAGCAGGATATGGGGCGATGTCATTACCAACCTCACTGCAAACCGCATCCGGCGGCTCTCGATCCCGGTCAGCGTCGCTTTCGGGGAGGACCTGAATCGGGTCGAAAAGGTCCTGCGTGAGGAGGTCGCGCAACACGAGGGTATTCTCAGGAAGCCCGAGCCCATTGTTTTCGTGGATACCCTGGGCAGCTCCGAAATCGTCATGATGACACATGCCTGGGTGCGTACGGAGGACTACTGGCGCCTGTTGCGGTCATTGACCAAGCGGCTCAAGCAACGCCTGGATGATGAGGATATGGAGATTCCCTTTCCGCAGCAGGATGTCTATATCCGGTCGTTTCCAGGCACTCCCCCACGCTTTTCCGCGTCACTCGGGCAGGACGACAGGGGCGAGCCTCCGGCGGAGGCCGCGTCGGAAAGCCTGCCGCGGGATCCCGATCACCGGTAGCGTCGGCTGGTGAGTTGACGCACACTTGCTTTGTGAGTCCACCACGGCAACACAACCGGGCGCCCCTGAAACATTGCCCTTTGGTCGTCGCTCGGGGTGCGGACCTTAGGGCCCGGGCGGCCCATGCTGAGACAGGCGCCGCCGCAGGCTGCTGTTATTATTCTTCCTGCCGAACAAATCGCGCCAGAGGAGCCATGCGCGCCCGGTTGAGCGACAGGCTTCCGTCTTCGCCGATGCTGTAGTTATCGGTCATCTTCAGTACTTCGACGAACTGATCTTCGAGCGTCATGTCTGGACACGCCATCATGGTCATGGCGATGTCGTGCCCGAACTCGATGCGCTGCCCGGACTTGATAGCATAGCTGCCGTTGAAGGTATTGCAGTGGCCATTGCCGACCAGGCGGGAGTCTTCCGAACGCAGCAGCAGTGAGGCTTGCTTTTGATTCTCGCCGTTCTCGATCGGCCGGCCCCGCAATTCGATCAATATCCAACGGCGACCCTCAATCCGTGGGTCGTGCAGATGTTGATGCAGTATGTAGTGGGCAGCCAGGTCGCCATCAATGCGCCGGCCTTGCTGGTCGAGCATGAACAACCGGTTCTCTCCCACCTGGTACCGCTGGGCTTTGTCTCTCTCCGGGTTGAGCGTGATGACACTGCCGGCGGCGTTCCAGGTGAATGAGCCGCTGTCGGTGACCGAAGCGGGATCTTCGTCGATATAGCGAACAGAGCGCTCGAAAGTGTTGTCAGCGTTGAGCGTGATTGTCGTCTCTATGCCGGGGCAACTGGCGCAAGGGATTATGCCGGAATAAGCGCCGTCCCAGTCCAGAGACAACCGGCTGGAATCGGCCGGGGTGGTGGATGCGGGCGTGCCCGCGCAACCACCAAGCACAAGGAATAGAAGCAGGCCGGTGGTAATCAGGGACATAATTCGCAATTCCGCATTCTCCATCAGCAGGTTTCTCTGCTACTGCTGTCTTGTGACCGTAAATTGAACGGGCTAATTCAGTGATACTGGCCGGTAGACTAGTGAAAACCCGGAGTTGAATCAAACTGATACTGCGCGGGAGGGTGCGTGAGCGCCTGTAGCATCAGTGGTGTTGTTGCAACCGCACGCATTCAACAAGTGGAGAAGAAAGGAAGCCACTGAGAACCGCATGCCATGAGCTGGTGTGTGTGATCTCGTTCAGAAATGAACGCATACGAATGGCAGCAGGCCGTCGCGACCCAGTGGCACCGGAGTGCAATTCCGGGGAGCAATCCGCTTGCCAAGGCGAGGGCGCTCTGGTATAAAGTCGCGCTCTGCGCGGCGGCCGGTCCGATCGGGACCCACAAGCCTCACCACGTTTTTCAATAATCCCGTGTTTTGGGAGACCTAGAGTCATGGCTAGAGTATGTCAGGTTACGGGTAAGCGTCCGGTAACCGGGAACAACGTTTCACACGCAAAGAATCGTACGCGTCGTCGATTCCTGCCTAACCTGCACCAGCACCGTTTCTGGCTGGAGTCGGAGAAGCGATTTATTTCCCTGCGCGTTTCCAGCAAGGGTATGCGCATTATCGACAAGAAAGGCATTGAGCAGGTAATGAACGACCTGCGCGCCCGCGGTGAGAAGGTTTAAAGGAGAGCAGCATGAGAGACAAAATCAGAATGAACTCTTCCGCTGGCACCGGGCATTTCTATACGACCGACAAGAACAAGCGGACAACCCCCGACAAGCTGGAAAAGAAGATGTACGATCCCGTGGTGCGTAAGCACGTGATGTACAAGGAAGGCAAGATCAAGTAGCCGCGTGCTGCTGATGTCGTGAACCCCGGCCCCGTCCGGGGTTTTTTGTCTCCGGACTGCGTTAAAATTCCGCTCCGGATTACCCTTTTGCTTGCTCGCCATGCCTGAACTCCCCGAAGTTGAAACCACGCGCAGAGGAATAGAGCCCTACTGCCGTGGGCGCGCCGTACTGGCTGTTCATGTGCGTCAGCCCCGGCTGCGCTGGCCCGTGCCCGCGGAGCTTGCGCGTCTGCTGGAGGGCGAGAGGATTCAGCGGGTCGAGCGTCGCGCCAAGTATCTCCTGTTGTGCACCGCGAACGGGACGCTGATGATCCACCTGGGTATGTCGGGTTCGCTGCGCCTGGTCGCGCCCGGTACGCCCCTGCGATTGCACGATCACATTGATTTCAGGCTGGAGGGTGGTGTGTGCCTGCGCTTCAATGACCCCAGACGGTTTGGCTCCGTGCACTGGCTGCTCCCGGGTGAGCCGGTTGCGCTGCTCGATCATCTCGGGCCGGAACCGTTGTCGGGCACCTTCGACGGCGCCCTCCTTTACCGGCGTTCACGCGGGCGCCGGGGGCCGGTCAAGGCGTTCATCATGGACGGAAAAGTCGTGGTTGGAGTTGGTAATATTTACGCTAGCGAAGCGCTGTTTATGTCCGGAATACGCCCCGACCGCGCTGCAGGACGCATTTCGATGGCTCGCTACGAGCGTCTCGCCGCTGACATAAAGCAAGTGCTCACTTCGGCTATAGAGCAGGGCGGTACTACCCTCAGAGACTTTGTTGGGGGCGACGGCAAACCCGGCTATTTCGCCCGGCAGCTGCTGGTTTACGGGCGCGAAGGAGAGCCCTGCAGGCGCTGTGCGACCCCCCTGCGGGAAAAGCGCCTGGGACAGCGAAGCAGCGTTTACTGCGTGACCTGCCTACGCTGAAGCGGCTACACTGTAGCGCTCAGGGGATCTGTAACGGGTACAAAACCCGGGGGTGAAAAAATGCAAATAATCGCTGGCGCGCGGCGCCTCACAGCGGCTCTGGTCATGCTATGTTTGATCCTGCCGCAAACGCTCTGGGCTCAGGAAGCTATCGACGAGAGTCCGAATGAATTCGCCATGGTGGGCGACCTTCTGGTCGCACGTCCAATCGGTCTGGTGATGGTCGTTGGCGGCGCCGCGACATGGCTGGTCAGCCTGCCGTTCACGCTGCTGTCGGGACATGCCGGAGAGGCGGCGGATACGCTGATCGCCGGCCCGGTAGAAACCACCTTCATGCGCTGTCTCGGGTGCCGCAATACTGGCTACACTGACAAAGACATCGAGTGGGCGCGCGAAGTGAAAGCGCGCGAAGAAGCGGCGGCAGCGGCCAAACAGGAAGCAGCGGCCGCCTCCGACAGCTGATCGCCGCTTCGCCTGTCAGGCAAACTTTGCCTCCAGTGCCCGGGCGACCTGTTCGGGCACGAAGGGTGTGATGTTGCCATTCAGCGCGGCAATCTCGCGCACCAGTGACGACGAAATGTAAGACAGGTGCTCCGAGGGTGTTAGAAAGACGCTTTCGAACTCGGGGTTCATCGCCCGGTTCATATTGGCTAACTGGAACTCGTATTCGAAATCGGCTACGGCACGCAGGCCGCGCAGCACGCAGCGTGCGCCCCTGCTGGTGGCAAAGTCGATCAGCAGGTTGCTGAACCCCTCAACTTCCAGATTGTCGATATGATCCAGCGATGAACGGCAAAGCTCAACTCGCTCGTCGAGAGAGAATAGCGGCGTTTTCTTTTCGCTGTGCGCTATAGCCACAATGACCTTGTCAAACAGTCGCGCGGCGCGTTCGGTGAGATCCACGTGGCCGTTGGTGATGGGATCGAACGTGCCGGGATAGATGACAAAGTTAGTAGGCATGGCCTGGGCCCGTAATGGCGTTGAGATCGCGGATGGTAAACAATTTACCGCATAGCGACAACGCGGTCAGGCCTAGCGCGGTGTTTGCTCAAATAGCCGGTAGGCGGCTTCGCGCGACTTTTTTTCACGCTGCAATTGCCATGCGTCCGGGACCGTCGGTGCAGGTTCAGAGGCTGACGTTTCGACATAGACCAGCGCTCCTTCCGCCAGCGCGTGGGTCACGGCGAGCTGGCGGCAGATCGAGCCCGCCAGGTTGCTGGCGAAGGGCGGGTCAATGAACACCACATCGTAGGGTGTGGTCATGTTGGCGAGAAATGTCTCTGCGACAGTGTTGTGGCAGCGGGCGCGATCTGCGGCCTGCAGTGTCGTGAGGTGTGTGGCAATGGTTGCCAGCGTGCGTTGATCGGATTCAACGAAATCGCAATGCGCCGCGCCGCGCGACAGGGCCTCCAGACCGAGCGCGCCGCTGCCGGCGAACAGATCGAGGCAACGGCTATTGGCAATTTTTGGTGCCAGCCAGTTAAACAGCGTCTCCCGGGTGCGATCGGCGGTGGGTCGCAGACCTTCCGCGGGGGTGAAGCGCAGCCTGCGTCCGCGCCATTCGCCGCCGATAATACGCAATTGCCCCGCACCACGGCCCGCATTGGATCTCGCCATTTCGTCGCTTTAAACAAGGGTGTTAGGATAGGCGGCTTCGCAGACGCCCGTTTGCGCATACTCTAACAGAACGCCCATGAGATTTTTCAAACGCAAGAAAAACGCGGGTGCCGAATCGGCTACCCCGGCCCCGGATACGGTCGACTCGACCACACATGCACCGACTCCCGATGCAAGCGAAGGCGAGGATCAAAGCTATGCAGAGCAAGTTTCTGCGCAGGCTGCTGATAGTGACCACGAAGCACCGGCGGGGATAGACCCCGTGGCGGAACCCGCGCCAGTACCCCAACCGGAGCAAGCGCAGGACGCCGCTCCCGACAATGCGCAGGCCGTGTCTGCAGGGCAAGGTGCGCAAGGTGAAAAACAGGGCTTTTTCTCGCGCCTGCGCAAAGGGCTGGGGCGCACCAGCGATAACCTGGTGCAGGGCATGGGCAACCTGTTTCTCGGACGCAAGGAGATCGATGCCGAGTTGTTGGAGGAGCTGGAGTCGCGTCTGTTGATGGCGGATGTTGGTGTGGACGCCACGCTCGATATCATTGGTCGCCTGACAGCGCGGGTATCGCGCAAAGAGCTGACAGACCCCGCCGCGCTGCAGGGAGCGCTGCAGCAGGAACTGTTGGAGCTGCTGACGCCCTGCGAAATGCCCCTGGAAGTGGCCGGGCGCAAACCGTTCGTTATCCTCATGGTGGGTGTCAATGGCGTGGGCAAAACCACCACGATTGGCAAATTGGCGAAGCACTACATGGGGGCGGGGCAGTCAGTGATGCTGGCAGCAGGTGACACGTTCCGCGCCGCTGCGGTGGAGCAACTGCAGGTGTGGGGAGAGCGCAATAGCGTGCCCGTAGTGGCGCAGCACACGGGAGCCGACAGCGCATCGGTCATCTACGATGCGCTGCAGGCCGCCCAGGCGCGCAACATCGATATTCTCATTGCCGATACCGCCGGCCGTCTGCACAATCGCGATAACCTGATGGAGGAACTGAAAAAGGTTGTGCGCGTAATGGCCAAGCTCGACGCGGATGCGCCGCACGAGGTAATGCTCGTGCTGGATGCGGGTACCGGGCAGAATGCTCTCGCCCAGGCTGAGCATTTCCTGCAGTGGGTGGGCGTATCGGGCATTGCGTTGACCAAGCTGGACGGCACCGCCAAGGGCGGGATTATTTTCGCCATTGCCAAAAAACTGGGCCTGCCCATTCGTTTTATAGGCGTTGGCGAAGCGGTCGACGATCTGCGGCCGTTTGTTGCCGGCCAATTTATTGAGGCCCTGTTCGCGCCGGACGACAGTTCTGCATGATCAGCTTTGATCGCGTCGGCAAACGTTATGCGGAGGGGTTCGACGCGCTGCGCGAGATCAGCCTGGACATTGCTCGCGACGAGCTGGTATTTCTCACCGGCCATTCGGGCGCGGGCAAGAGTACCCTGTTGCGCCTGATTATGCTGATGGATCGGCCCACCCGCGGGCGGGTATTGATCGATGGCCGCGACCTGGCGCAGGTGAAAGCGCGCGGTGTGCCGCGCCATCGACGCGACATTGGCGTGGTCTTCCAGAATCACCAACTGCTCTTCGACCGCTCGGTATTCGACAATGTAGCGTTGCCGCTGGTCATCGCCGGTTACGATTTCCGGGAAATTGGCCGCCGCGTACGCGCGGCCCTCGACAAGGTGGGCCTGCTGGCGAGTGAGCGCGCGTTACCCATGACGCTGTCCGGGGGGGAGCAACAGCGGGTCGGCATTGCCCGCGCGGTGGTCGGGCGACCGCGTATATTGCTGGCAGACGAGCCCACCGGCAATCTCGATCCCGCGCTGTCGGCCGAAATCATGCAACTGTTCGAGGCGTTTAACCAGGTAGGTGTGACCGTCCTGATCGCCAGTCACGATCTGGCGTTGATATCCCGCTTGCACCATCGAATCATCACGCTGCGTCAGGGACGGCTGGTGAGCGGGAGTGCGCAGTGAGCAGCCGCCGTCAGAGTGCCACGCGCCGGGAAGGTGCCAGCCTCAGCCGAACGCAACTTCGGGACCGCTACCATGCCTGGCTGCAGCACCACCGCTTATCCGCTGCCCAGAGCCTGCTCAAGGTAGTGGAGAACCCCGGTGCCAGCCTGCTTACCTGGCTGGTTATAGGTATTGCGCTGGCCCTGCCTGTGGGGCTCAACGTGGCGCTGGAGAACGCCGCACGCCTGGGGGGCAACTGGGACAGCCCCGCCCAGGTCTCCCTGTTCCTGCACGACGGGCTGGGTGACGAGCGCTCCGCCGAATTCGCGCGGGAGCTGGGTGAACGCCAGGACCTGGCTTCGGTCAGGTTTGTGTCCCGGCAGGCGGCGCTGGCGGAATTTACCGCGCTTTCGGGCTTTGGAGACATTCTTGCGAGCCTGGATAAAAACCCCCTGCCCCACCTGGTGTTGGCTACGCCGGTGGAGACGCTTGACGAATCGGCAATAACGGATTTGCGAGAGGAACTGGGCGCGCTGCCCGAGGTGGCCGAGGCGGTACTCGACATGGACTGGTTGCGCCGTCTGCACAGTATCCTGGAACTCAGCCAGCGCCTGGTGCTCCTGGTGGGCGGCATGCTGGTGCTGGGCGTGGTACTGATTCTGGGCAACACCATCCGTCTGGCAATCGAGAGTCGCCGCGATGAGATCGTGGTGGTGAAGCTGGTGGGTGGCAGCAATGCCTTTGTGCGCAGGCCCTTTCTCTATACCGGGCTCTGGTGCGGTGTAGGTGGCGGCCTGTTGGCCGGCCTGCTGGTTGAGGCGGGCCTGTGGTCTTTACGAGAGCCCGTGGGTCGCCTGGCGGCGTTGTACGAGAGTCCTTTCTATCTCAGCGGGCTGGGCGTGATGGGCATTCTCAATCTCCTGCTTTTCGGTGGCGCGCTGGGGTTGGCGGGAGCCTGGCTGGCGGTTTCGCGGCACCTGGCAGATATCGAGCCGCGCTGAGGCCCGGCTGCTCCCCAACTTACTGAAACACATAGATTTATCAGAAAAAATCCTGGCGTATGGAGGGAACTTTGCCAGAGTTAGCACTCTAAGCTAAAGACTGCTAAAATTGATGGCAGATTGAATGGAGATCAGCCCTATGAGCAAGCGTTTGCAACCCGTTGACCAGATGGTGCCGGGTGCCAATCTGGCCGCTTATGTACAGGCGGTGAGCAGCATTCCCGTGCTCAGCGCCGAGCGCGAGAAGGCGCTCGCGGAAGATTTGGTTTTCAACGACAACCTGGAGGCCGCACGCGAGTTGGTAATGTCGCACCTGCGTTTCGTGGTGCACATCGCACGCAGCTATTCGGGCTACGGCCTGGCCGAGGCCGATTTGATCCAGGAGGGCAACGTCGGCCTGATGAAAGCGGTGCGCCGGTTTGATCCGGAAAAGGGTGTGCGGCTGGTATCTTTCGCCGTGCACTGGATCAAAGCCGAGATGCACGAGTTCATTTTGCGTAACTGGCGTATTGTCAAAGTCGCAACCACCAAGGCCCAGCGCAAGCTGTTCTTCAACCTGCGCAGCGCAAAAAAATCCCTCGGCTGGTTAAGCCATGAGGAGGCGCAGGCGGTGGCAGATGACCTCGGTGTGGATATCGCCGAAGTGCAGCGCATGGAGGGTCGTCTCAGCAGCCGCGATGTGGGTTATGAGCAGCCGCTCGACGCCGATGATGACGACGGCTGGCAGGCTCCCCAGTACTACCTGGAAGACACCGGCGCCGACCCCGCTGGCCTGGTTGAATCCAGCAACTGGCAGGAGACCAGCGAAGGCCATCTGCATGCCGCCCTGGCCGATCTCGACGAGCGCAGCCGTGACATTCTGGCTCGCCGCTGGCTGGCTGAAGATAAAGCGACACTGCACGAGCTGGCTGCCGAGTACAGCGTGTCGGCCGAGCGCATTCGTCAGCTGGAACAGGGCGCGCTGAAGAAGTTACGGACAGCGATGGCGGCTTGAGGAGCAGCCAGAGTGGCCTCTTTTTTTGTCACCGTAGCGTCCCTGAGCGGCATGTTGGCGGTTGCGTTTGGCGCTTTCGGCGCGCATGCGCTCAGGGGAAGGCTCGATGACTACGCGCTCGACGTGTTCTCAACCGCGGTGCAGTACCATTTTTATCATAGCCTGGCCTTGCTCGCCGTGGGCATTATTGCGCTGCAGTACCCGCACACGGCCCTGCTGAAGAGCAGCGGTTGGCTGTTCCTGGTTGGTATCGTCATTTTCTCTGGCAGCCTGTACCTCCTTTCTCTGACGGGCCTGCGCTGGTTGGGCGCCGTAACGCCCCTGGGCGGGCTCGCGTTTATTGGTGGTTGGGGTTGTCTTGCCGCAACCGGCTGGAAACTGCTGGGCTAGAGCTTTCCGCAGGGCCTTGTATTGGTAAACACGCCTGAGCAACAACGCCCTGTTCGCAGTTACGTACTGCGCGCCGGGCGCATGACCCCTGGGCAGCGGCGGGCCGTCGCCGAGCACTGGCAGCGCTGGGGCCTGGAGCACAGTGATGGGCTTCTCGACGCCGAAAAATGCTTCTCCCGAAAAGCACCGTTGGTGTTGGAAATCGGTTTCGGTATGGGACATTCGCTGGTCGAAATGGCCGCGGATGCGCCGCAGCACGATTTTATTGGTGTGGAGGTCCACCGGCCGGGCGTGGGCACGCTGCTGCAGGCCATGGCAGCACGCGAAATCGAGAATATTCGCGTCTATCGCCACGATGCGGTTGAAGTTCTCAGCGATTGTATTGCGCCCGGTTCGCTGGCTTGTGTGCAGATTTTCTTTCCTGACCCGTGGCACAAAAAGCGTCACCATAAACGGCGCCTGATTCAGCGGCCCTTCCTCGATTTGCTGGCAAGCAGGATGGCGCCCGGGGGCACGTTGCACCTGGCCACGGACTGGGAAAACTATGGCCAGCAGATGCTGCAATTGCTCACGGAGTCTCCTGATTTTGCCAATACCCAGGCCGATGGCGGTTTTACCCCGCGTCCGGAGAGGCGGCCCCTGACCAAATTCGAGCGGCGTGGCGAGCGTCTCGGCCACGGGGTGTGGGATCTCTTGTTCACGCGTCACTGAGCTGGCGCGGTACAGGTTGCGAGGGACCACCTTCAGCGATCGGGGAAAAACTCCGCTACCACGCCGTCCAGAAAGCGCCTGCCGAGAGCTGTGGTTGAGACTGTGGTTGTAGACTCAGTTGCAGACGCGGTTGCAACGTGCCCCGGTGCGACTTCCACCAGGCCGCGCGCCGCCAGAGAGTCCAGGATGTCACGCAATCTTGCGGCCGGGAGGCCCGTGCGCTGCGCAAACAGTGTCAGTGGAAAGCCGGCATTGAGGCGCAGCGCGTTCATGGCAAACTCCCCGATGAGGTCCTCCGGTGACAGCGTGTGCTGGCTTGCGATGCAGTTTCCGTTCGCGATCGATGTGAGATAGTCAGAGGGTTGACGCCGTTTTGCGAAACGGGTGACGGTGCCGTCGAGTTTGCTAAGTTTGGCGTGCGCACCGGCGCCGATGCCGAGGTAGTCGCCGAAGGTCCAGTAGTTGAGGTTGTGGCGGCACTGCGTGCCGGGCCTGCTCCAGGCAGAAACCTCGTACTGGGCGTAGCCCGCGTTGCGCAGCAGGGCCTCCCCCTGCTCTTGAATCTGCCCCAGGGAATCCTCCGTCGGTAAGCTGGGTGGGCGCTTGTAGAATGCGGTGTTGGGCTCGATAGTCAGTTGATACCAGGACACGTGGGAGGCCTGGTGACCGATGGCGGTGGCGAGGTCGCGCAGCGCAGCGTCTACGGTTTGTCCCGGCAAGCCATGCATCAGGTCGAGATTGAAACTGTCGAAGCCCGCCGCCCGGGCATGGCTTGTGGCAGCTTCCGCCTGTCGCGCGTCGTGCACTCTGCCAAGCCTGGCCAGGCAGTCGTCGTCAAAGCTCTGTATGCCCAGGGAGAGGCGATTGACGCCGGCTTGTTTGAAGGCTGTAAACTTCTCTGCCTCGGCGCTGCCCGGGTTCGCTTCCAGCGTGATTTCCACATCGCTCGCCAGCGCTACCCGCTCGCCTATGCCCGTAAGTAACGTGTGGATGGCCGCGGCGGAAAACAGGCTGGGCGTTCCGCCACCGATAAAAACGCTATGCACCTCGCGTGCACCGATAGCCGCGGTGTCCAGGGCGAGGTCCGCCAGCAGGGCATCGACATAAGCGGTTTCCGGAATGACTGCTGTCTCGTGGGAATTGAAATCGCAGTAGGGACACTTGCGCTCGCACCAGGGCAAGTGCACGTACAGGCTCAGCGGGGGCAGCGTCATGCTTGAGTTTGCAACGCCTCGAACAACAGGTTGCAGGCCTGCGCCCGATGACTGATACGGTTTTTCTCCTGCGCCGGGAGCTCCGCTGAACTGCAGCCGCATTCCGGGACGTAGAAGAGTGGGTCGTAGCCGAAACCCTGCGCACCGCGCGGAGCAAGGAGAATGCGGCCCTGCCAGAACCCCTGGCAGATCAATGGCGTCGGGTCCAGGGCATGTCGCAGATAGACCAGCACGCAAACGAAGCGCGCCCCCCGCCTGGCTTCTGGCACGCCGGACAGGGCTTCCAGCAATTTCGTGTTATTGCCGGCGTCCCCTTTACCGGAGTAGCGCGCCGAGTGAATGCCGGGCGCGCCCTCCAGGTGATCGACTTCCAGACCGGAGTCGTCTGCTATGGCGGGCAGGCCGCTGTGTGACGCTGCCGCACGCGCTTTGAGAATCGCATTCTCGACAAATGTCAGGCCGGTCTCCTCAACTTCCGGCACCTCAAAGTTGTGTTGCGCCACGGGAAGGAATGACAGGGGTGCCAGCAGTCGCTGGAATTCACGCAGTTTTCCGGCATTGCCGCTAGCCAGCACCACGGTCCGGGTGGGCTCGGTCCCTGCCATCAGTCGGTGTACAGCTGGTGCTTGAACTGGAACGTGTAGGTCTTTTCTGCGCCCTCCGGGCGAAAGTGCAACTCGAAAAATCGCCACTCTTCGTTGATGAATTTGAACTCGGCGATGTAGTACACGGCGGGCCCTTCGCGCACTTCCTGAAATTCCAGCGTCTGGTTCTGCATCAGATCCCAGGTGCGGCCCTTCAACAGCATGGGTCGGGCAATGGTGTCGCTACCCTCAGCACGGTGTTCACGCACGGCGAGGTTGACGATGCCACGCTTTTTGCCGCGCGTAATACCGTAGCGCTGCGCGATTTCGGGCGCGATAAAGGTACTGTTGAGCACGCTGTAGTGCAGCTCGTAGGGACCGAACATTTCGGATTGTTGCGCCAGGCCCTGCGGTGAGAACAGGAGTACGAGGAGCAGGCAGAGCGTGCGGCTTGGAGTGGTATTCATGTCAGCAAGTGATCCGGTAGATTGCTGTGGTCGCGAACAGGTTCGGCCATCGCGCCGACAGGATCGGGCTGCGGGCGGTATTGCCGACAACGTCCCTGGCGAGAATGCGGATGCCCTTCTCCCGGCACAAGTTTTCGAAATCGTGAACAGTACAGTAATGGATATTGGGCGTGTTGTACCAGGTGTGTGGCATGTATCGCGAACGCGGCATGCGGCCTGCTATCCCGAGCTGGATCCGACAGCGCCAGTGGCCGAAATTGGGGAACGTGACGATACTTTCACGCCCGATGCGCAGCATCTCATCCAGTACACGGTCCGGAAAGTGCACCGCCTGCAGCGCCAGCGCCATGACCACGGTGTCGAAACTCTGGTCGGGAAAGTTACCCAGCCCCTTGTCCATATCCTGCTCAATCACGTTGATACCGCGGGCGATGGCGGCAGTGATATAGGTGTGGTCAATTTCCAGCCCCATTCCCCGAACCTGCCGATTGTCGCGCAGAAATTCCAGGAATTCACCGTCGCCACAGCCAAGGTCGAGAACCCTTGAGCCCGGCTCGATCCAGCGCTGAATGTGGGTGAGGTCGAGGCGCATCAGCTGCTCCTCCCCACGCGCTGCATGTAGGCGCTGAACACCTCGATGTAGCGGGGAATAGGTAGCAGGAATGCATCGTGGCCCTCGTCGGCCGAAATCTCCGCATAGCTGACTTCGCGGTCTGCGGCGATCAGGGATTGCACAATTTCACGGGAACGTGCCGGTGAAAAACGCCAGTCGGTCGAAAAGGAAATGACCATGAAGCTGCAACTGGCATGGCGGAAGGCAGCTACAGGGTCATTATTGTATTCCAGCGCGAGATCGAAATAATCGAGTGCGCGCGTCATCAGGATGTAGGTGTTCGCATCAAAGTTGCCGGAGAACTGGCTGCCCTGGTACCGCAGGTAGCTCTGTACCTGGAATTCAGCATCAGTATCACTGCCCTGGACGAGGCTCCCCGAGCGCAGGTCGCGGCCAAACTTGGTGGCCATCGCATCATCCGACAGGTAGGTAATGTGCCCGACCATGCGTGCCAGGGCCAGGCCGCGGGTTGGCACCTTGTTGTATTGCAGGTAGTCGCCGGCGTGAAAATCCGGGTCTGACAGAATCGCCTGGCGCGCCACCTCGTTGAAAGCGAGGTTCTGGGCACTCAGCTTGAGCGCCGCAGCGATCACGATGCAGTGTTTGATGCGCTCGGGGTACTCCAGCGACCAGCGCATCGCTTGCATACCGCCGAGGCTGCCGCCGACCACGGCCGCCCAGCAATCTATACCCAGATGGTCGGCGAGACGCGCCTGGCTCTGCACCCAGTCGCGTGTGCGCATGGCGGGGAAATCACGGCCCCAGGCCTTGCCCGTGGCGGGATTGATACTGCATGGCCCCGTGGAGCCATGACAGCCACCGAGATTGTTCAGGCTGACGACAAAAAAACGTTCGGTATCGATGGGTTTGCCCGGTCCGATACACTCATCCCACCAGCCGGGCTTCCTGTCATCCACGCTGTGATAGCCGGCGGCGTGATGGTTCCCGCTGAGCGCATGGCACACCAGCACGGCGTTGGAACGGTCGGCGTTGAGCGTGCCGTAGGTCTCGTAGACCAGCTCGAAACGGCTAAGCTCCCGCCCGCAGGTGAGGGCGAGAGGTTCCTCGAAGCGGGCGACCTGCGGCAGGACGATGCCGACGGAGGATTTCTCGGATGTTGCGTGCATGCGAACTTCAGATGCCTATCACCAGCGCCGAGGGCAGGCCTACGCCCTGCGCCAGATTGCGTAACACGATCTGGATGATGTTGATCAATATGAACACCAGAATCGGGGAGAAATCGAGCCCGCCCATGGGCGGTAGCACTTTTCTCATCGGTGCCATTACCGGCTCTGTGATCTGATGCAGCAACATGATCGCCGGATTGGGATTACCGGGTGCTATCCAGCTCAGAATAATCGTGGCCAGCAGAGCGAAGAAATAAATGTTGACCAGCAACCCCACCACACCCAGGGCCGACCACAGTAGCAGCGCCGAGACAGGCGGCAAGCCCGCACCCAGGAGCCACAGCAGCGCCAGTATACCGAGTAGTTGCAGTACAAGAGTGAGCAATAATGAGGCGAAATCGAGACCGCCGAAGCCCGGTACAACGCGGCGCACGGGCAGCACCAGCGGATTGGTGATCTTGATCAGGAACTGGGAGATCGGGTTATAGAAATCCGCGCGTACCAACTGCAGTAGAAAGCGCAGCAACATGGCCAGCATATAAAGCGTTATTGCGGTTTGAACAAGGTAAACCCCGATTTCAGCAAATGCCGTCATAGTCTGTCTTTTCTCCTAGCCCAATTCCCGCGCCAATTCCGCTGCGCGCTGCGCAGCGGCGCGCATCGCGGATGCGACAACAGTGCGCAAATCGTCTTCTTCGAATTGCTTTACAGCCCGCTCGGTTGTGCCGCCGGGGCTGGTGACCTGCCGTCTCAGCTCCGTTAGCTCCAGGGGACTTTCCGTGGCCATGCGTGCAGCGCCCAGGCCGGTTTGCAATGCCAGCCCGGTGGCGGTTTTCCTGTCCAGGCCGAGCTCGCAGCCAGCATCAATCATCGCTTCCATGAAAAGGAAGAAATACGCGGGGCCGCTGCCAGAGAGCGCGGTAATGGCATCGAGTTGCGACTCGGCATCGACCCATGCGGTAGTGCCCACCGCGGAGAGCACGTACTCGGCAAAGCTGCGCTGGGCAGGCGAGGTGGCTGCGGTTGCATATAAACCACTGGCGCCGGCCCGCAACAGGGCGGGCGTGTTGGGCATGCAGCGCACGATAGCCGCACCCTCCCCGAGTCTTTTCTGCAGGCTTGCGGTGGTGATGCCGGCGGCGATGGAAATCACCACGGCGCCGTTTTTCTGTATCACCGGCGCAAGACTGGCTGCGGCCTCGGCCATCACCTGGGGCTTCACCGCGAGGATGACGACATCAGCTGTGACAGCCGCCGCAGCGTTGTCGTTGAACACGGCGATGGGGCCCATGGCGCTGATGCGCTCCAGGCTCTCCGGAGCGGGGTCGGCCGCGCTCAGGTGATTCGATGGATGGCCGCTCTGCAGCAGGCCGCCGATAATGCTCGCCGCCATGTTGCCGGCGCCGATGAACGCTATGTGGGGTGTATCCAATGCAGTATCCACAGATGTCTGGCAAGCAAAAAATGATCGCCCAGTATACACGCCGCGTGGCGATGAAATCACGTGGCCCGCGGGCCAAAGATGGCAGTGCCGATGCGCACGATGGTAGCGCCCTCGGCGATGGCGGCCTCCATGTCGTCCGACATTCCCATAGACAGGGTGTCCATCCCGGGAGCGCTATCTCGCAATGCGTTGAACAGGCTCCGCATGCGGCTGAACGTCTCCCTTTGTGCGTTGGTATCCGGTGTGGCGGCGGGAATGGCCATGAGCCCGCGCAGCCGAAGCCGTGGCAGCGCGACCACGGCGTTCACCAGCTCTGGCAGCGCGTCCACGTGAACGCCGGACTTGCTCTCCTCGCCGGAGATGTTGACCTGCAGGCACACATTCAATGGCGGCAGGTGCGCTGGTCGTTGCGCATCCAGTCGGCGGGCAATTTTAGCGCGATCCACGCTGTGCACCCACGAGAAGTGCTCCGCAATGGCGCGGGTCTTGTTGGATTGAATCGGGCCGATGAAGTGCCAGTTGAGTGGCAGGTCCTCCAGAGCGGCAATTTTTTCGAGCGCCTCCTGCAGGTAGTTTTCACCGAAGTCTGTAAGGCCACAGCCGTGCGCCGCGCGAACTTCTTCCGCCGAGCGGGTTTTACTCACCGCAAGCACAAGTATGTCACTATTGTGAAACTGGCTTTTTTGTGCGCACCGCTTTACTCTTTCAAGCAGCTTTGTTGTATTGTCGCAGAGCAGGTCTGAAGGCATGGGCGCATCTTAGCCGATTCCGAACACAGCCTGCGAGAACAGAATAAAACAACGGGGCGGTGAATCTCGCGACGAGACACGGCCTGGCCAGGGAACTGCCACAGTGAGCGAGTGGCAGTGGGGGGAGACAAATGGATATCACTGAGCTATTGGCTTTCAGTGCCAAACAGGGTGCGTCCGACCTGCACCTTTCGGCGGGCCTGCCGCCAATGATTCGTGTAGATGGCGACATTCGTCGTATCAACCTGCCGCCGATGGAGCACAAGCAGGTACACGAGCTCATCTACGACATCATGAATGACAAGCAACGCAAGGACTACGAGGAGTTCCTGGAAACAGACTTCTCGTTTGAAGTGCCCGGCGTTGCCCGTTTCCGTGTGAATGCCTTCAACCAGAACCGCGGCGCGGGCGCCGTGTTCAGAACCATTCCTTCCAAAGTATTGACCATGGAAGACCTGGGGATGGGGCAGGTGTTCCGCGATATTTCCATGATGCCGCGGGGCCTGGTGCTGGTGACGGGGCCGACCGGCTCGGGTAAATCCACCACACTCGCCGCCATGATGGATTATATCAACGACAACAAGTACGAACACGTGCTCACGATTGAAGACCCGATAGAGTTTGTTCACGAAAGCAAAAAGTGCCTGGTGAACCAGCGCGAGGTACATCGCGACACGCTGGGCTTCTCGGAAGCGTTGCGCTCTGCCCTGCGGGAAGACCCGGATATCATTCTGGTTGGCGAGATGCGCGACCTCGAAACCATCCGACTGGCACTCACGGCGGCGGAAACCGGGCACCTGGTGTTCGGCACGCTACACACGACCTCTGCGGCAAAAACCATCGACCGGATTATCGATGTGTTTCCAGCGGCGGAGAAATCCATGGTGCGTTCCATGCTGTCTGAATCACTGCAGGCTGTGGTCTCGCAAACCCTGCTCAAGCGAGCGACCGGCGGGCGCATCGCTGCGCATGAGATCATGCGCGGCACCTCGGCTATTCGCAACCTGATCCGGGAAGACAAGGTCGCGCAGATGTACTCCGCGATACAGACCGGTAGTGCAATGGGTATGCAGACGATGGACCAGTGCCTGGAGGAAATGGTAGAGAAACACCTGATTACGCGCGAGGCGGCGCGCGAGAAAGCCAGGATGCCGGAAAATTTCTAGCGTTCGCACGCGGTAATCACAATGCACCTGCTGCACGCGCCCGCTGCGCGCGCCCACTAACAGAGGAAGGCGGGATGAAGATTGGCGACTTGCTACAACGGGTGGTAAAGGAAGGCGCATCTGACGGCTTCCTCGCCGCGGACGCGCCACCGAGTATCAAGGTGGACGGCCAGATTTTTCCAGTTTCCGAGCATCCCCTGAGCGAGGAGAAAGTCCGTGAAATGGTGCTTGCCACCATGACGGAAGCGCAAAAGAAAGAATTTCTCAAACACAATGAATGCAACTACGCCCTGGCCACCGATGAGCTCGGCCGGTTTCGCGCCAGCGCTTTTGTGCAGCGCGGTAAGTGCGGCCTGGTAGTGCGGCGTATCAACACGGACATACCCACCATAGAGGGCCTGGGTTTACCGCCTATCATCAAGGACCTCGCGATGACCAAGCGCGGTCTGGTGATCTTCGTGGGCGCCACCGGCACCGGTAAATCTACCTCGCTTGCCGCCATGGTCGGCTACCGCAACAAGAACAGCCGCGGGCACATCATCAGTATCGAGGACCCGATTGAATTCATTCACGAGCACGCCGGGTGCATCATTACCCAACGTGAAGTAGGTACGGATACGGAATCTTTCGCCGTGGCACTCAAGAACACGCTGCGCCAGGCGCCGGATGTGATTCTGATCGGCGAGGTGCGCACCGCGGAAACCATGCAGCAAGCGCTTACCTTCGCTGAAACAGGCCACCTGTGCCTGTGCACGCTGCACGCAAACAATGCGAACCAGGCGCTGGACCGGATACAGAGCTTTTTCCCCGCGGAATTGCATCGACAGGTTTGGATGGATCTATCCCTGAACCTGAAATCCATGGTCGCCCAGCAGCTTATTCCGAGCAAGGATGGCAAAGGCCGCACCCCGGTTGTGGAAGTGCTGCTGAACTCGCCATTGATAGCGGACTACATTCGCAAGGGCGAAGTACACCTGATCAAGGACCTGATGGCGAAATCCACGGAGCTCGGCATGCAGACGCTGGACCAATCCCTGGTTTCAGCCTTCAAGGAAGACCGGATATCCAAGGAAGACGCTATCCGCTTCGCGGACTCCGCCAACGATGTGCGTTTGCAGATCAAGATGCACGAACGCGCCATAGGCGGCATTGACGATGGCCTCGGCCTGGCGGTGGATAAAGGCGAAGATCAGGGCCGACATTTCAGCAATTAGTTCTCCCGAAGCCAGGTGTCCAGAATAAGCTGGGCCGCGTGAGCGTCGATGGGCTTGCGTTTATAATTGCCCCGGTGGCCTGCATCCCGCTGCACCTGTTTCGCCTCGGAACTCGATAAGCGTTCGTCCACCATGATTACCGGCAGACCAAACCGGCCATGCAATCGCTGGCCGAACTTGCGCGCGCGCAACGCCAGCTCGCTTGCGGTTCCATCCATATTCAGTGGGTCGCCAACGATCAGCAAGTCGGGTTGCCATTCTTCGAGAAGGATCATGACCCGGTTCCACTCGGGAATGCCGTCGCGGGCGTTAATCACGGTCAGGGGCTGCGACGACTTCAGCTCCGCATTGCCGGTGGCAACGCCAATCTGACGCAGCCCGAAATCAAAGGCCATCAGGAAACGCGGAGGCATGCCTGAAGCCGTGCTGAAATCAGGCGTGCCCCGCCTGATTGGAGATGAGGTTGATATCGATGCCGAGTATCGCGGCCGCGGCAGACTGGCGCTGGTCGGCCGGGGTAGAGAAGATGATGTCGCTGTCGCCGGGCAGGGTGAGCCAGCTGTTTTCAGCGACCTCCTGCTCCAGTTGCCCCGCAGACCAGCCAGCGTAGCCGAGCGCGACGAGCCGATCATCCGGCCCCTCATCACTGGCGATGGCGCGCAGTATATCGCGGGAGGTGGTAAGAGTGACCTCGGGGCTTACTTTCAGGCTTGCCTCCCAGGTTTTGCTGCATTTGCGGTGCAACACAAAGCCGTGGTCGATTTGCACGGGGCCACCCATCATGACGGGCTCTGCGGAAAAATCACGCCGGGTTTCGATCTCCAGGTGTTCAAAAATTTCCATCAGGGAGATATCCAGGGTTTGATTCACCACAATGCCCATCGCGCCGCTCTCGCCGTGCTCGCAGATGTAGGTGATGCTGTGCGAAAAAATCCCTTCAGAGAGGCAGGGCATAGCCAACAGGAAATGATCCCGCAGGCTATCGCTGCTTCTGGCGGTAGTGGCGGAGAAGCGACCACTCATGCTGTTGAATCTCTCCCGGCTCGTATTGGCGGCGCTGTTCACAGGGCTGCCCGCGCCTCTTTGCCGCTCTGGGTTGAGCTTAGCTGGTTTTCCCGGAATTGCCACGTGCGCACGATTTCGAGTTTGTCCGTGGTGGCTTTCAACTCTGCCGGAAATGGCGAGTAAGGAGCGGCCAGGCGCACGATCTTGATGGCGGCTTCGTCCAGCACGGCGTAACCGGAAGACGTCAGCACTTCAATATTTTCCAGGCTGCCGTCCGAGCGAATGATCACCAGAAGTTTGAGATCACCGTAAATACCATAGCGTACCGAGGCCTCCGGGTAAAACTGGTTGCCCACCGCTTCGAGGCGGCGGCGCCAGTCCAGCAGGTAGGCGGCATCCACCGAGCGTTTCGCTGAAGCGGCGTTGAGGCGCCGCACCCTCGGTTGTTTCGAATAGTTGAGATTCTGTTTGTCCAGTTCTGCCTGCAGGCTTGCCAGTTCACGATTGAGCCGATCAACCTCCGGGCTGATGCCGTCGAGGTTCACCTGCTGGCGATCACGCTCGGTACGATCTGTATTTACCACGCGTTGGTTTATGGCGGCTGTGGTAAGAGCATCCTGATAGCGGGCCTCGCGCGCTTCCATCTGCCGCCGGGGTGTGCGCTGGGGGGCATCGGCGGCGAAGGGGAGGTTCTCGCGGCTGCTCATATGGTCAATCTGGTCGAGGTTGCCGCTCCCGGCCTGATCGTTCATGGCGACGTGGTGCGTGTTTTTGGGTGTGGAATCAGAGGGTTGAGTCGTCAGCGTGACTTCGATCTGTGGAGTCTTGTAGCTGGCCTGTGAGGCGGAGAAATTCACCGAGAGCAGCAGCACCAGGTGGCACGCCACCGCCAGCAGCAATGCGCTACGAAACGTGGATGTTGTGTGTGCCCCTTTCCCCGCCAGAACCATGCGTACTGCCCGTCTGTGCCGGCCACTGTACCTTATTCCGGTACTAACCTGGCCGTTGTTTCAGTGTCCCCTCAATACATTCCATCAGTTGGCCGCCGATGTCCAGATCAAAACCTGCGTCAATTTCCCGAATACAGGTGGGGCTGGTTACATTGATTTCAGTGAGGTAGTCGCCGATCACATCCAGCCCCACAAACAGCAGCCCCCGCTCGCGCAGGCTGCGGCCTACCTCGGCGGCAATCCAGCGATCCCGGTCACTCAACGGCTGCGGCCTGCCCGCGCCACCTGCTGCAAGGTTGCCTCGCGTTTCGCCTACCTCCGGCACGCGGGCCAGGCAATAGGGGACCGGCTCACCGTTGATCATAAGGATGCGCTTGTCGCCATCCGCGATCTCGGGAATGTACTTCTGCGCCATAATGCTCTTGCGTCCACGCAGGGTCAGCGTTTCCAGAATGACGCTTATGTTGGTATCCCCCGCTCGCACGCGAAAAATGGATTCGCCTCCCATGCCGTCCAGTGGCTTGAAAATCACATCGCCGTGTGTGAGATAAAAGGACTTGAGGCGAGTCATATCTGCGCTCACCAGTACCGGCGGACAGCACTGGGGGAACTGCGTGGCGAATATTTTCTCATTGCAGTCCCGGAGGGCCCGGCAGCGGTTCACCACCAGTGTGCCGAGACGCTCGGCGGCCTCGAGAATGTAGGTCGAGTAGACGTATTCGTTGTCGAAGGGCGGGTCTTTGCGCATGAGAATGACATCCATGCTATCGAGTGCGACGTCCTGCTTTTCACCCATGGCGTACCAGCGCTCCGGGTTGCGAAAGACCTCCAGGGGCGCCATGTTCGCGCGCGCCTCGCCCTGCTCAAGGTATAGATCGCGCTGCTCAAGGTAGTAAAGGTCCCAGCCCCGTCCCTGTGCCGCCCACAGCATGGCCAGCGTACTGTCCTTCTTGTAGGCGATGTCGGCGATCGGGTCCATCACTACAGCCAGTTTTACTTTCATGCTGCGCGCTCGTTGTTGCGTGGGGAGGCTGCTAACTTACGCAATGGTCTTGCGGCGCGCAAGGTGCCCCTTGATTTGTCTGGCACCGGCATGGCCGGTTGCGGCGTTCCGGCCTTGTGAATGTTCAGCGCAAAGGTGATAGCGATGGCGCCTGCGTCTGCTTACTCTTGATAAATTGATCGCTTGCACAAGAGCGCGGTTTTTGAGATATACGAATGGCAAACGCTTCTTTTGGCGGTGCAGACGAGGTTCAGTATGGAGCTTATTCAAGAGTATTCACACACGGTGTCGGCGCTGGGTGGCATGGCGCTGCTGTTGCTGGTACAGCTACTGATAGCAGATATTATTGGCATCAGGCGACGGCACACGCCGGGCTCTCCCGTGGCCGCGGATCACAGCAATCTGCTGTTTCGCGCCAGTCGCGCAGTTGCCAACACGAATGAAAGCATTGCGGTTTTCATTCTCGCCGTGTTGTTTTGCATATTGTCTCAGGCTTCCCCTGCCTATACCGCTTATGCGGCGTGGGGGTTTGTGTTGTCACGAGCAATCTACGCCGTGCTGTATTACGGCAATCTGCAAACTCCACGTTCGGTCTTGTTTGGCGTATCGATACTTTTCATCGTGGCGCTGCTGATTCTGGGTTTTAGCGCATGAATTCAG
>CAZFJQ010000002.1:0-82656 GCA_964519755.1 uncultured Halioglobus sp.
CTGGCAGGTTGGCACCACGGCGCTATGGATCGTGGTTCTGTTGAGCGCCTATTTGCTGGTTTACTACGTCTAGCGTGTTTCAGGCAGGCAACGACATACGTGCAGATTGGCAACACGCGCTCGCGAGGCGCTTCGGCGATGAACTCGGGATCCTGCTGCGGCAACTGGGTGCGGAGGTCCGGCACGCGCAGGAGCTTACCCGCCTGGTATCGAGCCGGCAGCGCAAGGCGGCGTTCAGGCTGCTCCTGACGGACGGACGCCAGGTGAAAGCGCGCAAGTTCAAGACGCCGGAAGAAGCCGCCCTGGCCCTCAGCTTGTCGCCGCTACTGGACGACAGGCATTTCTCGCGCACGCTGGCGGCCTTTGGTTCGTCGTCGATAGAGGAGTGGGTGTCGGGCGTCGCCCCGGCTGCAAACGAAATCTCACCGGAGCAGGCTCGCCGGGCGGGCGCCCTGCTTGGAGAATTGCACGGTACCAAAGCCCTGCCGGATAGCGCGACCGCCGCCTTGTCTATTGCAGAGCATGTTGCCCTGATGGACACGCACCTCGCAGCGCTGACCCGGCAGCAGGTACTGTCGGCAGTGCAGGCTGACCGTGTGCGCGAGCAGGCCTTGATGAACTGTCCCGCCAGCTTTGAACCGGGGCTCATCCACGGCGATTTCTGTGTAGACAACATGATAGTGGACGGCGCAGGCAGGCTGGTATTGATCGACAATGAGAGTCTTTGCCCGGGCGCCCTGGATTTTGACCTCGCGCGGAGCTGGTGTCGCTGGCCTATGACGGATGCCTGCCGGCTGGCCTTCGCCGAGGGCTATCGGCAGTATCGGGAGCTGGACACATTTTTTAACCATCGCATGTTCTGGGCCGTCAGGGCGCTGCTGATGTCGGTTTATGTGCACGTAAAGCATGGGCGGCCCTGCCCGTCTGCGCTGGCGGCTCTGCTGCGCCTGGGCGCCGGCGCGGAGGACGGTTTCTGGGCCGCGCTGCCCTGCGTTGAGCGCGAATCACCCGGGCGGGCATAGCAAACTCAGGCGAGTGCGAGGATGCGCTCGATGACTGCACGCCTGGCGTCCATGACGGTAAGCTCCCAGCCCCGGACTTCCGCCAGGCGCTGCGTGATCTGCGGCCGCTGCCGCTGGATGCGGTCCAGCGCGGCGTGCATGTCCGCCGCAGTGACAGGGCCGCGGACAGTTTCCACGAGCGGCTCCGCAATTCCCAGCTCCCGGCAACGACGGGCGAGCCCCGGCTGGTCCGAGAAGAACGGGTAGGAGAGCATGGGAACCGTATGAAAAACCGCTTCATGCGTGGAATTGAGACCCTGGTGCGTGAGAAAAATATCGGCCTGCGCCAGCACCTGTCGCTGGTTTACATAGGACGCTACCCGGACCCGTGGACCGGCGATCTCGGCACGTGCTTGCTCCGTGCGGTGGCCGCCCAGACCAATCAGCACCGCGAGGTCCCGCCGCTCGCGCGCGGTCGCGGTCAGCGCCTGCAGTAGTTGCCAGGCCGCGTCCTCGTAGTAGCGCCAGATCACCGTACCCAGCGAGGCGTATACCTTGATGGCAGCCTGTTCCATCGCGGGAAAGGGATTGTCGCTGCCTGTGGTGTCAGCGCCGGCGGATTGCGGTGTCGCCAGCGATCCGAAGAAAGCACAGGGTTCAAAAGCAGCTCGTTCTGCCGGCGTCAGGAACTCCGGCGGCTCGCAGATGAGGTTTAACTGTGCATTCAGCTCGCCCATGTAGCTGAAGGGTGATGCATCCTCCAGCCCGTAGTGATCACGCAGCGTCTCCACCGCGCGCCGGCAGCGATCGTCGAGTTGCACACGCGGGTCGGACTGCAGCGCTGCGATAGCGGGGCCCGGGAGCATGTTGTGGCCCGGACAGATATTGATGCGCGGCCACTGCAGGCGCCCGGCGATCGGGCGCGCGATCACGGCGAAGGCATCGTGGATGATGAGGTCTGGCGCCAGCGCCGCGACTTCCGCGCTCACCGACCCGGCAAAGTGGGCGGCAAAGCTGACATAGCGACAGGGTATCGGGCGCGAGCGGTCGTCCGCCGCGTCCAGTGGCCGCTGCCGGAACAGGTCGTGGAAAATGCCGCCACTGGCCCGGATTGCACCGCCAAAGCGCTGGTCGCTGAAGACATGCGTTTCGACGGCCGCAGCGTGGAGGCATTCGATCAGTGGCAACAGGCGCTGCAAGTGGCCGAACTCGGGCATACAGAAAACAACCGCTCTGGTGTTGGCCATCGTTATTGCAGCTCTTGCATCGGCTGGATCACGTCTTCGTAGCAGCGCGGTATCTTCCACACGCAGCGCCGCTGCGCGCGGTCGCGGCGTTTTCGCTGCACCGGCTCAGGTGTGCGGGCACAAGGGGTCATGGGTCTGCATCAGGCTGGGCGCGCGTTGTTGGCCAGCAGTGCTATCAGGGCGTCCGCCCCGCGACCATCTCGATAGCTGTCCTCGCCGAGCCGGCACTCCCAGGCGGGAATCGCGGCTGCGAGCTGGTCACACAGGGCGTTGTCATCGGGCGCCTGCCGCAGGAGGGAGTCGGGCGGACGCACGGTAAGAACCTCGGACAGCTGGTTGGGAGTGATGTGGCCGAAGAGACCCTGCTGTAACCGTGCGCGGGCCTCGCCAGTGTTCAGGGGGCGTAGCTCCAGCCCGCCGGGCCGCCCGGTCTGCCAGGGGAACAGCAGCACACTTGCGTGCGCCTCGGCCACGGGTGTGCAATCGAGCAGTGCGCAGAACTGTCGTGGCGTGACGCCCGCGCCGGCCTTCTTAGCGGGTATACGCGCCAGTTTCTCCGGATTTTCTGTCTCCGCCAGCGTGGCGCGGGAGCGAAAACCCCTGATTTTCAAGTCTTTCCGCAGCTCCGGAAACAGGTCAAGCGTTCCCTCCCGTATTGAGACTATCGTCGGCATTCCCCGCGTGACGACCGGGTTATTGTCCGACTGGAAAAGTACTCGATCATTGCTCAGGAAGCCGCTGGTGGTGTGGCTTAGAATGTAGGTGAGCAAACTTGTTTTACCGGCTTGCCGCCGCCCGCAGATGATCGTCGCCCGGCCGTTCACGCTAAAAGCCGAGGCATGCAGGAACCGGCCGCCGCGCAACTGGGAGGCGCCCATCGCCAGTTCGCGTATCACACGCATCAACGCCAGCCGCGAGTCAGTACTCGTCTCGGGGGCCACCAGTTCAACCTGGCGCCCCCTGCGAAGGTAGAACACGCGCGAGTGGGCATCGTAGACAGCGTATTCCTGTTCCGGGATGTTCCAGCAGGGCAGATCCACGGTTCTGGTGTCCATCCTGAAGACGTTGCGCTGCCCTCCCGCAGCTCCGGCGGCGTGTAGCGCCCGCAGCCGGGCATCGTCATAGGTCAGGGTGGCGGTCACATCAGGGGTGCCCGAGGCGCGTTTGAACCAGGGCAGCAGAAACTCTTCGAGCCAGACGACATCGTCCTCACGGCGTGCTTCGACACGTGTCTGCAGGCCCTGGTAGCTGACTAGTAGCTCCGTCACCCAATCTCCCGAGCGTTGACCGCAGTGAATGCTTTATTGTGACGCTGACTTGAGGGGCAGCGGACCGGGGGCAGGCCCCGGCTGGTGGCCGCCAGTCGACTGTACGGCCAGGGGCCGCTGCCGTCGACCCCAGTTTGCCATGGGCGCCTGAGGGACTTCACCGACCGTGTTTCGGCGGCTTCAAGCAGGCGCACGTTAGCAGGCGCTGCGCCTTAATCCAAGTGGCGCGGGAAGCGGACCGCGTTGCTGTCGTTGGGGCGGTTTCTCCGAGTGGCTCCGCGCTGGCAAATGTTATAGTAGTGAATGAGGGTCGGGCGCAGCAGGCGCAGGTGCCTGATGACACGGCCCGGGCGGGAGAATCGATATGGCATTTGCAGGCAGCGCAGCCGTCCGCACAGCCCTGTTGCTGTTCGCGTGGTGGGCGCTGACGGAGGGCGATAGAACCGCGATAGTCTTCGGCTTGGTTACGGCACCGGCGGTGGCGATGCTGTCCCTGCGTTTCTTCCCGCCTGCAAGCCGACGCCCGAGGTTGCTGCCGGCGCTGGTATTCATCGGTTATTTTCTGCTGAAATCCCTGGCGGCCGGCGTGGATGTCGCCCGGCGGCTTTTATCGCCGCGCTTGCCGCTCAACCCCGGTTATCTCAAGTACACCACGTCGCTGCCTGCCGGCAGCCCGCGCTGGCTGCTGGCGAATACCCTGTCGCTGTTGCCGGGCACCCTCAGCGTGACCCTGCGCGGCAGCCAGCTTGAGCTGCACTGCCTGGATACCGCGCTGCCCGTGCGCGAGGACGTGGCCCGCACCGAGCGACGTATTGCCGGGATGTTTTCCCTGTGAGCGCACTCCTCGATGGCGTCGCCGTGCTGCTGTTGTTGCTATTGTTGGCCGGCCTGCTGCGGATTTGGCTGGGGCCGACCCCGGCAGATCGCATGCTGGCATCCCAGCTCTTTGGCACTACCGGCGTGGCGCTGCTGCTGGTGTTGGCGGAGTCCCAGGCGGAGCCCGCGCTGCGCGACGTGGCTCTGGTGCTCGCCCTGCTGGCGGTACTCGCCACGGTCGCTTTTGTCACGCGGGTGGTACAGATAGCGCGCTCGGATACCCCGGGAGAGCGGCATGATGGCTGAGGCACTGGTGTTCTATTTTCAGGCTATTGTGTTGGGTGTCGGCTGCCTGTTTTTTGCCGTGGGCACGCTCGGACTGTTCCGCCTTCCCGATACGCTGACCCGCATCCACGCCCTGACCAAGGCGGATAATCTGGGTCTCGGCTTTATTGTGCTGGGGCTGCTGCCAATGGTGAGCGGGCCCGCCACGGCCGCCAAAATTTTCCTGATCTGGGTGGTGGCGCTGGCGGCCAGTGCTACCAGCGCCCATCTGGTCGGGCGGGCGGTCCGCGCCATGCACAGCCCGGACGAAGGGGGGAGCGGCCGGTGAGCTGGTGGCTGGATGTTTTTCTGGCCTCGGCGCTGTTGTTGACGGCGGTGGGTGTGCTGCTGTCGCGCGACTTGTTTCGAGCGGTGGTGATGTTCATGGCGTTTGGCCTGCTGATGGCGCTGGCCTGGGTACGCCTGCGGGCGCCGGACGTGGCCCTGGCGGAGGTGGCCATTGGCGCCGGGCTCACGGGCGTGTTGCTACTGGATGCAGTGAGCCACTTTCAGCGCGGCAAGCCTGAACGATCGCGGCCGGAGGCCGGATAACTGTGTGGCGCGGGCTGCAGGTGCTGCTGACGCTGGCCGCGTGCGCGAGCCTCACCGGCGTCCTCGCGGCGGCAGTGCTGAGCGCCGCGGGGAGTCCGCCGCCTTCGAAACTGGCGGAGCAACTGGCGGCGAGCCTCGGCCGCAGCGGCGTGGAAAACCCGGTTACGGCGGTGCTGCTCAACTTCCGCAGTTACGACACCTTGCTGGAGATAGGTGTTCTGGTGATCGCGGCTATGGCGGGAATCTCCCTGGCCCGAACCCGCTCCCTGGAGGATCCGGAACTGCGCAGCGCCGACACCCTGCTGCACGCTTTGCTGCGCTGGTTTATACCGTTGATGCTGCTGTTGGCGGCGTATCTGCTGTGGGCGGGAGGCGACCGTCCCGGTGGAGCGTTCCAGGCCGGTGCGGTACTCGCCGCAACCGGCGTACTCATGCGCCTGGGGGGGCTGCCGATGGATTTCGTTCGCCCCGGCTTGCTGTTGCGCCTCGGGCTGGTGCTCGGGTTTGCGGTATTCCTGCTGGTGGCCATTGCCGGGGCCATGGCAGGGGAAGCCTTTCTCGCCTATCCACCGGGCACCGCGGGCGGCCTGATTCTCGCTATTGAAGTGGTACTGACACTGTCGATCGGCATGATCCTGCTGGCGCTGTTCGTGGCGGCGCCAGTTATCAATGAACACGAACCGGAGGAGGGCACCGGGTCGTGAGTCCGGAGCTGGTATATGCCCTGGCCGGGGTTGGCCTGTGTGGCATCGGCGTGTCGGGCTTTCTGCTGCTGAGCCATCTGCTGCGGCGTTTGCTGGCGTTCAACCTGATCGGCTCCGGTACCTTTCTGGTACTGGTCGGCCTCGCCCAGCATCGCGGTGTGCCGGACCCGGTGCCGCAAGCGCTGGTGCTGACGGGCATCGTGGTAGCGATTGCCGCCACCGCGCTGGCGGTGGTCCTGATCCGGCGCTATTTCCACCTCACCGGACGCACTTCGCTGGCGGAGGATGGAGAGGGGCGGTCTTGAACCAGTTGCTGATGGCCGGCTTGCTGTTCACGCCCCTGGCCTGGGCGGCTCTGTGCCTGCTGCTGGATTTTCGCCGGGGCTGCTGGTTGAGTTGGCTGGGCATGCTCATTCAGGTGCTGGTTTCCCTGTCGCTGTGGTTCGCGGTAGCCAGCAGTGGCGGATTTTTCTACGCGCTGGCGGGTTGGGAGGCGCCACTGGGTATAGCCCTGCGGGTGGATGGCCTGGCGGTGACTTTTGTGTTGCTCACCGCCGCGGTGGCCACGGCCTGCGGCCTCCATGCAGGGGTCTACCTCGACGCCCGCAAACCCTGGCAGCGCTATTTCTGGCCCCTGTTCTGGTTTCTCTGGGCCGGGCTGAATGGGGTATGGCTCGGGGCCGACGTGTTCAACCTCTACGTTGGGCTGGAGCTGATCAGCCTCGCTGCCGTGGGTCTGGTGGCACTCGGTGGCGAGGCGGCGGCCCTCCGGGCGGCCCTGCGCTACCTGTTTGCCGCGTTGCTCGGGTCACTGGCCTACCTGCTGGGGGTGGCCCTCCTCTACGGCCGGTTTGGCACGCTGTCACTGGCGGGAATCGACGGGCTGCTGGAGGGCCGCGACCCGGCGGCTGCGGTCGCCGTGATGCTGATGCTGGCGGGCCTGGCCCTGAAAACTGCCCTGTTTCCCCTGCACGGCTGGTTGCCGCCGGCGCATGGCATAGCCAAATCCCCGGTGAGCGCATTGCTGTCCGGACTGGTGGTGAAAGCCTCGTTCTACATTGCCGCACGCCTGTGGCTGGAGCTGGGAGACCGCCTGGGGTCGCAACTGCTGGCGCAGGGAATCGGCATGCTGGGTGCCGCAGCCGTGGTCTGGGGTAGTTGGCTCGCCTTCCGCCAGACCCATTTGAAACAGGTGGTTGCCTACTCCTCCGTTGCCCAGATCGGCTACCTGTTCCTGCTGTTCCCGTTAAGCTACGCCGTGGCGGAGCCGGTGTCGCTGCTGGCGCAGCAGGGCATTACCCTGCAGGTTATCAGCCACGCGTTGGCCAAGGCCGCGATGTTCCTCGCCGCCGGCAACCTGATCCTGTCGGTACGCAGCAACCGGGTGGACGCGTTGGGCGGCGTGAGTCACTTCCTGCCGTTTTCCCTCTTCTCCTTCGGCCTGGCGGGGGTCTCCCTGATGGGCCTGCCGCCGACGGGCGGCTTCGCTGCCAAGTGGCTGCTGTTGCAGGCCAGTCTCGCCAGCGGGCAATGGTGGTGGGTCGCGGTGCTTTTACTGGGCGGTGTGCTGGCGGCCGCCTACGTGTTTCGCATTTATCGCGCTACCTTCGCCGAAGACAGCGACAGCGACGACTTCTTCCATCCCCCGAAAAGTATGGAGGCCATTCCAATGATCCTGGCCCTGCTGGCGCTGGGCCTGGGCCTGGTGGCAGAGCCGGTACTGTCGGTGCTGGCCCTGCCTTTTGAGGTGCCTGTCGATGTCGCTGCGGTGGCGGTGCAGCCATGAAACCGGTCGAGCCATGAACCGGGTGATGCGATGACCCTGGCTACAGTTAGCAGCCTGAGCGCGCTGCTGCCGATCCTGGCCCTGCTCAGCTCGTTGCTGGCCGCGGTGATAATCTTCGGCCTGCCCGAAAGCAGCCACCGCCTGCGTACGCTGGTCAACCTGCTGGCTGCACTGCTGAAGCTGGGCATCGTCGCGCTCATGACCTGGGGCGTGTTCCGCGGAGTGGATTTCAGCGTGAGCTTCAGCATGTTACCCGGGGTGAATTTCATGCTGCGCGCGGATGCCCTGGCGATGCTGTTTGCCGGACTGTCGGCGATACTCTGGCTGTTCACCACGATCTACGCGGTAGGTTACCTGGAGGACTCTCCCAACCGCAGTCGCTTTTTCGGCTTCTTCAGTCTCTGTGTAGCCAGCACCATGGGTATTGCCCTGGCCGGCAACCTGTTCACCTTTTTTCTCTTTTACGAGATGCTCACCCTGTCGACTTATCCGCTGGTGGTGCATCGCGGCACCGACAAGGCGCTGCGGGCCGGCCGCAACTACATCGTTTATACCCTCGGCGGGGGCGTGGTCCTGCTGCTCGGGATTGCCTGGCTGCACGGCCTGGCGGGGGACCTGGCTTTTCGCGAGACGGGCCACTTCCAGGGGTCGGACCCGGCACTGCACGGCCAGTTGACGCTGGTTTTCATCCTGTTGATCGCTGGCCTGGCGGTCAAGGCGGGCATGTTCCCGGTACACGGCTGGCTGCCCCAGGCGATGGTGGCGCCCGCTCCCGTCAGCGCCCTGTTGCACGCGGTGGCAGTGGTCAAGGCGGGCGCGTTCGGCATAGTGCGCGTGGTCTATGACATCTACGGTATCGACTTCGCCTACATGCTGGGATTGCTCGAGCCCCTGGCGTGGCTGGCGGCGTTCACGATTCTCTACGGTTCCGTGCGGGCCCTGTCGCAGATCGATCTAAAGCGCCGGCTGGCTTACTCCACCATCAGCCAGGTGTCCTACATTATCCTGGGGGTGACCCTGTTTGGCCCGGTGGGTACGGTGGGTGGCCTGGTGCATCTGCTGCACCAGGGCATGATGAAGATCACCCTGTTCTTTTGCGCTGGCAACTACGCCGAGACGCTTGGGGTGCACCGGGTGGACGAGCTGGACGGGGCCGGCGCGCGCATGCCCGCGACCTCGGTGGCCTTCACCGTGGCGGCCCTGGGTATGATCGGGCTGCCGCCCCTGGCGGGTTTTGTTACCAAGTGGATACTGGGTACCGGGGCCTTGGCCGCGGGCATGCAGTGGGTCATTGCGGTCCTTCTGCTCAGCAGCCTGCTGAATGCCGCCTACTTCCTGCCGATCGTCTATAGACTCTGGTTTTGTCCGGTGGCTGCTCACTGGCCGGCGGAGCGACGCTGGGGTCGGCTGGAGACCAATGCCTGGCTCTTCTGGCCGCCGTTGATAACCCTGCTGATGCTGGTGCTGGTTGGGCTACTGGCGGCGACGAGCTTCAGCCCCCTGGCCTGGGCCCGGCTGATTGCCACGCGGATGTATCTGCCGTGAACATCACTGCGCCAGTCGTACTGGTTGCGGCCAGTGTGCTGCTGCCGCTTTGTTACCCGCTGCTTGCGGCGCGTCGCGGCTGGCGCGGGGCCCTGCGCATGGCCTTGCCCCTGCTGCCCCTGCCGGCACTGTTGCTTGGCCTGTTCTCCGCGGCGCCCTGGACGCTGGAACTACCCTGGCTACTGCTGGGGAGCACCTGGATGCTGGACGAGCTGCGACGTGCGTTTCTATTGCTGGCCGCGCTGCTGTGGAGTACTGCGGGCTTGTACGCCGTCGGCTATCTCGGCGCAGAACAGTTACGCCGTTTTTGTGTGTTCTGGAGCCTGACCCTGAGCGGTAATATCGGCCTTGTGCTGGCTGCTGATGTCGCCAGTTTCTACGGCTTTTTTACGCTGATGACGTTCGCGGCCTACGGCCTGGTGGTGCATGTCGGCGGTCACCGGGCGCGGCGCGCGGGGCGCGTCTACCTGGTGATGGCGCTGTGCGGCGAGATGGCATTGCTGGCCGGGTTTCTGCTGGCGGCGCAAGCCGCGGACAGTCTCCTGCTGGCCGACCTGCCAGCGGGCGTGGCCGCGAGCGCAGACGGCTGGTTGATTACCGCGCTGTTTATCGCCGGCTTCGGGGTGAAGGCGGGCCTGCCCGGCCTGCATTTCTGGCTGCCCCTGGCTCACCCGGTTGCGCCCACGCCCGCCAGCGCCGTGCTCAGCGGAACGATGATCAAGGCCGGCCTGCTGGGCTGGTTGCTGACCCTGCCCCTTGGCCAGGCGGGTTGGTTGCCCTGGGGGCAGTTCCTGGTGGTGATGGGTTTCGTGGCTGCCCTGGGCGCGGCGCTGTTCGGTGTGGTGCGGCGTGATCCCAAGACGGTGTTGGCCTGGTCCAGCATCAGCCAGATGGGGCTGATGACAGTGTTGGTGGGTGCCGCGCTGGCGGTGCCGGGGCAGGCCGATGTGATGCTGCCGATTATTGCGCTGTTTGCGCTGCACCACGGTCTTGCCAAGGGATGCCTGTTCCTGGCGGTGGGCCTGGTGCTGCCGGCGAGGCGTGCGCTGCGGGTATTGTTGTGGCTGCTGATCGCACTGCCCGCGCTGTCACTGCTGGGGCTGCCATTGACCAGTGGCGAGCTGGCGAAGGGGGCGATGAAGACCGCCCTGCTGACGGCACCTGGCCTGCCGCTGGCGCCCTGGCTGCCCTTGCTGCTGCACGCGACTACACTGGCGACCTTCGCGCTGATTGCCCGCTATGGCTGGATGCTCTGGCGACAACTGGAGCCGGGTTGCGCTCCCGTCAGCCGCTGGTCCGGCTGGGGGGTCGCCGTGCTGTGTACCGCGGTACTGTTCTGGTGGCTGCCCAGCGTTGGCGGCTGACCAGGTTCGTTGCTATATCCCGGGCATACTTGTCGATGCATCGGAGCGAAACATTTATCCAACACGCAGGAGCAATTGATGAACCTACAAGAACTGCTGGACGAGCGTGATATCAGCCGCGGGCTTGCCCGCTTTGCGCGCATTCTGGACACCAAATCCTGGTTGGAATTATCGCTGGTGTTTGCTGAAGATATCGCCTTTGATTACGGCACCGGCGAAGAGCGCCATGGCCTGGAAGCCCTGCGCGACAACATGACACGCTTCCTGGACAAATGTGGTCCAACACAGCACCTTATCGGCAGTCTCCTCGTGGATGTAGACGGCGATACCGCGCTCAGCCGGGCCTACGTGCAGGCGCGCCACCAGGCGGCGAGTGACCCGGGTGGCGCGGTGTTTGATACCAACGGCGAATACGTGGATCGCTGGGAGCGGCGCGCCGAGGGCTGGCGTATTGTGCGCCGCGACGCCATCTGGGCAACGCACTCCGGGGACCCGGGCGTGATAGGCATGCGCTGAAGGCGTCCCGGGGCCGCGCGACGCCGCGATCAATCTGCAGCGGCGAATACCCGGTTGAGCGCCGGGTCATTCGGTGGGTTCCACACGCAGCGCGTGCCCGCCGGATGGTAAATGTAGGCGACACAGGCATTGCAATTATCACAGCCGGATTCCCGCTGTTCCCCGCTTGCGAATTTATTCACCAGCGCGGGGTCGTGCAGCAATGCGCGTGCCAGCACAACGCAGTCAAACCCCTCGGCGAGTGCCTGCCCGGCGTTAGCGAGCGACTTCACGCCCCCGAGGTAGGCCAGCGGCAGGCTCACCGCTGCCCGAATCTGTCGCGAGTACTCGAGGAAGTACATTTCCTTGAAGCTGATCTCCGGTTCACTGGAGGCCGCCGCGTTCATCGCCAGCGCCGCCAGCCTTTCACCCTGTTGCTTCAGCACTTTGCTGATTTCCTCCCGGTTCATGCGGCTGCCGAACATGAACCAGGTGGACTCCACGTTGCGACCGCCGCTCAGCACGAGCATGTCGGCCCCCGCCTCCTGCAGGGCCTTTGCCGTCACGCTACCATCCTCGGCGGTAGCCCCCCGACGCACGCCGTCGGCGACATTGATTTTCGCCAGTACGGCGGTCGTGTCGCCCACGGCCGCTTTCACGGCTGCCAGCACACGCGCGGGAAAGCGTACGCGGTTCTCCGCGCTGCCACCGTACTGGTCGTCGCGCCGGTTGCTCAGCGGGGAGATGAACTGGTTCAGCAGGTAGCCGTGGCCCATGTGCAGTTCAACCGCGTCAAAACCGGCTTCCCGCGCGAGTTTTGCGGCGGCCACGAACTGCTCGATCACGCGCCGCATGTCATCCTCGCGCATGGCGCGCTGCAAAAAATTCCCCTTCAGGGCGCCGGCGGGATTCAATCCGGACGAGGCACTGATCAGCCGGCCTTTCACCTTCAAGCCGGTAACAAAAGAACCGCCGTGCGTGATTTGTGCGGAGATGGCGGCCCCGCCCGCGTGCACGGCGTCGGTGAGTGCCCTGAGGTCCGGCAGAAATTCCGGGTTCATCCATATCTGGTTGGCCAGCGTGCGGCCCTCCGGCGCTACCGCCATGTACGCGACGGTAGTCATGCCCACGCCGCCCTCGGCGAGGTCGCGGTGGTGCTTCACCAGCGCCCGCGTGGGCCGGCCCTCGAACGACATTGCCTCGTTCGCGCCGGATTTGATAAAGCGGTTGCGCAGGGTCAGTGGGCCGATGGTGATGGGGTCGAAGGCTGAGATGGTGTGGGTCATAGGGTTTATCCGTGAACAGGCTCTGCCGTGAATGAAATTTGACGTGGGTGCAGGATACGCCATGCGCGTTGGCGAGTCGGGCGAACGTGGACAGGCGCATCTATTGGGCTACATAGTCAACCACGGGTGCCTTTTTGCGTGGTGCGGGTAGGCAGGGTAGCGCATTCGCGCGACTCTCGCAGTGTGGCCGCGTGCGCGGCGGGCGCCGGCCGTTTGCGCAGGCTGGGTAACGGGAATGGGCCCTTTGTTGGCACTCCAGGGAGATACTGCAATGTCTGACGTCACTATCGATTATCCGCGCCCCGAGGTCGCGCTGCTGCGCCTGAACAGGCCGGACTGCCTCAACGCGCTGTCCTGGAATCTGGTTACCGAACTGCACGTCGCGCTGGATGCCCTCAATACCAACAATCGCTGTCGTGTGGTGGTTCTCACCGGTGCAGGCAAGGGGTTCTGCGCGGGGCTGGATCTGCGCGATCAGGGCAACCCGGGCGAACTGGTGGAGGGCTTGCCGAGCGGGCCGCAGGCCGGGCTCATCGCACAGAATCACATTGCGAGCCTGGTACCGCACCTGCGGCGCATTCAGCAGCCGCTGATTGCGGCCATTAACGGTGTGGCCTACGGCGGCGGGCTCGCGCTGGCGCTGGGTTGCGATGTGCGGATTGCAAACCGTTCCGCGCGCCTGTGCACGCAGTTTATTCGCCTGGGTGTATCCGGTTGCGATATCGGTGTGAGTTACATGTTACCGAAGTTGATCGGCGCATCGCGTGCGCACGACCTGATCATGACCGCTCGTGTGATTGACGCCGGGACGGCGGAGCGCTACGGCGTTGTGACCCGCGTGGTGGATGATGCGGCGCTCGAAGACGAGGCGCTGGCGCTGGCCGATGAGCTGTGCGACTTCGCACCCTTTGGCCTGATGGCCACCAAGCAGGTGATGTGGGCAAACCTGGATACGCCCAATCTCGAAGCGGCGATCCAGCTGGAAAACCGCAACCAGATCATGGCAGGGCTGTCCGGCGAGGCGGAGGAAGCGGGCAGGGCGTTCTTCGAAAAGCGCAAACCGCGCTGGTCACACCAGCGCGAGGATGACTAATGGGTGTGGTCGGGTAGATGGGCTGGAAAACCGCCCTGGCCCCCGCCCGCGGTCAGCGTTGCCTGCCGCGCAAACTCACCAGGGCAAGCAGCATGGTCAGCGTACCCAGCAACCACAACACGGGCAGCCCCATCACAGGAACCGGCGCGGGGCTCGCGCTGGCGCTGCTCGCGGCGGTGGTGATGATGTTGTCCAGCAATGAATCGACCGAGGGGCCCGTATTTTGAAGCTCTACGCGCTCGACATTGCTCAGTGCGCTCAGGTCCACCGTGATCCAGTCGTCGGAGTCGATGGTGTGCTGCACCAGAACTGGCGCGCCACCGCCGGCTGGAAAGCCGGTAATGTTTACGGTTCCCGATTCGGGGGCGGGGAAGCGGCTGAAATCGATTGAGACCAGGTTGAAAGGCGCGGCGTCCTGGCGTGTCAGCGTCAAAGTGAGGGGCGTCGGGTTGCAATCACCGCACCAGCCGAACACGGTGGTACCGTTTGTGGGCACGCCGGGGGGATCCGGAAATTCATTGGCTGCGCCCAGCACGCAGGAGTCCGGGTCGTTGGGAGGTATGGGCGTATCGTCGACGATGCTCAGGCCGTTCTGAATGACACCGTTGGCGCCGTCGGGGCAGGCCGCCGTATCCGGGAAGTCTTCAAAATCCATCACCTGCGCGAGGCTGGCGGGAGCCACCAGCATAAAGCTCATGACTGACAGGGCAAACAGGATTGATCTCATGGCGGGGCCTCCATGCCATCGTCGCACTGCGACGCGTTTCTATTTTGTCAAGGATTATGTATAAAGCCGCGTGGGTTGGCAACGTGAACTAATTACGCGCGGTGCTCCCGCGGAGCCGCGGTCGTATCAGGTTGCCAGTGCGGAGATAAATGGCCCGTCCACGCAGATTCTGCGTCCGTCCGGTGCGGCGCAGGCGCCACAGATGCCCACGCCGCATTTCGTCAGGTAATCGATAGCACCGAAGGACTGTTCGGGTCGACAGAATTCGCGCTGCACCGCGAGCGCCGCCTGCACCATGGGTTCGGGGCCGCAGTTGTAGAACACCAGCGATGCAAGTTCTTTTGCGGACATTGCTGCAAGACGCACGCGCAGCAGTTCGGTCACTCTCCCGTGAAAACCCTCGCTGCCGTCGTCAGTGGCCACGTGAACCCCGGCCACCTCGCGACACTCGTCAAGGAAGTACAGGCGGTCGCTGGAACGCGCGCCCACGAATATTTCTGTGTCGCCGAAATCACGCGCAAGCTGGTACACCGCCGCCAGGCCGGTACCACCAGCTACCGCCATGATTTTTGCCCCCTCCGGTGGCGACACGGGAATGCCGTGCGGGCCGCGCACATACGCCTCGGTACCTGCTGGCAGTGTCATCAGCGCGTGGGTGAATTCACCGACGTCGATTACCGCCAGGGTGAATGGGTTATCAGTCAGTGCCGAAAAGGGTTTTTCGCCCAGCCCGGGAATCCACAGGAACACGAATTCTCCCGCCTGGATATTGATCGCGCGGTCGAAGCGCAGCAGCGTCATGTCATCACACACGCGGGTGTTTTCCACCAGGGTGACGGGCCGGAAACGCATGTCGATATCGTAGCGCACCAGCGCCTCGGCGCGTTCGCCCCCGCTGTCGAGTTCGGCCTCCAGGGTAGCGAAATAGTCGGCGATTTCGGCGGAAGTGAGCCCCACCAGGGATGAGCCCACGCCCACCACGGTTGCGCCGGCATCCCGGAAAGCGCGCACATCGTCTGCGCTGCTCACACCGCCGCAGCCGATGATCGGAACGTTGGTGGCCGCCGCCACATCGCGCACGCACTTGAGCCCGGTAGGCAGCACGCCCTTGCCGGAAATACCGCCCTCGCCGTTGCTCAACACCGCGTGGCCGTAGGCGGAGGTATAGCCCGGCCCCACTGTGTTTATGGCGCAGAGGCCGTCGGCACCCGCCTCCACCGCCGCGCGCGCGATAGCGGCGATATCCGGGGTGTTGGGCGTGAGCTTGGGAATCACGGGGATGTCTACCACCGCTTTCACGGCCGCCGTGATTTCCCGCACGAGGGCGGGGTCCTGGCCCATGGCCATACCGTAGCCCCTGGCGTGCGGGCAGGAGAGGTTCAGCTCCAGGCCATCCGAAACCGGTGCCAGAAGCTTCGCCACTGCCACAAACTCTTCCACACTCCCGCCGAAAATGGAGGTGAGCAGGAAACGGTCCGCGGGAACGCGCAGGGCGCCGAGCAGTACCGCCGACTCCCTGGCCCCCGGGTTGGTGAGGCCGACCGCGTTGACAAAACAGCCCGGAGCATACTGGCTGAGAACCGGCTCGCGGTTACCGCTGCGCGGCTCGAGCCCGATGCTCTTGGTAGTGATCACGCCCACCTGCGGTATGTGGTCAATGACATACTGGATGATTGGCGTGGCGGTGGTCACGATGCCCGAGGGAATGGTGAACCCGCCGGAGAGGGTCTTGCCGAAAAACTGGATGCTGCGGCTAGCGTTCACTTGATGGCTCGTCTGTTGCCAGCCAGGAGAGCGTCGCACTGAGGCGATCGTCGTGAGGCGTGTGAAAAATCCGGGCTGATTTTACGCCGCGCCAGGAGATCAGTCCTGAGTCCGATAGCCTCCCGCTGCACTGGATGGAGGTTGCGGGTGCGTGCGTATTATACGGCCAGCGGATGATCGGCGCTAATGGCGCTGCGAGTGTTCAGCGCCAGTCGCTTGCACGCACGCGCCCTGGAGGAGTCCGGGTTCCGGCGCGGTGTCGGGGCCGGAACACGGAAGGTGGGCGTATTGCCCTAGCCAGCGGTTAGGTCCTTGATTGACTCGGTGGTGCCGTTGGTCTTGCACGAGTCGATGCCATTGGTGCAGCCGGCATCCGATTCGTACATCTGGCTCTGGCCGATCACCTGGTGGTTTTTTGCCTTCAGCAGGAAGTAGGGCTTGCCGCTGGTTGATGTCTTGCATTCGTACTGGCTGTCTTCGGTGCAGTTTTTCTGTACCGAGTTGATGCCGTTGATGGCCGCGGATTTGGAGCTGTACATCTCGCTCTTGAGTATGTTCTGGCCATTGCCGGCCAACAGATTGAAGAAGTACTCGCCGTTCTTGGCAATTTTAAGTTCAAAGCTTCCAGCCATGGTGGTTCTCCGTGGGTTATCGGTGAGTCGCCGCTCGGTTCGGCTGGTCCAAGTTTAGACGCTGTAGCGTATGCCGCCAACAGGCACGGTCGAACGGATGGCCGGCGGTGAGGGTCTGTACTCAGGTGCCGCAGAAGGTCTGCGTGACCACTTCATCCGCCGCGGGCGGCGCGGCGAAATGCCGGTCCTCGTGCCGATAGGCGTGCGGTGCATCCAGCGCGGCAAGCAGCAGGTGAAAGGGTTCGAAATCTTCCCCGGGTTGCGCCGCGTCGATCACGGCCTCCACCTGGTGGTTGCGCGGTATGTAGGCCGGGTTGGCAAGATACATTGCTGCCTGCCTTTGCGAGGCGCTCTGTGTGTCGTCTGCGAGGCGCGCTTGCCACCGTTGCAGCCACGCTGTAAGCACCCCGGGCACGGGAAAGTCGTCGCTGAGTTTTTCCGCGGTGCTGTCCGGGTCGGCAAGATCGGCGAGTTGGCGGAACGTGAGGGTGAAATCCAGCCCGTTATCGGCCATGAGTGCGAACAGGTCTTCCACCAGCGCGGTGTCGGAATCCACGAGCGTCGTGAGCCCGAGCTTGGTGGCCATGCCGGCGCTGTGGCTGTCCATGAATTGTCCGGGAAAGTCGTTGATGACCGCCTGGGCTTGCGTAACAGCGGCTTCCCGGTCCTCGTCCAGCAGGGGTAGCAGGGCGCGCGCCAGGCACGAGAGGTTCCAGTGAGCTATGCCCGGCTGGTTGCGATAAGCGTAGCGGCCGCCGCGATCAATGGAGCTGAACACCTGTTCCGGATTGAAAGTGTCCATGAAGGCGCAGGGGCCGTAGTCGATAGTCTCGCCGCACAGCAGCATGTTGTCCGTGTTCATCACACCGTGTATGAAACCGAGCAACTGCCAGCGCGCAATCAGGGCGGCCTGCCTGGCGACTATTCCCTGCAACAGGGCGAGAGCGGGTTTTTCCGCCGTGGCAGCTTCGGGGTAGTGGCGGGCTATCACGTGCTGCACCAGCAACTCGAGGGCCCGGGTGTCTTTCCTTGCGGCAAAAAACTCCAGTGTGCCGATGCGAATGTGGCTGCTGGCCACGCGCGCCAGCACTGCGCCCGGCAATGGTTGTTCCCGGACCACCAGCTCACCGGTAGTGACGGCGGCAAGCGCGCGCGTGGTCGGCACGCCGAGGCGATGCATGGCTTCGCTGAGCAGGTACTCGCGCAACACCGGCCCCAAGGGTGAGCGGCCATCACCGCCGCGGGAGTAGGGAGTCGGGCCGGAGCCCTTTAATTGCAGGTCGAAGCGCCTGCCGTCGGTGGCGATCAGTTCCCCGAGCAGGATCGCGCGGCCGTCGCCCAGTTGCGGGTTGTAGCTGCCGAACTGGTGCCCCGCGTAGACCGCGGCGATGGGCTCCGCGCCTTCCGGGAGGGCATTGCCCGCCACGCAGTTGACGCCCGCCTCGCTGGCGAGCCAGTCGGCATCCACGCCCAGGTAGGCGGCCAGTGGCCGGTTTACCCGGATCAGGCCGGGTTTGTCTACCGGCGTGGGCGCCAGCCGCGCATAGAAGCCCGGTGGCAGGGTGGCGTAGCTGTTGTCGAAGGGCAGTGGCTGCAAAAAAGTACTCGCTGACGGTCTACTGGGTGTGTTGTCGGTATCGCGGTCTGCCTTGCGGCGTGCGCCGGCATCGAATGCACCAGCATAGAACATGTTCACAGGTTTCGATACCATGCGCAGCAAGGTCGGGATCGGGAGTGCCGATGCCGACGGGGAAGTATAACGAGGAACCACAGCATGGCCAAAAAAGCCTGGGATACCCTGATAAAGAACGCGCTGGTGTTTGACGGTACCGGCGCGCCGCCACAGCAGCAGGAAATAGCCATCAAGGACGGGCGTATCGCCGCTCGCGGGACCGCACTACCCACCACGCAGGCGACACGCGTTATTGACGGGGAAGGCAAATGGCTGATGCCCGGGCTGCTCGACATTCATACGCATCTCGATCTTGAAGTAGACCTGGAGCCCGGTCTGCCCGAGGTGGTACGCCACGGCACCACCACGGTGCTGGTGGGTAACTGCAGCCTTGGCACCTGTTTTGGCCGTCAGCAGGAGGGTGAGCAGAACCCCATCGTGGATTGCTTCACGCGGGTGGAGAACATCCCGAAGTCAGTGCTCAACAAATGCGTGGAGGCGGTGGAGTGGGATAGTACCGGCGCGTACATGACGCATTTTGACGACATGCCGCTGGGCCCGAACATCGCCGCGTTCGTACCGCATTCCATGTTGCGCGTCGAGGCGATGGGCCTGCAGGACAGTATCAGCCGTGATCCCACCGAGGCAGAGCTGCAGCGCATGGAGCAGTTGCTGGCTGACGCCATGGACCAGGGCTACCTGGGCATGAGTACGGATGGCCTGCCGTTTCATTACCTTGCCAACGCCCCGCATACCGACAAGCGCATCCCCACGCAGTTTGCCGGCATGAAAGAAATGAAACGGCTGTTGAGGGTGGTACGTGAACGCGACCGCGTGTGGCAGACGACGCCGATCATAGAGAATCGCGCCAAGGCATTCATGTATTTCATGTTGTCCAGTGGAAGGCTGTTTGGGAAAACACTGAAGACGTCCGCGCTCTCAGTGATGGAGTTTGTGCTGATGCCGAAGGCGCATCGGGCATTCCTCGGGTTCGCGGCGTTGCTCAACAGCCGCCTGCTCAAGGGCAATATCCACTTCCAGGCGCTGGGCACCAATTTCCGCGTGTGGTCGGATGGCATCGTCTCGCCGCTGTACGAAGAGCTGGATTCAACCTGCGAGTTGATCGCCAAGGAATACGACGACGTGGAGGGGCGCATGGCGCTGCTCAACGACCCCGCGTTTGTGGAGCGGTTCCGCCGCGACTGGCTGCATGGCCGCACCGGGCGCAACCTGGCTCACCTGCGCACGCGGCTCGGCTTTCCGGACAACATCGTAATACGCGATCTGCGTTTGATGGTGTTTGACGGCGCGCCGGTCGCCGAGTGGGATGGCGAAAACATGCAAACAGTCTACGAGCGGGTGCTGCGGTATCAGGCCGGCGCCGCCAATGCTGCGCGCTCGGATGCGGAGCGCGAGGCGCTGGATTTGTTTCCGCGGCCGCTGGGGGATGATGCCGACTTCATGTTGCACATGCTGCGCACCTACGACAAGAGCTTCCGTTTCTATGTAGACGTGGGCAACGTCAACCGCGACGAGACGCTGTCCCTGTTGCTGCATAGAAATGCGTTACCCGGGTTCAACGACTCCGGTGCGCACATCACCAATATGGCGTTTTTCGATACCAATCTGATGTCGCTGAAGCTCGCCAGCGAGCAGTCGCTGGATACGGTGAGTGCTATCGTCCGGCGGTTAACGCGGGAGCCCGCGGAATTTTTCGGCCTCGATGTCGGCACCCTGGATATCGGTGCACAGGCAGACATCACCTTGATTGACCCCGAGGTGCTGCGTAACTGGGACAGCAACGAAACGCGGCTGCTCACCTATCGCGAACTTTTCGAGCACGACCAGATGGTCAGCCGTTCGGACGGCGTGGTGAGTTGTGTGTTGATCAACGGCGAGCCGGTGTGGGAGGCGGGCGAGTTTACCCCGGCACTTGGCAATCAGCCGCTGGGGCGAGCGCTGCGCGCGGCTTGATCATCTCTCCGGGGTAGTGCCGCTGCTCTCCGGTGGCTCGACCCCGTCGACCTCAATTTCCATGAGCAGTTCGTCCGCGGCCACCTGGGCGCCGCTGGCTACCAGCACCTCTCGTACACTGCCCGTGGCCTCGGCCGTGATGGCGTAGTGCATTTTCATCGCCTCCAGTACGGCGAGAGTCTGGCCCACTTCCACGCGGTCGCCGGGCGCGACATTCACCGCCAGCAACAACCCGTGCATCGGGGCGCTAACGCTGCCACCGCCCGCCTGTGTGTTCTGCTGTCCGTCGAGACGGATCAGGTCGCGGTACTCGCTGCTGGAGCCGGCCAGCGACAGGAACAGGTGACCGGGGGCCGCCAGATGATAGCGGGCGCGGTGGCGCAGCCCTTCTACCTCGATCAGTGCGGTGCTGTCCGCCAGTTCCAGCAGGGCAATGCGCACGCTCTGTTCTCCCGCGGATACACGGTACTCCCTGCCCGCGCGCAATGGGCTGACGCTGAAATCGTAGAGTGTATCGGCATGCTGATAGCGTTTACGCGCAACCAGCGGGCTGGCACTGGACCAGTCGCGCAACTCTGGCGACACGATAACGCTTCCGGCATGTGCCGCGGTATGTTCCAGGGCCAGTTCGATGACCGCCGCCGCGGCATGCTCGGTAAAGCCAGGCCCCGGTAATCCGGGCTCGTGGTGACCCGGCCCTGCGCCGAAGGCCTCTTCGATGAACGCCGTGGTCGCCGCCCCACGCGCGAAGCTATCCTGCTTGAGGCAGGCAAGCAGGAAGTCGCGATTGTGCGGTGGGCCGAACAGCACAGTTTGCTCCAGCGCTTCAATCAGGCGCAGCCGCGCAACGTCACGGTTGGGCCCGTGAGCGATGATCTTGGCCAGCATGGGGTCGTAATAGGGCGAAATCATCTGCCCGCTGCGGATACCGTCGTCCACGCGGATGCCGGTTCCCGCGGGCGGCGACCACAGTTCAATGCGTCCGGAGGTCGGCAGGAAATCCTGCGCAGGGTCTTCGCTGTACAGGCGCACCTCAATGGCGTGGCCACTGAGCGTTACTTCACCCTGTGTGAGCGGCAGTGACTCGCCCTGTGCAACCCGCAGTTGCAGGGCGACGAGGTCCAGCCCGGTGACCATCTCGGTCACCGGGTGCTCCACCTGGAGGCGGGTGTTCATTTCCAGGAAATAGAAATCGCCCTGCTCGTCCAACAGGAATTCCACGGTGCCGGCGCCGCAATAGCTGATACTGGCAGCGGCGGCCACCGCCGCCTCCCCCATGCGCCGGCGCAGGTCCCCGGTCATTATCGGGCAGGGCGCTTCTTCAATGACCTTCTGGTGGCGTCGCTGTACCGAGCAGTCGCGTTCCCCGAGATGGATGGTATTCCCTTGCGCATCGGCGAACACCTGCACCTCGACGTGACGCCCGCGCAGAATTGCCTGCTCCAGAATCAGTTCGTCGCTGCCGAAAGCGGCCAGCGCCTCGGCCCTTGCGCCTTGAATTGCGCTCTCGAGTTCTCCCGCCGAGTGCACCAGGCGCATGCCGCGCCCTCCGCCCCCTGCTGCGGCCTTGACCATCAGCGGCAGCGGGATATCCGCCGCCGCCGCCAGCAGCGCGGCGTCGGTCTGGTCCGCGCCCTGGTAGCCCGGTACGCAGGGCACGTCGGCTTCCAGCATGCGGCGCTTCGCCTCAGCCTTGTTGCCCATGAGTTGAATGGCTTCGGCCGATGGCCCTATGAAAATGAGCCCGGCCGCTTCGCAGGCACGGGCGAACTCCGCATTCTCACTCAGAAAGCCGTAGCCGGGGTGCACGGCCTGGGCGCCGCTGGTGTGCGCCGCCGCGAGAATGTTATCGATGAGCAGGTAGGAATCGCCCACCGGCCCGGGCCCGATACACAGTGCCGTGTCGGCCAGGCCGACGTGCGGCGCGTCCCTGTCGGCTTCGGAATACACAGCCACTGTGCGGTAGCCCCCGGCCCTGGCCGAGCGGATAATGCGCACCGCGATCTCGCCGCGATTGGCCACCAGAATGCTGGAAAAAAGTTGCATGGGGTTCTCCGCGGTTTATTGTTCCGCCCAGTCCGGCCGGCGTTTTTCCACGAAGGCTGCGATGCCTTCGCGACCTTCATCCGACAACATACACGCCGCAAAGCCCCGGGCGGCGAAATCCAGCGCCTCGGCGCGGGGCAAACGGGTGCCTGCGAACAGGATTTCCTTGGTGGTGGCGTTGGCGCCGGGCGCGCACAGCGCAATCTGCTCCAGTACGCCGGCACACAGGGCTTCGAGTTCCGCGGCGTCTTCGGCAAGGAGATGTCCGATGCCGTAGCGCACCGCGTCGTCACCCTTGAAGCGCGCACCGGTCAACATCAGGCGTCTCGCCTGGGTCAATCCGACGCGCTCGGTCACAAACGGCGCTATCTGCGCGGGCGGAATGCCCAGGCTGGTTTCAGACAGGCGCATCCGGGTCTCGCGGGTAACGATGGTCACATCGCCAATACAGGCGAGCCCGAGACCGCCGCCGATTGCCGCGCCCTCGACCAGTACCACGATAACTTGCGGCTGCTCGTTGAGTTTCAGCATGAGATCGCCGAACTCGCGATTCGAGCGCGCCACCTCTTCCTGCGAAGGTGCGCCACCGTGCACTTCGGATTTGAAACCCTTGAGGTCACCGCCGGCGCAGAACACGCCGCCCTTGCCCCGCAGCACCAGGGTGCGCAGGCCGCGATCACCCCGGACAGCATCGAGCACCGCATGCAGTTCATCCACCATCTGCGCCGAGAGTGCATTCTTTGCCTCCGGACGATTCAGCCAGACTGTAAGCACGCTGCCATCGCGCTGCAGCGCCAGGTATTCGGTTGTGGGCAGGTCAGCCATGTTGCTCTCCCTAGGTATCGCAGTGTTGCTTGTCCGGCCCTCACATGCGCGCGATGCCGAAACTGTTGGCGCGCACATTGCGGTGACGTGTTTCCCACACGGTCTCCAGCAGGAAGCCGAGTGTTTTGCGCGCATCGCGGGGATCGATCATGCCATCGTCAAGCATGTGACCCGATGTGTAGAAGGCATCCGACTGGCTGTCGAACAGGTTCGCGAGATACGCCTCCTGCTGGGCCAGCGTCTCCTCGTCAATGTCCTGGCCGCTGGCCTGTGCCTTGCCGCGCGCGACCATGGACATGGTTTTGGCGGCCTGCTCACCGCCCATGACCCCGGTGCGCGCGTTCGGGAAGGTGTAAAGGAAATCGGGTTCGAAGTGGCGGCCACACATGCCGTAATTGCCGGCACCGAAGCTGGCACCGGTCATCAACGTGATGCGCGGCACCTCCAGGTTGCGCACCGCCTGAATCATCTTGGAGCCGTGTTTGATCATGCCCGCGCGCTCCGATTTCGTGCCGACGATATAGCCGGTGGTGTTCTGTAAAAAAAGCACCGGCAGGTTGGCCTGGTCACAGAGCTGCAGGAACTGGGTCGCCTTGGTCGCACCCTCCGGATCTATCGGCCCGTTGTTGCCGAGAATGCCGCAGGGCAGGCCGAAAATTTCCGCCTGCAGGCAGACCGTCGCCGGCCCATAGCGCGCCTTGAAATCCATGAAGTCGGAGCCGTCCACCACCCGTGCCACCAGTTCTCGCATGTCGTAGGGCGTGCGGTAGTCGCAGGGGATGACGCCGGCGATTTCATCGGCGTCATACAGCGGTTCGGCATGGCCACTGCGCACCGGTCTGTCGCAATCCTTGTTCCAGTGCAGGCGTTGCAGCAGCTCGCGGCACATCTGTACGGCCTGGCCATCGTTCTCGGCAAGATACTCTGCCAGCCCCGAGACGCTGGCGTGCATGTCGGCGCCGCCCAGTTCTTCTTCTGTGGCAATTTCGCCCGTTGCAGCTTTCAGCAGGGGCGGGCCGGCAAGGAACGCGCGGCCGTTGTTGCGCACCGCGATCACGTAGTCGCTGAGGCCCGGCATATAGGCGCCCCCCGCGGTGGAGGAGCCGTGGAGGATCGAGATCACCGGTATGCCGGCCTTGCTGAGTTTCGCCAGGTTGCCGAACAGCGCACCGCCCCCGGAGAAACTTTCCACGGTGTAATTCAGCAGGTCGCCGCCGGCACTCTCCACAAGGTGTACGAAGGGCAGTTTCTGCTGCAGGGCGATTTCCTCCGAGCGCCGCACGCGAAAGCCGCCGGCCGTGGTCAGCGTGCCTGCCTGAATGCCGCTGTCGTCCACCACTACCACACAGCGCACGCCAGCGATAAAGCCGATGCCGGAAATGATGGTGGAGCCGGGAATGGATTTTTCCGCGTCCGGCGTGTCCACCAGGTAGCCGGCGATGTTGCCGATGCTGAGAAAAGGCATGCCCGGGTCGAGCAGGCGCGCGAGACGTTCACGCGGCGTGAGTTGGCCCCGCGCGTCAAAACGCGCTTTGCGCTTCTCCGAAATCTGCGCTCCGCGCGCGTTCAGTTCCTGCATGCGGTCGATGAGCGCCAGCATCTCGGTGCGCTGCTTCTGATATACCTCGGAGTGCGTGCTGATTCTGGACTGGAATACCGGCATTACAGGGCCTCCGCGAGAGCGACTGGCAGATGGATCGGGCAGGATAGCAGGAGCTGTGCGTAACCCTTGCCCTGCGGGTCGTTGCGCAGGCTGGCGATACCGCCGCCACCCAGCACAGCGTGCAGCAAGAAGTTGATAGCATGACTGCCGGGTAGCAGGAAGCGCTCCACACTGGCATGCGTGGGCGCGGCCAGGAAATGCGCGAAACGCTCGCGCACCACATCCTCCGTGAGTTCGGCCCATATCCACGGCAGGTACTCCGCCCGCCGGGCAATAATGCCCACGTTCGCCTTGTCGCCCTTGTCGCCGCTGCGGCCCCAGGCCAGCTTGACCAGTGGCACGGCCACGGTGGCGCCGCCTGTCGCGGCCACGGGTTCTGCTGGTCGCGGGGGCGCAACACGCCCTCTCACCGGTTCGCCGTGTGCCTCAAAGCGGGTCTCTCGCGTGCCGTCCAGGTCGACGACAACCGCAACGTCCGTCTTGTCCGCAGTGAATGAGAACAGGCGCACGACCGGCGATGGCGCCGGGCGACTGCCGGCAAAGCCGGAGAGGCCGGGCGGGGTGGCGAGCCCAAGGCCCACCGCTGCCTTCAGCAGTACGCCGATTCCTGCTGCATCCCGGTGTTTGGCGGCCAGCTTCATTGCCACCTCGCGGCTGCCGCTGATCTCGCGGAAGTTGCCGTACTGGCTTTCCGCGCCGATCAATTCGATGCTGGTCTCGAGGAAATCCTCAAGACCGGCGCTGTGCAGCGTTGCACGTGCCGCCTCCAGTACCGCCGCACCGAGCGCAGAGGCCTTTCTGTCCGCATCGATACCGTAAAAACTCATATAGGTGCCGCCACGGAAGGCATCCGCAAACGTTGCGCTGACTTTGTAGGTGTTGGGTGCCGGGTAGCCGCGCGCGCCGCTTACCTGCACGCGGTCGTCGCCCGCGGGCGTCACTTGCGCGGTGGAGAAATCACAGATCACGTCGGGCAGGATGTAGGCCTGTGGGTCGCCGATTTCATACAGCATCTGCTCGCTCACTGTTCCTACCGTCACCAGCCCGCCGCTGCCGGCGGGTTTGGTCACCGTGAAAGTGCCATCGGCGGAAAGCTCCGCGACGGGGTAGCCGATGCGGGCGAGATCGGGCACCTGGTCCCAATCGGTAAAATTGCCGCCGGTGGCCTGCGGCCCGCACTCCAGGATGTGGCCCGCGAGTGAACCCATGGCGAGCGCATCGTAATCCTCGCGTCCCCAGCCGAAGCTGTGTATGCAGGCGCCAAGCGTCACCGCGCTGTCGACACAGCGGCCGGTCACCACAATGTCGGCGCCCATACTCAGCGCCCGGGCTATGGGGAAGGCGCCGAGATACGCATTGATGCTCAACACGCTATCCGGCGCTGGAAATGCTTCGCCGGAGAACATCTCCACCACTCCCCGGGCGGCGAGGGCCTCGCGTTCCGCAAACATATCATCGCCGGTGACACAGGCTACGCGAAGGTCGAGACCTTGCGCGGCGATTGTGGCGCGCAAGGCTGCCACGCAGGCCTCGGGGTTCACGCCACCGGCATTCGAGACCACTTTGACGCCGCGCTGGGCGATCTCGCGCAGGTTGGGCTGCATCGCTGCGCTGACAAAATCCGTGGCGTAGCCTTTGCCGTCATCCTTTGCGCGTGCGCGCGCCATGATCGACAGCGTAATCTCAGCGAGATAGTCGTAAACAATGTAATCCAGGCCCGGGTGAGCCAATAGTTGTGGTGTGGCGCTGGCAGCGTCGCCCCAGAAGCCACTGGCACCGCCGATGCGCAGGATATTGCCGTGCATGGGGCAGTTCTCCCCTTCATTATTTTGTCGAGACAGGCATATTACGCAAACAGGGTCCCGGACACATGGGTTAGGGCGCCACCGGCGTGGGTTTTTGCGCCAGCGGGCCGTTGTTCAGTAGTTATAGCGCAGCCGCGTATTTTTATCACGCTTCGGAATAACCGGCGGCTGCTGCTAACGATCCGCTATATGAAAGTGCTTACGCGGGGTCTGGCTGGCAATCAGGGGCTACGTTCTCTAGGGTGACGGTTACAGCGGGGTTTTGGCCCGGTGCGAAAGCTGCACACCAATACATTTCGATGGCAGCAGCCTGCCCGGGCGGCCTCCCCGCCATGCGATGTAAATGGATGCAAGGAGGATACAAGCATGGCCACGCAAGCCAAATCAGTTGCAGATGTAATGTCCAGAGATATCGAGTTTGTTTACTGCGGGACGTCACTTGCCGATGCGGCGGAAAAAATGCAGGAACTGGACTGTGGCTTCCTGCCCATCAGCGATACACAGGGCAACAAGCTGATCGGTGTGGTGACAGATCGTGATATCGTTTTGCGTGCGGTAGCCGCAGGCAAGGATCCTCGGAACACCACCGTCGATGATGTGACTGGCGATCGCGTATTGTACTGCTTTGGTGATGACCCGGTAGAACGCGCCGCGAGCAGTATGCAGGAGCAACAGGTGTATAGGTTGGTGGTACTGGATCATCCCGACACGAAAAAGCTTTGCGGGATCATTTCACTTAACGACATTGTGCGTCACGATGAGAAAACCCTGGCGATGGCAGCAGCGCAGGGCATTGCCGCGTGACATTGTCCTTGTTTCAGCGCCGTAGCAACGTATCGGGCCGGCATTGATGTCCGGCGACGCAGAGTCGGTGCTGCGCAAACGGCGCCTGCCCAACATGGCACCCTACGCCTGGCTGCTGCTGCCGCTGGCAGCGGTCGGCGCGTTGCTGTGGGTGTTCTCCGAATCCCGGGCGCCGGCCGTTGCGCCGCTGGAGATGGTTCGCGAGTCCGCCTCGGGAGGGACAGTTCACATGGCCGGGCCACCGGCTACCAGCGGCAGTGCGAATGCCGTGCCCGTACAGGAGGGCAGGCGACAGGAGGTGCTGGAAAATCTGCGCGATTTTCATGCGGTGTACAAGCAGGCGGGCGCCAGGATGACCGTGCTTGCCGTTGACGACGGTGCTGGAGAGGTGCTGGCCAGGCGCCTGGGTGAGGCGCTCAGGCAGTACGACCTGGGCGGTGTGAGTAACGCCGACCCCACCGCCACGGGCGCGTCCGGGGCTGGCGATGAACCACCCCCGGCAATCCTGTTGTTTTGCGCGGAGCGTGACAACCGGATAGCCCGCGAACTGCTCGCGGCGCTGGAGCCCTACCTGGCGGGCCCCGTCAGCCTGGTGTGGGACGACGCGCTGCGCATCGATCAACTACGCCTGGAGATTCGCGGCGTACCGGGGTTTGCCGAGAGCGGTGAAGCGCTCTTCCATGCGGAGGTATCAGCACCACCCTGAGTGTGAACCGCGGCCATTGCGCAGCGCGTTCCGGCGCGGGCTGCTCGGCCCGCGCACTATTCCCACCAGGGATAGAAGGGCGGCATGTCGCTGCTGGTCTTGTCGGTGAAGACCGCCTCGCGTTTTTCCAGGAATGCCTTGACGCCCTCCTTGCCACTGGTCTGGCTGGCGTAGAATATTGCCAGCGAGTCTACCTTGTGCGCTTCTATGGGGTGCGCCTCGGCAGCGTTGCGGTACATCATCTGGCGCGTCAGCGCGATGGCGACCGGGCTGTGCTTGACGATGCGCCGCGCGAGAGAGTAAGCCTCCTCCAGCAGCGACTCCGGCGGCACCACCGCTTTCACCAGCCCACCCGCGAGGGCATCTTCCGCCGAGAGTATTTCCGCCGTGTAGCACCACTCCAGCGCTCTCGACATTCCCACGATTCGTGGCAGGAACCAGGTGGAGCAGGCCTCCGGCGTGATGCCGATCTTGTTGAAGACGAAACCGATACGCGCTTTCTCCGAGGCGATACGGATGTCCATGGCGCACGTCATGGTGGCGCCAATACCCACGGCCGCCCCGTTGATGGCCGCGATCACCGGGACCTTGCAGTCGAAGATTGCCAGCGCCACGCGCCCGCCCGTATCGCGCACCCGGGCGATCATCTCCGGGTCATCGAGCCGCTGGTGCATGTCTTCCATGTCGGGGTTCAGGTTTTCGTCCAGGCCGAACACATTGCCGCTGCCGGAGAGATCCATGCCGGCGCAAAACGCCCGGCCTTCGCCGGTGACAACCACAGCGCGCACGGCATCGTCATCGCTGGCACGCTCGAACGCGTCTATCAGCTCATTCGCCATCTCGATGGTGAACGCGTTGAGATTGTCGGGGCGATTCAGTGTGAGGGTGAGTATGTTCTCGGCAACTTCGTAGCGTAGGGTGTTGTAGGGCATGGCTGTGTCCTGGTTGGGCGCGTTGGCAAACGAATGCGCATTTGGGTTGGGTTGAGTCGGCCAGTATACGCGTGCAGGAGCTCCCGGCGAACGGGTTGCAGCAAGAGAGCTTCAGTAGTAATTGAGATCGCGTGCCTTGCCCCAGAACACCCGGTAGGAATAGGCCGTATAGGCGAGAATGACGGGTACAACCGTAATTGCGCCCACCAGAATGAAACGCAGGGACTCCGGTGCGCTCGCCGCCTGCATAAAGGTCATTCTGCCCGGAATGGCGTACGGGAAAAAGCTGTAGGCCAGGGCCTGGAAGCAGAGAAAGAAAATGCCTGCCGCGCAGGCGAAGGGCAGCCAACAGCTGTGGTCTTCGGGAAACGGGATACGTCCCAGCGCCTGATGATTGATCACAAACAACAGCAGGCTCAGCACCGGGATTTGCAGGACCAGGATGGCGCCCGGCAGGGCGAACCAGCGGTCGTACACTCCCGGGTTGACCAGCGGGTTGACGATGCATACGGCCAGCACGCCCACGGCCGTGAGCACGCCGCATTTCCGCGCCCAGGTGGCGGCACGGCGTTGCAGTGCCCCCTCGGTTTTCATCACCAGCCAGGCACCGCCGATATAGCCGTAGGCGGCCATCACGCAGCAGCCGCTGAGCACGGCGAAGGCTTCATTCAGCGGGCTGCTGTCAAGACCGACAACATAATGCCCGAGCATGTAGCCCTGCATAAATGCCGCGAGGCCGGAGCCGAATTGAAACAGGTAGTCCCACAGACGTTTTCGTGACGGATTCACTTTCGCGCGAAAATCGAAGGAAACACCGCGCAGAATCAACCCGGCCAGCATCAGGGTGGCGGGCAGATACAGTTCGCGCAGGACGAGATTGTAGGCAGAGGGGAAAGCGATCAGCAGCAGCCCCACTGCAAGCACCAGCCACGTCTCGTTCGCATCCCAGAACGGGCCGATGGATGCGATCATGGTGTCGCGTTGCGCGGCGGCATCCGGCTCCGGGCCTGCGGGCAGGAGTATGCCCACGCCCAGGTCATAGCCGTCCAGCAGTGTGTAGACGAGAACTGCCAGCGCCATCAAGCCGGCAAAGGCCATTACCAGTGTGTCCGCTTCCATCATAGTGATCCCGCGCTGAACCGGGCGCTCGCATCGGCGTCGCCGGGCCCGCTGTCCAATTCGTATTCTTCCACGCTGACTGACTGGCGTGCCATCCGAAACAGCACATGCACATAAGTCGCCAACAGGCCTGCGTAGAGCACAGCGTACAGCGTGAATGAAGTCATTACGTTACCGGGGGGCACATCGGTGACCGCATCACGGGTTGTCAGTAGTCCCCACACCAGCCAGGGTTGGCGTCCGATCTCGGTCACATACCAGCCGGCGAGCGAGGCCACCCAGCCGGCGAAAGTCATGCCCACCAGCACTTGCAAAAGCCACCGGGGCAGTTCGCGCCCGCGCGCCAGGCGCAGGCTGGCAAACCAGGCAACGGCCAGCATCAGAAGCCCTGTCCCCACCATCAACCGGAAGCCGAAGAATACCGGCGCCACTGGCGGGTGGTCACCGGGAAAGTCATTCAGGCCCGCCACCACGCCCTCTGGCGAATGCTTCAGGATAATGCTCGCGAGAGCGGGTACTGACAGTTCCAGGCGGTTCTCGCGCGCTGCCTCGTCGGGCCAGGCGAACAGGAGCAGGGGTGCGTGACTGCGCGTGTCCCAAAGGCCCTCCATCGCCGCGACTTTCTGGGGCTGGTGCTGCAAGGTGTTCAGCCCGTGCAGGTCACCCATGGCGATCTGCAGCGGCGCGAGGACAGCCGCTGCGAAGAGAGCGCTGCGCAGCGCCAGCCGCGGTGCGTGTTTGCTGTCGCCGTGCAGGATTCGATAGGCGGAAAGCCCGGCGATGAGAAATGCGGCAGTGAGGCCGGACGCCAGCAGCGTGTGTCCGAGGCGGTAGGGCAGAGAGGGGTTGAACACCACGGCGAACCAGTCCACGGGCAGCGCGCCATCGGCAGTCATGCTGTGCCCCGCCGGAGTGTGCATCCAGGAGTTCAGTGACAGTATCCAGAACGCGGACACTGTGGTGCCGATGGCTACCATGGCGGTGGCGAACGTGTGCATTTTCGGGGATACACGGCCCGTGCCGAACAGCATCACACCCAGGAAGGTGGCCTCGAGGAAGAACGCTGTGAGTACTTCGTAGCCCAGCAGCGGGCCGGCGATATTGCCCACGGTGTCCATGTAGCCGGGCCAGTTGGTGCCAAACTGAAAAGACATGGTCACACCGCTCACCACCCCCAGCGCGAAACTGAGTGCGAACACCTTGACCCAGAAACGGTAGGCTCGCTGCCATACTTCGTCGCCGCTGCTGAGGTAGCGAAGCTTGAAGTACAACAGGAACCAGCACAGCGCGATGGTGATCATCGGGAACAGAATGTGAAAACTGATATTCAATGCGAACTGCATGCGGCTTAATATCAGCGTGTCTAACATGCTCTCTCCTTGCGCCCCCGGGTTGCCCCGCTGCGGGCCGGCAGCGATGGCAGCTCAGTCGCGTTTGCCCTTTTCACCGCGCAACCGGTCACTGAACTCCAGCAGTTTTCCCATACTGGTACCCAGCTTCAATAGTCGCTGTACGTGTTCGCTGCGCAGGGCCTGGATCTCACGCGCCCATTCGGCAGTGGTGTCGAGAAGATCGTGAACCTCCTGCATTTTCTGCATGGCGTGTGTGTCTGTTGCATCTGCGGGCTGTTTCAGTAGCTCACGCAGCAGTAACAGCGTGGGTTCTACCTCGCGCTGCATCCGCTGTTCGAGCACGCGCTGTGCCAGTTCCAGAATCGGGCCTGCGGGCGAGAAATACTCCTTGCGATCGCCGGTGATCCGGTGCTCTCGCAGCAGACGCCAGGCCTGCAGTTCCTTCAGGCCCATACTCACGTTGCCGCGCGACACCCCGAGCGTTGCGGCTATTTCGTCAGCACACAGAGGCTGTTCGCTGAGTAGCAACAGGCCATACATCTGACCGACCGTGCGGTTGAAGCCCCAACGACTGCCCATTTCGCCAAAATGCAGTACCAGGGATTCAGTCAATGGTGTCATGCACATAGTATAGCCCAATTTTCAGAAAAAACTGAAAATTGGGCATAGTCACAGGGGCGAGCTGCCTCGGCCGCGCAGCGCTGGCGGTGTGGCGGCGTTCTGTGCGTCAGGCGGCCAGCGCTCCACACGGGCTGACATTGCATGAATCCGACCGACTCATGGTAGCCTTGTCCCGGACTGTTTCCCTCTGGCCGTTGCAGGAGTTGCCATGAAATTCACAGCAATGTTGTGCCTTTCGCTGGGGCTGTTGGTCGGTTGCACGACCACCAGTGAAATCATTGTCGATGAGAAGGGTGTCGACATGGCGGCCTATCGGCAGGATCTCGCCGAGTGTCAGCAGTACGCCGAGGGTGTGCAGACGGGCGAGAAAGGCGCCCGCGGTGCGGCTTCCGGTGCCCTGATCGGTGGTGCAGTGGGCGCGATCTTTGGCGGCACAAGTGGCGCGGCGCGCGGGGCCGGTGCAGGCGCTGTCACGGGAGGCGCCAGCGGCGTGAGCGAGGGCGAGCGCGACAAGGTGAGCGTGGTGAAACGCTGCCTGCGAGGCCGTGGCTACAAGGTTCTGAACTGACGCATTGCAGACCGCGGCATCCCGTGCGCGACGCTATTCCTGCTGTTGCTCGCCGCCGAAGAAGCGGTTCAGCAGTTTGCCGGCTTTTTTCTCCAGTTTGCGTTTGCCCTCGGAGAGAGCAAGGTCTTTTAGAATCGCCTCGCTGTCCACTTTGCACCACTGCCCCGGTGGGTCGCTGAGTGAACCCCGGCAGTTAACCGGGAAATCCAGGCCGACCAGGCGTTTGTTCACGCGACAGGCCGCGTCCAGTTCGCCCAGTTCCGGCGCCAGGCGTGCGGCGAAAGTGGTGTCGAAATTCTGCTCCAGCAGGTCGAAATAGCCACTGCCATTCAGGGCAACACCGGTCAGCTCAGCCCGGAGTGGGCTGAGCATGGCGCGGCCGTCAGCGATGTCCAGTGAGGCCTCCAGTGTCTGCAAACGGGTGTCGGGTCCGAAGTTTGTGCTCAGCTTTTCCTGATTGATGAGCGCCACCGTCTGGCAGATCAACTTCTCTACGCTGGTGCCCTTGAGCGTTACCTCGTCGGTAGTCAGCTCCACCGGGCCGTTCAGTGCCGCCGTGAGCTCGTTCAGGGTGGTTCCGCGGCTGCTCAGTTGCCACTGCAGGCTTGCCTGGCCACCAAGGAGGTCGGCGCTTTCCATGGCCGCCAGCGCGGCAGCGAGGTCGAGGCCGGTGAGCTCGCCGCTGGTGTTCAGCGTGGCGGTGTTGAGTCGCCCGTTGAAGGTGGCACTGGCCGCGAGCTGGCCCTGGTGCAGCGTGCCGGTGACCTCACTCAGTGCGATGACACCCTCGTTGGCACGCAATTGCGCGGCGAGGTTGTGAATGGTGTGGGGCCCGAAGCGCGCCTGCTCAATGCGCAGTGCGGCGCGGGTGTCGATGGCCCGGATGGCGTCCAGGGGAAGGGGCGCATCGCCGCTTGCAGGCTCCGCGTCGCCAGCCGCGGCTGCCGCTTCAGGCCCCGCGAGCGCCAACAGTGCAGGGTCGAGCAGATTGAGTGCCAGGTCGGCGTCGATCTGTGGACTCTCGAAACTGGCATAGCGCAGCGTGCCCTCACCCCGCATGGGTCCGAGTTTCAGTGTGGTGGTGGTAGTGGCTGTCTGGCGTGCCAGATCCGCCATCCCATTCAGCGTCAGCGCAAGTGGCTCCGAAGTCGCTCCGGTTACTTGCACATTGATTTCTGTCAGGCTGACGGTATCGCTCTCCTGCTGGATCGCAATGCGGCCCTCGATCCGCGCGCTTACAGGTTGCTCACCCGGGATACTGAGGCTCAGCATCAGTGGAATGGGCTCACCCCGAAGGTTCAGGCCGCGCGCCTCAAGGGCGGCCAGCTCGATCACAGTGGTGGTGTTGGTGGTGGGGTCGAGGGTCTCCAGGCGCGCATTGGTGATATTCAGCGCCGAGACATTCAGCGCCAGCGGCACCGCCAGTACGGCCTCCGCGCCCACGGCATCGCCTTTCTGGCTGCGCTGTCGAGCGCGTTCGGTGTACCAGGCGTCGAGTTGTTGGTCGTTCATGCCCGCGGTAGCGGCCCGCGGCTCTTCGGCGGGAGCCCGCGTTCGCAGCGCGAGTCCATCCACGCTGATACTGTCGATTTGCAGCGTGCCTGTAATCAGCGGCAGCAGCGCTACGCCGATCTCTGCGCTGCCGATTTCCAGATCCGCCTGCTCCCGCTCCGGCAGCGTGATGCTCGCTCCGGCGAAGGCGATGCCCAGGGTGGGAAATATCGACAGCTCGACAGGGCCGGTCACCTCCAGCGTGGCGCCGGTCTGCTCGTGGACGGTATCTGCGGCCAGAGCCACCACGCGCTCTTTATCGAGGAATAGCGGCACCAGCAGCGCGGCACCAATGGCCAGAACCAGCAACGCGGCGAGGGAAATCAGCAGTATCCGGGGCATAACGAACTCCTGGCGCAGGGCGTGTACGCCATCATAAGGCAGGTGTGTGTAAATGTCCCCGCCGCGCTGGCGGCCCCTGCGGTGTTCGCAGCTGCGCTCCCTGCTGTGCAGCTACCGGCCGCGGGCGTATAATCCGGTCTACGGAGTCTGGTTTGCGCCTGCTATCAGTGCCTGTCCCAGGTGGGCACTTTAAATGCGTTGTGACGTATATCGGAAGCCTGATGTGCCGGCGTCCCGGAGTGCAATGCATGTGCCGGGGCGTACGCCTGGCGCGGTGCTCCCATTCGCCAGTGGCATGCAGACACGGCCCTCAACATTGCGCCCATCACAGGAGGCATTGCCATTTTTTCCATGAGCCCCGCCCGGACTCGAGTGTGCCTGGCCTCGCCACACTGTTATCCCACCTCCTGCGGGGCACAGAGTGAACATCGGCTGCGTCCTGGCGGTCGCGGAGAGCGCGACCCGGCGGGTCAGCCATTTGGCGGAACGGGGCTGCCCGCGGGGGGTGACAAGCCCGGCCTGCTCGTGCTCGGCGCGCCGCCCCGGGGAGGAAATCACCTGTTGCGCGGTCTGCTGGACGGTCATCCGCAGTTGCTGTTGCCCCCGGACGAGGACTATTGTCTGCGCCACCTGGCGCGGCATCCACTGCAGCAACTGCGTGGGCTGCTGCTGTCGCGGCGTGCTGCCCCTGCCTTCTACCGCAGACTGCAAAAAGACGGTCACCTCGAGCGCGTGAACACCGGGCGTGGCAAGGAAGTATTCGGCGCCGAAAACTCGCTGGATCTGAACGCCTACTACGCTTTTATACGCCAACATCACAAACGCCTGAGTCTCGACAACCTGGTGCGCAACCACCTGGAGGCGCTGGCCGTCTCTCTGGGTCATCGCCCGGGTGATGGTCGTCTGCGCGTATATTTTTCCTCCCTGCAGCCGAGCAATCTGGATCTCAGCAAGGTGAGCGCTCTGCTGTCCCGCAGTTATTCCGTTCGCGGGATTTTCCTGGTGCGTGACCCGCGTGCTCACCTGGCGTCCAAGCTGGTTCGCAACCCATCGCTCAATCTCGCTCGATTTTGCCGGCGACAGAATCGTTACCTCCAGGAAATCGATGACTTCGCGAAGCGCTACGGGCCGGTACTGAAGATGCGGTTTGAAGACCTGGTGGTGGATACGCCACGCGCGATGGCACGTGTCTGTGAATTTGCCGGCATTGAATTCAGCGCGCGCATGCTGGAGTACACCCAGGGTGGGCAGCCAAGCCAGAGCAACTCGTCCTTCTCCGCGACTGCGGGCGTGGACCAGGAGGTACTGTATCGATATCGGAAAACACTGCCGCAGGACACCATCGCTTTTCTGCAGGCGCACTGCAGTCAGGAACTATTCTGGCGCGAGCCTGGTCAGGACCCGGCAAATGACCCAGGAGACCACAGAGCCTGATGAGCAGGGCGAAGAATCTGAAGCGACGCGTCAAAGCGCGATTCCGGGTGCCGGCTTTCACGCCGGATTCTCGCGTGGCGGTGTGGAATGCGCACCGCCTCCTGTATGTGCGTATACCCAAATGCGCCAATACGTCGATCATGAATTCGATCGAGGGCGCGGAGTTGCAGCGCATGTGGAACCGGGATATTCGTGCGCTCGATGCAAGCTGGACCAGTTTCTCTTTCGTGCGCAACCCCTGGGCGCGGCTGGTTTCGACCTTCAAGGATAAGGCAAGCCTCGATTCCAGGTCGCCCCGCATGGTGGCCGGTGTTTTCCAGGGGTTCATCGACGCCGGTATATCCGTGTACCCGAATATGGGCTTCGCCGAGTTCTGTGAGGCAGTGTGCGCTGTCCCCGATGCAAAAACCGACAAGCATCTGCGTTCGCAATCGAGCTTCCTGTTCCCCGACGGCGGTGAGCCGCTGGTGCGCGTCATCGGCAAGGTGGAGTTAATGGAAGCGGACTGGAACAGAGTGATGCAGCATGCCGGGCTGGGCTTTGAACTGCGACACCTCAACCGCACACAGCACCGGCACTACAGTGAATACTTTGCCGACCCTGGCTTGGTGAACCTGGTGGGGGACCGCTACGCCGACGACGTGCGTAATTTCAACTACCAGTTTGAACGCCCTTAAAGACCTTGTCTGAATTTCGTTACAGAAGCGTCACTGAAGTCGCCGGCCTGGCAGGCCTTTGCCTGTTTGCCGCTGCGGGCCTGCAGCACTCGCAGGCGGCGAGCCTGGCCGGGGCGATCCTGCTCGGGGTGCTGCTGTTGAGGCGCCCCCGGATCGTTTGGCCGTCCTGGCATAACCCGCTGGTGCTGTTGTCGCTAACACTCAGCTTGTATGTGCTGTGCAGGGGTCTACTGCGCTACGCCGAGGCACCGGAACAAGCGGAGTTGATCGGCAGGTGGACGGGCTACTATTTTCTCGCTGCCGGCCTGCCGGCGATCGTGCTGGCGTTGTCGTTGGAAGCCAGCCGCGCGCGCATCCTGCTGGTGTTGAATATAGCGCTGGCCGCGCTGGTGGTGGCAATTTTACGTGACATGGACGAAGGGCAGCTTGCCGCCTACCGGCAGGGAGCGCGCGCCTTTTTCGGCCTCGGTAACGCCGCGGGGCTTTATATCAGCAGTGCGCTGCTGGGAGTCCTGTTGCTCGTGCCATGGGGCGCGCCGGGTTCCGCGACGAGTGCTGCCTGGCCGCATCGACTGCGGCAGGCACTCTTTCTGGCGGTGCTTGCATTGCTGGCCGTGGCTCTGGTCTGGCACCAGAACAGGTCTGTTCTGCTGGCAGTGCTTGTGGTGTTTCCGGTGCTCGCCTGGCTGTCCCTGCGGCGGCGTGGAGCGGATCCCGCTGCGCGGTTTCCGCGCTGGGTGCTGATAGCCCTGGGCCTGTCTCTCGCCGTGATGCTATTTGTGGGTGGCGGCGATATCAAGCAGCGTTTTGAACAGGGGTTTGTGTCCGCGCGGCTGGCGCTCACCGTGGATGCGGCCACGCTGCCGCGCTCCGCTGCCGGGGAACGCATCAGCTTGTGGCGCATTGGCTGGCGCAGCGCCGGCGAGTACCCGCTGTTTGGCCGGGGGCCGGGAAGCGTTTCGGAACTGGTACGTGAGCACCCGGTGGTTGCGCGGCACTCGCATCTGCACAACCTTTACCTGCAGTTGCTGGTGGAGCTCGGGCTGGTGGGGCTGCTGCTGTTCCTGGCTCTCGTGGGTTGCCTGATGCGGGAGTTGCTGTGGCACAGGAGTGCGCTGTCCTGGGACCTGCGACGATTTACCGGTGGCTCACTGGCACTCTTTCTGCTGACCAATCTCACCCAGGTGCGCATTGATGGCAATCACGCCCATTTTTTTGTGACCTTGCTGATGGCTTTGGCCATGACCGGCGCGCTGGCATTCAAACAGGACGCGCGGGGCCGGGTGTAAGAGCAAAGCCCCGCGGATGGTCGGCTCACAGTTTATGTGCTTTCGGCCAGCGTCGCTTCAGACAGACCCACTGTTCCGGTGTTTCCCGGATCCAGCTTTCGAAATAGCCGTGAATACGCTCGGTGATAGCCGCGGCCTGCTCTTTGACCGGCGCATCGGGCAGCGGGCTTTCTACCGGGTCATAGGCGGTGATGCGAAAGCGGGCGCCGGGTAGCCGTTCCCCGCGCGCCAGCAGCACCGTGGCCCCGGTGCGCAGTGCGAGGCCTGCGGCACTGGTATTGGTGAGCGCTTCGCGGCCGAAAAACGGCAGCAATTTGCCGGTGTCGGGGCGTGTATCCATGGCTACCATAATACTGTTGCCGGCATGCAGTTCGCGCAGCAGGGGGCGCGGGCCGTCCTCGGCGGAGATCAGTTTCTCTGCGATTGACCTGCGCAGGCCCTGCATCATGTCGTTCATCGCCGGGTTGGATTCCGGCGCATACACGGCGCTCACGTTGAAATTGAATTCGCGGGTAATCAGCGGGGCAACCTGCCATGCACCGACGTGCGCAGTGACGAACACGGTTGCGGCGCGGCTCTCGAGATGTCTGCGCGCGCCGGGTTCGAGCACGAACTCGATGCGCTGGTCTTTTTCCCGCCATATCTGTTCGAGGCGGATCAGCTCTACCGCGGAGTAGCCGAGGTAACGGAAGATCTGTCGGGTCGTGGTGGTGCGCCACGCTTCGGAGCGTTCCGGAAATGCAACGGCAAGATTGGCCTGCGCCTTGCCTGCCCTGTCCGAGAAGCGCCCGAGGAGTGCAAACAGTGCGCCCGATAGCGCCAGTGCATGTTCCAGGCGCAGCCTGCGGATGAGCCAGAACAGGCTGCGAAAGATACCGCCCTCAAGGCGCCGACTGAAGCGTGCCAGTGCCGGTGCCTTGCGCGCCAGCTTCTTGGGAACAAGGTAGAACTCAGGCACGCGGCTGTGCTCAGTGGCGGTCGGGGTCGGTTCGGAAGAGGCGATCCCACAGCGGCGAGCTGACACCGAAGCGCCCGCCCTGCCCGGAAAAATGATGTTTCAGGTGGTAGTGCTTGAGAAATTTCGCGGCCCGGTTGCGCATCGGGAAATGATGCGTCGCATAGTGAATGTAATCGTAGATCAGGTAGCCGATGATGAAGCCGCCACAGAACGGTTGTATCCAGGGTTGGGGAATGAACAAGCCAAATAGCAGATACAGCAGTGCCATGATCGGGATAGCGCCCGCTGGCGGCATAACCAGCCGGGTCTTGTCTTTCGGGTCTTCATGGTGGTTGCCGTGGAACAGGAAAACCAGCCATTTACCCGCCCGGCTTTTTGCCTTGAAGTGAAACAGGTAGCGGTGCAGGCAGTATTCGCTCAGCGTCCAGGTCAGCATGCCAGCGAGCGCAACCGCTGCTACCGCCAGGGGGTCGAGGGCGTAGACCGTGAAGCTGCGCACCAGCAGCCAGAGCGCAAGCGGCGCCCAGATCAACAGCGGGGTGATGGGGTGCACATGGGACAGCCTTTCCAGCAGGTCATTCTCGAACAGCCGGATGGACTCGTGTTGGTCGTCACGCTGCATGGGAGTCGATGTGGGCGCCACGGGGAGCCTCCTCTGTTACGGGCAGTTTAGTCTTTCTGGCCTTCGGCCACAGTCGCTTGGAACAAAACCAGTCCTGTGGGTTCCCTTTTATCCACTGCTCAAACAACTGGTGCGCCTGGCGCGTCATATCCAGAGCCTGGGTCTCTGCATCGGCGCCGTCGTCGACGGGCCTGATAGGCGGATGAAAAATGACCTGGTAGCGCGCATCCTCGAGGCGTATCACCTGGATTGGCACAAAGTCGCAGGCATGTCTGAGCGCCAGCTTGGCGGGCATGAGGGTAGAGGTTTTGTCTCGCTCGAAAAAGGACACCGGTTTGCCCTCGTCTACGCGCCGGTCGATGATGATCCCGATGCTGCGACCGTGGTGCAGGGCGCGCACCAGGGCACGCGCGCTGTTATCTCTGGGCAGGAGCTCACAGCCCAGCGCCCGGCGGGACTCCAGCAGGAGGCGGTCGAGGTGGGGGTTTGTCGGCGGCGAGTACAGGCTGGCGTTGGGGATGCCCAGTTTGGCGAGTGCCAGCGCGCAAATTTCCCAGTTGCTCAGGTGAGCTGAAATCATCACCGCGGGCCGGGCCGGGTCTGCGTAGGTTGGAATCGCCTGTCGAATCTCGATCTGCAGCCGCCCTGGCTCATGCCCGATGGTGGCGAGGTGGGGGTATTCGGCCAGAATTCGCCCGGCGCGCCCCCAGACGCGCCGCACCAGCGCATCGAGGTCAGTGGCGTTCAAGTGCGGGAAAGCAATTGCCATGTTGTCTCGAATAATCGCATTTTTGCGGCCCATCAAAGGACCCACGAACGCGCCGATGCGGTGGCCAAGCCTGGAGCTCAGGTCGACGGGCAGCCACCGCAACAGGCCCTGCAGCGACCACAGCAGCGCGTAATCCAGGCGCCACAGCGCCTGTTGCAGCAACGGGTATTTGCGCGCCCATTTACGCAGGGGATTGCCGATGATGAACTCAGCCACGGATACAATAACCTGAAATAGTCGTCTTGAACTCGACGCCGCAGTATAGCGCAGCGTACGGCGCTATTGCGTGGTCATAGTGCCGGTAAATAGTGCCGTTAAATAGTGCCGGAGAAGCAGCGCCGAGGCGCGTCAACGGCGATCAATGGAGCCCTCTTCCTGTCATCAAAGGTCGACGCGCAGCCGCTCGAGGCCTTCGCGTAGAGGTATCGCAGGCTCCCAGCCGGTGGAGTGGGTAATCTCAACGTTATCAACCACCCAATCCGTGTGGCGCAACTCGCGCAGCTTGGGTGGCGTCAGCATTGCCTTGCGGCCGCTGGCGCCCGCCAGGCCGACATTCACCCGGGCGGCACTGTTCAACAGCCAGTGCGGTACCCGCCAGAGGCGGACGCGCCGCCCGAATACGTGCCCTGCCTCGGCGGCCAGCTCGGGCCAGCTATAACCTTCGGCTTTACCATCACACAATGTCAGGGTGAGGCCGACAGACTCCGGGCAATGCAGGCAGGCGAGGATCGCATCGGTGAGATCGGCCACGTGTACCAGAGAGAACCGCGCCTGCAACGAGCCGGGTACCGGTGCGAATCCGCGCGCCATGCTCTTGAAAACAGGCAGCATTTCCCGGTCGCCGGGGCCGTACACCGCGGGCGGGCGCACAACCAGCCAGCTTTGCGCCGTATCGCGCACCAGGGCCTCAGCGGCGGCTTTGCTGCGGGCGTACCAGGAGAGCTGCGGTTCGCGAGCTGTCAGGGACGATAGCAGCAGCACGTGCGGTTCACTCGCCTGCGCGCGAACCGACCGCAGCAGTGCGCTGGTGCCCGCCACGTTGACAGCGTCGAAATCCTCCTGCGAATTGCCGCGTACCGCGCCGGCGGCATGCACCACGGTCTCGCAGCCGCCAACGAGACGGACGAGCGCATCCCGGTCGCCGAGGTCGCCGATAATCAGCTCCACGCCCAATGACTGCAAAAGTTGGCCGCGAGCCGGTGTCCTGGCGAGTGCGCGAACCGCGAAACCCGCCTGAATCAGGCGTTGGCAGAGTATGGATCCAATGAAGCCGGTTGCGCCGGTGACGGCGATACACGGCCCGTCGGTGCGGCCCACCCCGGTGCGGCCAGCCCCGGTCAGGTCGGGCCTGATCAGGCTGACGCCACCCTCAGGCGCACTTCTTCAGCCGCGGCTCCGAGCTGTTCCACGTTGTGGGAATTGATAAAATCGAGACGCGCCTTCGCGCGCGACAGCTTGCCGGAAGAGGTGCGTGGCAACGATCGGTTGGGTACCAGCTGTACATAACAGTCGAGGCCCATTTCCATCCGCAACAGAGCGGTGAGGCGTCGTACAAGGGCATTGCGTTTTTGCGTGTCGCGCTCGCGGCACTGCACCATGAGCACACACATTTCCTCGCCGTTCGCGTCCGGAGCCGAAAACGCCACGGCATCGCCGGAGCGCACCTCTGTCTGCGTTTCCGCCACGTGCTCCAGGTCCTGCGGCCAGATGTTGCGGCCGTGGATAATGATGAGGTCTTTTTTGCGTCCGGTGATGGTGAGCACACCGTTGACCATATAGCCGATGTCGCCCGTGTTCAGCCAGCCGTCTTCGCTCAGCGCATGGCTGGTTTCTTCCGCCAGGTTGAAATACCCGGACATGACGCTGGGGCCGCGCAAATGAATGACCCCGGTCTGCCAGTCGCCGAGTACTTTCCCCGCGTCGCGAATTTCTACTTCAAAGTTGGGCAACGGCACGCCGCAGTTAACAAAGTGCCGGCCGCGGCCACCGTTCCCGGTGTCGTGTATCAGCACGGCTTCGTGATTGTCAGACAGGTGGTCGGCATCAATGTAGTGTGTGCTGAAGCCGCTCCACAGCGGAGAGAAGCTGATTCCCAGGGTGCATTCAGCCATGCCGTAGCAGGCGAGAAATGCGCGACGATCAAAGCCCGCAGGCTCCATCATTTCAGCGAAATGTTCCAGCGTTTGGGGGCGAATCATCTCTGCGCCGATGCCGGCGACGCGCCAGTTGCTCAGATCGTAGTGGTCGACGTCGCTGGCGCGCACGCGGCGGGCACAGAGTTCGTAGCCGAAGGAGGGTGCAAAGGAAATGGTTGCGCGGGTCTTGGTCATCAGCGACAGCCACTGTCGCGGGCGCAGCGCAAATTCCCGGGTGTCGAGGTAGTCGATTGAAACCTGTGCGGCCATGGGCACCAGGACGAAGCCTACCAGGCCCATGTCGTGGTAGAAGGGCAACCAGGACAACATCCTGTCTTCGCCGCGCATCTCCAGCCCGTGCGCTATGATCGCTTCCAGGTTGGCGACCGCGGTTGCATGCTTGATCACCACGCCGCGCGGAAAGCGCGTGCTGCCGGAAGTGTACTGGATGTAGGAGATATCGTCGGGTTTGGGCCGCGTCAGGGGCGTTTCGTCTGCGCTCAGCGCGTAGAAGGCCTCCGGTACGTCCACCTTGCGCATATTGAGTGATTCGCTGGCCTCCTGCAGAAAGGGCAGGTAGCCCTCGCAGGCAACCCCGATGGATGCGTCACTGGCTTCCAGCAGGCGTCTTAGCTGCGCCACGTAGGCCTGGTGTGCGCCGACTTTTACCGAGGCCGGCAGGGCGACGGGAATCAGCCCGGCGTACTGGCAGGCGAAAAAGAAGCGGACGAAATCGGGGTTGGTCTCGGCGACCAGCGCCACGCGCTCGCCGCGCTCCACACCGAGTCCAAGCAATTTGTGGGCCAGGTCTATGGCTTGTTCACGCAATTCGCGGTAGCTGACGCTGGCATAGATAGCGCCGCGGCCGGTATAGTAGTTTGAGCCGGTTTCACCTTGCGCTGCGTAGTCGAGCGCCTCGGTCAACGTGGCAAAATCTCCGGGACGAAACGGTAGTTCGTGGCTCGTTGGTGTGGCGCTCGGTTGTGTCTTTGACAATGATCCGTCCTCAATATTCTTGGCGAGCGTATTCGCCTGCGCTTTGTTTGGTGCACGCCTGTCGGCATATCACGCTATCTACTTAACTGCCTGCCAGCGCCTGGCGGGCCACCTGCCGGTGCAGGTCTGTATGCACGTATGCCTCTGAATTCAGGCCCGGAAAAACCGACCATCTGATTGGGGCGTATGCTAGCATTTCAGGCATTCGAACTTATAGGTAATAATACCAATGGCGCGCTTGTAACCCCCTGTAATAGCGGCAATTTTGCGCGTGAATATGCCCCGTTTGGGGGGGCGCCGAGCTCCCCCGCAGCCCCGGCGAACGCCCGGGGAGAGGCCCCCCGGGACCTCTCAAGCGATTGTTATCCGTGAGAAAAAGGGCGCGCTGGTGGCCGCGCCCCGCGCTATACTGCGCGGCTGGCGCAAGCGGGCAGCGGGACGACTATGGGCGCACAAAGCGGCGATGAAGTGCAGGTCAGGGAGGTGGCGACCGACGCCATGCGGCGGGACTTTCTCGCTCTGCCGAACCGGCTGTATGCCTCTGACCCGGTGTGGATAGCGCCCCTGGCATTCATGCAGAAAGCGCTGCTGTCGCCGAAAAACCCCTTTCTGGAACACGCCCGGATGCGCGCCTGGGTAGCCTATCGCAACGGCGTGCCGGTGGGGCGCATTACCGCGCAAATTGACCAACTCCACCTTGCCCAGCATGCTGATGCTGCGGGCTATTTTGGCCTGTTTGAGGCCGAGGAGGAGGCCGATGTCTGTTCCGCATTGTTTGCCGCTGCCGAAGCCTGGCTTCGCGAGGAGGGCATGCAGCGGGTTATCGGGCCTTTCAACCTGCATGTGAACGAAGAGGTGGGGCTTCTGGTCGAGGGTTTTGACACCCCGCCCTTCGTACTCATGGGGCATGCACTTCCCTGGTATGACGCGGCTGTCAAGGCGCAGGGCTACGTCGGAGTCAGGGACCTGCTGGCCTACCATGTGAAGCCGGATTTCAGTGCGCCGCGGGTAATGCAGCGACTGGCGCAGCGCGCTTCCGGGCGTGTGGTGGTGCGCAGCCTGCGGCGCTCGGACCTGGCCGGGGAGGCGCGCCGCATGCGCGAGATATTTAATGACGCATGGCAGAACAACTGGGGGTTCGTGCCGCTGGCAGAGGCGGATTGGGCCGAGACGGTATCCACGCTGACGCGATTGATGCCGGATGACTACATACAGATAGCAGAGTATGACGGCGAAGCCGTGGCGTTTATCGTCGCCCTGCCGAACGTGAATGAGGCCGCTCGCGACCTGGGGGGGCGCCTGTTACCTTTTGGGTGGGCCAAGCTGTTATGGCGTTTGAAAGTGCGTCACCCACGCACCGCGCGGGTGCCCCTGATGGGCGTCAAACAGGCCTTTCAGCACTCGCGGCTGGGGCCCACGCTGGCCTTCATGGTCATAGACGCGGTGCGTCGTGCCCTGCATGCACGGGGCGTCGAGGACGTGGAAATGGGGTGGATCCTCGAGGACAACGAGGGCATGCGCAACATCATTGAAACCATTGGTGGCAAGGCGTATAAACGGTACCGCATGTACCAGAAAGACCTGACACAGGTAGCCGCCGACTCTCACCATGCAACGTGATCCGATAACTCACCAGATGACCGCCATCGTGCTCGCGGGCGATCGCACCAAGGCGGATTCGCTGATTAATCACACGGCCGCCGGCAGCAAGGCGATGATTGATCTCGACGGTACGCCCATGGTGCGTCGCGTGCTCGACTCGCTGCGCGCGGCCAGGGCGGTGGGACAGATTCGTATGGCGGGGCCGGAGGCGAGCCAGGTCGCCACGGACCCTGAACTCAAGGCCTGGATAGACAACGGCGAGATTGCCTGGAGCGAGCCGGGAGTCAGCCCTAGCACCAGTGCGTACAACGCCATGCGCGGCCTGGATGCCGAGGAGTCCGTACTGCTGACAACGGCGGACCACCCTCTGCTGACCCCCGAAATCGTTGACGCCTTCGGGCGGCAGAGTCTGGTGGACGACGTTGATGTGACCGTCGGGCTCGCGCCCTATGCACTGATTGCGGAGACCTACCCGGGTATTCGCAAGACGGTGCTGCGGTTCAGCGATGGGGAATTTTGCGGCTGCAACCTGTTTGCGTTCATCACCCCTGAGGGGCGCCGGGCGGCCCGGTTCTGGCGGCGTATCGAACAGGAGCGCAAGAAACCGCTGGTGGTGATCGGTCTGTTGGGCTGGTCTGCGGTGATTCGTTATCGCCTCGGTCTGTTGTCGCTGGAGGAGGCGCTGGCCAAACTCAGTAAACGCCTGGGCTTGCGCATTCGCGCGGTCATCCTGCCCTACGCCAATGCCGCGATCGATGTCGACTCCATCGCCGACCTGATGCTGGTGAAGGGCGCGTTGCAGAAGGCCGCGGAGGAAGACGCCTGAGTTTCAGGCGGCCCGCGGTGTGCGTGTCAGCGCAACCTGGTCGCGCGCGCCGGCGGCAAAGGCCCGTGTTCCGCTGTTGTAGCGACGCTCTTCGATGGTGAGTGTCCACCCCTGCGCATCGGCCGCAACCGTGTAGCAGTTGTAGCCGGCTACATCCTTGCCATGCAGGCCGAGTGCGGACGCCGAGGGCACAGCGATGACCGGCGCATTGCCGGCACGGGTTGGCAGTTCATTGCGATGCCGGCGATGGCCGTGACCGTGGAGCACCAGTTCCACGCCCTGCTCGGCGAGCACACTCTCGAGGTGTGCGGCATCGGTGAGCCGTTTGCGCCACTTCTCGTGCCCGACGAGGGGGCAGTGGTGCAGGAATACCACGCGAAACAGCCCCTGCGCGCCGGTTTCTTCGAGCATGTCGGAGAGCCTCCGGATCTGTTCAGCACCCGCGGTACCCGTCGCCAGCAGTGGCGGTTTGGGCACTGCCGTGGAGACACCGATAAACGCCAGGTCGCCGCGCACTCGCAGCGAGGGGAAAATGTTCCCGGGTTGCCCACCCGGCTCGTCCGACGCCAGGAAGGGCAGCCATTGGCCAAATGTTTGCTCCCATGGAGCACGCACGCAGGCGTCGTGGTTTCCCGGTACCAGCGCAACGTCGGTCGGCTCGCCCAGTTCGCGCAGCCATTGAGCCGCCTGGACGAATTCCATCGGCAGGCCGATATGGGTCAAGTCACCCGTCACCAAAAGCTGCGCAAGCGTGCGCTGCCGCAGGTCCAGTTTGAGCGCGGCGAGCACTTCGGGGCGGTGTTCATGGCGCCTGTTGCGATGCCATGAGAGATAGCCCAGGGCCCGTTTGCTGAGCAGTTCAGCCGCGCGCACCCCGGCCAGGGAGGTCAGGTGAGGGTCCGAGATATGGGCAAACTGTTGCATCGGGGCAGGGTAAGTGGGATTTCGGTCAGGCGCGCCGGATGCTGGCGCCCAGGTCAGCGAGTTTGCTGTCGATCTGCGCGTAGCCACGGTCGAGATGATACACACGGTCGATACAGGTCTCGCCCTCGGCAGCCAGGCCCGCGATAATGAGTGATGCGGAAGCGCGCAGGTCGGTGGCCATCACCGGGGCACCCTGCAAGCGCTCGCGCCCGCGCACGATCGCGGTATTGCCCTGCAGCTCGATATTCGCACCCATCCGCTGCAGTTCGGCAACGTGCATGAAGCGGTTTTCGAAGATATTCTCAACTACCGTGGCGGAGCCTTCGGCGACGGCATTGAGCGCCATGAACTGCGCCTGCATATCGGTGGGAAAGGCGGGGTAGGGTGCGGTGTTGATATTCACCGCGCGGCTGCGCCTGCCGCCGGTGTCGAGGTGTATCCAGTCTTCGCCATACTCGAGCCGGGCGCCGGCCTGCTCCAGTTTGCCCAACACGTGATGCAGAAAATCCGGGTTGGTGTTGAGTACCCGGATGGCGCCGCGCGTGGCGGCAGCCGCCACCAGGAAAGTGCCCGTTTCGATGCGATCCGGGGGCACGCGGTGTGCGGCGCCCTGCAGTTGCCCGACACCCTCGATGGTGATGCTGCGGGTACCCGCGCCCTCGATGCGCGCGCCCATCTGTGTCAGCAGCAGGGCCAGGTCCGCCACTTCCGGCTCCAGCGCGCAGTTATCCAGCACGCTGGTACCCTCGGCCAGTGCCGCTGCCATCATCAGGTTTTCAGTTGCGGTCACGGAAGGCACGTCGAAGCTGAAGTTCGCCCCCTGCAAGCGCGTCGCTTCTGCCTTGATGTAGCCGGCCTCTATCTCGATCTGTGCGCCCATAGCCTCGAGGCCGGCGATGTGTTCGTTCACCGGGCGCGTGCCGATGGCGCAACCGCCTGGCAGTGAGACGTCAGCCTTGCCAAACCTCGCCAGTAGTGGACCGAGCATCAGAATTGAGCCGCGCATGGTCTTCACCAGCTCGTAGGGTGCGCGCACCGAAGTGATGGCGTCACAGCGCAGAACCAGCTCGGTATCGTCGCGCTCCACGGAAGCGCCGAGCATCGCCATCAGGCGCAGTGCGGTGTCGATGTCGCGCACCGCCGGGACGTTGCTGAGACGCAGCGGCCCGGAGGTCAGCAAGGCTGCGGCTATGATCGGCAATGCGGCGTTTTTCGCGCCGGCCACACGCACTTCGCCACGCAGCGGGCGATTGCCGTTGATGATTATCTGTTCCATCAGGAGGCCTGTGTCCCTTGCGTGAGGCCTTTTTCCACCAGCATCCGATAGGCGTTGATGATAGCGTCGATCTGGTCGCTGGAGTGCGCCGCGCTGACGCTGTTGCGCAGCAGGTAGTTGCTGGAGGGCGATGCCGGCGGGATTACCAGGTTGACGTATACGCCGGCCTCGAGCAGTGCCTGCCAACAATCGATGGTGGCTGAGCGATCTGGCAGCTCCACCGCGATCACCGGGCTTGCCGCGGGCCCTACCGGCAATCCCAGCGCCTTGAGGCCGCTGTACAGGCGCCGGGCATTATCCCAGAGTCGTCCCCGCAGTTCCGGCTCGGCGCGCAGAATGCGCAGTGCTTCGCGGGTAGAGGCAATGACGGAAGGCGAGGAAGAGGCGGTAAAAATGTAGGCGCGGATGCAAAAACGAATTGCCTCGAGCTCCGGGTGATGACTGACACAGAAGCCGCCCACCGCGCCGAGACTCTTGCTGAAGGTGCCGGCGAGGAAATCCACGTCGGCTTCGACGCCCGCTGCCTGTGCCGCGCCGCGACCACCTTCGCCGAGGGTACCCATGGAGTGGGCTTCATCCACGAACAGGTAGCCGCCGTACTCGCGTTTCACCGCCGCGATCTCTTGCAGTGGGGCAATATCCCCGTACATCGAATACAGGCCCTCGGCGATGATCAGCGCATCCGCGGCGCGCTCGCCGAGGCGCCTGAGGCGTTTGGCCAGATCCTCCGGGTCGTTGTGTTTGTAGCGGATGATATCGGCGCCGCTGAGTTTCACACCGGAGTAAATGCTGGAATGGCTGTCGGCGTCGAGCAGAATGACGTCGCCGGGCCCCGCCAGCGTGGCGCACATGCCCATGGTAGCCGAGTAGCCGGTGGAGAAAACGATGGCGTGGTCAACACCGTAGAAGTCGGCTATCTCGCTCTCCAGGGCCTGGTGTTCGGTGAACGAGCCGTTGGCCAGCCGCGAGCCGGTAGTACCGGTGCCCCAGCGCGCGGCGGCCTCCCGCGAGGCCTGGATACAGCGCGCATCGAAGGACAGCCCAAGGTAGTTATTGGTGCCGGCGAGAATGACCCTGCGGCCCTGCACCAGGCCCTCCGTGGCAGAGTAGATCGCCTCGGTGACGGCCCCGAAGGGCTTGACTCCACGCTCGTCGAGTTCAGCCTGGAAGTTCGCCATGTCGCGGAATTTATCGAACAGCATGTCGGTATGCCTGACTGCGGCGCCAACGGCGCTCAGGAATTGAGAGCCTGAACCTTGCTGGCCAGATCGCCGATGGTGTTGACGTCCGGCAGGATGTTCAGGGGGATGGTGATATCATAGTGGTCTTCGATTTTCTCGATAAACTCCATCACCTCAAGGGAGCTGAGGCCGATGTCTGCCACCAGGCGCGTCTCCTCCGAGAGGGTCAGGCTCTTGTTTTGCTGTTCCTCCAGGGCCTGATAGAGGAATGCGAGCGTGTCCTGGTAATCAGTCATGGCAATGCGGCCTTGCCTCGCAGGGGTATGGTCGGTAGATTCCGGAGGCTGGAACTATACCCACGGAACAATGCCAATGCCAGTGGTTTGGTTGATCGACGCCTATCGCGCCGGCGAGCGCGGACAGGTACGCGCGCTTGTCGATGCTCTCGGCTGGCCGAGCGAAACTAAAGTCCTCGCCTATCGCAGCGCCGTCTTCTGGCCCCACCTGATTGGACAGGCCAACCTGTTAGGCATTACCGCCCGCTCGGCGGCGCAGCTTAAGCCCCCCTGGCCCGATCTCGTTATCAGTTCGGGCGTGCGCAATGAGCCGGTGTGTCGCTGGATTCGCGCGCAGTCGGGAGGCAAAACGCGCTACGTGCATGTGGGGCGCCCCTGGGGGCCGCTGGCCTCCTTTGACCTGGTGGTGACTACACCCCAGTACCGGGTGCCTGTGCACCCGCGTGTGTTGAACAACATGCTGACCCTGCATGGCATCAACGCTGCCGTGTTGGCCGAGGCGAAAGCGCGCTGGGCGGATGAGCTGGGGCAGCTGCCGCGCCCGCTGTTCACGGTGGTTGCGGGCGGTGACAGCGGGCCATTTACGTTCGGGCCCAAAGCCGCCGGTCGGCTCGGTCGCGAAGTGTCCCAGCTGGCGCAGGCCCATGGCGGCTCGCTGCTGGTAACGACCAGCGCGCGTACACGCAAGACGGCAGAACGCGCGCTGCGCGACAGCCTGGACGCGCCCCACTACTTCTACCCGTGGGGTGAATCCGGGAGCCAAAATCCCTATCTCGGCATGCTCGCCTGGGCAGACCGGCTGATCGTCACCGGGGATAGCATCGCGATGCTGTCCGAGGCATGCGCCACGGGCAAACCGGTGAAAATGTTCGATCTCGGTGGAATGCGCGATGCGGATTACGATACCGAGCGGGATTTTCGCATGGGTGCAGTGCTCTACGCATTTTTGATGCGCTGGCTGTGGACGCCGCTGAGCCGCGATATCACGCTGGTGCATTCACGCCTGCGCGAATCCGGATGCGCCTTCTGGACCGACGAAGTGCTGGCGACCGCCCGGGTGCCGGCGCAAACTGACCTGCAGAGGGCGGTAGACCGGGTGCGCGCGCTATTTCCTGAGCTCTGACAGCTCGGTATCGCCGAGCAGGCGCGCCCCGCCGGGTTCGAGCTGATACACGCGGTCAGCTGCGCTGACCATCGCGCGAGTGTGCGAGATGGCGAGAATCGTGATCTGGCCCTTGAGCGCCTGCATTGACTGACGCACCGCTTCCTCGCTGTCGGGGTCGAGCGCACTGGTGGCTTCATCGAGGATGAGAAGTTGCGGCCGGTTCACCAGCGCCCTGGCAATCACAATGCGCTGGCGCTGCCCCCCGGAGAGCTTGCCGCCGCGTTCGCCCACCATGGTATCGAGGCCGTCGGGCAACTTTTGCACGAAGTCCCAGGCGCCTGCCTCGCGCAGGGCGCGTTCGGCGTCTGCCGCAGTGAGGGCGGAATCCCCCAGGGTGACGTTGTGGCCTATCGTATCGTGCAGCAGCGTGGTTTCCTGCGGTACGTAGCCGAGTATCCGGCGCCAGGCCTTCAAATCGATTTCCGTCAACGGTTTACCGTCGACGCGCACGCAGCCCTGTACCGGCTGTAGCAGCCCGATCGCCAGATCAATGATGGTGGTTTTACCCGAACCGGACGGGCCAACCAGGGTGGTCACCTCACCTGCCCTGACCTCCAGGTCGAGCTTGTCGAATACGGGATGTTGCTGGTCGTACTGGAAGCCGACGTTGTCGAAAGTGAGCGCCTGTTTGAATTCGGGAGCCGTCCCGCCCGCAACGCTCTCCCGGTGTCCCTCCGCCTGCTCGATGGTGTCGAGCAATGCCCAGTAGGCGCTCTCCCCCTGTGCCAGCTTCTGGTACTGTTTCTGCACCTTGCCGAAAAATGAGAATGCGCGACCCAGGCCGACTACCAGTACCGTGACGGTCGCCAGGTCCATCGAGTACTTCTCCAGCGCAATATAGATCCCGAGGCAGATAAAGCCGGTGAACATCAATTCCTGGCCGGAGTCGAGCAGCGCTGCAGACAGCACCTGCCGGCGCTGTGCCTTGTTCAGCAGGCGGGTATCGTCGGACAGGACCTGGTCAGCGAGGTGCTCACGCGCCATCGCTTTGAGCGGTTTCACCGATTGCAGTGTATCGGTGAGATTGGCCATCAGTGAGGTGGTCAGGAGGGTTTGCCGTTTGCCGGCCCGGCGCGTCATTTGCACGAGGAAATGGGATAGCCCGATGACAATGACGCCGGCAACGATAGCCACCAGCGATGCGCGCCAGGAGATTGCAAAAGCGATGCCGCCATACACCAGCGCAGTGATCAGGTAGGTGATTGCCGTGGCGCCGTTCACGAAAGCGAGGGACGAGCGCTGCGCCTCGGTGGCCATGGCGTTGGTCAGCTTGCCCACCGGCTGTCGCAGCACGTACTCCCACTTGCTGCGCAACACGGCCTGGAGCATCTGTAGGCGTAGATCCCGGGTCACCCGTGCGGCGGTATAACCAACCTGGCGCTGCGCCAGCAGCAGGAAGATGCCCTTGAAGAGTATCCCTCCCACGATAATCAGGAGCATGTTGCCCAGCGTGGGCGCAATGCCCAGGCTGTCCAGCGCATCCAGCACCGCCTTTTCAAAGCCGGCGGCGTCGGACATGCCCATGGGTGCTGCGGCGGCGGCATCCGGCCCGAGCGCGATTTTCAGCAGGGGTAACAGCGCCGACAGGCCGATACCCTCCGCGGCGCCCGATAGCACCAACGCGAGCAGCATCAGGGCGCTGCGCCCGGGATAGGCGCGGAAAAAGTTGAGCATCATGCCCATTGGGTATGCTCTCCGAGGTTGGATGAGTCGGTTTTTGGGCTCAAGGCACGTGTTACCCCGTCGCGGCACTCACCAGCGCATACGCCAGAACAGTGCCATGGCGACGCCGGCAATAATCAGGGCCGGAAGCGACGCCAGCAGGGCACCGGGCACCTGGAACAGTTGTCCGAGCGCGAATGTCACCTGTGCCGCGAGGTAGAAAACAATGCCCAGCAGCGCACCGAGCCCAATCTTGAAACCAAAACTTTGATCGCGACCGGCAGTGACGCCCGAGCTCAAGGGCGTCGCCAACAGCACCATCGCCAGTACGGTAAACGGCATCAGCATTTTTTGCCAGAAGGTGTTGAGCTGGGTTTCGAACGGCTGGTTGATGCTGCGCAGGTAGTCTGTGTAGTTGTGCAGCACGGAGAGACGCATCATTTCGCTCGGCAGGGACAGGTTGGGTAATTCGTCCGGCGCCCACAGGTTGGGAATGCCCAGTTCCACGTGCTGGCGGCTCTGGAGCACGCCATCGACCAGAATTTTCTCGCGCACCTCGCGAAAGAGCCAGCGGCGGTCCTCCCCGACCTCGGCGGTTTTCGCGCGCAGGTGGCGCACCAGTTCCCCGCCCGGTGCGAACTCAAACAGGCTGATACCCTCCGGCACGTTGTCCTCGGACAGGTGATTCAGGTGGATGTACCGGTGTCCATCGGTAGACCAGACGCCTCCCGGGGGGATCCAGGTTGTGCTGCCGTGGCGCAGCTGCATGCGCTCTCGCTCGGCCGTCTGTTGCAGGGGCGGCGTGAAATATTCCATGCAGGCCCACAGCACCAGCATCAGCACCAGGGTGGGCACGAGAATGGCCGCCAGCAGGCGACGGAGCCTGAAACCGGCGGCGCTGATAACCGTCAGTTCATTGCAACGATCCAGGCTGGCGAGCCCTACAATGCTGCCCAGCAGCGCGATCACCGGCGCCAGGTTGACCAGCTCGCCGGGCAGCACCCTGGCGGTGTAGCGCGCCGCTGCCAGCGTATCGTAGTAGCGGTGGACCTTGTCGAGTTCCTGGATGAAAACGATAAGACCGAAGACAGCCGCGAGTACGGCCAGCACGGTGAACCAGCCGGAGATCAGGTGACGGGCGATGTAGCGTTCGAGAATCATCGCCAGCGGAACCGTGGCTGCGCAACCAGTAACACCAGCACCAGCGCCTGGAGGGCGTAGGCGATCCAGAGGCCGGGGAATGGCGGGAGCCGGCCCTGCTCCAGCAGGGTCCGCAGCACACTGACCAGGCTGAACAACGCCACGTAGGCCAGTATCGCCAGCGAGAAGTTGCGCATACGCGATTGTCTCGGGGCGCTGCGTGCCAGAGGCACCGCGATGAGCGCCAACAGCACCGTCGCCAGTGGCGTGGTGATGCGCCACTGATATTCCGCGACATCCTTCGGCTCGGTCGAATTCGACAGCTCGAAGGTGGTCTCCGCCTTGCGCCGGTAACGCTCCACGGCCTCTTCATTGGGCAGGTAGACAACCATTTCACCAAACCGCAGCGTTACGTCACGGCGCTGTCGATTGTCCAGCAGGTAGTTGTAGCCGTCGTAAAAAGTCGCCTGGCTGGCCTGCCCCGGGTTGAGTGTTGGCATGGTGGCGCGCCGGGCGACAATAATTTCCGAGCGTCCCTGTTCGGGGTAGTCGCGCTGCAGGAATACATCCTGGTGAACTCCCTTGTCGAGATCGACGTCGTGCGCGATGAAGGTGTAGTCGCTATTGCCCATGCTGACGAACTCACCCGCCGACATTTTCTTCAGGTCGAACCGGGCCTCCGCCTGGGACTCCAGCGCGTAGCTGGTGCGAAATGCCCAGGGGCGCCCGAGTACGGAAATCAGGCCTGTAATCAGCGCGATCACCAACGCCAGTTTCAGCACCGCTTCCAGGATGCGTGCACGACTGACGCCGGCTGCGTACAGGGCGTTCATCTCCGAGTCTCGATACAGTCGCCCGATCGCCGCGAGCACCGAGAAAAAGAACGCGGAGGGCAGCAGTATTTCCAGTGTGATCAGGGTGTTCAGGCCGATCAGCTTGAAGGCCGTGAGCAGCTCCATCTGTCCGGCGGCCGCCATCGACAGCTGGCGAGCTGCGGCGAAGCCGATAAATACCAGGATCAGCAAGCTGAGCCCACCGATAAATGGGCGCAGAATTTCGCGGGAGATGTGACGGTCGATTATCAACGAGGGTTCAGTCCTGGTGTCGAGTGCCATTGTACATGAAGGTGCGCGCGGTGCTCGCGACGGCCCAGCCATACTGCGCACAAGTACCAGACTCAGGGGAGCGCTTCTCTGGCCATGAGGGGCCTCTTGTCGCATACTTGCCAGCGTTTCTGCAGATTACCACGTGCGCCGCGAGACCCGGTTTCCATGTTGAACGTGAGTGATGGCGTCGAGAAGGCGCTGATTCTCATCCCCACCCAGCCGCTGTTGGCGCAAGCGCTTGTCGCCCCGCGGCGCAAGCACCGTGCCCACCCGGAATCCATGCCGCGTGCCAGAGTGGTTGCCGGGCCCGGCTACTGCCGCAACAGCACTTCCAGCTGATCATGGCGCCGCGTACCTGGGTTATTCTGGGCGACAAGCGGGGTGACAATGGCCAGGTGGAGACCATCGTCGATGCGCTTTCCTGGCCGGTGGAACGCAAGTATGTGCACATGAAGCCCAAATACGTGCTGGGCAAGCCGCGCTACCGCCCCTCCCTCGAGCATCTCGACCTCGAACGGTCTGACCCGCTTGAAGCCCCCTGGCCCGACCTGATTCTCACGGTGGGCCGGCGTCCGTCAATGGCTGCCCTGTGGATACGCAAGCAATCCGGCAAGCGCACAAAGATCGTACTCGTGGGCAAGCCATCGGGTCACATGCTGGATTTTTCGCTGGTGATCGCCAGTGCCGAGAACCAGATGCCTCCCCTGCATAATTTTCTGCCCACGACCCTGCCCCTGATGCGTGTCAGTCCCGGGGATGTCGCCGCGGATGCCGCAGCCTGGCAGAGCCGTTTCGCGGGGTTGCCCAGGCCGCTGATCGCGCTGTTGATCGGCGGCAAAACCAACCCTTTCATTATGAATCGCAAGGTCGCCCGCGAGCTGGTCGCGAGTGCCCGCTGGGTAATTGATGAGCTGGGCGGTACTCCCTATGTCACGACCAGCCGACGCACCACGTCAGAAGTGGTGGAGGTGCTGCGGCGCGATCTTCCCCCGGAAGCCGTGTTTTACGAATGGTCTGCTGATTCAACGGAGAATCCCTATCGCGCGCTGCTGGGCAGTTGCGACGGTTTCATCGTGACCGCAGACAGCGTATCGATGATGGTAGAGGTGATCTACCTGCACAAGGCACTGGCGATCTTTCCGCTGCCTGGCGGATGGCTCGGCAGGCTGGATCAGCGTCGCCGGGCGCTGGCGCACTGGTTATTCAACCCCAAACGCGAGTCACGGCGGGACGACTGGCGGCACGCCCTGGGGCGTGGCGTTCACCATCTTGACTATTTCAAGATACTCAGCGCCACCCGGGATTTCGCTGCTTTCCATCGAATGTTGGTAGACAAGGGGCTGGCGGTCTGGGCCGGGGAGCCCTTCAAACAGCCGGATGCGGCGCTGCCGGATGACGTGGGCCGGGTGGTGGAGCGGATCGTGGCGCTGTTCCGGTAACACTGCCCGGAAAAGTGCCCCGCAGAGTCCCGCGGTGTTAATAGTGCGTAAAATCGCCGCTGCCCCGTAGCGGGTTTTACGCTAGAATGCCCGGCTGTTTTCTCCGCACAGAGGGTCAGCACTCACATGGCCGACAAGGCACGCGTGGCGCTTCGCTATCTTCTACTTCTCTGCTGTTTCTGGTTGCCCGCTGCTCGCCGCAAGAAGATGGAGCGCTGGCTGCGCGGTCGGGAAGAGTTCAAAAAGCTGGAACGTGCCGACTGGGTAGTGGTGAGCTGGGGGAAATCCGGCCGCACCTGGTTGCGCGTCATGCTGTCACGTGCCTACACGCTGAAAGCCGGCCTGCCAGCCAGCCAGTTACTCGAGTTCGACAACCTGAAGCAACAGGATGCACGCTTGCCGGCGGTTTTTTTTACGCATAACAACTACTTGCCGGATTACACCGGTAATGAAGACTCCAGGAGCCATTTCAAGGGTAAGCGCGTCGTGTTGCTGGTTCGGGACCCGCGGGACGTGGCGGTGTCACAGTTTTTCCAGTGGCGCTTTCGCATGCGCCCGCACAAGAAATTCATCAACGATTACCCCCCGCACGGTGCCGATATCGATACCTGGAATTTTGTGCTGGACAAGCGGGCGGGCGCACCGCGGATCATCGACTGCTTCAATGGCTGGGTGGACGCCATTGGCGAGTTGCAGCATATCCTGGTGGTTCGCTACGAAGACCTCCGCGCCGACCCTGCCGCCGAGCTGCAACGCATCCTGGATTTCACCGGTACCGGGGTCAGCCCGGAGCAGGTGCGGGAGGCGGTGGATTTCGCGGCCTATGACAACATGAAGAAGATGGAAGCCGAGGGTTTTTTCAAGGGCTCCGGCGCCAGGGTCAAAGCGGGAGACAACACCAATCCACAGTCGTATAAAGTGCGCAAGGCCAAGGTGGGTGGGTATCGCGATTACTTTACCGACGAGCAGTGTGCGCAGCTTGAGCACATGGTTTCGGAGCTGCATCCCTCTTTCGGCTACGGAAACCAGTCAACATGAAACTGGCGCTTCTGAACTTGCGCCAGGCGGCGCAAACTGGCAGGAAAAAGCTGGCGCGTACGGTTCTGCATTGGCGGATGCGCGGGCAGCCTGAAAGCCGGATACTCGCCGCGGAGCGCAAACTGCGCGGTGTAGAGCAGTTCGACAAGCTGGGGCGCGCCGATGTCGTGTTCGTATCTTTCGGCAAGAGCGGGCGCACCTGGCTGCGAGTGATGCTCTCGCACGTTTTTCGCGTGCTGTACGATTTGCCCGAGAACGCGCTGATCGGTTTCGACAATTTTCACCACATGAACCGCAACGTGCCGAAGATGTTTTTCACGCACGACAACTACATCAAGGATTTTACCGGGGAGGCCGAAACCAAGCGTCCCTTCTACGACAAGCCGGTGGTCCTGTTGGCGCGGGATCCGCGCGATGTCGCGGTCTCACAGTTTTTCCAGTGGAAGTTTCGAATCAAGCCGGGCAAGGTGGCGATCAATAATTACCCGCCACGGGGTTCCGATATCAGCCTGTTCGATTTTGTAATGGGCGACAATGGCGGCGGGATGCAGGCGAATGTCGACTATCTCAACCTCTGGGCTGCGGAGGCAGCGAACGTCCAGCGGTTTCATCTGCTGCGCTACGAGGACCTGCGCGCGAATACTCACGAAGAATTGCGCAAGCTGCTGAATTTTATGCAGATCGATGCGAGCGAGGAGACGGTCGCAGCCGCAGTCGAGTATTCAGCCTATGACAACATGAAAAAGATGGAGAGTCGCGAGCAATTCCGCCTTGCGGGCGGGCGGATGATGCCGGGAGACAAGGACAACCCGGACAGTTACAAGGTGCGCCGGGCCAAAGTTGGCGGCTACCGGGACTACTTCAGCGATGAGGAGGTGGCAGCGATAGACCAGCGCCTCGCCGAGACGCTGGACCCGCTATTCAACTACCACTGAAACCTTAATAAGCTCCTGGTCAGGCTGTGCGCAGCAGTTGCAGCGCATCCGGGCGCAGATGGCCCCGGCTGATTTCCTCTTGCAGCAGTGTTTCATCCAGCGCGCCATCCTCAAGAGCCTCACGCACCAGCCTGAAAAAGAATGCTTCCTGTCGCGGGTCGGGGTGTGGGGCATAGGTTCCGGCGTGCTTGTAATCGCCGAACAAGGCGCGCCGTCCGCGACGAAACCAGCGCCGCGGGGGAAATAGCTGAAAGGTGTCTGCCGGCCGGAAGTCGATTTTCATGCCGGTTTTCCATGGCTGGGTTTTACGCTTGGTGTTATGCAGCAGCCTGGTTCGCTCTGTCAGATTGTCAAAATCGTTCCATTCAGGTTCGAGTGGCCCGATAGTCGCCGGATCTTCCAGCTTCAGCGATATCCAGTCCATGTAGTCGCGCTGCACAGGCTCGAACATTGCATTGAAATTTTCTTCAAAGCGCCAGTGTTTGAGCTGCGCGCAGTCCAGCAGCATCACGCTTGAGGCCCAGGCTCCCTGGCGGCTCTTGCGGGCGGACTTCGGGCGGCACATGATCGCCTTGCCCTGCATGTCGCGTTGCAGCAGCTCGCGGATATCGCCAACGGCAAAAATGTCCGGGTCTATCACCACCGCGCGCCCCGTGTAGCCCATCAGCCCGGGTGGCGCAAAGCGCAGTGGTGTGAAGGACTGCAGGTCGTTGTTCAGCCAGGGTCGCATTTCGCCGCCGCGTCGATAGAGCTGGCCTTCGCGCTCCCGCATGCAGGGGTAGTCGCGCGCCTCAATGAGCTGAACGTCAAACGCCTGCGGGTCGCCGGAGTGCTTTTTCAGTGAATAGCGACTCACCAGCGCGCCGAGGTATTGCTTGTGGTTGGTGTGAATGAAAACAGTGGGTTTCAAACGCTTTCTTCTCGGGCTGTATAGAGGCATGATTTTACTGCCTGACGGACATCCCATAAACGGTTCGCTTTGGCAATTTTTCGAGCGTAGCCTTGGCGCGGTAGCTGCGCTGCACCGGTGGAGAGAAGGATTGGGCGAGGGGCAATACAGAGTCTGGTGTCTGCTGGGCAGAAAAGCGGGCGACAACACGCAGGTATGTGCGCTTGCGCAGGCGGTCGGCTGGGGGTTTGAAAAAAAGGCGATCACTGCGCGGCCCTGGGAGTTGCTGGTACATGCCGGCGCGCCGCCCACATTGGCAGGTATTGACCGCGCCCAATCCAGCAGGCTCGAGCCACCCTGGCCCGATATTGTGATCAGTGCGGGCAGGCGGAATGAACCCGTGGCGCGCTGGATTCGTCAGCAATCGGGCAACCGGAGCCGGCTGGTGCACCTCGGGCGACCCTGGGCGCCGCTGGACAGCTGGGACCTGATCGTCACTACACCGCAGTACTTCCTGCCAAAGGCGCCCAACATCCTGCACAACAACCTGCCGCTGCACGCGCCGCTGCGCACGCCGCTGCGCACGCCGCTCGATGCGGCCGACGAACCCTCCCTGGAGCACTGGCGCGAGCGCTTTGCCGCATTACCGCGCCCCTGGGTCGCCGTTCTGGTCGGTGGTGACAGCGGTCGTTTTGTTCTCACCCGGGCCAAGGGCCGACGCCTGGGCACGCTCGCCACGCAACTGGCGGGGGCGGCGGGTGGCGCTCTGCTCGTCACGGACAGCCCGCGCACACCGGATGCTGCGATGCAGGCGTTTACCGGGTGCGTGACGGTACCAAGTCACGTGCACCGCTGTGCCGGGAGTGCGGATAATCCCTACCGGGCCATGCTCGCGCTGGCGGACGCCTTTATTGTCACGGGTGAGTCGATGTCAATGTTGGCCGAGGCGGCCGACACCGGTCGGCCGCTGTATATTTTTGACCCGGGCGATGGAGCAACCCCCTGGTGGAGACTGCTGCACAATTATCGCTACAAACCGCTGAGCTTCCGCTTTGCCATGCGATTCGGGCCCGCACGGATGCGCAGGGATGTAGGACGGATTCAAACCGCGTTGATTGAGTCGGGCGATGCAAGCTGGCTGGATTCCCAGAGCGCCGCAGGTGCCGGCGCAGCGCTGGCAGAATTGCCTGTCGGCTCACAGGGCGCTTCGGCGCGCCAGGCACAGGCGGAGCTGGCGAACAGCGCGGAGGCTGTCAGGCGGCTGCTGGTAACAGACTGAGCGGGTGCAGCGGCGCCGGAGGGAGGTCCGGCGTGCGCTCGAGAATCTCGAATACGTCGTGACGCACGTGGTTCTGCGCCATTTCGGCGCGCAGGAAATCGGCGTCGATCTTGCCTTCGCTGATGCACTCTTTCAGCAGGCCGAAAAAGAAATTCTCCTGGTTTTTGTCCGGGTGCGGCTTGTAATTGCCGAGAAAGGCGTACTCGCCGAAAAGCTTGCGACGTGCGCGCATTACCCAGGCGGCCGGCGGAAACAGTCGGAAACGCTCTGCGGGGCGCCAATCGGTCGGCAGACCGGTTTTCCAGGGCTGCGTCTTGCGACGGGTGGTGTGCAACATGCGGGTAGCGAGCGTAAATTTGTCGAAATCATTCCACTCGGACTCAAAGAAACCAATGGACTCGCGCGGCTCTTCCTTCAGGCAGACCCAGGGCTGGTAATCCTGGGTGAAATTAAACATCGCCTCGAAAGTGGCCTCGGCATCCCAGTGCCCGAGTTGCGCACAGTCCAACAGCATCACGCTGGAGGCCATGCACTTGTCGACCAGGCCCTTGGGGCCCGAGCGCATGCGGCACATGATGGCCTTGCCCTGCATGTCTTTGCTGAGCAGGTCCCAGATGTCGGTAGTGGCGAAAATATCCGGGTCGATCACCACCGCGCGGCCCTCGAAATTCATCAGCTTCGGTGGCATGAAACGGGTAGGGGTGAATGACTGCAAGTCGTCGTTCAGCCACGTGCGTTTAACGCCGTCGCGCAGGTATTCCTGCCCTTCGTGTGCGGCGAAAAAAGGGTAGTCGCGCGTATCCATGATCACTACGTCGAACTTGTCGTTGTTCTGTGAGTAGCGACGCAGGGCGTGTTCGGCGACAACCGCGCCGGTGATCTGCTTGTGGTTTGTCTGAATGAATACGCTGGCTTTCATGGCGGATGGCAGGCAGTGGGGCAGCAAGAGATTGGGCGCAACTATAGAGGATTGAGGGGTTTTTTTCTATTCATGGCGCTTGCGAATGAGCGTGAATATTGCCCCCGCGCAGCCGGGCCAACGCGCGAGTCCGTGTCTGTGCGCGGGGTTTCACCTGAAAATGCCGCGTTTATACAGTCCCCAGAAAAATCCCCAGAGGTGAAGCAGCGGCGCCCGGCGCACCTTGTCCGGAATTTCGATGGTCTCTCCCGAGTGGCGTTCCAGTTTCCAGGCGATGTAGTCCAGGCCGCCATCGAAGGTGAACAGGCCTTTTAGCAGCCGCAGGATCGACAGCAGCTTGCCCTGCGCTCGCCGTAGCGCCCAACTCAGTTTCGCGATCCTGCGGCTGGTGGCGGAGGGGGCACTGACATAGGTGGTGCCGCCCGGGCCCTCAACCAGGTGAAAGCCGTGGCCGATTGCCCCGGCGTGCCGGCGGGTCACGGCGGCATAGAAGTCATGCGCCTCACGCACCAGCTCGCCGGCCCGGCCGCTGCGCTCGGTGCGCAGTTCCGTCGCGTAGCTGAGCGCCAGCGCCTGCTCCCAGAGAGCGGCCAGTGTGCCCTCGTCGGGCAGCGCGGGAAGCGCCCTGCACAGCAGCGTGTGGCCGGCGTTCAGCAGGGCCCGCTCGATATCTGCCCGCACCGCGGCGTCGCGGGCGTAGAGCAGATGTGTGGGCTGGGCGAAGCGCCCCCAGATATACGATTCGAACCAGCTACCGCTGCAACCCCGGCGAAAGTCCCGCAGCGAAATCACGGTCACTTTGGCGCGCAGTGTGCGGTTGCCCTCACCGGCAGCGGGGCCGGGTTGTTCCGCGTAGTAAACGTTGGGTGGTAATAGCCAGTTGGCCGCGGCGGGAAGCGAGGAGCGATAGGCGCTGCGGTAGCTGTCGCAAATCAGGTAAATATCCAGCAGGCCATCGTAGATATTGCCGCTGCGCAGGCAGGATCCATACACCAGAGCGGCGCAGGGTGCAGCGTGGAAGCGCGCGCGCAGACTGGAGAGCAACTCGCCCAGCAGTGGGTGCTCGTGCGGATCGGGACCGGCAACTGGCGGGTAGCTGCTCACAGGCGCAGGAAGGTCAACGGGCGGCTGGCGCGGATGGCCACCTGACCGCCCGCATCCAGTAGCTCGCCGTCGAGGTTGAGCTTGCCGTCAATGGCCAGCTGCAGGCTGTCCGCGTTGTGGCTGTGATAGCCGTTCGCGGGAGTAGCATGGCGCCCCGCTCGACCGCTGACGATGGTGGCGAAGCTTCGGGTAAAGCGCGTGCAGCCCCGTTCAAACAGGGTGAGCCTGATCGCGCCGGGGCCTGTGCCGTAGAATGGACGCATGCCGAATGACAGGCGCTCCAGCGTGCTCACCGCGAGAATCAGCGTATCGAAAACCCGCGCGGGCTGTGCATCCAGTGCCAGGCTGATGCGTTCGTGCCGGTTAAATCGTGGATCATTGCGCGATACGCCCCAAACAGTGCGCAGCGTGCCCAGGGCGAGGCTGAGATCGTCGCGCAGACCGCGCGAATGAATTTCCCGGTGCGCATACTCCGTGCCGTGAATGACGGCACCCGCGCCGAGAAACATGCCGAAGCGCTCTGCGCCGTCGCCGGGCGTCACCCGCATCAGCGCGCGCTGCCGGAGCAGCCCCGCTGTGGAACGCTGGCCCACGCTCCATCTGCAGAAGCGCTCCACGGCCTTTTTCAGCGACCCGCGCACGCCGACGTCGCCGGCATTCATGTTGGCTGTGCCGCCGGGCAACAGGGCAATGAGTGGCGGTTCGGCAAAGGCGCCACCGAATAACAGCCTGCCGAGCACCGCCGAGGCAGTGCCATCACCTCCGTTGATCGCCAGCAGGCCGATCTTCTCGCTCGCCAGTTCATTCAGAGCCAGGTCTATGTCTTCAGTTGTGTTCGTCACGCAGTGCCGGATGCCCTGGCAGCGTGCGATGCGCGTGTCGATGAACTGGAACTGGTCGCGGTTGTGCCCGCTGTGCGGGTTGCTGATCAGGCCAATGGGGCCTGCGCCGGGCATCACGATGCCGGCACCCTCAGCGTCGCGGATTTGAGGTTGAGTTCCGTGGCCCCGATGCGTGGTGCGTCCCCACGCACCTGCAGCGGAAGCCCTGTGTGGCGATCAAACAGCAGGATAATCTCACCCTTGAGTCCAAACAGGCTGAAATCGTCCTCCTCCGCCAGCTCACCCTCGGGCTTGACGCGCAGCGCCACCGCAGTGGTTTCACGCGTGCCGTTCTTCTGGCCGTCTCCAGTGAGGCGGTAGTTCGCATTCACAGGTATGCCGTTGCCGCTGGTGAGGCGCGCGCGATAAAAATTGAGGTCGGTATGCACGAGAACCTCGAGCGTGGCGCCGGGGCCCTGTGCCTGCAGTCGGTCTGCCAGCAGCAGCAGCAAATACGGGTTGGTAACAGCCAGTTCCGTGGCCGCAGGGGGATAGGCAAGCTGCTTGCGGCTATCCAGCGGCCATTCGAGCGGCACGGCCTGCGTTTTGCTCTCCGGACTGCGCCGTTCGCGCAGTACGAAATCCTCTTCGTAGTCGAAGGATTTCAGCCGTTGGTCCCGTTTGCCCTTGCTCAGGCGTTCGCGCGATAAAAGCTGGCCTGTCGCCGGATCAAAGCGCAGCGAAACTTGCTCTGAGTTTCCCGGCACCGAACTGTCCGCGCTGAATTCCCAGTAGTTGTCGCCCGCTTCCGGCCGGGGCAGTTCGATACGTGAATAGGCGGTTGCCCAGAAGGCCTGTTCCTCGAATTCGAGAACCTGCCAACGCGGCAATTCAATTGCCGACGCCGTCGTCGAACAACCAAGGATGACTGCGCCGAGCCATAGAATGCGTGCTTTCAACAGATTAGACATGCCATGCCACCGTGTGCAAAAACCGGACGGACCCTTTGAGGCATTGCCCTGGCGTTGGTTCCCGACGGGCCCTGGCCCCGGCTTGTGAGTTTTGCAAAAAAACATTTTAAATCAGAGGCTTGCGATCGACTGACGAAAGCCGTTAAAAATACCACCGCCGCTTGAGAGTCGACGGTTCATCCGCTACTCTTCGCCGCTTGAACCTGCCCTGACCCGGGAATTTCTGCATGCATGTGATTATCAAGCGTCTGATCAAATGGTTGGTACGCGCGATTTCGGTATTTTTACCGCAAGCCCGGGCGCACGACCTGGAGCGTTGGCGTCGTGGGCGCGAGGAAATGTGGAAATACAGGCACTGCGACTATGTTTTTGCCTCCTACGGCAAAAGTGGCCGCACCTGGGTGCGCGTCATGATCTCGCGCTATTTTCAGCTCGTGTACAAGCTGCCTGAAAACATACTCATGGGCTTCGACAATTTCCACCGGATGGACAAGCGTATCCCACGAATATTTTTTACCCACGATAATTATCTGCGTGGCTACACCGGGAACCTGGACTCCAAGAAAGACTTCTACGACAAGAAAACCGTGCTGCTGGTGCGCAACCCCATGGATGTTGCCGTGTCGCAGTTTTTCCAGTGGAAATACCGCATGCGCGCGGACAAGAAAGCCATGAACAACTACCCACAGCACGATGCGGGCATCTCGGTGTATGATTTCCTCAAACACGAGGGCGCCGGTCTCGCGCATATTATTGAGTTCATGAATGCCTGGGGCCGCGAGCTGCCGAACATCAAACAGCTACTGGTGGTGCGCTACGAGGATTTGCGTTCACAGCCGGAGCGCGAAATGGGTAGAATCGTTGAGTTCCTGGGCATGCAGCCAGACGACGCCTGTTTGCAGGATACAGTTGAATTTGCGTCGGTAGAGAACCTGCGCAAGAAGGAGCAGGAGAACTACTTCTGGCGCAGCGGTAGCCGGGTGCAGGCGAAAGACGTCAACGACCCGAATACCTTCAAGGTACGCAAGGCGAAGGTAGGTGGCTACAGGGACTACTTTGACGATGACCAGGTGGCCGAGTTCAACGCGATAGTAGATGCCAGTTTGTTGCCGGTGTTTGGCTACACCAGCGCAGAACAGGAAGCAACGCCTTGAGCAAACGATGCGTTTTCATACACACCAATGAGCGCCAGTGGTTGGGCGCGCTGGTAGCTCGCTACTCGTTTCGCCGCAATTCAGCCAGCGCCGACAAGTTTGATGTACGTTTTATCCATACCCGCGATTACCCATTTCTGCAGGCGAGGGAGGGGCAGACATTTCTGCGTGGTGGCACTACCCGCACCTGGCGGATGGATGACCTGCAGTCGTTTACCCCCCTGCGCTTCATGCCGCCGCGCCTGATGCAGTTCGAGGGCCGGGCCGTGGTTACCGACCCCGATGTTTTTGCAGTTGGCGATATCCATGAGCTGTTGGACCGCGATATGCAGGGTTGCGCGGTAATGGGGCGACATCGTTCAGCGAAGGAAGAAAAATCGCAGCAGGTCGCGACCAGCGTGATGTTGCTGGACTGCGCGAAACTCACTCACTGGGATGCAGAGGCTGATTTTGGCGCCTTGTTCAGTATGCAGCGCGATTACAAAGACTGGATGGTGCTGGCCTACGAGCCGCCGGGCTCGATCGGCTACCTGGAGAATCACTGGAACGATTTCGATCACCTGGATGCCAACACGCGGTTGCTGCACAACACGAAGCGCCGCACCCAGCCCTGGAAGACCGGGCTACCGGTGGATTACACGCCAGCCGACAAGTTCAAGGACAAGCCGCTGCTCGCGTCTGCCAACAGGCTGCGTTCGAGGGTTTTCGGCGAATACGGCTTGTTGGGGCGCTATCACCAGCATCCCGACCTACGCCAGGAAGCGCTTTTTTTCGGTCTGTTGAAAGAGTGCCTGGAAACCGGTGAGGTTACCGAGGAGCTGGTGCGGGAAGAGATTCGCAAGAGCCATGTGCGTGCGGATGCTTTCGAGGTGCTGGATCGCACGCCGCGCTTGAAGAGTATGGCCGCGTGAAGTACCTGGCGATAGACAAGCTGCGCAACCTGAAGCGCGAGGACTTTCTCGCCACTACGCCGTACCCGTATTTTAACGAGCCGGTGCTGACGGCAGAGGGCTTCGACGAGTTGCTGGCGAATATGCCGGCATTGTCATTGTTCGAGCAGAAGTTTGGTTACGAGCGTCGCGCGGGTCAGGCACCACATGACCGGTACTCGCTCGAGTATGCGCCGGGCATGCAGGTACCGCAGCCATGGCAGGCGTTTATCGCCGAGTTGTGCTCGGACGCATACCGCAGTGAAATCGCCAGACTGTTGGGCGCGCGCAAAATCGAATTCCGTTTTCACTGGCACTACACCCCGAGCGGCGCAGACGTTTCGCCGCATTGCGATGCGCGTCGCGAGCACGGCTCGCACCTGTTTTATTTCAACTGTCCGGACGATTGGGACCCGGCCTGGGGTGGCTCCACGCTGGTGCTGGATGATGGCGGCCGGCTGGATTTCAATTCTGCACCGGACTATGCAGATTTCGTTGACACAATTGAATGCCGGTCAATCGGCAATTTCAGCACCCTGATGCTGCGTACCGACCGTTCCTGGCACGCGGTTCGCGCCATCCAGTGCCCGGAAGACAAATTGCGCCGTGTATTCATCGTCGTAGTCAATCCGGATAACCTGTTCTGGAAGGTGCGTGACAGGCTTGTCGGCAAATCCATCCAGCGCTTTTGAGTCTGCGCGGGCTGATGGCCTGGCCCGCTTTAGGCTGGACGCGAACACGCTGCACCTCTGGTTCTGCCATCGCGATACCGGCATGAGCTCCAACGCATTCTGCCGCGCGGCGCTTTCGCGGCATGCACCCGTAGCCCCCCGCTCGTGGCGCTTTGCAACCGGGGAGCACGGCAAGCCCCGCCTTGTGCGTGCACCTCTGCCGTTGGACTTTAACCTGAGCCACAGCGGTGACTGGATGGTGTGTGCGGTGAGCGCCGGAACCCCGGTGGGTGTGGATATTGAACTCGACAACAGTTCACGCAATGTCATGCGCCTTTCCCGCCGTTTTTTCAGCCCGGCGGAAACGGCGGATATCGAGGCGTTGCCGGAGGATGCGCGCCGCGAACGGTTCTACGATTACTGGACGCTAAAAGAAGCCACGGTGAAAGCCTTTGGTGGAGCGCTGGGCCCTGCCCTCGGCAAGGCTGCTTTTCGCCTGTCGTATTCCAGCGAAAGTGATTGCGGCAGAATTTTCCCCGCGGGAGACGCGGGGCAAACTGTGGCGCAGCACTACCTGGTGCGCGTTGGTGGCGGCCTGGCAGCATACAGCCTTGCGCTGTGTGTTGCCGGGGTGTCGGCGGTACCCATGGCGTTCAGGGTGCACACGCTGCCGGATGGCGGTCCGGGGCAAACCCCGGCCCTGACAGTGCGCGCGAGCTCCGGGATCGGTGATTTTCCCAACTAGAGTGCGCAGCGATTCACGCTGTATGTTGGTAGACTGCAGGTGGTGGCATGGGCGGCTGAGAGGACATGATGTTTCTGCGAGAGTACTTCAGCGAGGTGGATGGCAGGTTGTGGTTCACCCGCGAGCAGGGAAGCGATTTCGCCAAGCGCGTCGCCGGCGACTTCAACCCGCTGCACGATGTGGACGCCAAGCGTTTCTGCATTCCGGGTGATCTGCTGTTCGCCAGCCTGCTGGCGCACTATGGCGTCAGCGAGCATATGCAGTTCCTGTTTTCCGGCATGGTGCCCGAGGGGGTTGAGCTGTTGCTGCCCGCGGCCGCTCCAAAGCTGGTTATTTGTGATGCCGATGGCCGGGAGTACCTGCAGTTGCATCGCGAGGGACGGCATTCCGCCGATCCGGAGATGGTGGAAACCCTGGTGCGCAGATATGCCGCGTTTTCCGGACACACCTTCCCGCATGTGCTTGAGCCGCTTTTCGCGAACGATAAAGTGATGATCAACCCGGAGCGTCCGATGGTCATGTACCAGGGTATGAGTATCGATCTCGATACGCTGGATTTAAGCGCGCCGGATGTGGCGCCCGCCGAGAGCGAACTGTTCATAGATGGCAAGCGTGGCACCGGGGACATTCGCTTTCATATCCTGGAAGCCGGGCGGGTAGTGGGCCGCGGTTGCAAGCACCTGCTGTTGCGCGGGCTGCGTGAATACGATGGCGACGCCATGCACGCCTCTATTGAAGCCTATGACCGGCGCAAGCGCGCGTACCTGGAAAGCTGAGAGCACTGCTTCTGGCTGCGTGGTCCCCCGTTAACGCCAGCCACGCGGATTATCCTGCATAGCCGCCTGCTTCGAGCGGAACGCCGCACGCAGGCGCTCGAGTTGCTGCGGGTAGGTGGCAGAGGTGTCGTAAGATTCGCGCGGGTCTCCCTCCAGATCAAACAGCCACTCCTTCTGCGGTATCGCGCCGCCAAAGGCCATTTCATCCATGCCGTAAAGCACACCGGCGGGGCCCCGGTACTTGAAGCGCTGGCCGCGGGTGGCGAACAGCGTTTCGCCGGCGTAGTAATACAGGAACTCGTGCGGTGTCGGTGCGCCCTCGGTGAGTACGCCGAGAATGCTCTGGCCATCGAGAATACGATCCGGCGGTGCGGGTAATTTCAGAATGTCGAGCACCGTTGGGAGTATGTCGGTGCCCATCGCCATGGCATGCTCAACGCGCCCGGGCGGAATGGCGGCGGGCCAGTGGGCGATGAAGGGTACGCGCATGCCGCCCTCGAAGGTGTTGCCCTTGCGACCGCGCTGGTCGCCGGCATTGCCGAGGAACCATGGCCCGTTATCGGACGTTATGATCACCAGCGTATTCTCCGCCACGCCCGCGCGCCGCAGCGCGGCCATGACAGCGCCGACAGACTCATCGATCTCCTCGATCACGTCGCCGAACAGGCCTGCCCTGGAGCGACCCAGGCGTTCCTCGCGAACATACAGCGGGTCGTGCGGGAAATTATGCGCAAAATACAGAAAGAACGGAGCGCTCGCGTTGGCATCGATGAATTGCACTGCCTGTCTGGTATAGCGCTCCGTCAGTTGGCGTTGATCCGCAGGCGCCGCCACTGCAATGTCATCGTTTGCATACAGCGCGAAAGGCTCCATATCGTTGCTGTACAGCGCCCCGAAGAAGGAGTCGAAGCCCATATCGTTCGGCAACGAGGGGCTGGTATCGCCGAGGTGCCATTTACCGACCATACCGGTTGCGTAGCCCGCCGCGCGCAGCAGTTCCGCCAGGGTGATTTCTTCCGCGGGCAGCCGCACATTGCTGTCGGCGTTCAGCAGTTTGCTGAACACAAAGTCTTTGGCGCTTCCTGAAGGGAAAACCACATAGGGGAGGCCGGCGCGCGGAGCCAGGCGCCCGGTGAGAAAGCCGGCGCGGGATGGCGTGCAAACCGGGGCGGGCGAGTGAAAATCGCTGAGCATCACGCCGGCGCTCGCGAGTTGGTCGATATTCGGCGTTGCGATGAGATCATGGTCGCGCGCCCCGAAACCAATATCGCCGTAGCCGAGGTCGTCGTAGAGGAAAAACACGATGTTCGGCGGTGCCGACACGGAGACGCCCACGGCTTCGATATGCCCGAGATAATCCTGCTTCGCGGCGAGATGCTCGGCGTTATCCTGCTGGCCGCCACTGAATGCCCGCCATGCCAGGAACAGCAAACCGATCACCAGTAGCAGCGCCAGGGTGCTGAGGGCGGCAGTGATTCTGCGCCAGATGAATGTGAGTAACTGCATGCTGCTTTTGCCTGCGGTGCTCCGGTGTCTGGATTATTATGCCGAAGCCGGTTAATGGCCGGACGAGAGTAGATACTTGCACATTAGTCTGTTCCACTCAATCATCCCGGCCACGGGTGGCGCAGCATGCGGGAGTAAAACAGTTATGAGCGGCAATCTGCAGGGAAAGTGCATACTGGTGTGCGGCGGCGCAACGGGCATCGGCGCCGCGACGGTGCGCCGTTTGAACGCGTCCGGCGCGCGCGTGATGATTGGCGATCTGAACATCGAGGTTGCCAGCGCGCTGGCGGAGGAGCTCGACTCCCCTGAAGCGGAGGTGCGGGCTATGCACTTCGACCAGAGTGACGAGGCGTCGATCAATGCACTGGTGGATGCGGCGCTGCGCCACTTCGGTCGGCTCGACGGCCTGTTCTCGAATGTGGCGGACCTGCAGGTGGTGCTGGAAGATGGCGATATTCTCTCCAATGGCCTGGCGCTGTGGGAGCGCACATTGCGCGTGAACCTGATCGGCACCGTGGCCCTGATCAAGGCCGCGCTGCCGCAGATGCTGGAGCAGGCAGGCGGGGCGATCGTGTTGACCTCCTCCGATGCGGCCGCGGTGGGCGAACCCGAGCGCCCTGCTTACGCGGCCTCCAAGGCGGGGGTGAACTCGCTGTGCCGGCACGTTGCCTCGGCCTGGGGGCGCAAGGGCATCCGCTGCAACGCGCTATCGCCGGGCTTTGTGCTCACCGAACAGCTTGATGCGAATATGCCCCGGGAGCTCAAAGACTGGATGCTCAAGGGTGTGCGCAGCACCCGCCACGGCCAGTCAGACGACATCGCCGCCGCGGTTGCCTTTCTGCTGTCGGACGACGGCGAATGGGTAAACGGGCAAGTGTGGCGCGTGAACGGCGGTGTCAGCTTTGGTCTTTGAGTGCCGCCCCGGGCTGCAGCGCCCATCAATATTTTCTGACAGGAATTTTCGCCAATGATCAACGACAGCAGCGTAGCCTCTGAACCTATCGTCATCAACGCGCCGGCCGAGGTGGTCTGGTCGGTGATTGTGGACTTCGCCGCCTACCCGCTCTGGAACCGCTTCTGTCCGCAGATTGAGGGCGAACTGAAAGTGGGAGCACCGCTGGCGATGAAAGTGGATCTCGGCAACGGCCTGCAGGACCAGGTGGAATACATCACGGCGATCGAGGCGCCGCGGCGTATTGTCTGGTCGATGGAAAACAAGCCGGACGATCCGATTCATGCCGACCGCAGCCAGATCATTACGCCCATTGATGAGAAGAGCTGCCGCTATGTGAGTATGGATGAGTTCGCCGGCCCCATGGTGCCCTCGATGATGGAGGCGCTGGCGGAGGAGGTGGAGCGCGGTTTCAACCGCTGCGCCGAAGATCTGAAGGCGCGCGCGGAGGCCTTGTATCGCGGCTAGCGCGAATGGCTCCTGCTCAGGCTGCGGGAGCGGCGGCAAATGGCCTGGCAATGTGCCGGGACACGCCGTGAACCCGTCCATGGGGGCTTGGGCTCGGCATCCATGCCTCGCACAGTCCCGACCCATTGCCAGGCCCTTTGCCGCCTACGCGCCACTTCTGGCGTACCTCGGCGCCATTGCGCCCGGCGCGCCCTTGATCAGGTTCGGCCGAGCAGATCTTTGGCGATTGCCACGATCTGCATTTCATCCGTGCCGGCGTAGATCTGCAGAATCTTCGCGTCGCGCATGAGTTGTTCCACGCGCGCCTCGCGCATATAGCCGGCGCCGCCGAACACCTGCACCGCCTCGGTGGTCACTTCCATCGCCGCTTGCGCCGCATACAGCTTCATGGCCGAGGCCTCGGCCAGGGTGAGGTCTTTGCCTGCCGCCCGGGTTTCAATATAGCGAAACACCAGGTTTTCCAGGTTCAGGCGGGCCACCTCCATCTTCGCGAGCTTCAACTGGATGAGCTGGTAGTTGCCGATGGGTTCGCCAAACTGCACGCGGGTTTTCGCATAGTCGACCGACAGCTCGAGGGCGCGCTCAACCAGGCCGAGCGCCATCGCGGCCACGCCGGAGCGCTCCGCGCTGAAAGTGGTTTTTGCACCGGCGCGGCCGTAGCCGTCTTCCGATTCCCCCATCAGGCGCTCTGGCCCCGCGGCCACATCCTGCAGGAAGAGCTCACCGGTGGGTGACGAGCCAATCCCCATTTTCTTGAAGGGCGCGCTCTGTTCCAGGCCGGGCATGCCCGCATCCAGTATGAAGGAGACTACCTTGCGATCCTGCGCTGCAACCCCGTCTTCCTCCAGGCGACAGATAAAAACGATGGTATCGGCGTAGGGCCCGTTGGTGATGTAGGTTTTGTTGCCGTTGAGGAGGTAACCGCCCTTGCCGTCGCGCCGGGCGGTGGATTTCATGCCGCCAAAGGCATCCGAGCCGGAATTGGGTTCGGTGATGGCCCAGGCGCCGACTTTTTTCAGGGTCAGCAGGTCGCCGGCATAGCGTTTTTTCTGCGCCAGGCTGCCCTTCGACATGATGGCGCCGCCGGTGAGGCCGACCGATACGCCCATTGCGGTGATCAGCCCCTGGCAGTGGCGGCTGATCTCGACAATGGGCAGGATACCCATGGCCACCGCATCCAGTGCTTCCTCGGTCACCGGCCCGGGGTCCGATTGCTCCGCGGCCTTTTCGTCAACGCTTTCGCCCCGCTCGATGGCTTCCTCGCGGGCAATCTGCTTCTCGAAGTTGGCGCGCGCCAGTTCATCCATGCCGAAGGTGGTAAACAGCTTGCGCAGAATATCGTAGGGAGGCATGCCGTTGTATTCGAGATCGTCGATGTGCGGGACGATTTCCTTCTCCACAAAATCCCGCACCATGCTGCGGATCGTCTCCTGTTGTTCTGTCCAGCCAATCATGCGCGCTCCTGTTTCTGTTTGATCTTGTCTGTGTGCCGCGCAGCATAGTGTAATGGCGCCGGTTGATAAACCGCGACGTTGCGCTCCCACACGCGGGTCTATACGCTCTTGCCCGTCGCGTAGCGGATTTCCCGCCCCGGAGCGAGTTACGGGAGAAACAACATGTTGGAGATAACACCCTCTGGGCAAGCCTGTGGCGCGACGGTGCGCGGCGTCGACCTGTCGCGATCACTCGATGCGGCAACAATCACGTCTATCCGCCGCGCCTGGATGCAACACCATGTGCTGGCCTTTCCGGGGCAGCGGCTGACTGACGCTGACCTGGAGCGTATCACGCTGGCCTTTGGCACCTTTGGCGATGAACCCTACTTCGTGCCCATTGACGGCAGTGAGCACGTCGTCGCGCTGACTCGCCGGGCGGATGAGAAAGCGCCGGTATTCGCCGAAGTCTGGCACTCCGACTGGAGCTTCATGCCCGAGCCGCCACTCGGCACCTGCCTGTACAGCCTGGTGATCCCGCCGGTGGGAGGCAATACCGGATTCGTCAACCAGCAGATGGCGTTGGCGGCGATGCCCGCAGCGCTGCGCGGGAAGCTGGAAGGCCGGCTCGCCCTGCATTCCGCAGCGGCGGGCTATGCGCCGGACGGTATGTACGGTGAGGCGGACAGCGAATCTGACCGCAGCATGAAAATTCTCTACTCCGAGACGGCGCGGGAGGTGTACCCACACCCGTTCATCCAGCGACACCCGGAGAGTGGCAACGAGACCCTGCTCGGTTGTCTCGGTTACATCGTGGGCGTGCAGGACATGGACGACGCGGCGGCGCTCGAGTTGCTGCTTGAGCTGTATGCCTGGCAGACGCGCCCGGAGTTCCAGTACACCCACGAGTGGGAAGAGGGCATGCTGGTGCTGTGGGACAATCGCAGCGTGCTGCACAAGGCCAACGGCGGTTACGATGGTTATGACCGCGAACTGCACCGCATCACCATCGCGGCGGATCGGGACAAATTTCTTTCGCCAGGGTGAGTGCATTTCTAAACCGGCCTGCCCATTCCCCTGCCCGGTAGAAAAACCGGCTGCACACGGGTGCTAGACTGTATTGATGGACGTCGATGAAATTCACAACAAGCACCACATCGCGAAAAGCGAGCTGCGCGATGCGGGCAGGGCGGTGCGCCCGCGCGATGCGAGCACGCTGATTATTCTGCGCAGCGATCGCCGACAGCCCGAAGTACTCATGGGCAAGCGCGCCGCAAGCCACCAGTTCATGCCCAATAGTTTCGTCTTCCCCGGTGGACGGGTAGACCCGGGAGACAGCCGCATCCGGCCACCGCACGACCTGCATCCGGAGGTGCTCAACAGGCTCTGCCTGGGCTGTTCAGAGAGCAAGGCACGGGCGCTGGCGCTGGCAGCGATACGCGAAACCTACGAGGAGACCGGGCTACTGGTGGGTGAGCCGGAAACGCCCACGTTGCGCTCGCGCTCACCGCAATGGGCGGAATTTCTGCGGCACGACGTCAACCCCCGCCTCGACGTGCTGCATTACATCGCCCGGGCCATCACGCCCCCGCACCGCAATCGACGCTTCGACGCGCGTTTCTTCATGGTGGATGCGCAACACATCCAGGGGGAAGTGCATGAACGTCCGCAGGGCTCGGGCGAGCTGCTGGACCTGCACTGGGTGAGCCTCTCGCGCGCTCAGGATTTGCCGCAACTGCCCATTATTACGCGCACCGTGCTGCATGAGCTTGAGCGGCGTCTGCGGGAAGGCCACGATCAGGAAATGCAGGGGCCTTTCGTCTACACCCGTCGGGGCAGGCCTGTCGTCGAGGCCCAGTAAAGCCGACCGCGCTCAGCTCTTCTCCCAGACTTCCTCGAGGCGCTCGTCGCGGCCGCAGCTCCAGCGGTAGTACTTGTAGCGCACCGGATTTTTCTCGGCGTAGTCCTGGTGATATTCCTCCACCGGCCAGAATGTGTCGGCCGGGAGAATCTGGGTAACCACCGGCTTGTCCAGGCGCGCCTGCACCGACTCCAGCGATGCCTCCGCCAGCGCCTTCTGTTCACTGGAGGCAAAAATAGCGGCGCGATAGCTGTGGCCGCGATCGCAGAACTGCCCGCCATCATCGAAGGGGTCGACATTGCGCCAGTAGTGTTCCAGCAGTGCCTGGTAGTCGATCACATCGGGGTCGTAGGTCACCTCGATCGCCTCATAGTGGCCCGCGTGATTGCCGCTGTAGGTGGGGTTTTTCAGTTCGCCACCGGTAAAGCCGGAGACCACGTTCTGTACACCTTCGAGGTGTTCGAAGTCCGATTCCATGCACCAGAAGCAGCCGCCGGCAAATACCGCGGTGGCGGGCTCGGTGGCCTGCGCGGTGGTGGATGACAACAGCGTGAGAAAGGCAAGTGTAATCAGAGCGCGCATGAAGTACTCGACGGTGAGGGAAGGTCAACAGGTAGACCGTTAATCGGGGGGCGGGTTCAATCGCGGTTGCGTTACCGATCGGGGTTGTCGGGTGTTGCGGGATGGCCCGCCCGGCAGAATTCGAATCTGCGACCTCTGCCTCCGGAGGGCAGCGCTCTATCCAGCTGAGCTACGGGCGGAGGCGGCAAATGATACCGTGGCCGCCCGCGAGCGTCTATGGCGGGCGGCTCGCGGCGTGGCGCGCTCAGTTCGAACCCGGCTGGCTCGCACCGGGCGGGAAGGCCGCGAAAATCACGGTCGCCGCCTCGTTGTAGTCGGCCTGGTTGGAACTCGGTTCCTTTTTCAGCCGTGAGTGCGTGGTACCCCGCCATACGGATTTGCCCATTTCCGGATCGATCAGGTCGACGATAAACGTGCCGTCGGTGTAGTTGCGCACTGTCACGTCCGTCTGCATGGGCATGCAGCTCCAGCAGTTGTAGCGGCTGTAACGGTTGTAGGGGCCGTAGAAACCGTAGGAAGGGCTATTCCAGGTTTGCACATCGGTCTTGTGCTGGGTGACCAGGTGCCAGCTCATCAGCAGGTCGGCTTCCCCGGAGTCCTTGACGAACTCGAAGCCCTTGTTTTTCATCGCGAAGACCAGCGCCTCGTCAATGCGCCCGCGCTGCATGTCGCTGAGTTTCAGCGGATTGTCGCCGACCACATCGCCCGAGTCGCGGTAAAATCCTACCTTCTTCACGCCAGAGAAGTCATAGTCCGTTTTGAAATCCACAACGGGTTTGGGCGGGCCGCTGGCACAGGCGCCCAGGATCAGCACGGTTGCGAGCAGGAGGGCAGTTTGCAGGGTTCTGCGGGGTGTGCGGATCATCATGGACTCCTTGGAGCATTGGTTGCTGGCGACGGGTTGGACAGCAGTGTAACCAATTTTTATCCTGCCCGGGGTGCAATTCTCTCGCCCGCAGAACAGGGCGCCTCGATAGCCTGTAATGCTTCAACATGGCGTCGTGGGGCGGTGACGGCTGCTGCCACCAGGTTGTTTCTCCGGGCCATCCACTGCCGGTAGGCCGCCGGCAGTGTCGCCGAGAGTTGGCCCTCCAGCGCGGCGATGGGGGGGAGCAACTGGTAGCGGCTGCGCCCCAGTGCGGCAGCCCGGGGCTGGATTTCGCCGATGAAGAACTTGCGCACCACGTTGGGCAGTATGTCGGCGGCTTTGTGGCGTATCCCGGGCGCGCACAGCGGCCCGCGCTGCGCGCGGCGTTCGACCAGCCCGGTGGCGGCATCCAGCCAGGCCTCTTGGCGCAACAGTTCCTCCAGCATCGCGCCGCCGCCACCGCCGGCCACCGCGCTGAGCAGCAGCTCGAACTCGCCGCCGTCGACCCGGTAGTCGCCATCCAGCCAGCGCGCGGCGTGGGCATTGATGGCCTCTAGCGCCGCCGCAGCCGTGCTGCTGCCGCTGGCCGGGTAGGTGCCCGCTGGCCGTGCCCGCTGCCAGAAAGCGCGGTACTCCTCGCTGCCCAGCGTGGCGTTGAAGATCCTGGCGGGTAAGCTGGCGCGCTTGTTTTCCCAGGCCCGCGTGAGGGTCGCCGCCAGGTCTCCCCTGTTCCCTTCGGCCTCCAGGTGCGCGATGCAGGCCGGCGCGAGCCGCAGGAATTCCAGTTCCAGCAAGAGCTTCTGCGAGTCGCGCGCCATGCGGCCCAGGCTGCTGTTGCGTTTGCCCACCGTCACCTGCAGCTCGCAGCCCCGCAAGCTGAGAAAGTCCAGTGCGTTGATATTGCCGGCAGGCACATCGAGGCGCAGGCTGCCGCTGCGGGGAGGCCGCGGGAATTCAGCGCTGGCGGGAAGTGGCGCCTCTATCCCGAGCGTCCTGGCCAGGCGCGTGAGGTAATTCTCGAAACGCGCATTGTCGTCGCCGCCTGTGCAGGCGCCGAGCGACAGCGTTATCAACAAAGGCAGCGCCAGCGCTGCCAGCCGAGGCGTGAACCAATTCCCGAAAGCCGGCATCATACTGCAATGTCCTCCCGGCCCCAGTTATAGCGCACACGCGCGTGCGCTTGGCGATCAAATGCCGTCTTTGTGAGGCATCGCCCGGTCAGGGGTTTTGCAGCGCCTTCGACGCCCGCTGCTGCCAGGCAAGCAGGTGAGGGCAGGTGTCGGGGATGCTCTCCTTCACCCAGCCCATGAATTCCGTCGCCACCAGCAGGTCGATATCGGCGAAGCTGAAAGTGTCGCCGGCGACGAAGCTGTGGGTGGCGAGGTGCGCGTCCAGTTGCGGCAGGATGGCGCTGATCTGGAGCCTGCCGCGGTCTACCAGCTCCGGGATCTGCGGTACATCCAGCGGCCCGGGCAGGGCGCGATTGACGAAGCTCTTGCCGCCATTGCGCAACACATTGGCAATGGCCAGGAACAGGCCGGTGAACAGGTGGTGATTCCAGCCAATAATCTGCGCTTTCTCCAGTGCAGAGCTGCCCAGCAATGGCTTTTCCGGGTGCAGAGCTTCCAGGTAGGTACAAATGCCGATCACGGCGTCCAGTACGGTGCCGTCGTCCAGTACCAGTGCTGGCACCGTACACGCCGGGTTGATGGCACGGTACTCATCGGCAAGCTGCTCGCCTTTCGTCATGTCTATCTGCTGTGTTTCGATTTCGATGCCCTTGTACTGCAAGAACAGCGCGAGGCGCCTGGGGTTCGGGGCAGGGTCGTAGGTATAGAGTTGCATGTCTGGTTACCACGCTGGGTTTGTTGTGGGGGTACATGGTAGGCGGTCTGCTGCTGGCAGGCCAGCCGGTTGCCCGATTCGGCGCTACGGGCCACTCTTGCCCGCGGCGCTTAAAGCCCGGATCAAGTTTTAAGCGTCGCCGTAAGCGGCTATAATGGGGAGTCTTTTATATGGAGGAACTCCCCGGATGATTCGCACAATCCTGTTTACACTGGCGGCCACCGTGGCCCTTGGCGCTGCCGCGGTAGAGCTGACGGATGCGCAGCGCGCGGAGATTGAAGCGCGGATCGCACCAGTGGGAGAATCCTGTCTGCAGGGTGATAGTAGCTGTGGCGCCGCGGTGGCGGCTGCAGCGGGCGGCGGCGAAGCGCGATCGGGCGAGGCGGTTTACAACGCGGCCTGTATGGCCTGCCATACCACCGGTGCTGCCGGCGCGCCGAAACTGGGTGATGTCGCCGACTGGTCCGGGCGTCTGGCAAAGGGTATGGATATCCTGTATGACCATGGCATCAACGGCATTCCAGGAACGGGCATGATCGCCAAGGGCGGCTGTATGAACTGTTCTGACGAAGAAGTGATCGCCGCCGTGGACTACATGGTGGAATCCAGCCAGTAGGTGCCTCTTCCTGGCTGAACGCAAGCCGCAGTGTTGTCACAGCATTGCGGCTTTTTCATCTGCAGGTTTTAGCGTTGCGCACTGGTTGTAGCGAACCCGGCAGCGAGATTTCGCATCGCCCGAGGGGCGACTCCTCAGTCTGCGTGGGCTATGCTTCCTGTCTTTGACGATCCGGGAGTGTCGCGAGTGATTGCGTTGCGATTGTGTCTGGTGCTGGGCCTTGGCCTGCTGCTCGGCTGTACTGAAGAGGCCCCACCCGAGAGACAGGTCGAGGTCGTGGTCGATGAGGTCGTGCTTGAGAGCTATCAGCCACGGGTGCGCTACGTCGGGCGGCTACAGGCGCAGGACGATGTCGCCATCCAGGCCAGGGTCACGGGCTACCTGAAAAGCCGCGCGTTCCGCGAAGGCGATGTGGTCGAGGCCGGTTCCGTTCTGTATACCCTCGACAGCTCCGAGTACGAGGCTGCGCTGGCGCGCGCCCGCGCCAACCTGTCCGCCGCCGAGGCCAACCTGGCGAATGCTGCGCGCAACTTCAGGCGCGGCAAAGAGCTGCTGCCAAAGGGTGCGATATCCCAGGCAGAGATGGACGACCTCACGGCCAGGAAGCTGGATGCGGAGGCGCGAATAGAGGGCGCGCGCGCCGAGGTGACCAGTGCCGAGGTCAACCTGGGCTATACCACGATCAGGGCGCCGATCACCGGCCGTATCGGCCGCAGCCTGGTGACGGTTGGCGATCTCATCGGGCCCACCACGGGGAGCCTCACCACGCTGGTGAGTATCGACCCGATACAGGCCTTGTTCCAGGTCAGCGAGTCAACCTACATTTCCGCAATCAGCGGCAATATGGAAGATGGCCTGGACGCGGAGGAGCTCAAGCGCATAGAGGTCAACGTCGAGCTGGCGAACGGCGACATTTACCCGGAAGTGGGTCGGCTGGACTATTTCGCCAACCGGATTGACCAGGGCACGGGCACGCTGGAAGCGCGCGCCCTCATTCCCAACCCGCACTCCCTGTTGGTGCCCGGACAGTACGTGCGCGTGATTCTGCAGGACACCCGGCTGCAGGAAGACCTGTTCCTGCCGCAGGCTTCAGTTCAGGCGGATCAGCAGGGCAGTTTTGTGCTGGTGGTAGACGACAACCAGAAGGTCCAGCGTCGCAATGTCGAGTTGGGAGAGCGCATGGACGAGCACGCACTGGTGCGCGAAGGAGTGAGCGCGGGTGAGCGGGTGATCGTGCGCGGCCTGCAGGCGGTGCGTCCGGGCATGTCGGTGCAGACGCAATCGCTGGCCGCGGCCGAGCGCGACTAGGACCGTTCCGGGAAGTGTGAGCAGGAGCTAGAACATGTTCAGCGCCTTTTTTATCGAGCGGCCGAAGTTCGCACTGGTTATCGCAATTGTGCTGATGCTGGCGGGAGGCCTTTCCGTCTACATGCTGCCGGTGACCGAATACCCGAGTATCTCCCCACCCAATATCCAGGTCAGTGCCGTTTACCCCGGCGCTTCCGCCGAGGTTGTGGAAACGACCGTCGGCACGCCGATAGAAGACGCCATTAACGGCGTGGAGGATATGATTTATATGTCCTCCAAGAGCGGCAACGACGGCAGTTACAACCTCACGGTCACTTTCGCGGTGGGCTCGGATCCCGATATGGCACTCGTACGCGTGCAGAACCGGGTCAAACTGGCCGAGCCATCGCTGCCCACGGAGGTGACCGCGACGGGCTTGAGGATTGAAGAGCGTTCGCCCGACATTCTGAAAATTGTCAGCTTCACCTCGCCGGATGACTCGCTCGATTACAAGTTCATCTCCAATTACGTGAAGATCAACATACAGAGCGCGCTCTCGCGACTGGAGGGTATCTCCACGGCGACGATACTCGGCGAGGCGGACTACTCCATGCGCCTTTGGCTGGACCCGGACAAGATGGCCAACCTGGGCCTGTCGGTCACCGATATACGCAGCGCGTTGCGGGAACAGAATGTGCAGGTGGCCGCGGGCAAGATCGGCTCGCCGCCGTACGAAGGCAAGCTGCAAACCGAGTACACGCTGCGCACCAAGGGTCGTCTGCAGGAGGTGGAGGAGTTCGAAAATGTCGTGCTCCGCGCGCGTGCCGACGGCTCGGCAATCTATCTCAAGGATGTCGCCCGGGTTGAACTGGGGCAGTCCGATTACAGCTTCCTGGGGGAGATTGACGGTAAACCGGCGGTCAATGTCGCGCTCTACCTGCTGGCGGATGCCAACGCCCTGCAAGCGGGCGCCGCGGTCGGCGCACTGGTAGAGGACCTTTCCGCGCAGTTTCCGCAGGGGCTGGACTACGTGATCAGCTATGACACCACGCGCTATGTGGATGCCGCGGTGAATGACGTGGTGGTATCGTTATTCCAGGCGGTGGCACTCGTTATCGCCGTGACCTTTGTTTTTCTCGGCAACTGGCGCGCGACACTGGTGCCGTCGGTAGCGATTCCGGTGTCGCTGGTGGCGACCTTCGCGGTGCTCCTGCTGGCCGGTATGTCGATCAATACGGTGACGCTGTTCGGCCTGATACTGGCGATCGGTATTGTCGTGGACGACGCCATTCTGGTGATCGAGAACTGCGATCGCCACATGCGTGAGGACCCGTCGATATCGCCCAAAGAGGCGGCGCTGGTTACCATGCAGGAGGTGGGTGGCGCGATCATTGCCACCAGCCTGGTGCTGCTCGCGGTGTTCCTGCCGGTGGCGATGTTGCCGGGAATTACCGGTGAGATGTACCGGCAGTTCGCGGTGACCATCTGCGTGGCCGTGCTGTTTTCATCGCTGAATGCACTGACGCTGAGCCCGGCACTCTGTGCTTTGCTGCTGAAGTCGGGAGAGAGGCAGGAAGCGCGCTGGTATCGCGGCTTCCTCGCCGGATTTGGATGGCTCACCGCGCGCTACGACCGCGGTGTGCACTGGGTGTTGCGCCGCCTGGCTATTGTCGCTCTGCTGTTTGCCGCCTGGATAGCGGCTCTGGGTGTTGGATTTGTCAACACGCCGACCGGATTTGTGCCGGACGAAGACAAGGGGCTCCTGCTGGTGAATGTCCAGCTGCCGGACGCCTCCTCCCTCTCGCGCACCAAAGTAGCGATGGACAAGGTGGTGGCGCTGCTTGAGGAGGAGCCGGCTGTTGAGCTGATAACCGCGATCACGGGCTATTCGGTTTTGACGGGTGCCATGTCGAGTAACGGTGGCACACTGTTTGTGGTGCTGAAGCCCTGGGATCAGCGCACGAAAGCCGAGGATCTGGTGTTCAACGTGACATCGCGCATCAGCGCGCGCGCCTACTCGGAGGTGCTGGAAGCGCAGGTGATTGCTATTGCGCCACCCGCTGTACCGGGCATGGGCGCGGTTGGCGGCCTGGAGCTGCTGTTGCAGGACACCCTGTCCCGGCCGCCGGCGGAACTCGCCTCGGTACTGAACAACTTCATTGTGGAGGCGAACAGAACCCCGGGCCTGCAGAACGTATTCAGTACTTACCGTGCGAATGTGCCGCAGTACTACATCGATGTAGACCGGTTGAAAGCCAAGAACCTGGGCGTATCCCTGAGCGAGATATTCACCACGCTGCAGGCACAACTGGGTTCGCTGTATGTGAATGACTTCAACAAGTTTGGCCAGACCTACAAGGTCATTATGCAGGCGGATTCCTCGTACCGCAGCGATCTCTCCGATGTGGGGCATTTTTACGTGCGTTCGCAAGACGGTGAGATGTTGCCCCTGAGTACGCTGGTGAGCACCCGCCCTGTGTTGGGCCCGGATGTCGCGCAGCGCTTCAACCTGTACCGGTCCGCATCCGTACGCGCCAGTACCGCCCCGGGCTACAGCTCTGGCGAGGCGATGGAGGCGCTGGAGACGTTGGCCGCTGAGGTGCTGCCCGCGGGCTATCGCATTGAGTGGACAGGCATGGCCTACCAGCAACGGGAGGCAGGTTCCACGGCCATTTATGCGTATACGCTGGCCCTCATTTTCGTTTACCTGTTCCTGGTGGCCCAATACGAAAGCTGGTCTGTACCGATCTCGATCATCCTGGTCGTGCCGATGGCGATCGGCGGTGCCATAGCGGCGCTCTTCATCAGCGGTGTGGCGCTCAACCTGTATGCGCAGATCGGTATCGTCCTGTTAATAGGCATGGCGGCCAAAAACGCGATTCTGATTGTTGAGTTTGCGCGCCACAAGCGCGAGCGAGAGGGCATG
>CAZFJQ010000002.1:82756-165591 GCA_964519755.1 uncultured Halioglobus sp.
GAACGCATCAAAGGCGCCCTTGGCCTCGCATTGCCGACGGAGTCGCACGGCGATAACGCTCCCTGAATACCGCAACCCCGCGCTTGCGCCGGTTACCCATCGAAGGCCATGCGGAAAGCCGCTCAGGCAAACAGGTTCTTCAGGCCGCTGAGCGTTTCCCTGGCGCGCTCGATGTTGGCTTGCGGGTCGTTGCCCTTGCCGTCGCCCAACTGGTGCAGATCGTCGGCGGGAAGCTCTTCGATAAAGCGGCTGGCCTCACACTGGGTGACGGTGCCGTACTGGCTGCGTTTTCGTGCACATGTCATGGTCAGTGTTTCCCGTGCGCGCGTGATGCCCACGTAGGCGAGGCGACGTTCTTCAGCGATATTGTCTTCTTCCACGCTCACGCGGTGCGGTAGCAGGTTCTCTTCCATGCCGATGATGTACACGTGGGGAAACTCCAGACCCTTGGAGGCGTGCAGGGTCATGAGTTGCACGCTGTCAGGGCCTTTTTCCTCTTCGTCCTGCTGTTCCAGCAAATCGCGCAGGACGAGGCGGGCGATGGCTTCGTCGAGTGCCACCCCGTCCTCTGACATCACGCGTTGTAAACCGTTGACCAGGAAGTTGACGTTGCCCATGCGCCTTTCCGCGACGTCCTCGCTGGAGCTGATCTGCCCGAGCCAACCCTCGTAGTCGATGTCCCGCAGCATCTGGTGAATGCCGGAGACGCCGCGTTCAGCCGTGCAGCGCTGGCGTGTGGATGCCAGCCAGGTGCCGAACTCGTGTAACCGTTTCAGCCCGGCGGCGGGGACCGCCGGCGGCGCAATCCGGTTGCAGGCCCGGGCCAGGCTGAGTCCTTCACCGCGGGCAAACAGGCCCAGTGCCTCCAGTGAGGCCGTGCCGAGTTGGCGGCGCGGTATGTTGGCGATGCGCAGGAAGGCGTTGTCGTCGTTCTCGTTCAGTATCAGTCGCAAATACGACATGATGTCTTTCACTTCATTGCGGGCAAAGAATGAGGTACCGCCGCTCAGGTGATACGGCACCTGCTGCGCCTGCAGCGCAAGTTCCAGCAGGCGAGCCTGGTGATTACCGCGATACAGCACGGCATAGTCGCCAAGGCGGGTACGCTTGCGCAGCTGATGGTCGAGAATTTCCGCCACTACCTGTCCGGCTTCCGCGTGCTCATCGGCACAGTGGATGAGGCGCAGCGGTTCGCCGAATCCCAGCTCACTCCAGAGCTGCTTTTCGAACAGGTGCGCATTGTTGGCGATAAGCGTATTTGCAGCGCGCAGGATACGTGCGGTAGAGCGGTAATTCTGTTCCAGTTTGACAATCCGGAGCCCGGGAAAATCCTCCTGTAACAGTGCGAGATTTTCCGGGCGTGCGCCGCGCCAGGCATAAATCGACTGGTCGTCATCACCCACCACGGTTAAACGGCCGTGCAGGCCCACGAGCTGTTTTACCAGCAGGTACTGGCTGGTGTTTGTGTCCTGGTACTCGTCCACCAGAAGGTAATGTACGCGCTGTTGCCATTTTTCGAGTATGTCTGGCGAGTGCTCAAACAGCAGTGTCGGCACCAGTATGAGATCGTCGAAGTCCAGCGCATTGTAGGCTTTCAGCGCACGCTGGTAGCGGGCGTAGGCTTGCGCGCAGAGCATGTCGGCCGGGCTTGTTGCTTTTGCCTGCGCCTGTGGTGGTAGCAGACGTTCGCTCTTCCAGCCCGAAATGCGCTGTTGTATCAGTTGCGCCTGGTCACCCTCGGCGCCGTGTTCCTGAATCAGCAGGTCGCGCAGCAGGGTGCGCGTATCTTCATTGTCGAATATCGAAAAGCCGGGCCTCAATCCCAGGGTTTTGCACTCGCTGCGGATGATCTTCAACCCCAGTTGGTGAAAGGTACTGAGAGTAAGCCGGTCGGCGGAATCGGCACCTACCAGGTGGCGCACACGTTCTCGCATTTCGCGCGCGGCCTTGTTGGTGAAGGTCACGGCGGCGATGCGCGATGGGTCAATACGGCAGTGGCGTACCAGGTAGGCGATCTTCTCGGTGATAACGCTGGTTTTGCCGCTGCCGGCGCCGGCGAGTACGAGGAGAGGCCCGTCGATATAGCGCACCGCCTCCCGTTGCCTGGGGTTGAGTTCGGGCACTAGCGATTGCGCGCGAGCTTGGCGACGGAACTGGTGGTGGCAGTTAGCAGGCCCGCGGGGTTGTAGAGTTGACCTTCGAGGAACGCGGTTTTATAGCTGCGTTTGCGTACCTGGCCCACGGCGTGCAGCTTCCCTGCACGGGTAGGTTCCAGATAGCTGGTCTTGATTTCCAGCGAGGAAACGCCGGCCAGCGTGCCATCGGTCTCCACCACGAATACCGCGTGGCTCATCGCGGCATCCAGCATGGTGGTTATGAAACCGCCCTGTACGATGTCGATCGAGTGACAGAAATCTGTACTGACGTCGAATTCGAAGGTGCAGCTTTGTTGCTCGATGTTAATGGCCACCACCCGGCCGCCGAGCATGCCGATAAAACCGGGAGCGCGAGCGTTGAGCCTGTCTATGATGTCTTTGTCCGTCATGTAGAAAAAGGCGCCTAGCGTAACTCCAGGCCCAGGCCCGCATATTGCGTGCGCAGGTGATAGGTGGAAGGGTCGCGGCCGTAGCCGTCGAAATAGAACAGCATCAGGCGCACATTGTCCCATTCTGCTGCGAGCGTGAGTCGCGCACTCAAGTACTGTGCGAAACTGTTCTCGAGCCCGGTTTGCAAGTCCAGCCTGGCATCAACCTGTGTCCTGCCGTCGTCGCTGCGCCACAGCGGCCGTTCGAGCATGCCCCGCAAGCCGTCGAAATCCGTGATTTCGCTGTTGTTGCCAGCGTCCCACCAGATCTCGTCTTCGCGTTCACCAATGAAGCCAAATCCCTGGCAATTGCAGTACCAGCGGGCTTCGATCTGGTAGTTGAACCAGTTCTCCTTGCGCGGGTCCTCATACAGCAAGGTATTGCTCGCCCAGCGCAACTGGGCATAGTCCCATCCGCGGCTCACTTCGGCGAGGGCAAAGTCGTCGCCGAAGCGTGCGCGACGTGCTTCAAAACGGCCGACTTCGTCTTCTTCCAGTGTCTGGCCGTTGGATTCGTGAAACCAGCCAACGCGCAGCGTATTGCGGCCCCGCGAGAAGTCGTACTCAAAGGAAACTCCCGGATTCTGGCGGCGCGACACGATGGGGGCGGAATCGTAGCGGTCGCTGTCGGTGATATAGAAGTCGTACAGGCCGTTGTAGTGGAACAGCATGCGGTCGGGAACGACGGCGTTGAAAAAATCCCCGTAGGCGTTTTCCCAGCGCCCAAAAGCGTTCTGGCTCTGTTCAAACCAGTCATCGACGATCGGGTACTTGAGCGAGACGTAGAACTCCATGTGGTTTTCGTCGCCGATTTCGTCGTCGACCGGCTGGGCATAGACGATGTAGTTGGGGTCGTCGGCGCTCAGCATGCCGCGTTCCTGCTTGCGCGACAGTGACTCCAGTCGCGCGAGGCGTGCCTCTCGCTGCTCGGCCTGCGCCTTGTCGAGGGTCTGATCCGGGGGCGGGTCGCCCGCGCCAGGCCTGTTCTCGCTCGACAACTCTTCAACCAGAAGCACCTCGGGCGCGGAGCGCTCGGCGCCGGGAGCTGTCAGGGCATCGAAACAGCGCAAGCGGCTGATTTCACCGGGCGTCTGCCGACAGGCTTCAAACTGGCGGTAGAAAGCCGCGCCCTCGCTATCCGACTCAGCTTGCGCCAGGGAGGGAGTTGATAGCAGCGTAGCAGCAGCCGCGCAGAACGGTGCAACACCGCGAAGCGCCTTCACCGGCCGGGGCCGCGTTTCTGCTGTGCCTCGCTGGTGACGGGCTGCGGATCGAAGGTGATGGGCAGGGCTTTCATGGCATTGACAAAAAACGAACGCACGAACTGTGGTTCGCCGGCAAACTTCGGGTTGCGCAGGCGTGGAATGATCTCCTCCATCATGATGGTCAACTCCAGCCTGGCCAGGTGGGAGCCGATACAGAAATGCTGGCCAATGCCGAAGGAGCGCAACTGGTTGTAGAGATCGGGCATGCGCTCGGCGCGAGTCACGTCGAAGCGCATCGCGTCTTCCCCGAATACCTCTTCGTCGTGATTGGCCGCATGGTAGTGCAGAATAATCTTGTCGCCCTCGCGGATTTGTTGGCCGCCCAGTTCGCAATCCTGCATTGCGGTGCGTCGCATCGAGATAAATGCCGTGTTGTAGCGCAGCATCTCTTCGCAGGCACCCGGGATTTTGTCGGGGTTATCTACCAGGTATTGCAACTGCTCGGGGTTTTCCATCAGCAGACGCATACCCTGTGCGATCACCGTGCGCGTGGATTCGTTGCCGCCCACCAGGATAAGAATGAACATCCAGCCGAACATCTCTTCCGAGATCGGCTCGCCGGCAAGCTCCCCGTCAAGCAGTGCGCCTGTGATGTTGTCCATCGGCTCCTGGCGGTGTTTTGCGGCCAGCGCCGCGGCGTATTGCAGAACCTCGAGGGATGCGAGCTGCCCCTCTTCCATCGAAGTCGCCATATCCGGATCGTCGGCGAAAATCATGGTGTTGGTCCAGTCGAAGAACTTTTTTCGATCTTCCAGGGGCACTCCCAACAGTTCGAGAATACCGATCAGGGGCAGTTCGGCCGCCACCTCTTCCACGAATTCACATTCGCCCCGGCCCGCGACGGCATCCACGATGCGCCTGGCGTGTTCGCGAAAGTTGGCCGCATAGGATTCCACGTGTTTGGGGGTAAAGGCATTGCGCACGATGCGGCGCACTTTCTGGTGCAACGGCGGATCCATGTTGATGATGGTCTGGCGGTGGATGCCCTCGACCATCTCCTGGTCGTATTCCATCGGGAAGGCCGAACGTTCGGCGGACGAGAAAAGCCTGGGATTCTTGGAGACGTAGTCCATCTCGGCGATGCGTGTCACCGCCCAGTAGGGGACCCCGGTGAGCGGATCTTCAATACGTACCACCGGCCCGGCATCACGAATCTCACGCAGCTTTTCGTAAGGCATTCCCCGGGCGTACGTGTCCGGGTCCACCAGGTTGGTGAAGGGGCATTGGCTCATGCTTTGTTCCTTTAAAACGCGCGGCCCGACAGTGGTCTGCCCGGCGAGGCTGGTCATCCACAGTGAGAGGCAAACTCTGTCATATGTGCCAGTTGCAGTAAAGACTTCCACGGGGGTGACGGTGTCAGGGGGTATACCCATAACGAAAAAACCCGCCGTGAGGCGGGTTTCGGGGGTGCGTGCGTTGAGTATCAGGCGCGACGCTTGCGAGAGAACAGGCCCAGGCCAGTCATGGCGATACCGAAGAGCACCAGTGTTGCCGGAGCAGGTACGTCGATGACGACTTCTTCGGTTGTGATCACCGCGGCAAACTGGAAGGGTGTAGTTGCATTTTCCGGGGTAAGGAAACCGAGACAGGGGTTAGCCGCACCAGCAGCAGTACAGGCAGCTTCCGCCAGCGGGTTGAGGCCGTTGGTCAGCTCGAAGAAGCTGATGAAGTACTCCTGATTCTGCAGCGGGCCACCGGCGCCGTCCAGGTCAAAGAAGAAGGGGAAGTTCAGCGCATTGCGGTCGATCACGAAGATATCCGCGCAGCCTTCATCGTTTACGCCCTGGTTGTTTGCCTCACCATTCGCGCAGGGGTTATCACCGTTGGGTGTTTCCAGGAATTCGATCAGGAAGTCGATGCTGTTCGGGCCGATCGAAGGTTCTGCGCTGGCGGGCTGAAACGGCGTCAGTGTCAGGGTCGAGCGCAACGCCACGCTTTCCAGCGAGGAGCCGGTGACAGGGCGGTTCAAGTGGGTGACGCCTACGTTGGCCACTGCCGGGCCGTTGGTATCGACCTGGGTTGCACCGGGCGGATTGTTGATGTCCAGGCCGCTCCGGCCCTCGCCCGTGCTGGTGCCCCAACGCATGGTCTGGCTGTTGCAGGTCTGTGCGTCGTCTGTCCACTGCACGGTGCCGCAAAGGAATTCGGCGCTGACGTCTACCGTCCAGGTATCTACGATGCCGTCGATAAGGTCTGCCTGGGCCCCGGCCGCGCCCAGCAGGCTGAGGCCTGCGGCAAGACCGGCGGCGCGCGTTTTGAAGCTGCGATCGCGAGTTTTCATAGTGTGTGTCCTTGTGTAGCGTTTAGTGTTGTTTTGTGCGTTGCCAAAAAGATTGCAGAATCTGTGCCTTAGAAAAAATAGTGTAATAAAAACAATAGCTTAATTTTTTTGAGGTCGGCTGCGATGTGCGCCGGTTCACAGTTTCTTCGCCGTGGCCAACAAAATGTAAGATTTTTCGACGTTCCGCGGTTTTTTGCGCCGCCGAAAGCCTTGCGCATGCGGTGCGCACCAGGTCAGTGTGAGCCGCGGTAACCGAGTGCCTCCCGAATGTGGTCTATCTCTACCCGCCCGGCGCCTTCGAGATCACTGATAGTGAGCGCCACCCGCAGCAGTCGGTGCACACTTCGCGCGGACAGGTGCAAGCGTATTGCAGCGCTCTCAACAGCTTTTATCTGGGGGCCTTCAAGTAAGCAAGTGCTTGCTATAGCGTCTGGAGGGAGTTGCGAATTGGCGCAGCCCTGCCGCACTGTCTGGCGTTCCCGTGCGCGGCACACCCTGGAACGGATGACGTCGGATGCCTCGCCCCCGCGTTCTCTCCCCAGCAGGTTCGCCGGGGCCACGCGGCCTACCTGGGCGTGCAGGTCGATGCGATCCAGCAGCGGGCCGGAGATCCGCGCCTGGTAGCGTTGAACCTGTTCCGGGGCGCAGCGGCAGCTCCGTTGGCCATCGCCGAGGTAGCCGCAGGGGCAGGGATTCATCGCCGCCACCAGCTGGAAGCGTGCAGGATAGGTGACCTTGTGGCGCGCCCTCGACAGGGTAATCTCCCCCGATTCGAGTGGCTCCCGCAACATTTCCAGACAGTGACGGCTGAATTCCGGGAATTCATCCAGAAACAGCACCCCGCCGTGAGCGAGAGAGATTTCTCCCGGGCGTGGCTTGCTGCCACCGCCGGCCAGGGCAGCGGCACTGGCGCTGTGATGCGGCGCGCGGAACGGTCGCTGGAAAAGTGCATCTGTTTGCATCCAGCCATCGTGGATGTCGCGCAGTGCCAGCGCCATCAGGGCTTCCGCGGGCTCTGGCGGAGGCAGAATTCCCGGTAGTCGGCTGGCCATGAGCGTCTTGCCCGACCCGGGTGGCCCCTCAAGCAATAAATGATGGCCGCCGGCAGCGGCGATTTCGAGCACCCTGCGCGCGCTGTGCTGGCCCACCACATCCCGCATATCGGGGTAATGAGGCATGGTAGCGGTCTGCAGGGGAACACTGGGTGGAATTGGCGCTGCACCGTTCAAGTGCGCGCAAACAGTTAGCAGGTCGCTGGCTGCGACGATGCGACTGGCGGGCGCCAGGGCCGCGAGCGGTGCACACTGTGGCGCTACCACCAGGCTGCGTCCGGCGCATTGTGCGGCGTCTGCGGCGGCCACCGCGCCGGGCACGCTGCGCAGCGTACCATCCAGTGCGAGTTCTCCGAGGAATTCGTGCTCTGCAAGGCGGTCGACCGGTACCTGGCCGGAAGCACCGAGAATCCCCAGTGCAATGGGCAGGTCGAAGCGGCCCCCCTCCTTGGGCAGGTCGGCGGGAGCAAGGTTTACAGTGATGCGCCGGTCGGGGAAATCAAAATGCGAGTTCAACAGCGCGCAGCGAACTCGATCGCGGCTTTCGCGCACGGCGGTTTCGGGTAAGCCGACAATGTGGAAGGCAGGCAGCCCGTTGGAGAGATGGGTTTCCACCTGCACCAGCGGCGCGTCGACCCCAGCCAGTGCGCGGCTGTAAATAACCGAGAGGTGCATGGCTCATCCTTGAGCGTGTTGTGCCGGGCAGCTCTGGCCGCGGCTTGTGCTGCGTGGTCAGGTGGGAATGTAAGTGCTCACTTTTCGCCAGTCTCCCGAGCCAGGCTCTCTACTTCTTGCGCGAGTGCGTCAAGCTCTGCCTCCAGCGCGGTGACCCTGGCCCGCGTGCGCTTGAGGAGGTCTGCCTGGATGTCGAATTCCTCGCGGCTTACCAGTTCCAGCTTTGACAGTGCCGACTGCGTTAATGCGCGTAGGCCTTTGTCCACCTCCTGGCGCATACCCTGGCCGCCCATCATTTCGTCTACCTGCTGCAGGACGGTCCAGGGTGGGGGAGGGGGCTTCAGAGGCATCGGGACACCGCCGGTTTACTGGGTGGATGATCAAGCAAGCCTAGCGCATTTTGTTGGCCGGTCACAGCGCATCATGGTGCTCTTTTATGGTGCAGCGCACTTGTAAGGTGCATAAATTGCGTGCCAGCCGGTGGCGGTCACACGGTTAAAAATGATCTAACCCGTTCATATCAAAAAGAATTCGAAACTCTGGCACAGACTCTGCTCTTTCCGTGTGACAGCTCTGTTAAAGCGTTTGCAAAGCGCCCGTTACGCAGTTTCACGCTGAAGCAAGGACTGTTTCTGACAAACAACAGGAGATTTAGAGACATGTTAAACAAAAAAGTGCTATCCGTTGCAATTGCGACCGCCCTCGCGGGTGGTCTGAGTGCCACCCACGCCCAGGCTGAAGTTGAAGTCAGTGGCAACGTTGCCCTGACGTCCGATTACCGCTTCCGCGGCATTTCCCAGTCCGACGAAAGTATCGCCGTGCAGGGTGGTTTCGATCTGGGTTTTGAAAACGGCATCTACATTGGTACGTGGGGCTCGACGGTCGACTTCGATACCAATGGAGACGGCTTCGACGGCAGCCTCGAGCTGGATTACTACGCAGGCTGGGCCGGCGACATCGGCGACAGTGGTTTCGGTATCGACGTGGGTTACTTCTACTACGACTACCCGGGTGACGACGATGCAGAGGGTGACTACCAGGAATTTGCGCTGGGCTTGTCCTTCGCTGATCTCGGTCTGTCCGTGGTCTATTCCGACGATTACTACGGCGAGACTGACGAGTTCTGGTATGTCGCTGCCGACTATGGCATCAGCCTGAGCGACGCGTTCTCAATCGGCCTGCACGTGGGCTACAACATGCTGGAAGAGGACGGCGGGTTCCTGTCGTCTGGTGAAGACGCCTACACCGACTACTCCATAACCGGAACGTATAGCGTCGCCGGCGTGGATCTGTCGCTGGCCTACGTCGGCACCGATCTGGATGACGACGACGTCTTCGGCACTGACTGGGCCGACGACACGGTAGTTTTCACGATCGCCAAGAGCCTGTAGGTCCTGGGCATAGTTCAAGACGCAGTCAGAGTCGGCCGGGGCACCCGGTCGACTCCCAATCAGGAGAACATCAATGAAACTCATCACGGCCATTGTTAAGCCATTCAAGCTAGACGACGTGCGCGAGGCACTGTCTGAAATCGGTGTGCAGGGCATTACCGTGACCGAAGTAAAAGGCTTTGGTCGTCAAAAAGGACATACCGAACTGTATCGCGGAGCAGAATACGTCGTCGATTTCCTGCCCAAGGTGAAAATTGAAATCGCTGTTGCCGAGGGCGCGGTCGATCAGACCATCGAGGCCATCACGAAGGCGGCGAATACCGGCAAGATCGGTGACGGCAAAGTGTTCGTCTCCCCCATGGAACAGGTGATCCGCATTCGTACCGGAGAAACGGGCGAAGACGCGATCTAGGCCGAAATTTTAGTCAGAGAGAGAAATTCCAATGGAAGACAATATTTTTCAGTTACAGTATGCACTCGACACCTTTTATTTCCTGGTGTGTGGTGCTCTCGTTATGTGGATGGCCGCGGGCTTCTCGATGCTCGAGTCGGGCCTTGTGCGGGCCAAGAACACCACTGAAATTCTGCTCAAGAATGTGGCGCTATATGCAATAGCCAGCACAATGTACATGATCTGCGGTTATTCGATCATGTACGGTGGCGGGGAGTTCACGGCGTTTTTGGGCGGTATCGTCGCTGACGGTGTCGCCGGCGCGGAAGAGCCGGCAACCTACGCACCCTCGGCGGATTTCTTCTTCCAGGTCGTGTTTGTTGCAACCGCCATGTCCATCGTATCTGGCGCCGTTGCCGAGCGCATGAAGCTCTGGGCGTTTCTGGCATTCGCTGTAGTCATGACAGGGGTCATTTATCCGCTGCAAGGTTCCTGGACGTGGGGCGGTATGCCGGTATTCGGCATGTATACGCTGGGCGACCTCGGCTTCTCGGATTTTGCCGGCTCGGGCATCGTACACATGGCTGGTGCTTCTGCCGCTCTGGCTGGCGTCCTGCTGCTCGGAGCGCGCAAGGGCAAATACGGTGCCGATGGTTCGATCAAGGCGATACCGGGTGCCAACCTGCCGCTGGCGACCCTGGGCACCTTCATCCTGTGGATGGGCTGGTTCGGCTTCAACGGCGGCTCGGTGCTGGCAACTGCCAGTGTTGAGAGCGCCAACGCGGTAGCGGTCGTCTTCATGAATACCAATGCCGCCGCCGCCGGTGGTTTGATCACCGCATTGATCGTGGCGCGCATAATGTTCGGTAAAGCCGATCTGACCATGGCCTTGAATGGCGCGCTGGCGGGCCTGGTGGCGATCACTGCCGAGCCTTCAACGCCAACGCCACTGCAGGCAACCCTGTTTGGCGGTATGGGTGGCTTGCTGGTGGTCTTCGCCATCGTCACGCTGGATAAACTGAAGATCGATGACCCGGTGGGTGCAATCTCTGTGCACGGGGTGGTTGGTCTTCTGGGTCTGCTGCTGGTGCCTGTCACCAATGGCGAGAATTCATCCTTCAGTGGTCAGCTGATCGGTGCGCTCACCATCTTCATCTGGGTGTTTGTTGCCAGCCTGATCGTATGGGGCATTCTCAAGGCCACTATGGGAATCCGCGTCAGCGAAGAAGAAGAGTACGAAGGTGTCGACCAGTCCGAGTGTGGTATGGAAGCCTATCCGGAGTTCATCGGCACGAGCGGCAGCGGCCGATAACACAAAACTTGCGGGCGCATTTTGCGATGCGTGCTTTGGGGGCCTTTCGGCCCCCTTTTTTTTGGTCCATACTTTGGTGCGGTGCACGGCCAGCTCCCGGGCCTGAAGCATCCACCCCTCCCCATAGAACAAGGACATTTCAAATGCTCAAGCAAACCTTCGTCGGTGCGCTGGTTATGGCGCTTGCGCTGGCCCTCACCGGCTGCGGCAGCAGTACCGAAACGACAGTACAAAACACGGAGACCCAGGGCCAACAGCTGATGGACCTGAAAGAAGCTTACGACAAGGGCGTCATTTCGGAAAAAGAATACAAGCGAACCAAGGAAAAAATCCTCAAACAGTAATGCGCTAACCGGTGCCGTCCGGGGTGCGTGAAAGCCGCGCGCTGATGGACTGGATGGCGCCGGGTAGTTCCCGCAAGTTGGTTATTTCGTGATCTGCCCGTTCTCCGCCTGGCCAGGGCTTGCCCCTGACATTCATCCACACCGTGTGCATTCCAACACTGCGCGCACCGCGCACATCATGCTCGGCATCGTCCCCGACATGCACGATGCGGTCGGCAGCGACACCGGCGCGTTTCAAGGCAGCGTTAAACATGTCCGGGTGAGGCTTGCTCGCGCCTATGTCCTGCGCGAGAAACGCGAAATCAAAATATTCCGCAGCGTCGGTCTTGTAGATATCGGCGTTGCCGTTGGTGAGGGCTCCCAGCGTGTAGTCTCCGGCCAGTACCTGGAGAATTTCGAGAGCTTCTTCATACAGTTCCACCTTGTGCCGTTCATGCAGAAAGGCTGCAAAGGCCTCGCGCGCGCCACTGTCGGCCTCGCGCTCGCTGTAGCCGGCGTTCAACTGTAACTCAAGCAGAGTCTGAATCCGCATCTGCGTGACGTTGTGCGCAAGTTCGGGGTGACGACGCCACACGTCTTTCTTGAACTCGAACAGTGCTTCGTGATCCAGCAGTTCAGCCGCGCCCGGGCGATGCTGCAGTAGCCACTCCTGCTGTGCCTGCTCCGCGCGCAGCAGCGCGGGCTCTACATCCCATAGGGTATTGTCCAGGTCAAAGGTCACAACCTTGAGCATGCCGCTACTCGCTCTTGCGGCGCTTGGCCCTGGGGTGGGCGCTGTCGTACACCTTCGCCAGGTGCTGGAAGTCAAGGTGCGTGTAGATCTGCGTGGTGCTGATGTTGGCGTGCCCGAGCATTTCCTGCACGGCACGCAGGTCGCCACTCGACTCCAGCAAATGGGTGGCAAACGAGTGCCGCAGCATATGCGGATGCACATCCTGGTGCATTCCTGTCCGACGGGCCTGCAGCCGCAGTCGTGCCTGGATGTTGCGAGCGCTGATTCGCCTGCCCCGGTTGCTGGTAAATAGTGGGTGAGCGGTCTCGTGCGGCGATTCGCGTCGCACTTTGAGCCACTCGGCAATAGCGGCGAGCGCAGCACCGCCCACCGGCACGGTGCGTGTTTTATTGCCTTTCCCGGTCGCCGTGAGCAGCCTGGCTCGCGGGTCGATATCGCCGATATTCAGCGCCGCGAGCTCTGCGAGGCGCAGGCCGGATGAATAGAACAGCTCCGCCATGGCGGAATCGCGCAGCGCGGCAGGGGATGTGCCATCAAAGACCAGATATCGGCTCATCTGATCTGTATCCAGTGTTTTTGGCAGGCGCCGCGGCTTGCGGGGAGCCTGCACACCCGCCGCCGGGTTGTATAGACGCCCCGTCTCCCGGGCCACGAACTGATAGAAAGAGCGGGTCGCGGATAGCTTGCGCTGGATGCTGCTGCCGGCCAGACCACTGCGGTGCATGGCAGCGACCCAGCCGCGAATGTCCGCTTCCGTTATTTGCGCAGCGCAGTGACAGGACTGCGTCGCGCAGTACGCTTCCAGTGCGCGCAGGTCACGGCGATAGTTGCTGAGCGTATGCGCGGAAAGCCGGCGCACATCGCGCAGGTAACCCAGAAAGTTCTCCGCTGATTGAGCGAGCGGCGCGGTTGCGGCATCGGCCACCGCGAGTCACTCGCCGGCGGGTTGCAGGCGCGGCAGCAGCCTGACGATGACGTCCGCGATGTGTGAGAGGAACATCGTTCCGACGCCGCTGTTGTAGCGATTGGCATCTGAACTACCCACAGCGATCAGGCCGAGCTGTTGATCGTCACGGCACAGCGGCATGAGTGCCGCGGAGCCGACTTCGCTGCCGCCCGGGAACAGGAACGCGAGCTCTTCCTTGCGCAGCGTGCCGGCGACCGCTTTGTGACTGCGAATGAGCGGGCCGATTTCACCCTGTGTCTGCTCAAGGCTTTCAACGCGGTAGTTCCCCTGGGTATCGCTGTCACCGTAGAGGATCATGCAGGCGTGGTCCACGTTGAAGGCTTCGAGCATGCCGCGGGTGAACACCGCGTACAGGGCGTCTATGGAATTGGCTTCCAGCAGTTGCAGAATGAGAACCCGGGACTGTTCGTACAGCCTGTCATTCTCGCGGGCATTACCGGTGAGCGTGTTCAGGCGATGACGCATATCCATGTTGCGTTCACGCAGAACACTGACCTGCTTCTCAACCAGCGATACCGCGCTGCCGGATTGATGGTCTACGTGCAGGTAGTCAAGTAGATCCGGATTGCGCTGCAGGAAATCGTCGTGTGTCTTCAGATAGTTGCGCACCAGATCGTCGTTGAGTTCAAATGGCTCGAGAGCCGCGGCCTGCTCTTTGTTGGCTGGCATGGTTGGTATCCCCCGTTCGTTGCTGAGCCCCGCCGTGCGGCATGCCGCCATGCGTGGTTTGGTCGTTTGTACATGCCCTGCATGGCGGCTAGATTTTTATGCTTCCTTCGAACACCATTTCAGTCGGCCCGATCAGGTAAACCGGCTCGCCCTCACCGGCCCATTTCACCGTTAGCTTACCCCCAGGCAGCTCCACTGTCACGGTATCGCGCAGCCATCCCCTGAGGTTGCCATAGACTACCGCCGCGCAAGCTCCGGAGCCGCAGCCCAGCGTTTCGCCCACGCCGCGTTCGTAAACCCGTAACCGGATCTGCTTGTCGGACATGACTTGCATGAACCCGGCATTTACCCGTCGCGGAAATGCCTTGTGGCCCTCGATTTGTGGGCCCAGCGTTTCGACCGGCGCGCTGGCCAGCTTCTTGACGCGCAGCACGGCATGGGGGTTGCCCATCGAGACCGCGCCGATATCGTACTCCACGCCATCCACGCAGAGTGGATAGCAGCTTTGCCTGGCGGTGGCGACAAACGGTATGTTCGATGGCTCCAGTTCCGGTACACCCATATTCACTTCCACATCGCTGCGGTTGCGCATTCGCAGGGTCAGGACTCCTGTACTTGTCTCCACGCTTATCGACCGCTTGCTGGTGAGTCGCCGCTCACGCACGAAGCGTGCGACACAGCGCGCGCCGTTGCCGCATTGTTCCACCTCCTCACCGGTGCCGTTGAAAATACGATAGCGGAAGTCGACTTCGGGGGTGCGCGGGGCCTCCACCAGGAGCACCTGGTCGCAGCCGATTCCGAAATGACGGTCTGCCAGCCGGCGGATGTCCTCGGGCCTGGGCCTGAAGTTCTGGCTGATCAGGTCCAGAACGACAAAATCGTTACCCGTGCCCTGCATTTTCGTGAACTGCAGCTGCATGTCAGTCTCTACCGGTGCCGTCCCGCGGCGCGCTGGTGGGCAGGCGGTGTTCTCCCCGCAACAGGTCGGCGATGGATTCGCGCTCCCGCACCAGATACACGTTCTCGCCGTCGACCATGATCTCGGGGGGGCGACCGCGGGTGTTGTAGTTGGAGCTCATGGCGAAGCCGTAGGCACCCGCGCCGAACACGGCGAGCAGGTCGCCCTGCCTGAGATTCAGCGCGCGATCCTTGCCCAGAAAGTCAGCCGTCTCACACACCGGCCCCACAACGTCCCAATGCGCAAGCTGTCCGTTTTCGCGGGGCGCAACCGGTTGAATGTCCAGCCAGGCCTGGTAGAGCGCCGGACGGAGCATGTCGTTCATGGCGGCGTCCACCAACGCGAAGTTGTGTTCATCCGTGGTTTTCAGATAAGCGACCCGTGTTACCAGCAGTCCGGCATTGGCGGTGATGGAACGGCCCGGCTCAAACAGCAGTCGCAGCTCACGTCCGGCGAGCTCTTGCCGAATGGCGCCAATGTAGTCTGCAATCGACGGTGGCTCCTCGTCACGATAGCGCACGCCCAGGCCACCGCCCAGGTCCAGGTGATGCACGCGGATACCCTTGTCCTGTAGCGCATCGAGCAGGCTGAGCAGGCGCCGAAGTGCGTCGATAAAAGGTGCTATGGAGGTGAGCTGCGAACCGATGTGGCAGTCCAGGCCAACAATTTCGATATGCTCCATCGCCGCAGCGCGCGCATACATCTCCAGCGCATCGTGCATGCTGACACCAAACTTGTTTTCGCGCAGCCCGGTGGAAATGTAGGGGTGGGTCTGTGCGTCTACGTCCGGATTGACGCGCACGGAGATGGGCGCACTTCTGCCCAGCCGTGCGGCGACATCGTTGAGAACTTCAAGTTCAGCGGCCGATTCCAGGTTGAAGCAGTGGATACCGAGTTCGAGGGCGCGGGCCATTTCGGCGGCTGTTTTGCCCACGCCGGAGAAAACGATGCGTGCGGGATCACCGCCCGCCGCCAGTACCCGCTCCAGCTCACCGCCGGAGACGATATCGAAACCCGCGCCCAGGCGCGCGAGCACCTCGAGAACGGCAATATTGGAATTTGCCTTGACGGCGTAACAGACGAGATGATCGCAGCCCTCGAGTGCCTGCTGATACTGCAGGAAGGCGCTGGTCAGCGCGGCTCGCGAGTAAATGTAGCAGGGTGTGCCGTGGTTTTCTGCAATCCCGGCCACCGCAACCTGCTCGGCAAACAGTTGGTCTTCACTGTAGGTGAAAGCACTCATACCTGCTTGTCACGCTGCATCGCGGGTGGATTCGCCGCCCGCTTGCGGGCGTGCCGCACCGTCCTCGCCTGGTGGTTCTGCGGGCATATACAGTGGCCCCATCTGGCCGCAACCGGGAATGGTGGCCAGGACAAAAGCTGTCAGCAGTGTGGCGATGAGACGTCGCATGGTTGCGGCTCCGGCTGCGTTGGCGCGCATTATAGCGTTCGCTGGTATACGGCGCGAACTGCGCTTACCATTGAAAAGTCACACTTTGTCGTTACGCTTTCTGGCGTAGCGTGAACGACGGTTCTTGTTTGCTGGGGAAAGCGCCTCTTGAATGTCATGTCGATCCGGATCCTGGCCTCGAGCCTGCTGCTTTGTCCCGCATTGGAGGCTTTGGCGGCCCCACCGCCAGGCACCAGCGAGCCGCTATACGTAAGGAATCTCAGCCCCGTCGCGGGGCTGTTTGGCCTGCCTTCCCAGCGGGCCGCGAACACCACGCCAGCCGGCGCGGTGACGGCGAGCCTGCATGGCAGCATTGCGAGCCATTATGTGAGTGACAACAGTCGCCGGGAGTTTATTAATCTCGACGGCGAAACGCGCAGGCTGGCGCTGGAGTTGCGTTTCGGCATCCGCGAAAACTGGGACATACAACTGGAATTGCCCTGGCTGGATCACTCCGGCGGCGACCTCGACCGGTTGATCGATGACTGGCACGACCTCTGGGGCATGGCGGATGGGGGCCGCGACGATGCGCCACGGGATGCGCTGGATTATCGCTACGCCACGGCGAATGGCTCGCTGAGCCTGGCCGACGACGCCTCGGGCCTCGGCGATGTCAGTCTGAGCATTAGCCATGCGTTCTACCGCACCGAAGATGCGGTAGCCAGCGCTGTACTCGGATACAAGTTTGGTAGCGGTGATCTGGCGGAATTCAGCGGTAGCGGTGCCGATGATGTGTACCTGGCAGTGCGTATGTCGGGCGATCACCTGTCGGGCCTGCCGCTTGTCTGGCACGGACAGGTGGGCTATCTCCGCGCCGGCAGTGTAGACGGGATAAGTCACTTGCAGCAGCGTGATCTGTGGTTTGCGGGTCTCAGCATGGACTGGCGTTTCGCTGCGCAATGGTCGGCTATCGTGCAGTTGGACAGCCACGCCGCGCCGCTGTCCAGTGATCTCACCGCAGTGGGTGAGGAAGCCTTTCTGCTGTCTGGAGGTGTGCGTTGGCGATTCGCCAGTCGCTGGCAGCTCGATCTCAGCGTGGTGGAGGATATCGGCGTCGGGACAGCGCCAGATGTCGTGTTCCAGGCGAGTATTCGCCGTTTTTGACGCCCGGACGCCGGTTGCTCAGGCTGTCGAGCGCGCTTCCAGGCGTGCCATGGCGCGTTGTGCTGCTGCCGCCACCTGAGCGGGCGCGGTGCCGCCGGGGTGATCGCGGGCCGCAACGGAACCGTCCAGCGTGAGCACGTCGAACACATCCTCACCGATATCCCCGCAAAAATCCTGCAGGGTCGCGAGGCTCATCTCGGCAAGATCCAGCCCGGTTGCGACGCCGTGGGCTACTGCGCGGCCGACCACATCATGCGCGTCGCGAAACGGCAAGCCCCGCCGCACCAGGTAGTCGGCGAGATCGGTAGCGGTGGAGAAGCCGCGCAGCGCCGCGGTGCGCATGGCGCTGACATTCGGGCGCAGCGCCGGCACCATGTCGGCGAAGGCGCGCAGGGAGTCAAATACCGTGTCCACCGTGTCGAACAGGGGTTCCTTGTCTTCCTGGTTGTCTTTGTTGTACGCCAGTGGCTGGCTTTTCATCAGTGTCAGCAGGGCGACGAGGTGGCCATTCACGCGACCGACCTTGCCGCGCACCAGCTCCGGTACATCGGGGTTTTTCTTCTGTGGCATGATGGAAGAGCCAGTGCAGAACCGGTCCGGCAGTTCGACGAAACTGAACTGTGCCGAGGTCCACAACACCAGTTCTTCTGACATGCGCGAAAGGTGCGTCATGAGCATTGCCGCGAAGGCACAGAACTCGATTGCAAAATCGCGATCGGAGACCGAGTCGAGGGAATTTTCGGTGGGCTTGTCAAAGCCCAACGCGTTCGCGGTGAACTCACGGTCGATCGCATAGGTAGTGCCGGCCAGTGCCGCGGCGCCCAGCGGTGACTGGTTGAGCCGCGCGCGGCAGTCCATCAAACGGCCGTAATCCCGCTCAAGCATCTCGTTCCAGGCGAGCAGGTGGTGCCCGAAAACCACGGGCTGGGCAGTTTGCAAGTGCGTGAAACCGGGCATGATCGTGGTGGTGTTGTCTGCCGCGAGACCAATAACGCCCGCCTGCAGGCGCCCCAGCTCGGTGGCGATGTCATCAATTGCGGCGCGCAGGAACAGTCGAATATCGGTCGCCACCTGATCGTTGCGCGAGCGGCCGGTGTGCAGCTTCTTGCCGGTGACGCCGATCAACGCGGTCAGGCGCGCTTCAATGTTCATGTGCACGTCTTCCAGTTCGATGGACCAGGGGAACTCGCCGCTGTCGATTTCGGCGGCAACCTGGGCAAGGCCGCGCTCGATATCTGCAAGCTCCTGCGCGCTCAGAATGCCCGTGGCCTGGAGCATGCGTGCGTGTGCCAGAGACCCCTCTATATCGTGGCTCGCCAGGCGCAGGTCGAAGTTGACCGACGCGGTAAAGCGCTGGACAAACGCGTCGGTGGGTTCGCTGAAACGTCCCCCCCAGAGTTTACTGGTGTCGCCGGGTTTGCTGCCGTGATCATCGTTCATGCCGGGAAGGTTTCCGTTGTGTCTGTTGTGTGGTTTCCATGGCCGCTTCTGGCACGGCCGGTGACTGTGATTGTTTGGTATTGTTAGCTCCGGGTAAGGGTGCAAGTATACCAGCAACAGGCATGGGAGACGCGGCTATGGAGCCTGTCGGGGAGCAGGGGGATCGGGGCGCACGCGCGCGGGAATTCTTTATTCCTGATCTGTGTGCCCCGGGGTCGGTTTTCGTCGCCATTGTGTTGTCGGAACTGTTGCTGGTAGTGCACGTACTTGCGTCGAGCTCATTTGCCCGGTTCGACTGGAACCTGCTGGCGACTGCATCGCTTTTTGTGCAGTGGGTGGTGCTGTTGAGCGTCGCGCTGCTGTGTTACATGCGCGCGCCTCTCAGCCGCCTGAGCATGCCGCTGGCGTCGCTGAGCAGCCTGCTCGTGGTGGCGCTGGTCGCCATGCTGTCTACTTTTTTCATGTATCTGCTGTTTCCACTGGCTGTGCCTGTCCCCGACTACTGGACGCTGCTGCGCAACGCGCTGGTCGCCACGATCCTGGCGGGCATAGTGCTGCGTTACTTCCATCTGCAACACCAGCTGCGGCGCCAGGAACAGCTCGAGCTGCAGGCGCGCCTGGATTCACTGCGCGACCGCATGCGGCCACATTTCCTGTTCAATACCCTGAACGGTATCGCCAGCTTGATCATGTCGCAGCCGGAGACCGCGGAGCGCGCGGTGGAAGACTTGTCTGAGCTGCTGCGGGTGAGCCTGCAGGAGCGTTCGGCGAATACCACGGTAGCCGACGAACTGCGCCTCTGCGAACTGTATCTCGGGATTGAGAAACTGCGTCTGGGAGAGCGCCTGCAAACCGAGATCGAGGTGCAACCGGGCTGTCTGGACAAACCGATGCCCGCGCTGATAATGCAGCCTTTGGTGGAAAACGCCATTTACCATGGGGTCTCGCGGTTGCCCGACGGCGGCCTGGTGCGTATCGAGGTGAGTCGTCAGGCCGGGGAGATCACCGCCAGCGTGGTCAATCCGCTGCCGGAGGAGGCGGTTGAGTCACGCGGCCACCAGCTAGCCCTGGCGAATATTCGCCAGCGCCTGGATGCGCTGTACGGCGCCAACGGCAGGCTGGAAGTGATGCCACAGGCGCAGCAGTTTCGGGTGTGCTTGCGGTATCCCCTGGAGCGCCCCGGATGAAGGTGCTGGTGGTGGATGACGAAGCGCTGGCCCGCCAGCGTTTGCGGCGGCTGCTCGCACGTGTGCGCCCGCAAGCGCAGTGCCTGGAAGCCGATGGGGGCGAGGCGGCGCTCAAGCAGGTGCAGCAGCATGAGCCGGACCTCGTGCTGCTGGATATCCGTATGCCGGGCCTGGATGGGATTGAAGTGGCGGGGCGTCTCGATGCGCTTGCCGATCCACCGGCGGTGGTCTTCTGTTCAGCCTATGATGAGTATGCACTGGAGGCCCTGCGGCACCAGGCGGTTGCCTATCTGCTGAAACCCGTGCGTGAAATCGAGTTGGCGCGGGCGCTGGAAAACGCGGCGCGGGTCAACCGGGTGCAGTTGGCGAGTCTGCTTGAGCGAGGTGAGCCACAGGAGCAGACGGCGCAGCGTTCCCGCGTGAGCAGTCAAACCCATCGCGGCCTGGAGACGCTCGCTGTGTCGGACATCCGCTGTTTTATCGCTGGTGACAAATACGTCACGGCCTACACCGATGAGGCCGAGCTGGTCATTCCAGACACCCTGAAAGAGCTGGAAGCGGAATTCGACGGACGGTTCATGCGGGTGCACCGAAATGCCCTGGTGGCACTGGCGTATGTCGAGGCGCTGGCGCGACAGCGGGATGGCGGCTGGTATGTAGCGCTCGACGGTCTGGCCTTGCAGCCCCAGGTGAGCCGCCGGCACCTCAAATCGGTAAAGACACAGCTGCGTGCACGCTGAGTGGCGGTCGATGTGGTTGCCACCCACTGTTATCATGACGGGCTTTCCGTAGCGGGGATCACTGCATGTCACGCACGTTGACCATAGCGACACGCGAGAGTCAGCTGGCCCTCTGGCAGGCGCACTTTGTGCGCGATGCGCTCCTGCGTGCCGAGCCCGGGCTGGAGATTCGGCTGCTCGGCATGACCTCGCGCGGCGACCAGCTGCTCGATGTGCCTTTGTCCAAGGTCGGCGGCAAAGGTTTGTTTGTCAAGGAGCTGGAGTCCGCGCTGCTGGACAAGCGCGCCGATATCGCGGTGCACTCGATGAAAGATGTGCCCATGGAGTTCCCGGCGGGCCTCGGCCTCGGCGTGATCTGTGAGCGCGAAGACCCGACTGACGCCTTTGTCAGTAACCGCTTCAACTCGCTGGATGCGCTGCCGGCGGGCAGTATCGTGGGCACCTCGAGCCTGCGGCGGGAGTGCCAGCTGCGGGCGAGAAGACCCGACCTCGAGGTGAAATTTCTGCGTGGCAATGTCAATTCGCGCCTGCGCAAGCTGGACGCGGGAGAGTACGACGCGATTATCCTCGCCAGTGCCGGTCTTCTGCGTCTTGAGCTTGCCGAGCGCATCGCGCAACGCATCGATGTCGAACTGTCGCTGCCCGCGGGCGGCCAGGGTGCGGTGGGAATCGAGCTGCGCGAGGGAGATCATGCAACCCGGGAGTTGCTGCAGGTATTGCACCACGCGCCGAGTGCGCTGCGCGTAACCGCCGAGCGCGCCCTGAACCGGCGGCTGCAGGGTAGCTGTGAGGTGCCCATCGCGTGCTACGCGGAACTGGCGGATGACGACACGGTGCTCTGGTTACGTGGTCGGGTGGGACGCCCCGATGGCAGCGTACTGCTGTTGGCCGAGGGCAGAGCGCCCGCCAGCGAAGCCGCCGAGCTCGGTGTGCGGGTTGCCGACGACCTCCTGGCCCAGGGGGCGGGCGCAATACTGGCCGAGGTGTATGGTCGCTGAGACCGCCTCCCGCGACGCGCCGGTGGTGTTGGTGACGCGTCCTGAAGGAGAGGCGGCGGAGGCCCTGTGCCGCTCTGTTCGCGCCGCTGGATTCCGGGTGAACGCACAGCCGTTAATGACAATCCTGCCCATCTCGCCGCTGGGCCCTGCGCAACACCAGCGCGTGCGGCAACTGGATTGGTATCAGCATGTGATTTTCGTCAGCGCGAATGCCGTGCGTGCAGGGATGGCTCTGCTGGAGGATTGCTGGGCGCAGCTGCCCGGCGCGATCCAATGGTATGCAGTGGGGGAGGCCACCGCCGCAGCGCTGGCTGCCCGCGGCGTGCGTGCGCAGACGCCCGGCGACCAGATGCACAGCGAGGGTCTGCTCGCGCTGTCATCGCTCGCCGCCGTGGAGGGCCAGCGCGTGCTCATCGTCAAGGGCGAGGGGGGGCGTGACACGATTCGCCGGACCCTCGAGGGGCGCGGCGCACGTGTGGATGAGCTGGCCTGTTACCGGCGTGGCTGTCCATCGCTTGCACCCGGCGCACTGGCGGCGATGCTCGAACGCTGGGCGATCGACATCGTGCTGATCAGCAGTGGCGAGGGCCTGTGTAACTTTGTCGAGTTGCTTAGGCCTGCGGAACCTACTAACTTTAGTCAATTAAGCCTTATCGCGCCGTCGGAACGGGTGGCGGAGCTGGCCCGCGCGGCGGGCTTCGACCGGATCGTAACCGCCGCGAATGCGTCGGATGCCGCCATGCTCCACGCCCTTGAGAATTGCAAACCCTGCCATGGAGGTTGATGAGTGAGCGACCAGGAACAAAAACCGGACGACGATTCATCGGGGAGTACAGCATCCGCGCCCGCGGCACCCCCGGCCTCCCCCGCGCCTGCTCCCGAGCAGCCGCGCAAGGCGTCCTCCCCGGTCGCCTGGCTGGCGCTACTGCTGGTGTTGGGCCTCGCCGGTGCGGCGGCCTGGTACCTGCCGCAGCTTCAGCGCTCCGAGGAGGGGCTGAATAAACGCATAGCGGAGGTCGAGTCGGAGATCGAGTCCAGCGTCGGCGGCGAGCGCGCTTCCATGGATGCGGTTTCACGCGAGCTCAACGACGAATTGCAGGCCGGGCTGGGTGAGCTTCGGGCGGAGATCAACCAGGCCGAATCTGCCGTGGAATCCAGCGAGCAACGCCTCTCCCAGGCGATGCTTGAGCTGGAGTCCCAGCTCGCCGACCAGCGCGCGGAGCTGGCCCGGTTCGGCGCGAACGACCGCACCAGCTGGCTGCTGGCGGAAGCCGAATACCTGTTGCGTCTGGCCAGCCAGCGGCTCGTCATGGCCGGGGATGCCGTCGCCGCGAGGGCGTTGATCACCAGCGCTGACGGTGTATTGCGAGAGATCGACGACGCCGGGTTGTTCGATGCGCGTGCTGCGCTGGCCGCTGACCTGGCCGCTGTGCGGGCGGTGCCGACGATCGATGTCGAGGGGATTTACCTGCGTCTTTCGGCACTGATTGAACAGGCCGATGCGCTGGTCATTTTCAGTTTGCGGGAACGCGAGGCGGAAGTGGAGCCAGAGCCCGCTTCCGGCTGGCAGGAGCGCCTGCGCCAGGGTTACACCGCGGCGCTCGAGAAGCTCTCGGACTACATCATTATCCGCCGCCGCGATGTCCCCATGCAGGCGCTCATGGACCCCCAGTGGGAGGGCCTGGTAAGACAGAACCTGCGCATGTTGCTGGAGCAGGCGCAGGTCGCTGTGCTCTCTGAGAATGCCGTGCTGTATCGGGAAAGCCTCGAGAGAGCGCGTGACTGGGTTGCCCAGTTCGATGAATCCGATCCCGCCCGGGCGAGCGCCATGACGCGCGAGATCAACCAGCTCGCAAGTGCGCGGGTCGCGGTCGATATGCCCGACCTGAGCCGCTCCCTGCGCGCCCTGGACGCAGCGGTTCAGCAGCATCTCGATCGCAAGCAGCAGGGAGGCGACGAGTAACTCATGCGCAGACTTTTTGCCGTATCTCTTATCGCGCTGCTGCTCGGTGTGGGCATCGTCGCCCTGATTGAAACCGACCCGGGCTACGTGCTGCTGGCCTATGACAAGTACACGCTGGAAAGCAGCCTTTGGGTAGGCCTGTTGCTGTTGTTTTTTGGCATGCTTGTATTTTATTGGCTACTGCGCCTCATTTACCGGGTGCTTGGCGGGCAACAGGCACTTAGCAGTTGGTGGGGCCGCCGGCGCAGTGACCAGGCGCAGCGCAACACGGCGCGCGGACTGATCAGCTATCTGGAGGGTAACTGGCGTCGCGCGCGCCGGCTGCTGCTGCGCGGTGCCAGTGGCAACGACGCCCCCCTGATCAACTACCTGATGGCCGCGCGTGCGAGCGATTTCCTTGAAGAGCCCGAGCGGGTTGAGGAGTACCTGGCTACCGCTGTGGAGCTGGATAACGATGGCGATGCGGCGATCGCCATCAGTCGCGCGGAAATACATCTCAGGGCGGGCGAATATGCCCAGGCCCTGGCCGCGCTGGATACGGTGCGCCAGGAAGTGGGGCGTTACCCGCAGGTACTGCATTTGCTACAGCAGGCATATGAGGGTCTGCAGGATTGGGACAAACTGGTGGATTTGCTGCCGCAGCTGCGCAAGTACCACCTGCTGGACGAGGATGAACTCGCGCAGATAGAACGCGAAACGCACATTAGCAGGCTGCGCGCGGCAACCTCGGCGCAACAGTTGGCGAGAGCCTGGCAGGCTTTGCCGGTGCCGCTAAGGGAAAACCGTGAATTACTCTGGCTGTACGTGGCCAGGCAGGTGGAACTGGACGATCACGCCGGTGCCGAGAAGGCCGTGCTGCGTGGTTTGAAACAGGGCTGGGATGCGCAACTGGTGCGCCAGTACGGGTTGATAGCGGGTGAGAATGCCTCGCGGCAGCTCACCCAGGCGGAACGCTGGCTGTCCGAGCATCCCAATGACCCGCAGCTGCTGCTGAGTCTCGGGCGTCTGTGCCTGCGCGACCAGCTCTGGGGCAAGGCCCGGGATTATTTCGAGCGCAGCTACAAGCTGGACCCCGGTGCGGAAGTCTGCGCCGAGCTGGGCAGGTTGTTACTGGGCCTGGGCGAACCCAGGGTTGCCGCGGTCTATTATCGCGAGGGGCTCTCGCTGCTGGAGCCGGGGCTGCCCGACCTGCCGCAACCGGAACCCGCGGAATTCGCCGCCCAGCAAAACGCCTGAGCGGCAAAGAAAAAGACAGGTGGCCAGCGTGAAGGTGCTGGCCGCCTGGCCTGGTACCGGTAGCTAGTACTGGTAGGTCAGTGTCACGCCCCAGGTTCGCGGGTCGCCGAAGGTCTGCACATCGGTGGCACCGAAAGTAGACCAGGCCGCGGTGTTCACCAGGCCGTACTCCTCATCGGTGAGGTTGCGACCCCAGAGCATGAACTGGAGCGAGCCCGGCAGGTGTTCTACCTGGATATCCCTCCATCCCAGCGCTGCGCCGAGCAGGCCGTAGTCATCGATGATGGTGTTGTCTGCCGCATTCACCGAGGTAGAGACTTCATCCTGCCAGCCGTAGTCCGCATTGAATGTCAGGTCGCCGTTGGCGAGTGGCTTGAGGTAATTCAGCGAAAGGCTGTAGCTGTTTTCCGGTGACGGGGCGAACACGTCGATCAGTTCGAACTGCCCTGCCGGGCTGTCCAGCGTATCCTCGCCGAGTTCGGTGTCGGTGTAGCCATAGCTTGCGGTGAGGGTCAGCCCTTCGGTGAGCAACAGTGTCAGGTCGAATTCCGCACCCGCAATGGTGTTGCCATCGACGGGCAGGAAGTCGCGGCCACCGGGGTTCACCGGGTCGGTCTGCACGCTCGTTTGCAGGCCATCGAGTTCCATGTAGAACACCGCGGCGTTCAGGCGCGCGCGTCGCTCCCAGAGGTCGCCCTTGAAGCCCAGCTCATAGCTGAGAATATCTTCCTCTTCAAAACCCCTGCCAAAGAGTTCAGCATTTGCGGAACGGGTCGAGGTGCCGCCGGATTTGTAGCCGCTGACGACCTTGCCGTAGACGTTGATGTCGTCGTTGACGTCGAAGGCAATGGTCAGCGAGGGGTTGAAGTTGTCGAAGTCTTCATCGTAGGAACCGATGAACGGCACCGTGGCGCGGTTGTTTTCACGGTCGGCCTTGCGGTCGTCGACAGAGTAGCGCGCGCCCAGCGTAATCTGCCAGCGCTGTTGCATAAAGTCGGGGTTCCAGGTGGCCTGCGCGAACGCCGCCATGGATTCGTTTTCGGTTTTGGTGAGATCGGTGAAGCCTTCCAGGCCGACCGATACACCCTGTGAAGCGTCCTGGGTGGATTCGTCCTCGTAGTAGTAGAGGCCCGCCACATACTCCCAGTTGCGGGTGCTGCCCAGCAGTTGGATTTCCTGGGAGAACTGTTCGAACTCGGTATCGAACACGCCCACGTTCGGCGCGCCGACGCCGCGGCCAATGTCCGTGTAATCGCCGGTTGCGGTGGCCAATGCGTCGCCGGCAGTGAGGCTTTGCAAGTCGCGGTAGCCGGTGATGGATTTCAGCGTCAGGCTGTCGCTGAGCGCCCACTCCGCCCACAACGTATGTGCCTCGATCTCCTGGTCGTTGGCGACGATTTTACGAAACGGCGTTACCTCGTCGAGAAAGCCCATGCTGACGTCGTCGGTGAAGGTGGTAAAAGCAGCGAGGAAGCCCGCATCGCTTAATGAGCGCACCTGCTCCAGGCGCTGGGTATCTTTCAACTCGGCGTCTTCATAGCGGTAATCGACGATGAAATTCTCACTGGCTTCCCAGCGCAGGTCCGCCACCAGGCTGCGGCGATCTTCCTCGCCGAAATCGTTGCCCTCGCCCAGGTTCTTCACATAGCCGCCGCGTTCGGAATCCACGTAGACGAACTTGGCTGCGAGGCTGTCGCCGACAGGCATGTTCAGGAGTGTTTTACTTTGCGACTTGGCGAGGTTGCCGAAAGTCAGGTCCTGGCGGAACTCGACGCTTTCGGTGCTGGCGCGTCGCGTGATGAGGTTGAGCGCACCGCCCGTCGCGTTGCGCCCGTACAGCGTGCCCTGTGGGCCCCGCAGCACTTCGATACGCTCGAGGTCCACCCCTTCGAAACCGGCGCCGAAGGAGGTGCCCACGTACACGCCGTCCGTGTACAGCGCGACCGATGGATCCTGGGTGATCTGGATGTCGTTCTGGCCGATGCCGCGAATGAACAGGCGAATGGCGGTGGGGTCATTGTTGAACGGATTGATGTAGAGGTTGGGAATACTGGCACCGATGTCTTTCAGGTCGTCGATGACGCGCATCTCGAGCGCCCCCTGGTCGATGGTGGCGACCGAGATGGGGACATCCTGGAGTGACTCCGTGCGTTTCTGCGCGGTCACTATCACCTCTTCCAGCATAAGGTTGTTCTGGGCCTGTGCCGGGACAGTGCCGAGCACTGCCGCGACCTGTGCAGCGAGGACGACGGGCAAGAAGGATTGTTTGCGTGTCATGGTTAGTCTCCGGTCTGATTATCAGTATAGTGTTGCGCGCGCAGTACTGGATTCCAGGCTCCCGGCAAGCGCAGCTATGCATCTGCCTGGGGACTGTAACAGTAGTGCATCATAGGGCCAAGCGACGCGGGTTTCGAGTCCCTGTCGATCAGTTTGTCTGGATCGGTATGATTCTATCGCCCGCCGACAGCCCCGAGAGTATCTCCAGCAGGCCCTCGGCGTGGGGTTTGCCTGTGCGCACGTAGCGGCGTTGAATGCCCCCCTCGGTTGCGACCCAGACGAGGTCCAGCTGCCCGACATGAGCCACCCTGTCGGCGGGTACCAGTAATGCAGAGGTTGCCCCGGCAGGTACTTCCAGACGCGCGTACATGCCTGGCAACAGGCTGCTGCCGTGTTCCAGCCTGCATTTCACCAACAGGCTGCGTGAGCCCGGGTTGCCCGCGGGTACCAGCTCTTCAATAACGGCCACGCGTTCGCTATCGAGTGAAGGAATGCTCACGGTTAGTACTTGTCCCGGCTCGAGCGCCAGTGCCAGTGCCTCGCGCACATGGGCTTCCACCCGGAGGGATAGTGGGTTGTACAGCGCCAGCAGCGGGGTACCCGCCTGCACTGTGTCCCCCGGCTCGGCGAGACGATCCACGATGCGGCCTGCGATCGGCGCCCTGATGCTGGCATAGCGCAGCGCCGTACTGGCTTCCACCAGGGATTGTTCTGCACTCGTGAGGCTCGCCAGCAACGCGTCGTGATTGGCCCGCGCGCGGTCGAGATCTGCCCGGGCCAGCAGTCCACGAGCGCTCAGGTCCTCCGCCCGCTGCAGCGATAGTCGCGCTTCCGTGAGCCGGGCGGTCGCCGATTCGACGTTGGCCTGCGCCTGTGAGACCCGCGTGGCCAGGTCGTCACTTTCAAGCTGCACCAGCAATTGGCCCTCCTGCACTGAATCTCCAGCGCGCACAAGCACCTGCTCAATGCGTGCCAGGAGGCGCGAAGAAATCATCGTGGCTTCCTTGGCTTCGACTGTGGCCGGCACTCCTTCGTACACCGGCACGACGCGCTCCTCGACGGCGATGGCGTCGGCTGGCATGGCGTATTCGCGATTGTCCCGTCCCGGGGCGGTGCGCTGGTCAAAGCTGCCGGCCATCCATGCGATCAACAGTAACAGGCCCGCTATTGCGGCTATGGGCAGTAGCCATTTGATTGATTTAGAGGCCATTGGACGACTCCTCCAGAGGTTGCGCTCGCTCGAACACCAGCTGGTAAACCACCGGCACCACCAGCAGGGTAAACAGTGTGGATGCGACGATACCGAACATGATTGCCAGCGCGAGGCCGCTGAATACCGGATCCAGCACGATCACGAGATTGCCCAGCAGGGTTGTGCCCGCAGTGAGCAGGATCGGTCGCATGCGGATAGCGCCAGCGCGCAACAGCGCCTCGCGGACGGGCGTTCCGCGTGCGCGCTCCTGGGTGATGAACTCAACCAGAATGAGCGAGTTGCGCACCACGATGCCTGCCAGCGCGATCATGCCGATCATGGCGGTGGCGGTGAATAGCACCGGGTCCGGTGCGCCCGCAACCGTGCGCTCACCGAACTGATTTATCAGCCAGAAACCCGGCATGATACCGATCAGCGTGAGGGGAATGGCCGACATAATGATGAGTGACAGGGCGGTGGAGCCGGTTTGCACTTTGAGCACGAAGAATATGCCGACAAGTGCAAACATGAACGCGAGGCCCATGTCGCGAAACACGTCGACGGTAATTTTCCATTCGCCTTCACCCGTAAAGCGAAGTTCCACTCCGTCGGGTAGTTGCCAGCCATCGCCTCCACCGCTGGCGAAAAAACTGCGCTGCTGCCAGTCGCTGCCGCTGCCGGGCATGCCGCCGAGGTCAGCGTACACATCCGCGATCACCTCGGCGGGCGTACGCCCGGAAATTTCTGCCGTCACATAGACCACGCGCTTGAGATCCTTGCGATGAATTGTCCGGTCGGCGGGCAGCTCGCGGAACTCGCCCAATTCGCCCAGTGCCACCAGCGGTTGCGGCGCGATCTCCAGGCCGCTCGGGTTGCCCTGCTTGGTAATGCCGGCCCGCCCCCGAATCTGCAGGCGCTGCAGGTCGTGCAACGATGAGCGCTCTGCAAGCGGCAGTCGCAGCTCTATCGGGAGTGGCTTCGCCTCGCGCGGCTGGTACAGGTAGCCGCCCAGCGAGCCGGCGTTCGCCATGCTCAATGCCTGGTTGATATCGGCGGTGGAGATGCCCGAGAGAGCCGCTTTCTGTTTGTCCGTGACGAAACGCATACGCTGGTAGTCCGCTTCCATCGTACTGTCCACCTCGGTCACAAACGGTTCGCGCTGCAGCCGGGCCAGGACAGTCTGCGAAGCCGCCTGCAGTGCCTCGTAGGGCACCAGCGCATTGCCGGTGATTTCTACGACCAGCGTGCTGAGCACCGGCGGTCCAGGGGGTACCTCGACAACCCGGACAATGGCGCCGGCGCCGGAAAAATCTGCAAGCAATTGCCGCAGCCGCAGCACTACCGCGTGGGATTGATGTTCACGCTCGCTCTTGTCCATGAGTGTCACGCGCAGGTCCGCAAGGTGCGGCGCATGGCGCTGGTAATAGCGCCTGACCATGCCGTTGAAATCCATCGGCGAAGGCTCGCCGACGTAGGCCGCCACCGCCCGGACTTCGTGTAGCTCCCGCACGCGCGCCGAGACGCTGGTTGCCAGCGCAGCGGTCTGTTCGAGCGTGGAGCCCTCCGGCATGTCGATGACAATCTGGATTTCATTCTTATTGTCGTACGGTAGCAGTTTCAGCGGCACCAGCCGGAACAGCGGGAGTATGGCGGCGGCAATGAACAGGGCCAGCACCATCAGCAGCAGCCCACGCGACCTGGCGCGACTCGCCAGAATCGGTTGCATCACTCTTCGATAAACGGACGCAAGCCCCGATTCCCCGCTACTCCCGGGCTGCGAAGGCGCATTCGCCAGAAACTTCATCGCCAACCAGGGCGTCACCGTGAACGCAACCAGCGTACTGGTGATCACACTTAGCGGGACGTTGAACGCCATCGGCTCCATGTACGGCCCCATCATGCCGGTGATGAAGGCCAGCGGTACGAAGGCCAGTATGATCGTGATGGTGGACATCAACAGCGGCAGTCGAATCTCGCTGATGGCATCGACAATCGCATCTTTCATGTCGCCTGCACGCTGGCTCAGGTAGCGCTCTATGTTGTCCACGCCGGTGATCGGATCGTCTACCAGCAGGCCGAGCGAAAGAATCAGCGCGAACAGTGTGACCCGGTTGATGCTGTAGCCGAACGCCATATCCAGCGCCAGTGTGATGCCGTAACTGATCGGCACCGCGATACCGACGACAAGCGCGGGCCGCCAGCCGAGAAACACCGCTATAAAAACCACCACGGTCAGCACCGCAAAGGCGAGACTGGAGCTAAGATCGCGTACTTTTTCGTCCGCGGTCTGGCCGTAGTCCCGCAGGGTTTCCAGCTGTACCTCCGAAGGCAGAATTGTCTGCATCCTGGCCAGCAGTTCGTGAACATCCCGGGCCACCGTCACGGCGTTGCTGCCGCGCTGCTTGGCAACACTGAGCGTCACCATCGGCAGCCCTTCGCGACCGGCGCGATAATCGCGGGAGAAATCCATCCAGGTATAACTTTCTGGTTCTGCCGGGCCATCAATCAACGTCGCGACCTCGTTGAGGAACACGGGCTGCCCGTTGACCACATTGATTACCGCGTTGCTGAGTTCATCCTTGCTGCGTATGACATCGCCGCTCTCGAGCAACATGCCTTGACTGTCCAGAACCCAGCGGCCTCCTTCGACCAGCTGATTGGAAAGCTCCAGGGCCTGCATGATGTCGCTCACGGTGCTGTTGCGCGCGGCCAGACTCTCGGTGTCCGGCAGTATTCGAATGGTGCGTGGCCGGCCACCGGTAACTCTCACTTCGCCCGTATCGTCGACAGATTGAACAAACGTGGCCAGTTCGTCGGCAATACGTCGCAGTTCGAAATCGCTGACCCTTTCTGCATCACTGCTCCACAGTGCCAGCAGTAAGATGGGGACGTCGTCCACCTCGATCGGGTCGACCATCCAGCGGCTTACAACGCCAGGGACCTGATCCTGGCTGGAATACAGTTTGTTGTAGGTGTTCAGGATCGAGCGTTCGCGATCCTCGCCGACGTAAAAACGCAGTGTCGCACTGCTGCGGCCCTGGCTGCTGGCGGAGTAGATATTCTCAACGCCTGGAATCTGCTTCAGCAGTTTCTCCAGCGGTATGCTCACCTGTCTTTCTACCTGCTCCGCCGAAAGCCCGGGCGCCTCTACCAGCACGTCTACCATGGGCACTACGATTTGCGGTTCTTCTTCGCGAGGAGTCAGCGCCAGTGCTATGGCGCCGAGTAGCAACGATACTGCGAGCAACAGCATTGGTAAGCCGCCGCCGAGGCCGTAGCGGATCAGGGACTGCAGTGGCGCTTCGGGTTTCATGCGCGGATCTGGACACTCCTTTCAGCATGGGCGGGAGCCCGTGTCGCCGCGAGGTGTCTGTAGCGGCGAACGGGTGCCGCCAAGCGGCGGCACCAGCCCCTGAACTATCCCAGTGCATGGCAAAAAAAGTCAATCGACATTTGACCCGGCATGCCGCTGATTGTCGCTTGATTGCTCTGGAACAAGTTACCCGTGAGATTTTTCGCTAGACTCCAGTTACCCATCTTGAAGAATAAATGGAGATATGCCTTGGCGCGTCAACAGTCTGATACTGCACTGTCGGTAACGCAGCTTTACCAGCATTGCGATCCTGCGGGGCTGGCCTTCGCGGACACCTCGGAATTGGAACCTCGCGATATCTTCTTCGGCCAGGACCGGGCGGCCGATGCACTGCGGTTTGGCGTTGAGATCGGGCATGACGGCTACAACATTTTCGTGCTGGGCCCGTCCGGTATCGGTAAGCATGAGATGGTGCGCGATTTTCTCGAGCGCAACAGCGTGGCCAGGTCAGAGCCCGGGGACTGGTGTTATGTGAATAACTTCGCCTCGGTGCAGCGCCCACGGGTGCTTCGCCTGCCTCGCGGGCGTGCCAATCGACTGCAGCGGGACATGCAGTCCTGCATGGAGGAAATTCTGGTCGCGGTGCCCGGCGTGTTCCAGAGCGCAGAGTACAAGGCGCGCCTGAATGACCTGAGTGATGAATTCAGCGAGCGCGAGCAGGGTTCCCTTAACGAAGTGGCTGAAAAGGCCCGCGCAAGCGACATTGCCCTGGTGCAAACGCCTGGCGGTTATACCCTGGCACCGCTGGCTGACGACAAGATACTTTCACCAGAAGAATTTGAGGCCTTGCCAGGCGATGAGCGCGAGCGCATCCGTGGCATTATTGAGGCGCTGCGCGAAGACCTGAAAAAAGCCATGCGCGACCTCCCGTTATTGATGAAAGAGAGTCGTGAGCGTTTCAAGGAGCTGAACCGCAGTTTTATAAGCACAGCGGTAGATCGTATCTTTCGAGAACTGGAAGAGCGCTACTCGGACCTGGCTGCTGTGCGCCAATTCCTGGAGGAGGTGAAGCGAGATGTGATCGAAAACGTCGATGCGTTGCGTGTTGATGAAGACGCAGCGCCAACGGAAAACCTGCGCGAGAGAGTAAAGGCGTTCCCTATGTATCTGGTGAACGCTCTGGTGGACAACGGTGAGATAGAGGGTGTCCCGGTTATTTACGAGAACAATCCGTCGCTGGTGAATTTGCTGGGACGCATCGAACACGAATCGCAATTTGGCACGCTGATTACAAATTTTATGTTGATACGTCCGGGCGCCCTGCATCGCGCAAATGGCGGCTACCTGATCCTGGACGCCATAAAGCTTCTTACACAGCCATTTGCCTGGGAAGCGCTGAAACGTGCTCTCCAGTCGCGTGAGCTGAAGATAGAATCTGCTGACCAGATTCTAAGTCTGGTCAGTACCCGGTCGCTCGAGCCCGAACCGGTGCCCCTTGATCTCAAAGTGATTCTGCTTGGCGATCCCATGACTTACTATCTGTTGCGCGAATACGACCCTGATTTTCGCGCGTTGTTCAAGGTGCCTGCAGATCTTGCTACCGATGTACCGCGCTCGCCCGAGAATGATATGGGCTACGCGTGCGTGATCGCGGCTGTGCAGAATCGACGCGCCCTGCGCCCGCTTGGATGCGCAGCCGTGGCGCGGGTGATTGAACGGGGCTCGCGGATACTGGAGGACGCCAACCGGCTCGCGCTGGGCTTGAATGGTCTCACTGATCTGCTGGTGGAAAGCGACCATTTCGCGGCTCAGGACGGCTCTGGGCAGATAGCTGCAGAGCATGTGCAACAAGCCATCAGCGCGTCGGATGCACGACTTGGGCAGGTGCGTGAACGTGTCACGCACGACATCCTTACTGGCATACAGCTAATCGCCTGTGAAGGGGCACGTATTGGGCAGGTTAATGGCCTCTCGGTATACCAGCTCGGCGATTTCAGCTTCGGCTGTCCGACACGTATCTCGGCGCGGGTGCGCATGGGCTCGGGCAGGGTGCTGGATATTGAGCGCGAAGTAAAAATGGGCGGCCGTATCCATTCCAAGGCAGTTCTGATTCTGAGCGCGCTCATGGCAAGTCGCTACGCGCGTGATAAACCGCTGCCGATAAGCGCGAGCCTGGTATTCGAGCAATCCTATGGCGGTATTGAAGGCGACAGTGCATCGGTTGCAGAGTTTGTAGCGCTGGTTTCTGCCATCACGGAATTGCCCGTGCTGCAGTCTCTGGCGGTCACCGGCTCACTTAACCAGCATGGCGAGGTGCAAGCCATAGGGGGCGTGAATCACAAGATCGAGGGTTTCTTTGATCTCTGCAATGCGCGGCAGCTGAATGGCCGACAGGGTGTAGTGATTCCCACTGGCAATGTGCAGCACCTGATGCTGGAGAGTCGCGTGCGTGACGCGGTTGAGCAGGGCCAGTTTCATGTGCATGCAGTTGCCGGGATCGGGGAGGCCATGCAGTTGTTGCTGGATACACCGCTCGACGAGATCGACCAGCGTGTAAACGTCCAGGTAGAGAAATGGATTGTCCTGTCGAGAAAGCACTTTCGGGATGGCCCTGACACTGCTGCCCCGGGCGGCGATTCGCTGGATGCCGATACCGATGAACGCTGAGCGTACACTTGTGCTGCCATTGGAAGGCGACCTGCCGGATGCGCATTTGCTTGCACTGGTAGCAAAGGTGGCGCGATTGCGCGATGCCGCTATAGATGGCGTATTGGTCGTGAGTCCGCAAATCCTGCAGGCTGCCAGCCTGCCGCTCGCCGTTGAAGTGGAGCGTTTTACCACCAGCGAGCGAGTACTGGTGCGCCGTACAGTAGAGCGTTCGGTTGCGCGCCGGGAGCATGCCGCGCAGTTATTGCTTGCAGAGTGCGCCCAGCCACATGCCGTTAGAGTGAGCTGTTCTCGCTATCTGGGCGACCTGCCAGAGATGCTGATAGCACGACCTGACGCCGATGTGCTGCTGCTGCCGCGGATGTCTTTCGCTTCCACGCTGCGCGGTTTGCGTAACCCGGATCAGCTTGAAGAGCTGGCACTGTACTGCGATGCTGCAGTGAGTGATTTTGTGCGGTCAGTGCTGCCGCTGGTGCACAGATTGTGCTTTGAGCACGGCGTCAGGCAGCTCACTCTACTTTACGAAGCCGCCCCTGCCAGGGAGGTAGACAGCCTGCTTGCCCTGCACCTGCCCACGCGGCAGTGGCTGGTGGATACGCGAGGTGTGCATTGGGTGCGACACTTGCACCTGGGCGCCCGCAGCCTGCTGCTGTTGCCTGCTGGAGTGGCGCTCAATAGTGGATCGGCGTCACTGCTGCAACTGCTGCGTGATACCCGTGGCCCAGTGCTGCTGTTGCCTCCATCGCTCCACGCAGTCAGCTGATGCCAAGGTCGTCCCAGATACTGTCTATGCGCTGCTTTACGGCCGCGTCCATTACGATGGGGCGACCCCATTCCCGGTCGCTTTCGCCGGGCCATTTGCCGGTGGCGTCAAAGCCGATCTTGGAGCCCAGCCCGGAAACGGGTGAAGCAAAATCCAGGTAGTCTATCGGTGTGTTATCAATGATGACGCAGTCGCGGCGCGGGTCCATGCGCGTGGTCATCGCCCAGATAACGTCTTTCCAGTCGCGTGCATTGATATCGTCGTCGGTGACCACGACAAACTTGGTATACATGAACTGCCGGAGGAATGACCACACGCCGAGCATCACCCGCTTGGCGTGCCCCGGGTACTCCTTGCGCAGTGTGACCACGGCCAGGCGATAAGAGCAGCCTTCCGGCGGTAGATAGAAATCCACAATTTCCGGAAACTGCTTTTGTAGAATGGGTACGAAGACCTCGTTGAGCGCAGCGCCGAGTATGGCAGGCTCGTCTGGCGGGCGCCCCGTGTACGTGCTGTGATAAATGGGTGATTCGCGGTGTGTGATGGCCTCCACGGTAAACACCGGAAAGCGATCCACCTCGTTGTAATAACCTGTGTGGTCGCCGAAGGGGCCTTCCTCCGCAAGCTCTCCCGGTTGCAGGTAGCCCTCGAGGATGTATTCCGCGGCGGCAGGCACTTTCAAGCCGTGCTCGCGGCAACCCGCGGTGAAGCATTCGCTGAGCTCGGTTTTGCTTCCTCGCAGGAGGCCCGCAAAGGCGTACTCGGACAAGGCATCGGGAACGGGCGTAACCGCAGCCAGTGTGGTGGCCGGGTCCGCCCCCAGCGCGATAGCGACCGGGTAGGGCTTTCCCGGGTGTTGCAGTTGCCAGTCGCGGAAGTCCAGCGCGCCGCCGCGATGCGAGAGCCAGCGCATGATGAGTTTGTTGCGCCCGATCAACTGCATGCGGTAGATGCCCAGATTCAGCCGCTCTTTTTGCGGGCCGCGCGTGATCACCAGTGGCCATGTCACCAGCGGGCCGGCATCTCCCGGCCAGCAGGTCTGTATCGGCAGGCTCTCCAGGTCTACCTCATCGCCTTGCCTGGCGTGGTACTGACAGGGCGCATTGCGCACGGTTTTTGGGCCCATATTCAGCACCTGCTTCAGCAGCGGGGCCTTGTCCCACAGCTCGCGCATGCCTTTTGGCGGGTCCGGCTGGCGCAGGTAGGCCAGGATTTCGCCAATCTCGCGCAGGCCCTCTATGTTGTCAGCACCCATGCCCCAGGCAACGCGTTGCTGTGTGCCGAACAGGTTGGCCAGCACGGGTACGGTATGACCTTTGGGGTTTTCGAACAGCAGGGCGGGGCCGCCCGCGCGCAGGGTGCGGTCGGCAATTTCGGTCATTTCAAGGTGAGGGTCGATCTCGCTGGAAATACGCACCAGATCCCCGTTCTTCTCGAGTGCGGCGATAAAGTCCCTGAGGTCGGCGTACTGCATACTGCGCGGCGGTCCGGTCTAGGTTGAATCCATAGACGGCATACTACTTGCGCTTCATGGATTTGAAGAATTCTTCGTTGGTCTTGGTTTCTTTCAGTTTATCCGAAAGAAACTCAATGGCGGCGGTATCTTCCATGCCGTGCAGCAGCTTGCGCAGAATCCACATACGCTGGAGTTCGTCTTCCCGGGTAAGCAGCTCCTCCCTGCGCGTGCCGGAGCGGCGGATGTTGATTGCCGGGTAGACACGCTTCTCCGCAACTTTGCGGTCGAGGTGCAGCTCCATGTTACCGGTACCCTTGAATTCCTCGTAGATAACTTCATCCATCTTGGAGCCGGTGTCTATCAGCGCCGTGGCGATGATAGACAGGCTGCCGCCGTCTTCGATATTGCGCGCCGCGCCGAAAAAGCGTTTCGGCCTTTCCAGAGCGTGGGCGTCTACACCGCCGGTGAGCACCTTGCCGGAACTGGGGATGACGGTGTTGTAGGCGCGTGCCAGGCGCGTGATTGAATCCAGCAGGATTACCACATCGCGTTTATGCTCTACCAGGCGCTTGGCCTTCTCGATGACCATGTCTGCCACCTGCACGTGGCGTGCGGGTGGTTCATCGAAGGTGGATGCCACCACTTCAGCGCCGCGAACACCGACCGAGCGCTGCATCTCGGTGACCTCTTCCGGGCGTTCGTCGATCAGCAAGACGATGATGTAGCACTCGGGGTTGTTGGTGATAATCGCCTGGGCGATATTTTGCATCATGATGGTCTTGCCGGCCTTGGGCGGCGCGACCAGGAGTCCGCGCTGGCCTTTGCCTATGGGCGAGACCAGGTCGATGATGCGGCCGGTGAGGTCCTCCGTGCTGCCGTTACCCGTCTCCAGGGTGAGGCGCTCGTCCGGAAACAGCGGCGTGAGGTTTTCAAACAGGATTTTTGACTTGGAATTCTCTGGCCGGTTGAAATTGACCTCGTCGACCTTGAGCAGTGCAAAGTAGCGCTCACTGTCTTTCGGGGGGCGTATCTTGCCGGAGATAGAGTCACCCGTGCGCAGATTGAAACGCCGTATCTGGCTGGGAGAAACGTAAATATCATCAGGCCCTGCGAGATAAGAGCTGTCGGAGGAGCGTAGAAAGCCGAATCCGTCCTGCAGTATTTCCAGTACGCCATCGCCGTAAATATCCTCGCCGCTCTTTGCATGGCGCTTCAGGACGGCAAAGATAATGTCCTGTTTGCGCGAGCGTGCCATATTGTCCAGGCCCATCTCTTTCGCGATATCGATGAGTTCCTGGGTGGATTTTGTTTTCAGATCAGTCAGGTTCATAGGAAGTACAGAGGTGTGTGTCTCGGGCGGAAGGAGGTTAAAAAGCGTACAAATCCCGGGGGGTTGGTGAGGCCAACGCTAATGTGCTTCGGGTACGGATTGCAGGGCTATTGTTATGGCACGGGAACGTGCAACTTCGAGAAATGTAGCATGACCCTCGGGTGCCGTCTACACATTTTTTGCCAGTGGCAGGGGCATTCTCTGGTGCCCCGGAAAGTCGCCGCTGTGATATGGGGCCAGCCGGTCAGTGGTGATGTGTGCCCGGCCGCGCCTGGGCCCGCCATCGGCAGGCCCCGCGGTCTTTCTCAGATGACTTCCTGTATGAACTCCGTGAGCTGTGTTTTGGACAGTGCGCCGACCTTGGTCGCTTCGGCATTACCGCCTTTGAAGACGATCAACGTGGGTATGCCGCGAATGCCAAACTTGGGTGGGATGTCGGGGTTGGCATCGACATCGACCTTGCATATTTTGAGTTTGCCATCGTATTCGGCCGCCAGTTCGTCCAGCACCGGGGCGATCATTTTGCACGGCCCACACCACTCTGCCCAGAAATCTACCAGCACGGGTATGTCTGAATTGAGAACCTCAGAATCAAAAGTGCTGTCGCTGACATGTACGATCTGTTCTGACATGCGTTTCTCCAGTTGTTCTGCGGTTTGGTACACCGCGGATGATAGACGACGGCAATCATACCATCGCACAAGTGACGCACAACTGTGGCGCTAGAGTTTTTCGACCTGTCGATAGATCGTCGCGCTATAGCCACCCGCAGGAACGTTTATCTTTGGGGGCGTTGACGTAGAGGTGGCATGATAGGCTATGCGCGAAAGGTCTCCTGGCAAGGGTATGATTGGATGGGCGCAGGTTGGAGCGTATATATGCTGCGCTGTGCGGACGGCACTCTCTACACGGGCGTCGCTCGCGATGTGACGCGTCGCCTGCGCCAACATAACGGTGAGTTGAGCGGGGGGTCACGTTACACGCGCGGCCGCAGGCCGGTAACGCTGTTGTGGTCGGAATCCGCGCCGGATCGTGCCAGTGCCCAGCGCAGGGAACGGAATATAAAGGGATTGAGTCGAGCGCAGAAACTGCGGTTACTCCGGGAGGTTGGTGTATGAAGCGGGCGTCAGGGCGGAGCGGGTGTGGTGCCGACGCGCAGCATCGTGGCGCGAGAACAGCGTGGTTCGCCCGTTCGCGCGGGTTCGTGCTGCTGGCAGTTCTGGGTGCGGCCCTGCTCGCAGGCTGTGGGCGCGAGGGCGAGCTGACAGGACATTACGCGGCCCAGGCTGGAGAGCCGAGGGCGCGCGTTCTATTCCTGGCCGGTCGCGACAGTCATGGTCCCTGGGCACATGAACATCGCGCGGGCTCGCTACTGCTGGCAGAGGCCCTGCACCACCAGCAGCCGGAGTTCGATGTGAAGGTCGTGTACGGCGGCTGGCCGGCTGACGATTCTCTCCTGCAGGGCGTGGATAGCATTGTGTTCTATTGTGACGGTGGCCCCGGGCACATGCTCAACAACCACCTGCCCCGTTTCCAGCAGCTGCTGGATGCCGGAGTCGGCGTGGTCGCCCTGCACTACGCGGTGGAAGTGCCGCCCGGTGGGGAGGCCGCCGCGGCCATGTTGCGTGCTATCGGCGGCTACTTCGAGACTCACTGGTCGGTGAATCCGCACTGGACGGCGAGTTTTACATCCCTGCCCGGGCATCCTGTAGCGCAGGGAGTCGTCCCTTTCACACTCAAGGATGAGTGGTACTTCAATATGCGCTTTGTACCGCAGATGACGGGGGTAACGCCGATTCTCTCGGCAGTGGCACCGCCGGAGACAATGCGACGCGATAACGGCCCGCACAGTGGCAACGACGCAGTGCGAAAACTGGTTGCGGACGGGGTGCCACAGGTCGTGGCATGGGCCTATGAGCGACCGGGGAATGGACGCGGTTTCGGCTACACCGGCGGTCACTTTCACGCTAACTGGGACGATGCGAACGCACGTCAGCTGGTGCTGAACGCGGTAGTCTGGACCGCTCAGCCCGGGCCCTAGCCGATGCGATTGTGGCCGTCGGGCGCACTTTCGCCGGCGTCCAGTTCCTCGAGCGCCTGCTGTTGGGTCAGCCAGGTATCGTCCAGCGCGTCGGCCTGCACCTGCAACCGGCCCTCCTTGAGCAGCAGCTCTTCGAGAGCTTCGCGGCGTTCGTCCGTGTAGATCTCCGTGTCCGCGAGTTGTTCTCGAACCGCGATCAGTTGCCCCGCAATTTTTGTCATCTCGCGCTCGGTTCTCTCGAGCTTTTTCTGCAGGGGGCGACGCTGCTCCCGACTGGCGGCAGAATCCTGGCGTTTTTGTTTGCGATTGTCGGAGCCATTAGTGGTGGCCGGGCGTTGTTCGCTGCTGTAGCGCGACATTATCCAGTTCTCGTAGGCGCGCAGGTCATCCCGGTATTCCTCTACCTGCCCGTCGTGGACCAGGAGGAGTTCCTCCACCGTGTTGCGCAACATGTGGCGGTCGTGGCTCACCAGCACCAGCGCCCCGGCAAAATCCACCAGGGCGACTTCCATCGCGTGGCGCATGTCCAGGTCGAGGTGGTTGGTCGGTTCGTCCAGCACCAGCAGGTTTGGCCGCTGCCAGACGACCATTGCCAGGGCCAGCCGTGCTTTCTCACCGCCCGAGAGCGGCTCTACCGGGGCTTTGACGGCATCGCCACGAAAATTGAAACCACCGAGAAAATCCAGCACCGCCTGCTCGCGCGCATCGGGGCTCAGGCGCTGGATGTGTAGCGCGGGGCTGGCCTGCATGTCCAGCGCCTCCAACTGCTGTTGGTCGAAGTAACCGATACGCAGGTGTTCGCCCTGGCTGCGGCGCCCCGCCAGCAAGGGCAATGCACCAACAATGCTTTTCAGCAGTGTCGACTTGCCCGCGCCGTTGCGCCCCAGGAGCCCCAGGCGCGTCCCGGGACGCAATTGCAGATCTACATTCTGCAGTATGGGTGTCTGCCCGTAGCCGAGAGCACATTCATCCAGGCGCACCAGGGGGTCGCTGGATTTTTCCGGCGGTACAAAGCGGAAGTCGAACGGTGAGTCGGCGTGCGCAGGTGCCAGCATTTGCATGCGCTCCAGCTCCTTGAGACGACTCTGGGCTTGCTTCGCCTTGGTTGCCTTGTAGCGGAACCGCCGCACGAAATCCTCAATTTCGGCCGCACGTCGCTGTTGCCGTTCGTAGTTGGCCTGCTGGTTTGCCAGGCGCTCGGCGCGCAGGCGTTCGAAATCGGAGTAGTTGCCTTTGTAGGTCTGCAGCGACTGCTGCTCAATGTGCAGAATGCGTTCGCAGGTTGCATCAATGAAGTCGCGATCGTGGGAAATGAGCAGCAGCGTTCCCGGGTAGCGTTGCAGCCACTGCTGTAGCCACAGTGTTGCGTCGAGATCCAGGTGGTTGCTTGGCTCGTCCAGCAGCAGGACATCCGATGGTGTCATGAGTGCGCGCGCAAGGTTCAGCCTGATTCTCCAGCCCCCGGAAAAATCACTGACTGCGCGCGTTACGTCGCTCTCCGCGAAGCCAAGGCCCTGTAGCAGGCGAATGGACCGGCGTTCCGCACTGTAGCCGTCAATCGCCTCCAGCTCAGGGTGAATCCGGGCGGCGCGCTCGAAATCGCCCGCGTTTTCCAGATTGCGCAAAGTATCTTTAAGCTGCGCAAGTTGCGTGTCGCCGCGCCACACGAACTCGCAGGCCGGTTCCGCAGTGGCATGAACTTCCTGCGCCATATGCGCCACGCGCAAGTTGTTCATGCCCTCGATCTCGCCTGAGTCGGCCCCCATCTGCCCGAGGAGCAGGGAAAACAGACTGCTCTTGCCGCAGCCATTGGCGCCGATCAACGCCAGGCGCTGCCCCGGCTGCAGGGTTGCATTGGCCGACTGCAGCAGCAGTTTGCTGCCGCGCCGCAGGCTGATGTCGCGCAGAATGATCATAGGGCGGCGCATTCTACCCTAGTGCTTGCGCACAGCGCGAGGTATCGTTCAGGGATGCTTGCCCGGGGTGCATCCATGGCCGAAAAAGCCGCCACTAACCCGTTCTGGGATTACTCCCTCACCGTTTATCAGGGCCGTGTCGCGACGCTGTGCCTGGAGCTGCAGGACGATTGCGGCATAGACATCAACCTGCTGTTGTACGCGGCCTGGTTGGCTCATCGGGGCAGGCCGCTGACAGCCGACCACCTGGCCGCGCAGGAGGCGGCGGTGAGCCACTGGCGCGCGCGTGCTGTGCAACCCTTGCGTGCCTTGCGCAGGAATCTGCGGGATTTTGCCCCGGCCGCTGCCCTGCGCGAGAAGCTCGCCGAACTGGAGCTGTCGGCGGAGCGCACGGAGCAGGACATCCTTTACGCGGGAAGTGTCGAAGCAGTCGCCCCCGGGGCGCGGCAGGGTGACGCCGGGGTGTCCCGGTTTCGCACTCAACTGGCACTCGTGGCGGCGGCGGGGGGAGCCGAAAAAACCCTGTGGGAGCCGCGCGTTGACGCGCTGGTGTCACTGCTCGCGTGCCCTGACCCGGGGGTGGCGCCCCGCAGTAGCCGGTAGTAACATGGGCGCCCACTGCGACCACACCCATTACTTTAGCGAACGGATTACATTATGAAGAAGTATGCTTTACCTCTCGTCCTGACCAGCGCATTCCTGCTGCAGGCCTGTAACCAACAGCCCCCGGCCGATGCGGAGAGCGCGCCTGAAGCAGCGACGACCTCCGTCGACCTGGAGAGCTCCGAGCAGCGGCTGAGCTACGGTATCGCCTACAGCCTGGGTCAGCGTATGGCGACCGACGGCATTCCACTGGACACCGGCGCGTTTACGCAGGGTGTGGTCGATGCGCTCGAAGGCAAGGAGCCGCGTCTCAGCCCGGAAGTCATGCAGGGTGAAATGCAGGCCTATCAAGAGAAGGCTGTTGCAGAGCAGCAAGCGGCGCAAGCGGCTCTGGCCGAGGCCAACGAGGCGGCCGCTGCAGCTTTCCTGGAGCAGAACGCGGCGCGGGACGCTGTGGTGGTGACCGAGTCCGGCCTGCAGTATGAAGTGATCGAAGCCGGTGATGGCGCCGTGCCGGGCCCTGAAGATACAGTTGAAGTGCACTACAGTGGGACTCTGGTAGACGGTACAGAGTTTGATTCCTCCTACAGTCGCGGTCAGCCCGTCACCTTTGGCGTGGGGCAGGTAATACCGGGATGGACCGAAGCCTTGCAACTCATGCCGGTCGGGTCCAAGTGGAAGCTGGCGATTCCCGCTGATCTTGCTTACGGTGCCGCGGGCGCCGGACAGGTGATCGGGCCCAACGCCGCATTGATCTTCGATGTGGAGCTGTTGTCCATCCCCAGTGACGAAGAATCAGCCGAGACAGAGGCCCCGGCGGCGTCTGAAGGCGAGTAGTCGAATCCGGGGGCTTTCAGCCTTTCGCTGCGCTCCGATGCCGGCCGTGCAGGCCGGCAATGAGTTGATCTTCCAGCACGAAGCGTGATTCCAGCACCTCTCCCAGGGCGGAGAGGTCGCGCTTGAGTTTTTTCTGCGAACCCAGGTCACCCCCGTACTTTTCCTCGTAGGCCAGAATGACCTCGGTGGTATCACCAATGGCGGGCAGTAGTCGCTCGGCCAGCTCGCAACTGCCATCGGCAAAACTTTCCGCCTCGTTGACGAGTTTGTGGTAGACCTCAAAGTGGCCCGCCGAGATGTAATCCACCAGCAATTCGCAGAGAGCCTGCTGGCGTTGTGTCAAGTCAGCGGTGTCGATCTCACTCTGGAGAGCCACTACCAGTTCGGTGTAGTAACCCAGGACCTTGCGGCGTGCTCGCAGCCAGCGCTGCAACAGCACCTCCACCGCGGCGTATTGGGTGTCTGGATTATTGCTGGGGCTGGGCATGTGGCGGTTCCATGAATAAAAGGCTCGGGCTGGATTCACTATAAAGTGCTATCGAGGCATCCGGCAAGGTGCGTATTGCGGGCCCGATCAGGTTGCCGCAGCTGTAGTGTGGACGGTTTCTACTGAGCTTTCAGCGGTCGGGCCAGCTGCCAGAGGGCCAACAGCATCGCCACACAGAACAGAATCAATGTTTGTTGCGGAATGCTGAGCCCGAGGAAAGTCCACACGGTATCCGCGCAGTTACCGTCTCCAAGAAGCAGCGTGTTGATGGCGTCGCGCAGCGGAAAGTTCTCCAGCAGATAATCGAGCGGTGGGCCACAGGCCGGCACCTGCTCTTCCGGTAATTGCTGCAGCCAGATGTGTCGCGCTGCCACCAGCGAGCCGGTGAACGCGGCCGCGCCACACAGGGCAGCGTAGACTTTAAGGCCCCAGCCCCGCGGGTTGTGCAGCACCGCGAGCAGGGCGAAGGCTCCCCAGAGAACCACAAACAGCCGCTGCGTCATGCACAGCGGACAGGCCTCGAGGCCCAGCATGGCCTGCAGGTAGACGCGGGCGAACAGCATCGAAAACAGCGCCAACAGTGCGAGCCCGAGAAAAACCTGGCGGTGTGAGAAACTGAGCGGCATGTGTCGTCTATCCGTGTGCGGCGGGGATACGGTCTCAGCCAGCTACACTAGGAGGTTTTGCTCGGCCTTGCAATATCACCGGAGGTCGCCGGATTGCCCCCGGCCGGGCAAGTTTGCCCGCCGCTGGCCAGTGCGAACAAGTTCCAGCGGCCCCCGGCAGGGTTGCGGGGGAAGATGTGCGGAACACTTTCCGGGCGAGGTAATTAGCGCAACAAACGAATCTGTTGCTGGCTGAAATTCCGTAGTTGGGGGTAGAACGCCAGAAAAGTGGCCTCGAGGTCTTTGCGCGCAGGGCCGATAGCACTTGCGATGCCGACAAACGGGTTGCCGCGGCCGAAGCGTTCACCGATGCGCTCCGCCGTGGCTGTGACGGTGCGCCAGTCGTGGTAAAGGTTGAGGATATCGTGCTCTTCGAGGCGTTCCAGCATGCCCTGTGAACCCGGGCTCAGCTGATCCCGGTTGGCCGCGAGTGCGGCGTAGACATCGGCGTTGAAGCGCGTCAACTCAACATCGCAGTATCGCGACCAGTGTCTGCTCAGGTAGTGGTCGAAACTCAGGTCAATCAGAATACCCGCGTAGCGTCGCAGCTGCGGCGGCAATTGCGCGCGCAGGTGGGCAATGCGCGGATGCTGGTCAGTGTAGGCATCTATGGCGCGGTGCAGGCGCACGCCCGCTTCCAGCCCGGGCGGCAGCCCGCCGCGCAGCGGCCCCTTGTAGTAATCGCCCTCCAGCCCGCCGGCAATCAGCTCCGCGTCCGGCCAGGCGAGGTGGAAGTGCGCGAGAAAGTTCACCGCCGCACCTTACAGCTCCCGGTACTGGCTGAAGTAACTCTCCAGAAACGTGTGGAAATCCTCTGTGTCGGCGTTCTCGATTTCTACCTGGGCGGCGAGCGAACGTTCCGCTTCCGCCATAAAATCGGCCTGCACTGCGGGCTCCAGGTTGCGGGCGCGGAAAAACTCTGCCCAGCGCTCGCTATAGCCCATTGCCAGGCGGAAGAAGGGTATTTCCTGCGTATTCATCTCGCGCAGTATGCGAGCCGAGGGTGTGAGTTCAGGGTCGATGACCCTGGCGAGCTGAGCCTCCAGTGCAACCTGGTAGGAGTCTGCCTGGAATGCCGAGTCGAACAGTGCCGCCACGGGCTGCATTGCCGACAGTAGATCTTCAGACCACTGCATGAGTGTGATATTGCTACCGCCACGATCGAGCAAGAGACCAGGCTCGCGGCCCCGCGCCACCACCGCGTCCAGGTTGGCGAGCTGCGCCGCCTGCTGCACGTCGTCACAGGGAGGGCTGTCACTCAGGAGGCAGTAAAGCAGGAAGGTGTCGAGGAAGCGAATCTGCTGCGCGTCGAGGCCCGCCGGCGTAAAGGGATTGACATCGATACATCGCACTTCAATGTACTCTATGCCGCCGCGTACCAGTGCATTCAGCGCAGTTTCGCCCGATTGCGCCACCCGTTTGGGACGAATCGGGCTGTAAAACTCATTTTCAATCTGCAGCAGGCTGTCACTGAGTTGCTGGTAGTCGTCAGCTTGTCCTGCGGGAATGTCGGCATACGGGGGATGCGGCTGTAAAATTGCGCTGCACAACGTGTGTACGTAATTATCCAGGGAGTTGTAGCAGATGTTGAGCCCTTTCTGGGCTTCACTGTTGTATCCGAGACCGCCCATGCGCAGTGCGGTGCCGTGCGGCTGGTAGAGGCTGCGACCCCGCTCGTCAAAAGGCTGCAGGCCGTGATTATCGCGGCCGGCCACAAAGCTTGAGCACACCGCTGGTGAGGCGCCAAAAAGATAGATCAGCAGCCATGAAAAGCGGCGGAAATTGCGGATGAGCCCGAGGTAGCGGTCGGTAATGTAGTCAGCGCGGGCACCCGGGCTGCCGGCATGCCGCCAGGCATCGTCCCAGAATGCGTCGGGCATGGACCAATTGTAGTGAATGCCTGCAATCGCTTGCATCAGACGCCCGTAGCGATGGCCGAGGCCGTAGCGGTACACGGTTTTCATGCGCGCGATATTTGAATTCCCGTAGCGTGCCACGGGAATATTCTCATCCCCGCTGACGATACAGGGCATGCTGGCGGCCCACAGCAGCTCCCCGTCGAGTTGCTGGTACACGAAGCTGTGAATGTCCTCCAGACGACGCAGGCTGTCCGCGATGCCCGTGCTGACGGGAGTGATGAACTCAAGTAGCGCTTCAGAATAATCCGTGGTGATCGACGAGTGGGTCAGTGGTGAACCAAGGCGCTGCGGATGAGGGGTCTGGGCGAGTTTGCCCTCCGGGGTAATGCGCAGGCTCTCTTTTTCAATGCCGCGGCGGATTTGCGTGAGCATATTGAGCACGTCAGGCCGGGTGAACGCTTGCAACGCGGTATCCAGTGTGGAGGGCAATGGAAACTCCTTTCAGTCACCCGACCGGTAGCTGGCCGATATTAGCCGTTTTGGCGCGGGTCAAGTGTATAGTTGCGTAGAGTTGTAGTACAGGCGGCGGGCGGCAGGCGTTGCCTTCAGTCGAGTTTGTCCAGATGGGTTTGCAGAAGCTGGCAAGCAAAATTGTTCTGAACTTCCGCTGCCTGACCCGTGGCCAGCATGATCCGCGACAGGAGCAGTCCATAGCGCATTCCCGCGAATATCTGATAGTACCCGTAGTCGCGTGCTGAGTGGCCGGATGCCGCCTCCCACTGCGCCACGGTGGCATCGTAGTCCGGCAGGCCCTCCAGTCGCGGCATACCGAGCCCCTCCGCGAAGGTTGAATCCAGGTAATTGAACCAGGCGATGTCCTGGACCGGGTTGCCCAGAACGGCCATCTCCCAGTCCAGCACGGCGGCGACGCCGTCCAGCGACGGCTTGAAAATCATGTTGCCGAGACGCGAGTCGCCCCAGCACAGCACGGTGGGCTCGTTCTCGGGTTGATTGGCCCAGAGCCAATCCAGCGCTGCCTGGCAGATATCCTGGACCTGGCCCTCCAGCGCCCAGGCGTGGTATTGCTGCCAGTACTCGAGCTGTTGCTGCAGGGGTGTCTTGCCGGGCTCCCGCAGTTTGTCAAAGCCCAGCTCACGGTGGTCCAGCCGATGGAATCGCGCCATGGTATCGACGGCTGCGCGCCACATGTCCGCACGCTGTTCCAGCGTGGTCTCGTGCAGCATCCAGCCATCCAGATTGTAGGGCGGCATATCGCTGGGAATACGGCCTTCTGTGCGCTTCATGAAGTAGAACTGCACACCCAGGAGAGATTTGTCCGTTTCGAGCCCGCGCAATTCCGGAACGGGAATATCGCTGTGGCGACCGAGGCTTTCCATTACCTCGTACTGCAGGCTGAGATCGTAATCCGGGAACACGGGGCGGTCTATATCGGGCTGCAGGCGCGCCACTACCGGCTCGCTATGCTTGACGCCATTCTCCTGCCACTGGACATCGAACAGCAGCGTGACATTGGACATGCCCGTGGCTTCAGGGATGGTCAGCTCTGGAATGTGTACGGCGGTGTCCCGGTGAGCGGACAGCCACTGCTCAAGTTTGCCTCGCGTGGCTTCAGAGTCTTCCAGAAGCGGTGTGGGACGGGCGTTTTCCACGGTTATTATCCTTGCTGTTTTGCGCGGCCGCACAGTATACGATTGCGCCCTGAAAGTGGCCAGTGTGTAGCTGACGAATCAGAGAGTACCGCATGGGTCAGTGGCGCTCTTGTCCGACAGTGGCAAGCTGCTACAGTAAGTGCAAGAGAAACCGGGGGGGTTTGCGTGAGAATAGTCGAATGGTTAAAAATACTGTCCGCTGAGAACGGGTCAGATCTCTTTCTCAGTACGGGTGCGCCGCCCTGTGCCAAATTCGAGGGAGAGCTCAAACCCATCGCCAGTGAAATTCTGCGACCCGGCGAGATCAAGGAGATCGCCTACGAGATCATGGACGAGGCGCAGCGCGCGGAATTCGAGAAGGAGCTCGAAATGAATCTGGCCACATCGGTTTCGGGCTATGGCCGCTTTCGCATCAATATATTCGTGCAGCGCAACGAGGTGGGTATTGTCGCCCGGAACATTGTTGCTGATATCCCGAGTTGGCGGGATCTCGGATTGCCGGGCACGCTCACCGAAGTGGTTATGCGCAAGCGCGGCCTGATGCTGTTTGTGGGCGCAACCGGCTCGGGCAAGTCGACATCGCTCGCCGCCCTTATCGATTACCGCAACCGCAATAGCAGTGGCCACATCGTCACCATTGAAGATCCCGTGGAATTCGTACACAGCCACAAGAAGTCTATTGTCAACCAGCGTGAGGTGGGCGTAGATACCCGTAGCTGGCACAACGCATTGAAGAACACGCTGCGCCAGGCGCCGGATGTGATCCTCATCGGTGAGATCCGTGACCGGGAGACAATGGAGCACGCGATCGCGTTTGCGGAGACGGGGCATCTGTGTATTTCAACGCTGCATGCCAACAACGCCAACCAGGCCCTGGACAGAATCATCAATTTCTTTCCTGAAGATCGTCGCATGCAACTGCTCATGGATTTATCCTTGAATATGCAGTGCATAGTTTCCCAGCGGCTGATTCCCACGCATGACGGCAAGCGAGCTGCCGCTATTGAGGTATTGCTGGGGACGCCGATAGTGCAGGATCTCATTCTCAAGGGCGAGATAGACGGCATCAAGGAAGTGATGGAGAAGTCCGAAAACCTTGGCATGAAAACCTTCGATGCAGCCCTGTTCGAACTCTTCCGCGAGGGCAAAATCACCGACGAGGAAGCCTTGAGAAATGCGGATTCGCCCAACAACTTGCGCTTGAAGATCAAGTTTGCGACGCAGGAAGGCGACTCGGAAGGTGCGTCTGGCGGGCTTGCGCTGGAGAGCGTGGACGACGATTGATACTGCATCGCGTCACTTTGTTTGCGAAGCGAAGGGCAAGCGGTCGATCGCGCGGACAGTTCAGCTATTTTCCATCGCCGAGATCAGCTCTGCCCAGCGTCCGATATCGCTGCTCTCGGCGTTCAACAGTTTAAAGCCCGCGAGCCAGCGCAACTCGGCATCCAGGTCGTTGTATCCACACCAGCGCACTTCGCCGGCGAGATATAGCGGCTCCTCTTCGGTGGGCAGCTCGACGCTTATCTGCAAAATAGCGCCTACGGTCACCTCCTCGTTCAATGCCACCTGCAGCCCGGCGCGCGATATGTTCAATGTCTGGCAGGTGACCAGGCGGCCGGTGCCTTGGGTGCCGACCTGGGGTGAAATCAACTCGATAATTGTCCGACTTTCAATCGGTAGTCTGAGATGCTTGCGCTGTTCAGGCATAGGGAATTACTCCCTCTTCAAGAGTCGAGTTTCTTGCGTACATCGTTGACCGTATCGCGGAAGTTGGACGTTGTTTGCAGGATATCCACCAGCCCCCTGGCGACCAGGCTGCGCAGATCCTTGCCGGCGATCTGGCGCATCTTGATACCGCTGCGATTCACAAAAATGTAAATGTCCTCTTCCGGATCGTGTACCGCCAGTTTGGCCATGAGGGGTGTGGCGCCATCGTGAAAACCCAGCCAGGCGCCCATTGGCAGGTTCAGGTCCGATTGCGACTCGCTGTCTGTGCTATCGGGAGAACTTGCTGACTCTTCAGTGGTCAGCCTTTCACTGATTGCCGCCTTCGGATCAGGTGTTTCCGGGACTTGCTCGGTAAAGATTTCATCCATGCCATCCACTGAACCCGGTTGTTTCGGTGAGTCTTCGGCCCGGCGTGGCTCAGGATCGGACGGCTCCGGGGGCTGCAGCCATTGGCTGGGATCGTCTCCGGAGTCAGTTGGCTCCCCGGCTTTGTCCCTGGCGGTCGTCTCTGCCGGGGGCGCTTCGTCTTCGCGCTCCTCCGGGGGAGTGTTGAAAGAGTCCAGGTCGTCCAGTCCATACTCGGAGGAGAGCGGGTCTTCGTCGAGCAGCGCCTGCAATTCCGCGAACGCAGTGTCCAGGTCCTGCGGATCATCCGCGGACTCTCCGGTGGGCGTGTGCTCCAATTCCGGCCCGGGTTCGCGCCGGGGCCCGGATTCGGGGTCGGGATCGGGGTCGGGATCCGGATTGAGATCGAGATCGAGATCGGCTTCGGGTATGGGCTCGGGTTGCTGGCCTGGCCCGGCCGCAGGCTCAGCTTCGGGAGGATGTTCTGGTGGCGCCGGTTCCGGAGCTGCGACCTCTGTCGGTGCAGGTTGCGATTCCCCGGCAGATTCGTCGCTGGTGCTCTCCACCGGCGCGATGGACGTTCCGGGTGATTCCCGGGATACGCGCGTGTACAGTGCATTCAGTTTCTCGGTAGTGCTGATACCCGCGGCGATAGCCAGACACAAACTGAAGCCGCTGCCGGTGGGCAGCGCCATGACGCGTTTTTTTTCCAGTAACTCGTCGAACTGCTCAAAGCTCTGGTCCAGCACTTTCATGCCGGCCAGGTTGGTGAAAAGCAATCTTTGCTCGCGCTCTTCTTTCAGCACGAGTTTTACGCGCAGCATGCCTTCCTTGCGTGTTTCTACACCGAACCAGTGCCCTTCCTGTATTGGCCCGAGTGCTTTGACCAGCTCGCTGCGGTAGTTCTCGTCGTTTGCCGCGGCGACGGTGAGAGGCAGAATCCACTCAAGATTTACCGGCTGCTGCCTCAATATTCGCAAGTGCGCGAACTCGACCAGAGCCATTGCATCGTTCACCGCGTCCGTGTCGTGATGCAGGCTCAAGAGCCAGCGACGCATCTCCTTGGGGAGCTGCGTGACCAGGGCAAAGATATGCTGGCGCCTGTCCTCCGGCGCATTCTCCAGGCTCTGGAGTGAATCCAGCAGGGTTTCTGTAGTTTCGCGCATCTTCTGCCACTGCTCGGAATCCGCTCCGAACTTGAGTAACAGGAGTTGCGCGCTGTCGTACCATGGACCTTTGAGGAATTCGCCAATCTCCGGTGGCGCGGCGTATCGTTCCAGCAGGCCGTTGATCATTCCGGATGCTTCGCGTTTTGCGGCGGCGGTTTTCACGCGGCCCAGTTCCGCCTCCACCACGCGGCGAGACATGCGCTGTGCGCGAGCCTGGTCGCGCTCAGCAGCGGCAATGAAATCCGCGCAGACTGCTTCCATATCGACGGTGCGATTACCGAACCAGGAGAGTGCACCCTCTACGGCAGTCGCCACCTGCTTCTCCAGCACTACGCCGGCGCGTCCGAGCCTTGCCTGCCAGCCCACCGCTCGCTCGTGGATGGTGTCGAGGAGCTGGTGCAAGGGATGTACGTCCGGTTGCATGAAGTCCGGGTCGGTGAGGGCTATGGCCGCGGCCAGCGGCTTCAGTCGTCGAACCTGCGATGCCAGTGGCTCTTCCAGCGGGAAACGCTGCTCAAACTGGTGCATGGCTTCGCCGATCCAGCGCAGGATGGCGGTGTGTTCCGGCGATGGCAGCGCCGGGTCGCCCATCTCTTCTGTCTGGCTGAGAAGGTCTGCGAAAGGCGTAAGGTCAAGGTCTCCGGGGTTGCGGAGATAGCCCAGCAACTCGTCCAGTGACATGTGATGATGCCCCTCTTCGCCAGCGGCACCGGCAAAGTTTTCCTGCACCAGCGTTTGCAGCGAGCAGGAGACAGGGAAATGTTCGGCCGTAAGTTTCACTGGATCAGTTTTGCGCCAACCAAAGCGATCAGGCAACTCCACAACAGCAGCATAAGGGCAATGCGCCACTTCGGAGCGGGCGTTGCCGCGGCCTGTTGATCTGTTGGCCGTCTCACCATGTTAAATGAGCCACAGGCGGGGCACTCGCCCACCTGACCACTCGTCTTGCCGCGGTAGCTGCAGTCTTTACACAAGTAGGCCATGGGCGTTATCGAGTACTCTTCAGCAGTTGGTCGATGATGCGCTCCAACTGCTTAAGGTTATTGCATTCGGCGCTAAAATGACAGGCGCTTTGGTAGCGCAGCATTTCCGAGTCGCCGCTGCCCCAGGACCTGCGTGACTCCGGGTTCAGCCAGATAAGCTGTTTGCTCCGCTGGTAGATGCTCTGCAGTAGATCGAGGCGCGGTTCGCCATGGTTGTTGCGCGCATCACCGAGGACAATAACGGTGGTGTTGCTGTTAATGTCATCCATGGCGAGTGAGGCAAAATCCAGCAGGCTGCTGCCGTAATCGGTTGCGCCGCCATACTTCCGGTTGATGAGTTCTATAGCCTCTTCGACTGAGTAGTCCTCAAAGTAGTTGCTAACTTCGCCCAGGTGACTGGAAAAAGCGAAACTTCGCACCTTGGGCAGGACGTCCTGGAGGCTGTAGAGAAAAAGCAGCAGAAATTTGGCATAGGCTGCAACCGAGCCGCTCACATCACAGACGGCGAGTATCTGCGGCTTCTCTTTCCTGGCGCGCCGCCAGTGGAGGTCGAACATCACACCGTCGTTGGCGATTCCCCTGCGCAGTGTCCGGGGCATGTTCAGTTGGCCCCGTTTTTGTCGCCGCCGCCTGGGTGAATGGCGGCTCGCCAGCTTTCGGGCCATTTTTCGGATGAGTTCCTGCACCTTGTGCAGGTAGACATGCTCGATATTGTTGAGGCGAACCCCGCTCAGGATATCGTCCATGAACTGGCGGGAGCGACCCTCGGCGTGCAGGAGGTACTCGCGTTCCACATAGTCTCTCACCTGCTCGCGGAGCACATCGCGATAGCGCTGCACCAGTGGAAGCGCCGGGTTCCCGGACTGCTCCAGCTCAACCACCGCGTCGCGAATATGCTGCTCGCCCAGTGCATCCAGCATGCGCCTGGTGAACTGGCCTTTTTGCGTGAACATCTGCATATCGGCAAGCCCCGCCTCCCGGGCTGCCTGGCCCATTGCCATCGCCATCGCGTTGCGATCATTGTGCAGCAGGTTGTGCATCAGGCTGGATTGCATCAGCGCGCTCAGGGCGGGGCTTTCTTCCGCGGCCTTGCTGAGGGTCTCGAAATGCGGCTCCGGATCGCTGCCCGTCGCAGTGGCCGCTGCTGCGTCCGTTCCTTCCGTGGGATACTCCGTGTTGGCGTCACTCGCTTGCCCGGGGCTGGTGGTGTCCGATGGTAGCGCGTAGTTCGCCAGGTCCAGCCCGAAAAAATCGTCGAAGCATTGCAGGAAGATAGCTTCTTCCTCCGGAGTCTTCGCCAGTGTCATTGCCAGGCCGTCACGCAGCAGGGCGCGGTCTGTGTAGCCAAGCGTCGAGGCGACGTCTACCGCATCCAGGGTTTCCGCCGGAGACACGCGCACCTCGTGGCTGCGCAGTACCTGGATAAAACTGACCAGGCTGGACTGCATGCCGCCCGGCGTGCGGATTTCAACTGGCGTTCGCGTGTTCAGCCTGTTTCACCGCTGGCGCTTTCTTTTCTGCACTCGCGAACCATGTTGCCCAGGTTGGCCTCCGTACTCTGGATGTCCTCCTCGAACTTCAGCAGCACGTTCAGTGTGCTGCGCACAAGCTCTGTTTCGAGTTGATCCGCGTGCAGCAGCAGAAGGCTGCGGGCCCAGTCTATGGTTTCGGAAATGGCGGGCGCCTTTTTCAGATCGAGCTGTCGCAGTGAGTGCACGAATTCGACCAGCTGGTGACGAAGTCTCTCGTCCACGTTGGGTACCCGGCTACGAATAATCCGCTCCTCCAGGCCAACCGTCGGAAACGGAATGTACAGGTGCAAGCAGCGGCGTTTGAGTGCGTCTGAAATGTCACGCGTATTGTTGCTGGTGAGAAACACCATCGGCGTCGTGCGCGCCTTTACTGTTCCGATCTCGGGTATGGAGATCTGGTAGTCTGAGAGTATTTCGAGCAGCAGGGACTCGAACTCGTAATCGGATTTGTCTATCTCGTCGATCAGCAGAATGGCGCCTTTTTCCTGCTGCATTGCTTTCAGCAGCGGTCGCGGCTCCAGAAAATCCTCGGAGTAGAAAATATCGCCGAACTGGTGCAGGCGCTGGACGGACTCCGCCAGTCCCTTGGCGCCCTGCAGGAGGTCGCCGAGCTTTTCCTTGAGTACCTGCGTGTACAGGAGCTGTTTGCCGTACTTCCATTCGTACAGTGCCTTGGCCTCATCCAGGCCCTCGTAACACTGCAGGCGAATGAGCGGGGTACCCAGCAACAGGGCGGTGGTTTTGGCCAGCTCGGTCTTGCCCACACCAGGGGGGCCTTCAACCAGTATCGGTTTACGCAACTGGAAGGCGAGAAAGACGGCTGTGGCAATTTTGCGGCTGCAAATATAGCCGTGCGACTCAAAACCCTGTTCTATCTGCTGCACCGATGCGAGCTGTGGGAAATCTTCTGGCTTCACGTGCGTGCCTCAATCCGGGGGCTTTGCATTGTACGCGATTGAATATCGTCCGGCACCGGGCGCGATCTGTCGCGGGCTGCAATCAGCCGCCGGTGGTGCTCATGAAGCGCACGATATCGGGCTCCGCTTCAAGGTCGAAGTGGTGACGCTCCGGTTTCAGCGCCATGGCGTCGATGATGGCTGAGCGCAGCCTTTCACGGGAGTAGCCCGGCGCGCGCAAGACCGCGCGCAGGTCACAGGAGTGCTCGTTTCCCAGGCAGAGTAGCAGCCTGCCCTGTGCCGTAACGCGCACACGGTTGCACAGGTGGCAGAAGTTGTGGCTGTGCGGCGAAATAAAGCCCACGCGAGACGGGCTGTCGGGCATGCGATAAAAGCGAGCGGGGCCCGCGGCCTGGGTCGGGCTGTCCTGGGCGTGCAGCGTGTAGTGTTTGCTCAGGAGGTCGCGCAACTCATCGCTGCTGAGAAAGGTCGCGGCGCGATTGTGCTCATCGATCATACCCAGCGGCATCTCCTCGATGAAAGCGATATCGATAGCGCGCGCGCGTGCAAACGCTACCAGGTCGATAACTTCGTCTTCATTGCGACCCCGGAGTATGACCGCGTTGAGGCGGATGCCCGCGAAGCCCGCAGCGACGGCTGCGTCAATGCCCGCGAGCACCTGCTCGAGATTGCCAAAACGGGTTAGGTGACGAAATTTACGCGGTTGCAGGCTATCGAGGCTGATATTGATGCGCTGGACACCGGCTTCGCGAAGTTCCGCGGCCAGTCTTTGCAGTTGCGAGCCGTTGGTGGTCAGCACCAGTTGCTCGAGACCCGGCATGGCGCCCAGGTCGCGTATGAGTGACAGCACATTGTTGCGTACCAGGGGTTCACCACCGGTCAGCCGGATCTTGCGAGCGCCGAGACCGACGAATACCTCCGCCACTTCCCGCAACTCCTCCAGGGTCAGTACTTCGGCTTTGGGCGCAAAGTGCATGTCTTCCGCCATGCAATAGACACAGCGAAAATCGCAGCGGTCGGTGACAGAGAGACGGACGTAGTCGACGCGCCGGCCAAAACGATCAATGAGTGGTTGCGAGAGAGCCTGGTTCATGCGTGGAGTCTAGCGCCTGCCAGCGGTGGGTGCCAGCGGGCTGCGCGTCCCGGACTACGCGTCCCGGACTTTACACGCCCGGTGTGCTCAGACAGGATGCAAACCGGGGATGAGTGTGACAGCAGCCCCTATACAAGCCTGACAGGAGAGAGATTCTTGACCGTGACGCGTTCTGTGGCCCTTTGGCTGGGTCCGCTGGCGGCGGCCTGCGCCGCACTGGCCTGCCAGTGGGCCGGTTATACCGAGGATATGGCGGTGGTGGCGGCAGTGGCGGTTCTGTGCGTGCTCTGGTGGGTCTTTGAGCCGGTACCGATCCCGGTGACTTCCCTGGTACCGCTGGCGGTGCTGCCCCTGTTGGGAGTGCTGACACCGGCGGAAGTGGGGCAGGCTTATGGTTCGCCGCTCATTCTGCTGCTGCTGGGGGGCTTCCTGCTGTCCAAGGGCATGGAGCACAGCGGGGCGCATCGGCGTATTGCACTGTCGATGATCCACCTGTTCGGCGCCAGCAGTGGTCGCCGGCTGGTCATGGGATTCATGGCGGCGGCGGCCGTATTGAGTATGTGGATATCCAATACGGCGACCACGCTGATGCTGTTGCCTGTGGCACTGGCCTTATTGGACGCGGTTGAAGACAAGGCGCGCCTGGCGCCTCCGCTGCTGCTGGGCCTTGCCTATGCGGCCAGTGTGGGAGGTGTGGGTACGCCAATCGGTACACCGCCGAATCTGATTTTTATGCAGGTCTACGAGCAGACCACCGGGCGGTCAATCAGCTTCAGCCAGTGGATGAGTTGGGCGCTCCCCGTTGTGATCCTGCTGGTACCGATTATGGCGCTTTACCTGACGCGCAACCTGAAGGGCGGTTTGCAAATCAATCTGCCGGAGGTTGGCGCCTGGCGCACTGAGGAGCGTCGGGTGATGCTGGTGTTTGGCTTGACAGCGCTGGCCTGGATAACGCGCAGCGAGCCCTTCGGTGGCTGGAAAACCTGGTTCAATCTTCCGGGTGCAAACGACGCATCGGTGGCGCTATTGGCTGTTGTGCTGTTGTTCGTCATCCCCGACGGTAAAGGCCAGCGCCTGCTCAACTGGGAGCGGGCGAGCAGCATCCCCTGGGGCGTACTGCTGCTATTTTCCGGGGGAATCTGTCTCGCACAGGGGTTTGTCAACTCCGGGCTGAGCGATCTGTTGGGGTTGTGGCTGGCAGACATGGCGAGCCTGCCGACCTACCTGCTGATCCTGCTGATCTGCCTCACCGTCACCTTTATGACAGAGACCACCTCCAACACTGCCAGCACCACTTTGCTGATGCCCGTTCTGGCTGCCGCGGCGTTGGCCGCGGGTATCGCGCCCGAGCAGATAATGGTGCCCGCCGCGATCAGCGCCAGTTGCGCCTTTATGTTGCCAGTGGCTACTGCTCCCAACTCGGTGGTTTTCGGCAGCGGCATGCTCACCACCGCGCGCATGGCGCGCGAGGGGGTGACGCTGAACCTGGTCGGCGCGGTCGTGATCAGCCTGGTCTGCTATACATTGGTCAACTGACGCGCACTGGCAGTTGCGAGCTGCTGTAACTGCTATAACTGCGCCATGATGGTTTCCGCAGAGCTCACGTCGACGCCTGGACCTTCTTCCACGTTGAGTGCGGTAACCGTGCCGTTCTCCACGATCATTGCGAAGCGCTGGCTACGGGTGCCGAGGCCGAAGCCGCTGCCGTCGAGTTCTAGCCCCAGTGCGGCGGTGAAATCCCCGTTGCCATCGGCGAGCATGAGCAACTCCTGAGCATTCTGCGCCTCGCCCCACGCATCCATCACGAAGGCGTCGTTTACCGCCATGCAGGCAATGGTGTCCACGCCTTTCGCCTTGATTTTATCGGCATTGACCACGTAACCAGGCAGATGCGTCAAGCTGCAGCCTGGCGTGAATGCACCGGGTACAGCGAACAGGACGACCTTCTTGCCGGAGAAAATGTCGTCCGTGCTGATGTCCTGCGGACCTTTTTCGCCCATGGTTTTCAGTGTGCAAGGGGGGATGGTATCGCCAGTTTTAATGCTCATGTTACGCTCCTTGATGGTGGGGTTAGCGAGAAAGTGAACAGGGATGATAGCAGATGGCTGTTGAAACACACTGTCCCCTGTGTGATGGCGAACAGCTGGCTGCCTACAGCCGCGACCGCTATCGCGAGTACCTGCAATGTGGCGACTGCGAGCTGGTATTCGTACCGGCGGAATCGCGGTTGAGCCTGTCAGCCGAGCGTGCTGTATACGATTTGCATAACAATCGGGTTGACGACCCGGGCTACCGCGGCTTTCTCTCCCGCCTCTCGACACCCCTGATGGCGCGGTTGCCGCCGCCCGCCCGCGGCCTGGATTTTGGTTGTGGTCCGGGGCCGGCGCTCGCGCACATGCTGGAGGAGGCAGGCTACAGTGTCGCGGTCTACGACCCGTACTATGCGCCGGGTGAGCACGTGTTGGCGCGATCCTACGATTTTGTCACTGCAACAGAAGTCGTGGAGCACCTTCACCGCCCGGGTTGGGAGCTGGAGCGACTATGGTCGCTACTTGAGCCGGGCGGGTGGCTCGGTGTGATGACCAAGCGGGTGCTCAATCGGGCGGCTTTTGACAGGTGGCACTACCGCAACGACCCGACGCATGTCTGTTTTTTCAGTATTGCCACCTGGCAATGGTGGGCTGCGCGCCACGACATAGAGCCCGAATTTCCCGCCGCGGATGTCGTACTGCTGCAACGCCAGCACTGACGCGTGTCGGCCCCGGGAAGGTCATTCCGCTGCAGCGAGCATGCTGGCGTAAATCGCCTCGCAGTCCCGATAGAATCTGAGCTGCTCGTCACCGAGGTAGGGCGCTACCATGGTGAGTAGCTGCAGTACGCCCTGGTGAATGGTGATTTCGGGCGAGCGCCCGTCGTGCAACAAGGCCTCGTAGCTGAACCAGAAGGTCATGGCCAGCGTCATGTTGTCTGCCAGGCCGAGCAGTTGCTGGTCACGTGCGGCGATGACCTCCTGCTGCACAAGCGTTCTGCAAATGGCGTACATGGCCGCGCGTTTCAGCTGTATCAGTTGGCGAAATCCGGTTTGCACGCGCGGGTAGCGGTGCAGGATGTTGTCGAGATTGTGGTAGAGGAAGCGATACTGGTACATCTCTTCCATGAGAACGTACAGGTAGTACCAGTTGGCCTCCACGCCCGCGCGGTCGGTGCTCAGGGGGTTTTCTATCGGTGCGGTCAGCGTGTTGGTCAGCGCCCGTTCATACTGATGGAACAGCTCGGCAATGATCTGGTCCTTGCCCTTGAAGTGGTAGTAGAGGTTGCCCGGACTGATATCCAGTTCGGTGGCGATATCCAGTGTGGTCGTCTCCGCTTCGCCCTCTTCGTTGAACAGCGCCAGGCTGGTGTGCAGAATCCTGTCCCGGGTCTTCATCCTGGTGGGTCGTTAGCTGCGAGGCTCGCTTGCGGGGCTCGCGCGCCGCTTGCCCGTGGCGGATTTGCCGGAGCCCGCTTTTGTCCTGGCTGATTTTTTTGCTGCAGATTTTTTCTTTGGCGCAGGCTTCTTCTTTGGCGTGTTCTTTGCTGTGTTCTTTGCCATGGTGCGAGTGCCCGCTTGCGGACGACCCGGAACCTTCAGGCCCTGTTCGTCCAGTGCTTTTGTCAGTGAGTCGACCTTGCGGCTGAGCCGCTCCACTTGTTTGGTCAGTGCAATGAGGTCTTCGATGCGGGCGGGGCGCTGCATCTGGAAGTTATCGCGCACGCGGGCGATGCGTTCTTCCACCGATTGTCGCGCGGACGAGGCACTTCCCAGCGCCTCGCGGGCGTCCTCCTCCAGTGCGCTGCCGGCTTTGACCAGTTCCTTGAATAGTTTGGGTGGCTCCATCGCCTTCTCCAGCCTGCCATGTGCGTCTTCAACGGCCTTTCCGTAGGCCCCCACTCCGGCGAGCCAGATATTCTTTGCAATTTCACCTGCCTTGTCGGATACGGTGCTCTTTTCGTCGCTCATGCCGTCTGCCCTCGGTTGTCTGCCGCGGTGGTGACCGGACACTGTGTCCAGTCGGCTATTAGAACAGATTAGTACATAAAAAAGTGACTGTGTGTACAGGCGGGAAGGTTAGCCAACGCTAGCGACCCGGGGGGTGCGGGTTCAGGCCGGTAGAGATTGTCGCGCGCGAAAAAAAGGGGCCACGAAGTGGCCCCACGTGGCCCCTACTGATGAGGGGCAAGAGGTCCTGGATGGGTGTTGCTTACGCGGCACCCCTGAAGCCGACAGAATTTTTCAGCTCGTCAAAACGAGTGCGTGCCCTGTCAAGCTGGGCTTCCAGCTTCTTGCGATCGGTCAGGCTCTCAAGTTCAAGCTTCGGCAGCTCGATATCGTCGATTCGGCTTTTGGCCTTTTTCTCAACCTTCTCACCACGCTTGACCAGCTCCCGATACAGCTTGTCGGCTTTTTTACGGCGCTCTTCAAGACGCCCCTGCAGGCTGTCAAACTGTTCCTGTGCCTGATCGAAAGCCTTGCCATAAAAGCCGAGGCCAGCCAGAAACGCTTTGCGGCCTGCTTCCTGGGCTCTTGCACTGAAATCGGTCGTAGTCTTGCTGGAAGCGGCTTTCTGCGAGGCGGGCCTGCGCTTGGCAGCGGGTTTTTTCGCCGTCGTAGTGGTACGCCCGGGAGCGGTTTTGCGCTTCGTCGCCGGCTTCCTGGCGGTAGCTTTTTTGCTGGTTGCTTGTGCAGCCATGTTTCATCTCCTGTTCTGCTATTCGCTGGTTTCTTCACCAGATGCGTCGATCTTAGGCAAAAAAATTAGAGTAAACATACTAGAAGGGGGGTTCCCCGGGGCTGGTCCACAAGGGGGTAGCCGCAGATTCCGGCCCCACCCTCCCGATCTGATGTCGATTTTCTGCGTATTTTCTTGGGCGGATGCCTGAAATGTAGAACCTCGGGTAGTGGCGCGTGTCTACCTGAGCGGGTACGGCGCTCGCTGATGAATGATTTGGACGCGAAATGGCCGGGCACGGTAGACTGGCGCGTTGATAGACGTGCGGAAATGGGAGCGGACATGGCATTTACGGTAGCGCGCAACAGCCTCTGGGCCGCGCTGATCCTGCTCCTGGGTGGGCTGGCAGCCTATGCCGTGCTGGTAGGCAAGCCGGATCCGACGCCGGAGGTGCCACCGGAGGCGGGTCCTCCCACGGTGGAGGTGGTGATCGCCCAGCCGGGTCAGGAGTCGCTTGCGGTGCAGACACAGGGTACGGTGCGCCCGACTCGTGAGGTCCGGGTCGTGAGCCGGGTCAGCGGCCGTGTCGAGAATGTCTCGCCCGGGTTTGCCGTGGGTGGATTCTTCACTGCCAATGAGCTGCTGGTGAAGATTGAAGATATCGATTACCGGCTTGCGATTGCGCGCGCGGAATCACAGGTAGCTGCCGCGAAGCAGCAGCTTGCCGAGGAGCGCGGACGCTCGCGGCAGGCGGAGCGGGAGTGGCGTGACCTCGGCACAGCGGAGGCCAACGCGCTGTTTTTGCGCAAGCCGCAAATTGCCGCGGCCGAAGCGGCGCTCAAAGCCTCTGAGGCGGACCTGCAGGCGGCACAACTCGATCTGGCGCGTACGGAAATCTCGGTGCCATTCAATGGTCGGGTCAGTGAAAAGCTGGTCGATGTGGGGCAATTCGTGAGCGCCGGCTCGCCTCTGGCGACCGTTTTCGCCACCGATGCCGTGGAGGTGCGGTTGCCGCTGTCCGGCAGGCAGGTCGCGCTGCTCGACCTGCCCCTGACCTACGAGGAAGACAGGGAAAGCGGGCGCGAAACGGGTGCAAGGGTAGACCTGCGCGCTGTTTTTGCCAATCGGGAATGGCATTGGCAGGGGCGCATCGTGCGCACCGACGCCAGCATCGACGAGGACAGTCGAATGGTGTATGCCGTGGCAGAGGTTGCAAAGCCATTCGCGCGCGAGCCCGGTAGTGAGCGTCCACCCCTTTCACCCGGGCTGTTTGTGCACGCCACAATCAGCGGCAAACCGCTCCCGGATGTGGTCGGTCTGCCGCGTTCGGCCCTGCTCAGCGATGATTCGGTCATGATTGTGGATGAGGGCGGAGTTGCGCGCACTCGCCCGGTACGCAGGCTGCACAGCGATTCAGGCACCGTCTGGGTGCAGGGTCTGCAGGATGGCGAGCGGGTAATGGTGCGTGAGGTGCCGCGGGTGATCGCCGGCGTTGAAGTGCGTGTCGCCAGTGTCGCGCAGATGGCGGGCAAGGCGGAGTCTCCGGCGCCGCGCGCGCAGGCGGGAGGCTAGCCATGGGCGGCCCGATTCGCTGGTTCGTTGACAACCCGATCGCAGCCAACCTGTTGATGGTATTTCTGGTTATCGGCGGATTGCTCGCGATTCCCTCTCTCGATAAACAGTTCTTTCCCGAATTCGAGCTCAATATCGTGAGCGTCTCAATGCCGTATCCCGGCGCGGGGCCGAGTGAAGTCGAGCAGCAGATCTGCAAACGTATCGAAGAGGCCGTGCACGACCTCAACGGCGTGAAGGAGATCCGTTCTACCGCGCGTCAGGGTTCAGGTACCGTGCTGATCGAGGCGCAATCCGGCTATGACATGCAGCGGCTCACCGCCGAGGTAAAATCCCGTGTGGATGCCATATCCACGTTTCCGGTGGACGCCGAGCGCCCCATCGTGACCGAGCTGGCCCACCGCAATCACATGGCGATGGTGAGTCTCGCCGGCGATATCGGCGAGCGTGAACTGAAGGCGCTGGGGGAGCAATTACGTGACGATCTGGCCACGCAACCGCATGTCTCCCTGGTCGAACTGAGTAGCCCCCGGCCGTACGAGGTCGCGGTGGAGGTTTCCGAGTACACGCTGCGGCAGTATGGCCTGACGTTTGATGAGGTAGTCGCCGCTATCCGCTCCTCGTCGCTGAACCTGCCCGCCGGCACGTTGAAGACCCGTGAGGGCGATATCCAGTTGCAGACTCGCGGACAGGCCTATGACCGCCTGGATTTTGAGCAGATCCCGCTGTTGAGCACGCGCGATGGCACACAGGTGCTACTCGGCGATATAGCCAGCGTGCGGGACGGGTTTGAGGATGTAAACGTTCGCACGCGCCTGGACGGTCTGCCGGCGTTGAATTTGCACGTGTATGTCGCGTCCAACCCGGATACGCTCGCCACCAGTGAGTCCGTGGGGCGCTGGGTTGAAGCGACGCGTGCCCGCCTGCCCGACGGTGTTGTGCTTGAGTTCTGGCGCGACTCCGCTGACCCCTTTCGTGAACGCACCCGGATGCTGATAGAGAACGGCTTCGGAGGCCTGTTGCTGGTTTTCCTCGTGCTGATGGTATTCCTGCGGCCGCTGTTGGCACTGTGGGTGTGCGTGGGTATCGCCGTGGCTTTCATGGGCACCTTTTTTGTATTGCCGCTGACCGGTGTCAGCCTGAACATGGTGTCCCTGATGGCTTTCCTGCTCGTTCTGGGGATTGTCGTGGACGATGCCATCATCGTTGGCGAGTCCATTCACTCGCACCAGGCGGCGGGCGAGACCGGCGCCAAAGGAGCTGTCAACGGCGCTCGTGGTGTCGTCAAGCCGGTGATGTTTGCCGTTGTATCGACCATGATTTTTGTAGCTCCCATGCTATTCCTGCCGGGAGAGATGGCGACAGCCGCAATACCCCTGCCGGTCGTCGTAATCCTTGCGCTGACATTCTCGCTGGTCGAATGCATGTGGATCCTGCCGTCGCATCTCGCGCACATGCGTCCCCAGCGTCCCAGTCGCTATCGTGTTCTCACCCGGCTGGAGGCCATCCGGGCGCGAATGGCGCAGGGCATGACGGACGTGGCGCGGGATATCTATCGCCCGTTTCTACAGCGCTGTCTGCGCGCCAACCTGATAGTTATTGCCTTCTTTGTGGTGGCTTTGTGTTTCAGCCTGGCCTTGTATGCAGGCGGCTGGTTGCGCTCGGCGTTTTTTCCAGCCGTGAATTCTGACCACGCCGAGGTAGAAATTACCCTGCCCAAGGGCGGGCCCTATAGTGAAACTGTCAGGGTGCTGGATACGGTCGAAGCTGCCGCGATCGAGGTTCGCAGCGAGTTCAATGCCGATCCGCGATTCGCCGCCGGGGGGCCGGTGGTCGGGCATATGTTTTCCTACGGCCAGGAAAATGAAATCAGGGCGTGGCTGCAGCTCAGGTCCGAGGACCTGGACGTGAAAGAACTCGCGGAACGCTGGCGCGAGGTGATCGGCGACATTGGCCCGGTGGAGGATTTTCAACTCGACTACACGATTAATGAAATGGGTAGTCCGATTACCCTCGTGTTGGCCTCGGAATCAATTGAGGATTTGCGTGCGGCGTCGGATGAATTGCGTGGTGTGCTCGAGGCCTATCCCGGGGTATTCAACGTCAACGATACGCTGCAGGCCCCGCGGGATGAAATCGAGCTGGGTTTGAAACCCACCGCGGAGAATTTATCCATCAGCCTCTCGAGCCTGGCAAGGCAGGCCCGTGAAGCTTTTTACGGCGCCGAAGCGCAACGTATTCCCCGCACCAAGGAGGATGTGCGGGTCATGGTGCGCTATCCGGAAGAAGAGCGCTTGTCGGTGGAGAATCTCAGCGACATGCGTGTGCGCACGCCGGCCGGGGATGAAATACCTTTCGATACCGTGGCAGAGGTCAGTTATCAACCGGGCTATCTCACCATCGAGCGGCTGGACCGCAAGCGCACTTTGAAAGTAACCGCCGATGTCGCTCGTGGTGTGGCTGACCCGCGAGCGGTAGTCGAGGACGTCATGCGCAAACACTTGCCCGCACTGCAGGAGCGCTACCCGGACCTGGCCATGAGCCTGGATGGCGAATTGCAGGAGGAAGACGAGTTCCTCAGTGCCATGCTGACTTTCATGGCGCTCGCCATGCTGATTGTCTATGCGCTGATGGCCATCCCCTTCAGGTCCTACTTTCAGCCGCTGCTGGTGCTGACGGCAGTGCCCTTCGGCATCATGGGCGCCATTTTCGGGCATGCCATATTTGACTGGCAGGTGAGCATGTTTTCGCTGTTGGGTGTAATCGCGGCAGCGGGTGTGGTGGTCAACGACAATCTCGTGCTGATCGATAGAATCAACCAGTTTCGCGCGCGGGGGCACTCGCTCGTGGAAGCCCTGCTGCAGGGCGGTGAAGACCGCTTTCGTCCAATTATCCTGACGTCGCTCACGACCTTTGTCGGTTTGCTGCCGATCATGTTTGAAACGAGTATTCAGGCTCAGTTCATGATTCCCATGGTCATATCGCTGGCCTTCGGGGTGCTGTTCGCAACCGGCGTCACGCTGTTGCTGGTGCCCTCGCTTTACTTGCTGGGCGAGCAGATATCAGCGCACATGCTGCACCGGCGCCAGCCGCTGCAGGATGTCATCAGTGGGGTATAACGAAGAGGTCGGTGTCGCCTGAACGGGGCGCGGTGAACCGCGCCCCTCAAGAGCGGTGTTCAGCTCGCCCTGGGTCCGGCGGAAAGGATGGCATCTGACACATCGAAGTTCTCGATATTGTCGGCAAACAGTGACGCCAGTTTTGCGGCCTGTTCATCATAGGCCGCGGTATCGCCCCAGCCCTTGCGCGGGTTGACATACTTGTCGTCCACGCCGGGTACCGCAACGGGAAAATCGAGATTGAGGATATCCAGGTGCTCCGTTTTGGCATTCAGCAGTGCCCCGCTCTGGCAGGCGTGCACCACGGCGCGGGTAACCGGAATGGGAAAACGGGAGCCAGTGCCGCCGGGCGCGCCCGAGCCGCCGGCCCAGCCGGTATTCACCAGGTAGACCTGGCTGTCAAATTCCGCGATGCGCTGCATCAGCAGTTCCGCGTAATCTCCCGCGGGGCGCGGCATGAAAGGTGCGCCGAAGCAGGTTGAGAAAGTGGGGTTGATGCCCGCCTCCGCACCCAGCTCGGTGGAGCCCACCCGCGCTGTGTAGCCGCTCAGGAAGTGATAGGCGGCCGCTTCCTTGGACAGAATTGAAACCGGGGGCAACACGCCGGAAACATCGCAGGTCAGAAAAATCACGCACTTGGGCTCGCCGCCGGCGTTACTGGCCGTGCGCTTTTCCACATGCTCCAGCGGGTAGCAGCAACGGCCGTTTTCGGTCAGGCTGGTGTCGGTGTAATCCGCATGCCGGTTTGCATCCAGCACAACGTTCTCGATAATCGCGCCAAAGCGGATGGCATCCCAGATCACCGGTTCATTTTTCTGGCTGAGATCAATGGTCTTGGCGTAGCAACCGCCTTCCAGATTGAACACCGAGCCTTTGGCCCAGCCGTGCTCATCATCGCCTATCAGGTAGCGATCCTGGTCAGCGGAGAGGGTGGTCTTGCCGGTACCTGAGAGTCCGAAAAAGAGCGTGGTATCACCTTCTTCTCCCACGTTGGCGCTGCAGTGCATCGGCATGACGCCCTTCTCGGGGAGCAGGAAATTCTGCACCGAGAACATGGCTTTTTTCATTTCACCGGCGTAGCGCATACCCGCGAGAAGGACCTTGCGTTGCGCGAAATTGATGATGACGACGCCATCCGAGTTAGTGCCGTCGCGCTCCGGCTCGCAGACAAAACTGGCCACGTTGAGAATGTTCCACTCCGCCTTGTCGCCGGCGTTGTAAGTGGGCGGGCGGATGAACATGTTGCGACCGAAGAGCGCCTGCCAGGCGGTCTCTGTGGTGACGGTGACGGGGATGTAGTGCTCACTGTGCTGGCCGACATGCAGGTGCGTGACAAATCGGTCGCGGCTCGCGAGGTAGTCTTCTACCCGCTCCCAGAGCGCGTCAAACCTGGCGGCGTCGAAGGGGCGATTCACGCTGCCCCAGTCGATGCTGTTTTCCGAGCCGGGTTCCTTTACCACGAAGCGATCGGCGGGTGAGCGACCCGTGCGATGGCCAGTTGTTACCAGTAGAGCGCCAGTATCGGACAGGTTGCCTTCATTGCGCTGCAGGGCTTCCTCGATCAGTCTGGGCGGCGTCAGATCGGTGTACACCTTTGCGCTTTGGATGTTTGCGGTCATGCTGAGTCCTGTGATTATCCGACGCTGCGTCAGTGATGCAAACTGCGCCGATCGTGGCATTTCAAGGGGCGGCTATTATGTCAGAATCGCGCCCTGATGCGAATTATATCGAGCATAATTGCGGCGAATCTACCCGAAGCTGTGATCAGTATAACGTTTTGCGTGCCCGCCATCCCGGGGCGCTGGCGGGGTATTTGCCTGGCGGGCCGCCAGCTCCCATCGTTTGCGCCCTCGCGGATGGCCCCGGCATCGCCTTCCAGTTCACTATTTGAGGCCAGCGGGCAGATTTTTACGGCAGCGGGCGCGCTGGCTTCGGGGAGCGACTACAGTAGTGGTTTTGCGTCGAACGCGGCCGGGGACCTGTCCGCGGGGTGATGCAGGTGAGGAGAAGAGGCATGAAATTCAGTTACCAGATTGGCATGTGTGACCCAGGCCACTACCTGCCGCTGGCGCAAGCCGCGGAGGCGGCGGGCTACCACGGTATCGCCATACCCGACAGCATCTGCTACCCGCAGGAGGCGAGTTCCAAATACCCCTACAACAAGGACGGCAGCCGCGAGTTCCTCGAGAGCGTGCCATTCGTGGAGAGCCTGATTGCGGTTGCGGCGATGGCTGCGGTCACCGACAAGATCCGCTTCGCCACGTTTGTTTACAAACTTGCCGTGCGTCAGGCGCCGGTGGTTGCCAAGCAGGTGCAGGGCATCCAGGTGCTCTCGGGTAATCGCTTCGACTTCGGTATCGGCATCAGCCCCTGGGAAGAGGACTTTGCAGTCTGCGAGGTACCCTGGGAAAAGCGCGGCAAGCGTTTCGATGAGCAGATCGAGATTCTCCGCGGTCTCGGTAGCGGCGACTTCTTCGGCTTTGAGGGCGAGTTGCTGAGCATGCCCCCGAACAAGATGAACCCTGTCCCTGGCGAGCCCACGCCGCTGTTGATCGGCGGTCACACCGAGCCGGCGCTGAAACGTGCCGCACGCGTCGGCGATGGCTGGATGTGCGCCGGCGCAGATATGCAGCAGCTGGAAAGCTATATCGGCCGAATCCAGCAGCTCCGGAAAGAGTACGGAACGGATAACAGGCCCTTCCAGATTTTCACGACCGGGCAGAATGCGTTTACCCGCGAAGGCATTGAAGAGTTGGAAAACATAGGCGTCACCAGCGTGGTGATCGGGTTTCGCAACGTCTACGAAATGGAGCCCGACAAATCGCTGGACGAAAAAATCCAGCTACTGAACTGGTATGCCGGTGAGTTCATCAATGGATAGTTGCCCTGGTAATACGCCGGTTCTGGTTGGTGTGGCGGCGGTTCAACAGAAGCTGGCGGATCATCGTGCGGCACTGGAACCTCTGGACTTGATGGAGCAGGCGTTGCGCAACGCCGCCGCAGATGCCGGGAGCGTGGAACTGCTGGCGCTTGCGGATGAAATCCTGGTGCCGAACAGTCTCTGGGGCTATAGCGATCCGGCGCGTTTACTGGCGCAAAGGTTGCGGTCAGATGCAGCGACCACCCTGCTGGCGGAGTTCGGCATTCTGCAACAGAGCCTGCTGGATCGCGCCTGCCAGCGCATCCGCGACAACACGGCCAGGGTGGTGCTGGTTACCGGAGGTGAGGCACGCTTTCGCAGTCAGTGCGCCGCACGAGCCGGGGAAGAGGCAACTGAGGTGGCACAGCCGGATGCGGTGCCCGATGTGGTGTTGCGCCCCGAGGCGGAGATGATGTCCGATGTGGAGTCGGCCGCGGGTCTTGGCATGCCGGTGGGTTACTACGCGATCATGGATAGCGCGTTGCGCTACCGACAGGGCCTGAGCGTGCAGGAGCACCGCGATCAGATGGCGCATATGTATGCCGGGTTGAGCGAGCTGGCCGCTGCGAACCCCGATGCCTGGTCGACAGAAGTTGTGAGCCCCGAGTTTGTCCGCGAGCATTCGGCGGGCAATCGAATGCTGGCCTTCCCCTATACCAAACTGCACAACAGCCAGTGGAACGTCGACCAGGCCGCCGGGCTGATTTTCTGCTCGGCGGAGATGGCGACGTCCCTCGGCATACCACGTGAGCAATGGGTGTTTCCCGTGGCGTCCACCGAATCAAATTTCATGGCGGTGATCTCGAGCCGCGCCGAGCTGGGCGCCAGTGAAGGCTTTCGCATTGCGGGGCGCAGGGCCATGGAGCTGGCTGGCGTGGATTTCAACGAGGTGCCCCTGCGCGAATTGTACTCCTGCTTTCCCTACGCGATACGTGTGCAGCAGGAAGAGTTTGGCCTGGCGCCCGCTGCGGATGTCAGCGTGACAGGCGGGATGACCTTCGCCGGGGGGCCACTCAACAATTTTGTTTTCCAGGCAACGGTAAAAATGGCGCAGCTACTGCGCGAGCAGCGCGCAGAAATGGGCCTGGTTACCACGGTCAGCGGCCTGATGACCAAGCAGGCTTGCTGCCTGTGGTCTTCGCACCCGCCGCAGGGTGGCTGGGTGTTTGAGGATGTGACGAACGCTGTGCGCGAGGCCACCGCGGTCAGGGAACTGGTCGCCACTTATGCGGGCGAGGCGACGGTGGCGGGCTATACGGTGCTCTACAACGGTATGCAGGCATCCCGGGCCATTGCCGTGTTCGACTTGCCGGATGGCCGGCGCAGCGTGGCCTACAGTGAGGATCCCTTAGTTGTTGAACGGATGCTGGGAGAAGAGTGCTGTGGCACGAGGTTCCAGCTGCATGACGGGCGCTTCAGCTGAACACCAGCGCGCCTGCCAGAGGGTCACGCTGTGCCAGCAGTGCGGAGAATTCTTCCGCCAGTGCGCGACTGCGTTCGATGCAGGTCTCCCAGTATCTCACCCGCTCATCGTGCGGCATTGTCTTGAAGTCCGAGCGGTCCGGAATCTTGCCTCGCGGCAGGTCGGCAATAAACTCGCGGGTCGGGCACAACAGCACCAGTTTTTCAAAGCGGGCAGGGGAAGTGGCGCGCCATGGCAGGAATTTGTCGAACCAGCCCGGCACGATTCTCTCGCTGAAGTGCGGGTAGAGGAGGAGCCCCTCGCCGCTGTACGGTCTCAGGTCGAAATGGTAATCGATAATGCCGCCGTCCCAGTATTGTCCGGGCGGCGCTCCCGGGATATCGCGCTCGCCCGTCAGTACAAACGGTATTGAGCCGCTGGCATGCAGCGCCTCCCGGACGTTGGCATCGCTCAGGGCGACGCGCTGCGTCTGAAAGTCTTGCAGCTGGAGGCCGGCCTCCGCCCGCAGGCCACTCTGAAAAATCACCCGTTGGAAATGCAGCCGCAGCAGGCGGCGACTCAGGCCGTTGCCGAGGGCTGCGCTGGCCAGCGCGGTTGCCAGTATAGCGGTGGAAGACGCGCCTGCCGGGCCGCGACCGCGCGCCGTGACAATATGGCTGCGAATGCGCGGGTGAGTGACGATGTGTTCGCCGCCGTCCTCGCCCAGCATCTGTGCCAGCATGCCGCGGCTGGACTCGCTGATTTCCGCTGTATCGGGTGTGCTGCTGTAGCGCTGGCGCAGGTAGGCATCCTCCAGGCGCTGTATTGCCGCCACGGGGTCTGGCTGAGCCAGGCAGGCGTGCCGCCAGGAGCCGATGGACGAGCCCAGTATGTCGAGGGGCCGGTCTGAGCGCGACAGGTAGTCGCCGAACAGGACCCTGTCCAGGTGTCCCAGTATCAACCATTTGGCGCCACCCGACGCGCCGACCAAAAGTTCAAACTGCTCCGGCTGCCAGCCATCCCTGGCGATACGCCGGGCCGCCTCGGCGCCGAGAAATACCGCGAGGGCTTTAGGCACCGCGCACCGACCTCGGCGACTTACCGGTCCATTTGATGTAGGCACGCCGGAAGTTGGAGGCATCGCTGAAGCCGATCATGTAGGCAATCGTGGACAGTGGTAAGCGCGTGTTCTGCAAGTAGCGGGTGGCGTGCTCGCTGCGCACCTGGTCGAGCAGGGTCTGGAATGCCCTGCCTTCTTCGTCCAGGCGGCGCCGGTAGGTTCTCGGACTCAAATTCAGCATGTTGGCGATTTGTGGCATTTGCGGATATTGCCCCTCCAGCTTCCGTAGCAGGCGCAGCGTTTGCTCCACCACGGAATCCTCGCCTTCAAGATCGGCCAGCAGGCGTGCGCACTCCGCTTCGTACAGTTGACGCAACACGGGGTTCGACGAGGGCAGTACGGTGTTCAGCAAATCGCGGTGAAACAGGATGCGGCCGCGCGGAAAGTTGAAATGCACATCTGCGCCCAACACCTGATAGTAGACTGCCGAATGCGCGGGTTCCGGATAGGGAAACTCCATGCGCACTGCCATGTCGGGTGAATTCAGCATGCCGCGCACGGTATTGATCAGTGCGCCGTACAGCAGCTCATAGCCGAACTCCACAACGTGGTCGATGGGGTTGGTGACCACCGTCAGCACGCACTGGTCACCGACCTCTTCGAGCTCCAGGTGTAACCCCGAGGCCAGCAGGTGGTAATACCTGAGCAGTAAGTCCATCCCCTGACCGAGATCCTGGCAGGTCATGAAGGCCTGCCCGACCACTGCGTGCGCGCTCAGGTTCAGGCGCAGGCCGAGCTTTAGCCCGAGCGCCGCATCACCGGTCAGAACCTGCGCATTGCTCACCAGCTGGCGGAAATCATTGTCGCTGACTCGCGCGCCGATATTGGCCACGTTCGCGGTGCTCAGGCTGGTACCGGCCAGCAATGCAGTCCGATCGGCGCCCAGGCTCTCCGCCAGGTCGATGAGGATCAGAACATACTGAGCAGGTGTGCTGGTGATGGACATACCGTATTTGGCCACAAATGACCGTAATTTGACAAGACTTTACCTTGCCGCTCTTGCGGTCATCCACCATAGTCGGTTACATCGCTTCAACCTGGAGACACAACAATGAAACTCGAATGGACTGACAGCACACCTCGCAAGATCCAGACCTTTGCCGGGGCCGATTATCCCAAGGACGGCCCTGACCTTGATGATCGGCTGACCAGCGCCGATGTGGATCACATCGCGGAAATTTTCCAGACGCCGCTCACCGGCTCCTACAACTGGGATTACACCATCCAGGATGACCGTATCAAGAAGCTTTACGATCTCGGCAAACAGCTCAACTGGGACCCGGAGATGGATATCGACTGGGATCGCCCCTGGCCGGAGGAAATGCGTTCGCCCGAGATGATGAACCTGCACGATTACGAGCCCTATCTCGCCATGGATGAAAAAACCAAGGACGAGTTCTGGCTGCATATGAATGCCTGGAGCCTGTCGCAGTTCCTGCACGGTGAGCAGGGCGCGCTGCTGGTGGCCTCACAGCTCTGCTCCTGCGCCCCCACGCTGAACGCGAAACTGTACGCGGGTTCGCAAACCTTCGACGAGGCGCGGCACGTGGAGGTGTTCAACAAATACCTGCAGCAGCGTATCGGCATGATGTACCCGATCAACGTTCACCTCAAAAGCATCATCGATAAAATTCTCACCGATGCGCGCTGGGACATGAAATTCATCGGCATGCAGATTGTGATTGAAGGCCTGGCGCTGTCGGCTTTCTCCACCACGCGTGAGACCACGCCCGACCCGGTACTCAAGGATGTGGTCTACCTGGTGACCCGCGACGAGGCGCGACATGTGACCTTCGGCGTCAATTACCTTGAGGAGTTTGTAAAAACCCTGACTGACGAGGAGCGCGAAGAGCGCGCGATGTTTGCCTTCGAAGCCTGTGCGATCAGCCGCGAGCGGCTAGTCGCCACCGATGTTTTCCGTCACTTCGGCTGGGATGTCGAAGAGGCGCGCAAGAAGGTGCTGGACGGTTTCGTGATGTCGACTTTCCGCAACCTGCTGTTCCAGCGCGTGGTGCCCAATCTCAAGCGCATCGGTCTGCTCACCGATGCAGTGCGCCCACGCTTTGAGGAGTTGGGCCTGCTGGAGCACGAGAACCTCGCGACGGACGGCGACATCGACTGGTCAGCCCTGGAACGCCCGTTGGACAAGGACGAAGCACAATCCTATGAGCAGAGCATGCTCGCCGAGTTCTCCAAGAAGCACCAGGAGACAGAGGCCTCCAAGGCCAGCGACGCGGCCTGAGCGGGCAGCGGGCGGCCAGCGGCCGCCCGATCATCGGCAGGGTAGTGTGTGCCCGGTTTGCGTGGTCAAGCGTGCATCAATGGATTTACGGGCATAAAAAAAGCCGGCTATGAAAGCCGGCTTTTTTGTGTGTGCACGAAGATCAGGCAGACAGTGCCTTGACCTGGGTATTCAGGCGGCTCTTGTGGCGAGCGGCTTTATTTTTGTGGATGATGCCTTTGTCGGCCATCCTGTCAATGACGGGCACGGCGCTGTCATAAGCCGCTTTTGCCGCGGTCGCGTCGCCACTGCCGATGGCAGCGTTGACCTTCTTGATGACAGTTCGCACCACGGAGCGCAGGCTGGCGTTGTGGTTGCGGCGCTTCTCGGTCTGTCTGGCGCGTTTTCTCGCTTGTGGTGAATTAGCCACGTCTCGGATACCTCAAAAGGGGTCAAAAATCAGGATGGGCGATTATTCACACTGGCCCGGTCGTTGTCAACCATCCACCGCTGTTCGCCGCTCCTCCGGCTGCGTTATACTAATGGCTATTAGTTAATCACTTGAGCCCCGACCGGGCAGGCGCCTCGCCCATGGCAGATCAGGCTATTTCCAAGAAACGACAATTGACCACGGCGGATCGCATTCTGGATGCGGCAGAGGATTTGTTTGCAGAGAAGGGCTATAGCGCGACATCCCTCGGCGATGTCGCCGACCGGGTCGGCATACGCTCTCCCAGTCTTTACAACCATTTCAAGAACAAGGAAGCGCTCTACCTGGCGGTGCTGGAGCGCCTGCTGACGGATTTTTCCGCGCCGCTTGCCGAACTGGAAAGTGGCCCGGTGACCAACGAGCGCGTGTTTTTCTGGCTCGAAACGATCGTACGCCAGCATCACGCCAACCCGAATCTGGCGCGCCTGTTGCAGCACGCGGCGCTGTCTGGCGGGCCCCATACCGGCGAGTTGATTGACCGCCTGTTTCGCCCAATGTTTGAACCGCGGACGGAAATACAGGGCGCTTCCATTTCGCTGTTTGAGAACACCGGCCTGCAGCCCTGGGCCGTGATGGCGTTTAACAACCTGGTCATGTCCTATGTCACGATGGCGCCCATGTACAGTGACCTGCTCGGCCTGGACCCGTTCAGCGAGGCCGCCCTGGAAAAACAGCTGAGCCTGATCAGGACGCTGCTGCGGGCCGTTTTTGAGTATAAAGGGACATAAACTCCTGCTAGTCTCCGGCGCGCTGCAGGAGTGCAATACGAGGTACCACATCCATGCTCATCAAAGATGCCGTGCATATCTGGCGCGAGGCCGACGGCGATTACCATTTCGAGTGGGAAGCCAGTCACCCGGATACCCGGGTTACCGTCGAGCCGCTGGCGGGCCCCGGCGGTGTGCAGGCGCGCTACAGCGAAACACCGGGCAGGGCCAGCCTGTCGGGTTTGCGGCCCGCCAGCCGCCACTTCTTTCGCCTGCGGGACCAGCATGGCAACGAGGTGCTTGCCTCTGAACGCAAGCTGGGAATGCAGGGCACGCCGAATTTTCGCGATTTTGGCGGCTATCGCACGGCCGAAGGACGGCTTGTGAAGTGGGGTTACCTGTACCGTTCCGGGCAGCTATCGGGGTTGAGCGATCAGGACATGCAATTGCTCGAGAGCCTTGAACTCGACCTGGTGTGCGATTTTCGTCGAGCGGAAGAACAGCAGGGTGACCCCAGCCGCTTGCCGGCTGCCAGGCCGCCCAAAACGGCAAGCCTGCCGATTGTGCCCGGCAGCAATGCCGGGTTTTTTGAAGAGGTGCAGGGCAATGTCGGCAATCCGGAGGCGATGTTCGAGTTTATGCTGGAGATAAACCGTGATTTCGCCGAGTCGCAAACCGAGACCTATGCGCGGATGTTCAGGGAAATTCTCGCGCAGGAGGATACGCGTTTCCTGGTGCATTGCGCGGCTGGCAAAGACCGCACCGGATTTGCCGCCGCGGTTGTCCTGTTGGCGCTGGGTGTCGAACGCGACGTGGTAATGCGCGACTACATGCTGACGGCACGGTTCTTCGACCCTGCTCGAGAGGCAGATCGGCTGAAGCGCAAGTACGCGATGGAACACATGGACACGTCCGCGGTATTGCCGATGCTGGAGGTGCGCGAGGCCTACCTGCAGCGCGCGCTGGAGAGCATTGACGCCAACTACCCGTCAATTGATGCGTATCTGGAGGAAGCGCTGGGCGTTGGTCCGCTGGAGCGCGAGGAACTGCGGGCGCGATATCTGGAGTAAAACAAAACCGCGATAGTTACCGCGGTTTTGCTGCACAGCGACTGCGGCCTACTTGCAGGCGGCTTTGGCTGCTTTGATCTGTTTTTTCTCGCAGGTTTGGCTCTGGGCATCGCCCACACACCATTTGCGCCGGTTATCCCAGGCCGTCAACTCTGCAGACTGACCGTTTGAGCACTTGACCGTGTAGGTCGAGTAGGCGGTGCCCTCTGCGGTTTCGCCATTGCGCTCAAAAACGATGCTGGTGGGTTTGGCGGCAAAGCTGCCCGCGGACAGGGTCAACAGGGCGGCGGCGGCCACCAGTCTGGATGTTGTCATCACTTGTTCCTCTCAATTCACTCGCTATGGATACTTTCCGGAATGCTTGTCCCCAGCCGTTCCGATCAGTGTGGGCAAGTATACGGCGGCCGCCTGCGCACGGGTCAGTGACGATTTGGTAATTTTTGGGAAGTTTCGTAACAATTGTGCCAGATGGGTTGCGGAAACTTCACAACTAACTGAATTATATAATAAAAAAACTATAGTGGGTTTACCGGCGGAAGCATTACATTTTATTAATGTTTCCGCGGGTAACGAATTACGTGTGCTGCGTCAACCCAGCAGTATCATGGCCCAGCCTGCCACGGCCAGCGCCAGCGCACCGCCCGTTTTCTCGAGGTGAGCCAGGCTGTACAGGTAGGAAAGCGGCGGCAGGAACAGTGTACATAGCCCCCAGGTGTAATCTTCCTGCCACGCAACGATCAGCAGCAGAATCCAGCTGACCAGCAAAGAGGCGAGGCCGAACGTGGTCAAGGCGGCAGTGATGGCTTCCATTTTTCCTCCGGAATTCGATGCACAAAAAAGCTGGCGCAGATTATCAGAAAGGATCGGGCAAGTCAGCGCCGACAGGTGTCTGCCCTGATCTGCCGGATGACTCGGATGGTGAATTTGGGTATCGTGGGTCGCTTTTCGTCGCAGGGTAAACCCGCTTGACCGATCCCTTCATCGACATCCGCCCCTACGCCGACCACGAGGTGCGGGCCGTTATTACGCGGTTGCTTGAAACCCCGGAATTTCTCAACGCAATTGCCAGCTACCGACTTGGCCGGCTGTCGAAGTGGGCACCTGCGTTGAGCCGCGTGGCGGTCGCCCGCGTGCTGCGCCGGGAGGTGCGCAAGGTCACTGATGTGCGCAGCATGCAGGCAGTGATCGAGGGTTATATGGAGCGCATGATCGAACGCTCCACCGGCGGCTTCAGCGTATCCGGGCTGCCGGAACTGGATCCGGCGACGGGTTACCTGTTCATGAGTAACCACCGGGATATCGCCATGGACCCGGCATTTACCAACTATGCGCTGCACCGTAGTGGCCGGGATACCGTGCGCATAGCGATCGGCGACAACCTGCTTGGCAAGCCGTGGGTTGCGGATTTAATGCGGCTTAACAAGAGCTTTATTGTCAAACGTTCGCTCAGCGGGCCGCGCGAACTGCTGGCGGCGACAAAAACCCTTTCAAGTTACATACACCATTCCGTGGTGGCGGAAAATGCCGCGGTCTGGATAGCCCAGCGCGAGGGGCGGGCCAAGAACGGTGTCGACCGCACGGAGCCCGTGGTAGTAAAAATGTTGGGGATGAGCCGCGACAAGCAAACCACCTCCTTTGCGCAGCATGTCGCCAGCCTGCGAATCGTTCCGGTGGCCATTTCCTATGAACTGGATCCCTGTGATGCGATGAAAGCCCGGGAACTGCACGCAATCGATACGCACGGCGTCTACCACAAGGGAGAGCAAGAGGACGTGGCCGCCATCGCCCTGGGTATATCCGGTCGCAAGGGGCGGGTGCACGTGTCTTTCGGCACGCCCCTTGGTCCGGATTTCGAAACCCCCGGGGCGGTAGCGGCAGAGATCGATCGCCAGATCATCGCCGGGTTCTGCCTGCACCCCACCAACCTGTGCGCCTACCGTCGCCTGTATGGAGCCTCGGCGCCGTTGCCTGCGAACGCCTCAGTGGAGGCCGGCGATTGCGGTGAAGATGAGTTCAACGCACGTATCGATGCGCTGCCGGAGGCGCACCGGCCCTTCGCCCTGGGGATCTACGCCAACGCGGTAGTCAGTAAGTTAAGCGCTGCGGGGCAGGTTGTACCGCCCCCTTGCTGACCGAGGAACTGAAAAGCAGAATTCGCGACGCATACAACGCGATCGTGGAGGTAAAGGCGCTGGCGCCGCGCTGGGGTCAGCGCCAGATGATTGCGGAAATTGCCAATACCCTCGCGCGGATACCTCCCCAGGGAGAACCTGCAAGCGGCGAGCCTCCTGTGTGTGTGATTGAAGCAGGTACTGGCACCGGCAAGACGATTGCCTATGCGGTAGCGGCTATTCCTGTTGCCCAGGCATTGGGCAAGCGGCTGGTAGTGGCGACGGCCACCGTGGCTTTGCAGGAGCAGTTCGTCAACAAGGATTTGCCCGATATCGGCGCAAGCAGTGGCCTGAAATTTTCCTATGCGCTGGCGAAGGGGCGCCGACGCTATCTCTGTCTGTCCAAAATTGACCGCTTGATGGCCGATGGCGGTGGTAATGCCGAACTGTTTGGCGCTTTCCCGGACGATATGAGCGCACCCGTCGCTGCCGAGGCTTTGCCCGTTTACGATGCGATGCTCGATGCATTGGGTCGCGGCCAGTGGGATGGGGACCGGGACAACTGGCCCGATACAATTGCCGACCCTGTATGGTTCAGCGTCACGACCGATCACAGCCAATGCACTGGTCGCCGCTGTCCGAATATCAGCCAGTGCAGTTTCTTTCGGGCTCGCGATGCCCTGCAGACGGCCGATGTTATCGTCACCAACCACGACCTGGCGTTGGCTGATCTCGCGCTTGGGGGCGGGGCGATTCTGCCTCCGCCTGAAGACAGCATCTATATTTTTGACGAAGGGCATCATTTGTCCGATAAGGCGCTGTCCCACTTTTCCAGTTTCTGCCGCCTGCATACCACCGTGAGCTGGCTACAGGACAGTAAGAAATCCCTGGCACAGTCCGCCGCTGAATTGAGCGCGATTGCTGGCGTAGAACGCACCCTGGTCGCGCTTCCCGGGCAGATGGACGACACGATTGCCTCGCTCCAGGTGGCGGAACAGGTGGTTGCAGGCCTGTTCGGCGAGGTCGAGCCCGACCCGCGACGCGATGACCAGCTACTGCGCTTTCCGCACGGCATTGTGCCAGAGGCGCTGCGGGAAATTGCGGTGACCCTTTCCGGGCTGTTCGAACGGGTGACTTCCGGGCTGTCGCGCATTGAATCGCAGCTGGAGGAGGCCCTCGATGATGAGTTTGCCGGTATGGACAAAACAGTGATCGAGACCCTGCATATCACTATCGGCGGCATGCTTGGCCGCGCGGAGGGCGCGCTGGCGCTCTGGCGCGAATATGCCCGGGGCGGTGAAATGCAGTCGCCGCCCCAGGCACGCTGGATCAATCTGCGCAATAGCAATGGCCAGTTCGGGTTTGACCTGCGCTCGAGCCCGGTGCTGGCATCCGACATCCTCGCCGACTGCCTCTGGTCGAGAGCCGCCGGCGTGATAGTCACCTCTGCCACGCTTACCGCGCTGGGCTCTTTTGAGCGCTTTGTGCTCCGCTCCGGCGCGCCCAGGGACGCGAATTACCGGGTGGTTGCAAGCCCTTTTCACTACGAGAATGCGACCTTTGTAGTGCCCGAGATGGATTGCGAGCCTGGCGATGCGCAAGCGCATACAGGCGCGCTCATCGCGCAACTGCCGCAGGTGCTGGATATCGCGGAGGGCAGCCTCGTGTTGTTTTCCTCTCGCCGGCAAATGCTGGATGTGTATCAGGGGTTGCGGGAAATATTGGGAGATGAAATTCTCCTGCAGGGTGATTACAGCAAGCAGGAGATGCTGCGCAGGCACCGCGAGCGTATTGATGCCGGGCAGGGCAGCATCATTTTTGGTCTCGCCAGTTTTGCCGAGGGTGTCGATCTGCCCGGAGACTACTGCCGGCATGTGGTGATTGCCAAGATACCCTTCGCAGTCCCGGACAGCCCCCTGGAGGCGGCACTTGCAGAATGGGTCGAGGCACAGGGACGCAACGCGTTCATGGAAATCAGCGTGCCGGATGCGGCGCTGCGGCTGGTACAGGCGAGTGGGCGGCTGCTGCGCACCGAGCAGGACAGCGGGCGCGTGACGTTGATGGATCGACGGATTATCAGCAAGCGCTATGGCCGCGCGATTCTCGATTCGCTGCCGCCTTTCCGGCGACAATTGAACTGAGCGTGTCGCCGCACTGGCGGCGGGTCGTGTGACGATGCACCGGTAGGGAGTTCATGTGGGTAGAGAGACCGAGATTGCAGCGCTACTGATCGATATTGAGGCACAGCTACGGTCGCTCGGACAGTGGGACAGGGTGCCACCCTCGCCACAGGCGATGTCGTCTGATCAGCCATTCTGCGTCGATACGATGACCTTGCCCCAGTGGCTGCAGTTCGTTTTCCTGCCCACGATATACGGCATGCTGGACAGTGGGGAGCCATTGCCCGATCGCTGCGGCATCGCTCCGATGGCGGAGGAGTATTTTCGCGGCGTCGGGCTCGCCAGTGGTGAGTTGATAGCGTTGCTGGTGGAAGTCGATGCGCTGTTGTCTGCTGATTGAGCAGCGTCGGCTGTCGGGTGCAAGCCACCTGGCGCAGCGGTTAAGCGTTGTAGCGTGATTTTTGGCGCTACTGCACGGATGGCGCAGTCCATTCGCGAGCCCCGATATCCAGCCTGCCCTGCCGTGGTCGAGGCACGGTGCCTGCCGGCGGGCTGAACTGGTGTTCGGGCACCAGAGGGAAGGGCATTGCCGCGGGCATCTCCGGGGTCGACGCCGCGCTGTCGATGGCTGCTGAGCCGGGTTCCAGGTCCCAGCGCCTGGCCTCCAGCGGTGTTCGCGCCTCGCGCAGATTATTGCTGGCCTCGCCCTTGCCGTACAGCCAGTTGCCGTTGCCGCGCAGGATGTTATTGGCGACCAGCGCCCAACCGTTGGCCCGATTGCTCACCACGGTTGCCGTCAGGGCATCGTTCAGAAATGTATTGTTGAGTACATACAGTTGCGTCTGAAGGGGTGTTCTGTTTGCGCAGCCCTCCATGCCGTAGCCGATAGCATTCCGGTTACTCGTGCCGGCACCCTGGTGAAGGTCATTGCCCAGCACCACGCTGAACCCGCAATTGGGTAAGTCGATCAACCTGCTTGAGTTGCCCCCGGGAGACTCTTCAATGCGGTTGTACAGGATGTAGTTTTCCAGCGCGCGGCTTTTCAGCTGGTGACCCTGGTCTGTGCCGGTGAAATGATTGCCGATCAGCGTCAGGCGCCCGGCTTCGCCAATGTAGATCCCGTGACTGAAGCGTGTTGCTCGTCGTTGGAACCAGAAGCGGGAATTGCGCACATCAATCCGGGCCGCCCTGTTGACGCCGCTGAGAATAGAGAACTCATTGTCGTGGAAGAAGGTATTGCGCAGTGTGAGATCACCGCCCTGGTGTCGGATGCCCGCGCCGTTGGTGCTGCGCACTTTTGCGCCCGAGAACTCCAGGTTTTCGATCAGGGTGTTCTGGCCGTTGATAACCCAGATGCCTTTGCCGTTGGGTATCAGGGTATTCGAGTGAAGGTGTGCAAATCCGCCGGTGCCGCGTATCGAGAGATTATCCTGGTGCCAGACCGCGTAGTCGTTCAAATACAGGCCCGCGTCTATGGTCACGGTATCGCCATGCTGGGCAAGTTGCGCCGCCTCGCTGGGTAACTTGAGCGGCCGGTCGGGTCCAACCTGCCAGACTGCCGGTTCTCTTGCCAGGGCAGCTATTGGCGTCAAAAAAAGCAGTATCAGGATCCGGCGAAACAATGCGGGGCCGCGTGATGTAGACACTGAAGAACCTCCGCGAAAGCGGCCTTCGGGCTGGCCTCTCTCCCGGGGCCAGCTCCGATACTGCGCCGGTCCTATTCGGACAGGACCTGCTCGTCGCTCAGTAGCAGCGTAGCCTGGTACTCGTGCTCCCACCTGCTGGTGCGGAAACGGTCCGTAAAACGAATGATAGACAGGACAGTTCTGTGGACTACGCCATGATTGTGCCGACGCTGCCGGAGAGCGGGTCGTGGCTGAGGTTTTTTCATCATGAACTCCTACCTTCGCTGGGTGGAGTGAGCGCTCGCCTGTTACTCACGTGTTGCCGGTTGTGACGAGCTGATTCCCGGTAGCGCCATATGTCGGTGCTACTCAGTGCAATACCCGATCCTGTCGCACTTTGACAGGTGCCTCGGTGTTTTGCTTTGCCGCGGCTTCCTGTTGTTGCTGCAGATAATTGCGCAGCCGGCCCAATACACCGTTCATCACATCGATAGTCTGGCTTACCTGATCCAGGGCCATCAAAACAGTTTCGTTCTCTGAGGGTTTCTTGTCGCCTTCAGCCATGTCAGAGTCCTCGTCGCGAGCCTTGTGTGTAAGCAGTTCTATCGCGGGGGGCTATGTCCCGTGTCGATTCTGTTTGTATCAATCCCAACTGAGTGCCCCGCCGGTCTGGTATTCAATGACCCGTGTTTCGAAGAAGTTTTTCTCCTTTCGCAGGTCCATGATTTCAGACATCCAGGGGAACGGGTTCTGCGCTCCCGGGTACTGCTCGGGCAGGCCCAGCTGCGATAAACGCCGATTGGCAATGAAGTGCAGGTATTCCTCCATCATGGCCGCGTTCATGCCAAGTACGCCGCGCGGCATGGTGTCGCGGGCATACTCGATTTCCAGTTGGGTCCCCTCCAGTATCATCTGGATGACTTCCTTCTGGAATTCCTCTGTCCACAGCGCAGGATTTTCCAGTTTGATCTGGTTGATGACATCGATACCAAAATTCAGGTGCATCGACTCGTCACGCAGGATGTACTGAAACTGTTCGGCCACACCTGTCATTTTGTTGCGCCGGCCCATGGACAGTATCTGGGTAAAACCGCAGTAGAAGAAAATGCCTTCGGTAACCGCATAAAAGCCGATCAGGTTGCGCAACAGGGTCTGATCCGTTTCCGGGGTGCCGGTTTTGAACTGGGGGTCGGACAGCGCGTGCGTGTGGCCAATGCTCCACGCAGCCTTCTTGGCTACCGAGGGTATTTCCCGGTACATATTGAACACTTCGCCCTCGTCCATGCCCAGTGACTCGATGCAGTACTGGTAGGCATGTGTGTGAATCGCTTCTTCAAACGCCTGGCGCAGGATGTACTGTCGGCATTCCGGGTTCGTGATCAGGCGATAAATCGCCAGCACCAGATTGTTCGCTACCAGTGAGTCGGCCGTGGAGAAATAGCCGAGGTTGCGCATCACGATGCGTCGCTCGTCATCGGTGAGCCCCTCGGGGTTTTTCCACGTGGCTACATCGGCGGTCATGTTCACTTCCTGCGGCATCCAGTGATTGGCGCAGCCGTCGATATATTTCTGCCAGGCCCAGTCGTACTTGAAAGGCACGAGCTGATTGAGGTCAGCTCTGCAGTTGATCATGGCCTTTTCATCCACGGAAACCCTGGCTGCACCCATCTCAAGCTCTTCGAGACCGGGTGCGACATCGAGATTGTCCAGGCTCTCGACGGCCCTGGCGATATTTTCACTGGCGGTGGCAATACCCTCCGCCTCCTGCCGGGCGACAGGAGGCTCGGCGACTTCCGCCGCGGGTGCGGCGGCAACAGGCTCTGGCTGTACCGCGCTGGCTGCGGCCATCCCCGTGCTGCTAACCGGTGCGGCCTCTTCTTTATGATAGTCATCCCAACTTAACATCTACTTCTTCCCCTGGCTTGTCTGGGCGGCATCCGCCGCCTGTTGCACATTTATTGTCGACTATTGGCAGGCTTCGCAGTCCGGATCATCCAGTGAGCACGCCTGTGGCACCGGTGCCGGTTGTGCCGCGCCTGCGTTCGATACCGCGTTCAGGTTGCCGG
>CAZFJQ010000003.1:0-9063 GCA_964519755.1 uncultured Halioglobus sp.
CGGAGGCGCCGACGTGCACTGTCGTACCTCTGGCGTGACGGATCACTATGCCAACAACGATCAACACGCGATTGAGCTGATGCGCCGCGCGGTCGCACGTTGCAACCGCAGTAAAAACGTGTCCCTCGATATCGCGGAGAGCGTCGCGCCACTGCACTGTCCCCGGGAGCTCTATGGCGTGGTGCCGGCCGATCCGCGCCAGCCGCTGGACGTGCGCGAAGTCATCGCAAGGGTGGTGGACGGCTCGGAGTTCGACGAGTTCAAGGCGCTGTTTGGCGAGACTCTGGTATGCGGCTTTGCACGCATCCACGGCTACCCCGTGGGTATCGTTGCCAACAACGGCATCCTGTTCAGCGAATCGGCAGTGAAGGGCGCGCACTTTGTCACTCTCTGCGCCCAGCGCGGCATCCCGCTGGTATTCCTGCAGAACATTACCGGCTTTATGGTGGGCAAACAGTACGAGGCGGGGGGCATCGCGCGCCACGGGGCGAAGATGGTGCACGCCGTGGCCTGCGCCAATGTACCCAAATTCACGATCATCATCGGTGGGTCTTTCGGCGCGGGCAACTACGCCATGTGCGGGCGCGCCTACGAACCGCGCTTCCTGTTCATGTGGCCCAACGCGCGCATTTCCGTCATGGGTGGCGAGCAGGCCGCCGCGGTGCTAGCTACCGTCAAACAGGATCAACTGGCGCGCAACGACGAGGCCATGGACGATGCGCAGGTGGCGAGCTTCAAAGCCCCCATCATTGAGCAATACGAGCGACAGGGCCACCCCTACTACGCCTCCGCGCGCTTGTGGGACGACGGCATCATCGACCCAGCGGATACGCGAACCGTGCTTGGCCTGTGCATCTCGGCTTCGCTGAACGCACCGATCGAGGCCTCACGCTTCGGCGTGTTCAGAATGTGATGGCAGGAGCGAGGGTTATGGAGAATGACGCGGTCACCACCGACATCAGTGACGCCGGTGTTGCGCGGGTGACACTGGCACGGGCAGACAAACACAACGCATTCGATGACAGCATGATTGCCAGCCTGGGTGACACCTTCAACGCGCTCGCCGCACGCGAGGACGTGCGGGTGGTGGTGCTGGCCTCCGAGGGACGCAATTTCAGCGCCGGGGCGGACCTGAACTGGATGCGACGCATGGCCACCTACGATCACGCCCGCAACCTGCAGGATGCGCAGCTGCTGGCCGACATGCTGCACGCGCTTTACTCGCTGCCACAGCCTACAGTAGCCAGGGTGCAGGGAGCGGCCTTCGGTGGCGCCGTGGGCCTGGTCAGTTGCTGTGATATCTGCGTGGCCGGCACAGACGCAACTTTCTGCCTGTCAGAAGTCAAGATCGGCCTGATTCCCGCGACCATCAGCCCCTACGTCCTGCGCGCCATCGGCGAACGGGCAGCGCGGCGCTACTGCATCACCGCGGAACGTTTCTCCGCCGAAGAAGCACTCAACCTGGGCCTGGTGAGCAAACTCGTCGTCCTGGAGGAATTGGATAACGCGGTGCATGACATCGTGAGTGCGATTCTGCAGAACGGCCCTTCCGCTGTGCGCCAGGCAAAGCGCCTGCTGGCAGACGTTGCCGGGCGCGAGATCTCGCCCGAACTGGTTGCACTGACCTGCGAGCGTATCGCAAGCATTCGCGTTTCTGATCAGGGTCAGGAGGGGCTGGATGCCTTCCTCAACAAACGCGCCCCCAACTGGCCGGGACACTGACGATGTTCAGCAAACTGCTTATTGCCAATCGCGGCGAAATCGCCTGCCGAATCATCAAGACAGCGCGTCGCCTGGGTATCGCCACGGTGGCGGTGTACTCGGATGCCGATGCCAACGCACTGCATGTGCAACTGGCGGATGAAGCCTTGCACATCGGCGCGGCACCCGCCCGCGATTCCTACCTGCAGGCGGACAACATTCTGCAGGCCGCCACCGCCAGCGGCGCCCAGGCGATTCACCCGGGCTACGGCTTTCTCTCGGAAAATGCCGGATTCGCTCGCGCGTGTGCGGCCAAAGGGCTGACATTTGTCGGCCCAACGGCCGCAGCCATAGATGCCATGGGCTCCAAGGCCGCGGCAAAACGCATCATGTCGGAAGCGGGTGTACCGCTGGTGCCTGGCTACCACGACGATGATCAATCTCCGCAGCGTCTGCGATCTGCGGCCGACGAAATGGGCTACCCGGTGCTGCTCAAGGCAAGCGCCGGGGGCGGCGGTAAAGGCATGCGGCAGGTGTGGGCGCCAGCAGAGTTCGACGAGGCGCTGGAGGGTGCGCGGCGAGAGGCCCGGGCAAGCTTTGGCGACGATGCCATGCTGGTTGAAAAGTACCTGACGCGGCCACGCCACGTGGAAATCCAGGTTTTTTGTGACACTCAGGGTAACGCTGTTTACCTCGCCGAGCGCGACTGTTCGATTCAACGACGACACCAGAAGGTGCTCGAGGAAGCCCCTGCCCCCGGATTGTCCGGGGCGCTGCGCGCCAGCATGGGCGAAGCGGCACTGCAGGCCGCCCGGGCGATCGATTATCTCGGCGCCGGTACCGTCGAATTCCTGCTCGACGAGGACGGCAGTTTCTACTTCATGGAGATGAATACCCGCCTGCAGGTAGAGCACCCGGTCACCGAGATGATTACCGGACTCGACCTGGTGGAGTGGCAGTTGCGTGTGGCGAATGGTGAGCCACTGCCCCTGTCACAAGAGGCGGTGCAGGTTCGCGGGCATGCCATTGAAGCGCGCATTTACGCCGAAGATCCGGATAACGACTTCCTGCCAGCCACCGGCACGCTGGCCTATCTGTGTGCCCCGGAAGAATCGCGCAATGTGCGCGTCGATACCGGCGTCCGCCAGGGCGATGAGATCAGCATGCACTACGACCCAATGATCGCGAAGCTCATCGTATGGGACGAGACGCGCGAGCGCGCCATGCAGCGCCTGGCCAGGGCTCTTGTTGACTACCGCGTCAGCGGCACCGTCACCAATATAGCGTTTCTCTACAACGTGGTCACCTGCAAGCCGTTCACAGACGCGGCGCTCGACACCGGGTTCATTGAAAAACACCGCGAGGCCATCTGGCGTGAAAGCACCCCGGACATTGCCGATGAACTACCCCGCGCCGCACTGGCGCTGCTACTGCACCAACTCGCAAGCTCTGAATATCGCGCCGCCACCGACCCCTGCTCACCATGGGGGGCGGGCGACGCCTGGCGGCTCAACGAGCCCGCCGTTTACAGGCTGTCACTCAATTATCGCCAGGAGCTGCATACGATTGCACTGGAACGCCACGGGGATGGCTTCCGGGCGGTATTCGGCGAACTGGAATCGCATCTGCGCGGCAGCCTTGAGGGCGACACGCTGCACATAGAACAGGACGGTCACCGGCAACGCGGCACCCTGTTCAACAACGGCCGTGATTTCAGCCTGTACCTGCCGGGCGGTGCCTGCCATTTCCAGGCGGCTCTCGAAGATACCGGGGAAGCCGATGGCAGCAATGCAGCGGCAGGCCTGAGCGCACCGATGAACGGCACTATCGTCACCCTGCTGGTTGCCGCCGGCGACGAGGTGGAGGCACATGCGCCCCTGCTGGTACTGGAAGCCATGAAGATGGAGCATACGATTCGCGCACCGTGTCCAGGCCGGGTAATCGGCTTCCACTACGCACCCGGAGACCTGGTAGACGGCGGCGCAGAGTTACTCGAGTTCACCCCGAAGGAATAGCCCATGCCGCAGCCCCAATACGTCTCCCTGGTTGAAGTCGGCCCGCGCGACGGGTTGCAGAACGAAGCGCGCACTATCGACGTCGGCACCAAGGCTGCGCTGGTGGATGGACTCGCGAGCGCCGGGCTCAGACGCATCGAAACCGGCAGTTTCGTCAACCCACGGTGGGTCCCGCAGATGGCCGACAGCGAGGCTGTTTTCGCCGCTATCACGCGGGCGCCGGACACCCGCTATGCGGCACTCACTCCCAACGTGCAGGGCCTGGAACGCGCCCTCGCCGCGGGCGCCGACGAGGTGGCGATTTTTGCCGCCGCCTCCGAAGCCTTTTCACAAAAAAATATCAATTGCTCCATCGCCGCGAGCCTGAAGCGTTTTGAAGGCGTGATGCAGTTGGCGAATACTCATGCGCTACCCGTGCGCGGCTATGTATCCTGCGTTCTGGGCTGCCCGCTGGAGGGCCCCGTTGCGCCGCAGCGCGTAGCCGGCGTCACGCGTGAATTGCTGGCGCTGGGCTGCTACGAGGTCTCGCTCGGGGACACCATCGGCACGGGCACGCCCGGCAGCATGCAACGCTTGCTGGGGGCCCTGCTGCCCGAGTTTGACCCGGCACAGTTGGCTGTCCACTGCCACGACACTTACGGCCAGGCAATGGGCAACATTCTGATCGCGCTGCAACATGGCATCGCTACCGTTGACGCCTCGGTGGCCGGCCTGGGCGGCTGCCCCTACGCCGCCGGCGCAACCGGCAATGTCGCAACGGAAGACGTGGTGTACATGCTGCAGGGAATGGAGATCGACTGCGGCGTGGATCTTGAGGCCCTGGTTGCAGTCGGCAACCGCATCAGCGCCGCGCTGGAAAGGCCCAATGGGTCGCGTGTGGCAAAAGCACTGAACGCGAAGGCCTGACCCGGTAATTTCACCGCTCCACGGCGCCCCTGCGCCAGTGGTATGCTAGGCAGAACCTGTCTTGTGCCAAGCCACCTATGCCCGACCAGACCACCCGGAGCCTGCGCCTTTGCGCGGCATTGCTGACGACGCTCTCGGGCGCAACGCAGGTTGCAATGCTCTGGCTGCGGGCAATTGACGAAACCGCGCTGCTGAATGCGCTACTCGGTGCTACCTACCTGATAGTCGGCATAGGGCTCTTCGGCCGTTCACGCTTCAGTCTTTGCATGGCGATTGCGGTGCCCGGCGGCATGCTCGCCGGGCTTCTGTACTACGGAGGGGAGCCGGAACAGACCCGGTTGCTGCGCATGGGGTCAGACCTCGCCATCGTGCTGTTGAGTGCCGTGGCACTATGGCGAGTGCGCCATGTCCCGACCCCCTGATGCGCCAGGGCGCGTCATGTGCTGTGCCGGAGAATGCCCACCATCACTGTGCGCCCTGGTGGAATCGCCCCCCCGCGGAAGCTGACCCGCTGCTCAGTGCGCCGGCAGCGGCCCCGGACTCTCTTCTTTTTTCACCAGCAGATACAGGTACACAAGGTTCAGCCCGCAGTACAGCCAGACCAGGGACGCGGGCAGCAGCAGGTACGGCGCCAGGACAGCAGTCGCCGCGATGCGCAACACCTCCCACCGCGACAGGCTGCCGGCAGCCTTGCCCTCGAGCCATAATGCGCTGAGCAGCGTGGTGCACAGAATAAACGCCCACTGCGACACCCCCACCCAGTAGGCGAATTCGTTGAACTGCATGTGGGTCAGCAACACCACCACGGTCAGCAACTGCAGCGCGGCATACATCGATACGGCTAAAGGCACAGCCGGGTCGTAGCGTTTGAACTGGGTCAGATCGGGTTTCTCTAGCGGAAACCTGGACGCGACATCCGCGGGCCGCCAACCGGTGCGGCCAAACCAGACCCTGATTTTGTCCCGCCAGCGTTGCGTGTGCCAGCTATCGCGCGCCATATCCACATAGATGTGCGTGAGCGCCCTGACCGGATTGAAACTCCGGAGCGGGCCGCGGATACCAAACACGACCGGTTCGTCATCCATTTCCTCCTGGTACGTACCAAACAGGCGATCCCAGATAATAAACAGGCCACCGTAATTGCGATCGAGGTAGCGATCATTCTGCGCATGGTGCACACGGTGGTTGGAGGGCGTCACAAAAAACCACTCATACCAGCCCAGCTTACCCACATGTTCGGTGTGCACCCAGAACTGGTAGATCAGGTTGATGGAACCCACCGTGACCACGACTTCGGCGGGAATGCCCAGCAGGTACATCGGGATGTAAAAGATCCAGCCGAGCAGGAAACCCGTGCTGGTCTGTCGCAATGCGGTGGTGAGGTTGTAGTCCTCGCTCTGGTGGTGCGCAACGTGTGCCGCCCAGAGCAGCGTGCGCTCGTGGCCCAGCCGGTGCAGCCAGTAATAGCAGAAGTCGTACATCACCATGGCCAGCACCCACGTGAGCCAGTGCCCGCTGTCCATCAACGGTAAAGAAAAATATTCCGTGATGAGGTAGTACACATACCCACCGACGCCGAGGGTGACAAATCGTCTCGCCTGGCTGAGCACGCCCAACGACAGGCTTCCAACGCTGTCGTTCAGGCGATAGGTGTTGCGGCCGCGCGCATAACCGTAGGCCAACTCCAGCAGCATCGCGAGAATAAAAAAGGGAATGGCGTAGACTACGAGGTCCATGGGTGATCTGCCTCTACTGCATACTCTCGATAAACTCATCCGAGCTGGCAATTGCCGCCTTCATATCCCGGATCAGCGCCTCGATCTGGCCCTCAATGGCGGCGAACTCTACCTTCAGCGAGGCTACCGCGCGCGCATTCAGGTTGTGCTTCAAATACATCACGTTGTCGTTCATGGCCGTGAGGACGGGCGCCATCTTCGCTTCGGAGCGGCGCATGACGGCCAGCATTTCAGCGTACCTGCGGCGAGTTGCTTCAAGCTTGGCGGCGCTGTCGGCTTGCAAACGGGCACTGCTGTACTGCTCGATCTCATCCTCCCACTCTGCGAATAAAGCGCCTGCCACGTGATCTACATCGTCAATGCGCTGCCTGACTTCCTGCGCGGCGTTGGACGATCGCCGGTACTCATCCGCCAGTGCCGCATAGGCATCCTCGAGGTCGCCGCCATCGAAATTCACCAGGGAGGAAAGCTGCTCAAGGGCTGACTCAAACTGCTCCCGGGCTTCAGCCTGGGCGTCGCGGGAGTTTTCCACACGGTCTACCAGGATATCCCGCTTGTGATAACCCACCTTTTCGGCGGCACTGTAATAGGCCGACTGACACCCCGCCAGCAGCAGTACCAGGGCAAGCATCGTCACTCTGCACATTCTTTTGCTCTCCTGTGGGCCAGGCGATCAGCGTCACTCACCCGGGGTGAGAATTCTACCGCGAGACACCGCCGCGCGACAGCACCGCAGCCAAGGCAATACAGGGCCGATTCCGGCTGGTTAGGGTACAGCTCCGGGGCTATATTGAGTGCCATGCCATTGAGCCAAGCGATTCCGCCGATACAGACTCCCCTGGATCCCGATGTATGCCAACGGGCAAGGCTGGCACGCGACGCACGCTTTGATGGCGAGTTCTTCCTGGCCGTGCGCACAACCGGCATCTACTGTCGGCCGATCTGCGCCGCGCGCATCCCCGCAGAGAAGAACGTGCGCTACTACGCGAGCGCGGCACTCGCGGCCCGCGACGGGTATCGTCCCTGCCTCCGATGCCGGCCTGAGTCGGCGCCCAACAGCTCAGCCTGGAACGGCAGTTCCTCCACCGTGAGGCGCGCCCTCAGGCTGATCAATGAAGGGGCCCTGGACCGCGCATCCGTGCCTGAGCTGGCCAGCCGCCTGGGTATCGGCGAGCGCTATCTGCGCAAGTTGTTCCAACGCGAGCTCGGGGTCGCGCCCACCGCCGTGGCCAGCAACCAGCGCTTGCTGTTCGCTCGCAAACTGCTGGCGGAGACAGCACTCCCGGTCACCGAGATTGCCTACGCCGCCGGATTCAACAGCCTGCGGCGATTCAATAGCGCGGTGCTGGCTCACTTTGGCAGATCACCCACAGCGCTGAGGCGCGCTCACCCGCCGGGTGCCACCCTGACACTGCGCCTGCAGTACAGGCCGCCCTACGACTGGGAGGGCGTGGCGGGTTTTTTCGCGCGTCATGCAATAGACGGGCTGGAATCTGCCAACCCCGACGGTTATCGCCGCGAACTGCCGGGGAAGAGTGGCCGCTACTGGATTGCCCTGCGTCCGTTGCCCGGCGAGGCAGCCCTGCTGCTGGAGGCAGCGCTGCCCGACAGTCGCCTGCTACTCCCCACCGTCAATCGTGTGCGCCGTATGTTTGATCTTGACGCCAACCCAGCGGCCACACAGGCCGTGCTTGCGCAGGACGCCACGCTGGCACCGCTGCTAAGGCAGTATCCAGGCATCCGGTCTCCGGGGTTCTGGTCGCTCTACGAGGCCAGCACACGAGCGGTCGTTGGCCAGCAGATCAGTACCGCTGCCGCGCGCGGCATTCTCGCGCGAATGGCGCTCGCCGCCGGCGATGCATGCAACCCGGTGTTTCCCAAGCCTGCCGACCTGCGCACACTCGCCGCGGAACATTTCCCCATGCCGGCGCGGCGTCGCGCCACCCTGCGCGCCCTGGGGCAGCTCTTTGCGCAGGATGAAAACAGCGCACTGCACTTCGACCCGGAGGCATTGTCAGACCTGCCGGGCGTGGGGCCGTGGACGCTTGCGCTGGCAAAGATGCGTGGAACGGGAGACCCCGACAGCCTGCCACTGGGCGACCTCGGCCTGCGCAAGGCGTGGGACGCCATCGGCAGCGATAACCTGGCGGATCGCTCCCCCCGGTGGCGCCCCTGGCGCGCCTATGCCGCGAACCTGCTCTGGAGGAGCCTCACCTGATGAACTACCAGTACTTCGCCTCGCCGATCGGCAGGTTACGTCTCGTCTCCAATGGCACCCACTTGCTGCGCATAGAATTTGAAGGCCAGTACGTCAAAGGGCCCGGCGAGCAGGCGACAACAGACGCCGTTCTGGACGCGGCCAGCGATCAACTGACGGCGTATTTTGGCGGGCGGCGACAGAGCTTTAGTCTGCCCACCGCGGCGCACGGGACCGTGTTCCAGCAAACCGTGTGGCAGGCTCTGCAGGACATTCCCTTCGGGCAGGTACGCAGCTATCGGGATATTGCCTGCGCGCTGGGCAATGCTGCCGCGGTGCGCGCGGTGGGAGCGGCGAACGGACGCAACCCGTTGCCCATCATTGTGCCCTGCCACCGGGTCATCGGCAGCAATGGCAGCCTCACCGGTTTTGCCGGCGGCCTCTCGGCCAAAAAAATCCTGTTACAGCTGGAAGGCGCTCTCCAGGGGGATGGCGCCTGGTGAGGGGC
>CAZFJQ010000003.1:9163-159139 GCA_964519755.1 uncultured Halioglobus sp.
AAATCCTGTTACAGCTGGAAGGCGCTCTCCAGGGGGATGGCGCCTGGTGAGGGGCGCCCGGCGAGGGGCGCCCGGCGAGGGGCGCCCGGCGAGGGGCCCCCGACGCTACTGGTAATCGGCGGCAATGGTGGCGATCCAGGCCGGTTCATCGATAAATCCCTTGCCCCAGGCCGCCCACTTGGCGCCCAGGGTCAACGCGGTGATCTCCTCGACTGACATACCTTTGTCCAACGCACCTTGCACCGCGGTGGTGGTGCTCTGCAGCATGCCGAGAAAACGCTCAAGGTCCGCGCGCGTTGCAATGTTGCCGTGCCCGGGAACCACCAGCGTGTCGTCATCGATACGCGCCAGTATCGCCTCAACGTTGTTGATATAGCCGGCAATGCTGCCGCCGGAACTCAGGTCGATAAACGGGTACCTGTCCTTGAAAAAAAGATCGCCCGTATGCACCACGTTCTCCTGTGCATAGAACACCACGCTGTCCCCATCGGTATGACCTGCCGGATAGTGCTTCACCTCGATGGTATCGCCATTGAAATGCAGGGCGAGTGAATCGTCGAACGTGATGATCGGTAGTGCTATCGGAGGACTCGCTTCCACCTGCATGTCCAGCGCGTCTATCCGCTGACCGGCGGCCATGCGCGCACGGACATTCTCGTGCGCCAGGACGATGGCTCCTCGCCCGGCCCAGAATTCGTTGTTACCGGTGTGATCGAAATGCCAGTGTGTATTGATCACAAAACCGGGCATCAGGGACGCCTCGGCAAACTCGCTGACCACGCTTTCATAGGCCGCACGCATCTCCGGGTAGTCGCTGTCGACCAACAGAATGCCGTCGCGACCCACCGAGGCGACCACGTTCCCGCCTTTCCCCTGTAGCAGTTGCAATGGGCCACGCAAGGCCTGCACGCTAACCTGCGGCGCGGGCTCTGCCTGGGCCAGCGCGGGCGCTACGATCAACGCCAGAACAACCAGCGTACGGCATATCAGTGAGTTCATTCGTCTCCTGCTATATCAGTTATCACGGCAGGCCTCCCGCTCACCCTGTGGTGAACACTGGCGCACCACATACGGTCCTCAGGCTTCCAGGTCGGGAATCATCTCGTCCTTCAAACGCTCTATCGCATCTTTCAGGATTAACTTTTCCTTCTTCAAGCGTTGCAACAGAATCTGGTTCTGATAGGGGTATCCCTGCAGTTCGGCGATCTTTCGATCCAGCGACCGGTGTCGGGACTGCATTTCCAGCAAACGCATGGCCGGCGTCATGATCTCGTTCGCCGCGTCGGCGGTAGCATCCGTGCCGAATTGAGGTGGCTCGTTCATTGTGTTCGGGTTGCACCGGGAAAATTAACCATTCAGCCCGTCACTCTATACCTACCGGGATTGTGGGCACAAGCCTCTCCAACGCCTCTCTATCGTTACTAACAAGCCCCCGCTGCTGCAATGCCGACGGCACTAGGGTCCCGGCGGCAGCTCGCGCAGGAGCCGCGCCCAGAGCGGATGGTCGGTATCGGCTATCGCGAGGAAATCGGGGCTGTAGAGCGACGCTTTCGTGTTGTAACGCAGGGGCTGTCCGGACAAATCCAGCAGGCAGCCGCCGGCGCCCTCCAGGAGTGCCTGTCCGGCGGCGGTATCCCACTCACAGCAGGGTGTAAAGCGAGGGTAAAAGTCTCCCCGGCCCTCGGCCAACTGGCAAAACTTCAGGGCGCTGCCGCTATTCTGTCGATCACATGCACCCCACTGCCCGGTCAACCAGTCAAGGCAGAAGCGCAGACGATGGTTGCGGTGGCGCCTGCTGGCGAGCAGCACCAGGGGTCTGCCCGCCTCAAGCGGCCTGACGTGCAACGCTCGCGAGGTCCATTCTGCGCCTGCGCCCCGGCGATAACAGCGCGAACCGACCCCCGGAATCCCCACGTAACCGAGCTGCCGGAGTGGCAGGTACAACAAACCCAGGACGGGCCGGTGGTTGTCAATCAGGGCAATGTTGACCGTAAACTCACCGGTGCGGGCCAGAAATTCCCGTGTGCCGTCGAGCGGATCTATCAGCCAGTACTGCTGCCACTGCCTGCGCTCTTTGCGCACCGCCGCGCCGGACTCCTCCGAGAGTACCGGCACCTCGGGCGCCAACGCCTTCAGCCCCTTCTGCAGGACCTGGTCGGCGGCCAGGTCGGCGCTGGTCAGGGGTGAGTCGTCTCCCTTGGCCTCGAAGTCGGCGGAATCGGGCCCATGGTAATGCTCGCAAATTGCATCCCCGGTCTCCCGGCCGATTTCGAGCAATGGCTTGATCAGCCCCTGTAGCTTTCCTCGCACACCTGTCTCCAGCATTGACTCGCCCAACTATAACATCGCATTAACCCGGCGAGACCGCGGCCCCTCTGTGCGACCGGCCCGCCTGCGGTGCCCGCTTGCAGAAAAAAAGGCATAATTGCGCGACCATCCTGACCAGGGCTTCCACACGGGACACGGCATGCTTGACTGGAACTGCATTGACACTGTTTTGCTGGACATGGACGGCACACTGCTGGACCTGCATTTCGATAATTACTTCTGGCTCGAGCACCTGCCGCGGGAGTACGCTCGCCGACACCGGATTACCGAGGCCGAATCCAGCGAGCGCCTGCACGGCCGGCTCAGCAGCCCGATAGGCTCCCTGGAGTGGTATTGTCTCGATCACTGGTCAACGCAGCTCGATATGGACATTCCCGCACTGAAGCGCGAACTGCAGCATATGGTGAGCGTGCGTCCGCTGGCACTGGAGTTTCTCGAGAGCCTGCGCGCCGGCAACTTCGACGTGGTCATGGTAACCAACGCGCATCGCAAAACGCTGGATATAAAAATGGCTGAAGTGGATATCACCCACTGGTTCGACCGCGTGGTCATCTCGCACGATCTACAGGCGCCCAAGGAAGAGCAGGCATTCTGGCACCGGCTACAGGCACTGCATCCCTTCAACCCGGCGCGTACCCTGCTTATCGATGACACGGAGCGGGTTTTAAAGTCCGCCCAGGACTACGGCATCGCGCATCTGCTCACCCTGTTGCAACCGGACAGCCGACAGGAAAAACGCCTGGCAACACAGTTCCCGGGAATCCATCATTTTGACGAGATAATGCCCGCGGGGGTCGCCCCATGAGCGAGCCTCCCGCCCGACTCCGACTGGACAAATGGCTGTGGGCCGCACGCTTCTTCAAGACCCGAAGCCTCGCAAAAGCAGCCATCGAGGGCGGCAAGGTGCAACTCGCGGGCCAGAAGGTCAAGGTATCCAAGGAAATCGCAGTCGGTGACGCCCTGAAAATTCGCCAGGGCTGGGATGAAAAACTTGTTGTTGTAAAGCAACTGAGCGATCAACGGCGCGGCGCGGCCGAGGCGCAGCTCTTGTACGAGGAGTCAGAAGATAGCATCGCACGGCGCGAGTCCCAGGCGGCCGCGCGCAAAGCCGCCGGCGGCATGCTGGAGCGGCCAGCCCAGCGCCCGAGCAAAAAGCAGCGCCGCCAGATTCATCGCTTCCGGGACTCGGCGGAGCGCGATTAACATGCGGGACCCCCTCCCGCTGCACCAGCTCCCTGAGCGTTTTCAGCACGACATCGCCCGCCACAGGTTGCCGGAATAGCCGCCCGGGCGCACTGTTAAACCGCCGCTGGCGCAGTGGGTGAACCATATGCAGCGCACGGCTCTGGGGGTGGCAGCGCGACGCTGAATACTCGCATTTGGCGCACGATGGGGTAGAATCCGCCAATGCTCAGCGAAATCCCAACCGCGCCGCCCGCGACCCCCCTGCTCGACCGGGTCGATGCCGGCTGCCCGCTGCGGGAGCTGGGCACGCAGGAACTGGTGGATCTCGCGGCAGAGCTGCGGGCGTACCTGCTGTACAGCGTGGGCCAAACCGGCGGCCATTTCGGGGCCGGGCTGGGCGTGGTGGAACTCACCGTTGCGCTGCATCATGTCTACAACACGCCGCACGATCGCATTGTGTGGGACGTTGGCCACCAATCCTACCCGCACAAGATACTCACGGGCCGCATGCGGCAGATGCACAGCATCCGCCAGGCCGGCGGGCTGGCCGGTTTTCCGAAGCGGGCCGAAAGCGAGTACGACACCTTCGGCGTGGGGCACTCTTCAACCAGCATCTCGGCCGCGGTTGGCATGGCACTGGCCAACCGCAAGCTGGACGTGGCGCGCAAGGTCGTGGCCGTTATCGGTGACGGCGCCATTACCGGCGGCATGGCCTTTGAGGCGCTGGCCCACGCAGGCCATGCGCGCCCCGACATGCTGGTGGTGTTGAATGACAACCAGATGTCCATCGGCCACAACACGGGCGGCCTCGCAACCTATTTCGCCAAGATCTGGGCCAGCAAAACCTATATCGCGATGCGCAGGGGCTCGAAACGGGTACTGGAGAAAATCCGCCCGGCCTGGGAGTTGGCCAAGCGCACAGAGGAACACATGAAGGGTATGGTGGCGCCCGGCACCATGTTCGAGGAGCTGGGCTTCCACTATATCGGCCCCCTGGACGGGCACGACCTGCCCGGGCTGATACAAACCCTGGAGAACATGAAGGATCTCGAGGGGCCACAGTTCCTGCATATCCGCACCACAAAGGGCAAAGGATTTCTGCCCGCCGAGGAAGACCCCGTCGGTTACCACGCGATCAACAAGATCGAGGACAAGCCCAAACAGCCGCCCCTTCCGGTTCGCTCAGCCGGCCCGAAATACCAGGATGTGTTCGGCCGCTGGCTATGCGATATGGCTGAACGTGACAACCGTCTGATCGGCATCACGCCCGCCATGTGCGAAGGCTCCGGCATGGTCGAGTTCGCGCGGCGTTTCCCCGAGCGCTATCACGATGTCGCCATTGCCGAGCAGCACGCGCTGACGCTGGCCGCCGGCATGGCCTGCGAGGGCCTGAAACCGGTGGTCGCGATCTATTCCACATTTCTCCAGCGCGGCTACGATCAGCTCATTCATGACATCGCCTTACAAAACCTGGATGTCACCTTCGGTATCGACCGCGCAGGGCTGGTGGGCCAGGACGGCCCCACCCATCACGGCGCGTTTGATTTATCATTTCTGCGCTGCATCCCCAACATGGTGATTGCAGCGCCCTCCGATGAGAACCTGTGCCGGCAGATGCTGTACACGGCCTTTTTGCATACAGGCCCGGCAGCGGTGCGCTACCCGCGCGGCACTGGCCCGGGGGCTGAAATCGCCCGGGACATGACGCAACTCGAGATTGGCAAGGCCGCTCTGCGACGCAACGGCGAGCAGGTGGCGATCCTGAATTTTGGCGCGTTGCTCGGCGCAGCGCTGGAAGCCGCGGAAAAACTGAACGCTACCGTCGTGGATATGCGCTGGGTGAAACCACTGGACGAGCAGATGGTACTGCAGCTTGGCCAGCGCCACGCATTGCTGGTAACCTTGGAAGAGAACGCTGTGGCAGGCGGCGCCGGCGCCGCAGTGAATGAACTGCTCGCGGCGAAGGGCATTGCAATGCCCGTTCTCAACCTGGGCATTCCCGACACCTTCATTGAGCACGGCAGCCATACCGATCAGCTCGGGTGGGCGGGGCTGGATGCGCAAGGCATTTTCACGAGCACGCAAGACAGGCTCATTCAACTCTCGGGCATCTCCATCTCTCCCCTGCGGACCAGCAAACCAATCGAACTTTCCCGCTGATTTTCGATGATCCACGTCTTCATCGGCACCAAAGCACAGCTGATCAAGATGGCACCAATCATGGTCGAACTGCAGCGAAGGGGCATTCACTACAACTTCATTTTCAGCGGCCAGCACCAGGCAACCGTCGACAATATACGCGAGGAGTTCGGGCTCAAGGCCCCCGACATTACCCTCTACACGGGCAAGGACATCACGGGCATCCTGCAGATGCTGCTCTGGTCCATACGCATCGTGTGTTTCACGCTCCTCAACCGGGAAAAGGTCTGGAAAGGCGACAGGAACGGTATCATTCTCAACCACGGTGATACTTTCTCAACCCTGCTTGGGTCGCTCCTCGGACGGCTATCGGGGCAGCGCTCCGCGCACGTTGAGTCGGGCCTGCGTTCCTTTAATCTGCTGCATCCGTTTCCCGAGGAAGTAACCCGATTGCTCACATTCAGGCTCTCCAACATTTACTTTGCCCCCGGTGAGTGGGCGCTGAAAAACCTGGCGAAATACGACGGCGTAAAGGTAGACACGGTACACAACTCCCTGCTCGATGCGCTGCGCATCAGCAAAAGCGCAGTAGAGCAGGCCGATGTGGTAGTCCCGGAAGGCACTTACGCGCTTGTCTCGATTCACCGCTTCGAAAATATTTTTTCACGCGCAAAGCTGGATAACATCGTCGATCTACTGGTTCGCCTGAGCACACGCATACCCCTGCTGTTTATCCTGCACAAGCCAACCGAGCAGAAACTGAAGCAGTTCGGTCTCCTCGAAAAACTGCTGGGCACACCCGGCATCGAGCTGCGCCCCCGCTACAGCTATTTTCAATTCATGAAGTTGACCCGACAGGCAGCGCTGGTGGTGACGGACGGTGGCAGCAACCAGGAGGAGTGCCATTACCTCGGCAAGCCGTGCATTCTGATGCGCGATGCCAGCGAGCGCCGGGAAGGGCTGGGTAGCAATGCGATAATCAGTCACTACCAGTTTGCGGCGTTCGAGAAGGTGCTGGAAGACCTAGACAGCTACCGCGTTGCGCCCAGGGACATGGAGGTTTCCCCCAGTCGTATTATCGTCGACGCGCTGGTTGACCTGAACGCATGAAAATAGACAGGAAGAGACCCCGCCACTGGGCGCTCCTGCTACGGCAGGCCGTGTTCACACTGCTGGCTATTGTACTGAGGCCGTGGCCAGGTAAACCCTCCAGGCCTGTGGTGGTCCTCTACGGGCACCAGTTCTCAGGCAATTTGCGGGCGCTCTACCTGCAATGGCAGGCAAGCAAAGACCAGCCATTTTCACTGTATTTCCTGGCGCTGGATCCTGCCCTGGTCAAGGCGCTCGAGCGTGCCGGTATCGCCAATCTGAGTTTTGGCCGCCTGTCGGATATACCGAAGCTGGCCAGGACGAGCGTGATCATCACAGACCATGGGCTGCACGCCATGGCGCCCCTTACCCGCTTCACCAACATCCGCTTTGTAGACGTATGGCACGGCATACCATTCAAGGGCTTTGTACCTGAGGATTTCAAACTGCAACGGCGGTACCAGGATGTGTGGGTCAGTTCACCGCAGCTCAAACGGCTGTACCAGGAGCGTTTCGGCTTCCGCGCAGAGCAATTACATGCGCTCGGTTATGCGCGCGCCGACAGGCTTTTCCAGCGGCCGCCGCCAACCTCGGAGTTTCGCGACCAACTGGGCCTGCCTACAGGGACAAAACTGGTGCTCTACGCGCCAACCTGGCAGCAGGACGATGCCGGCAGGGAGCTGTTCCCGTTCGGAGAAGCACAGGCCGCATTCATCGACGCCCTGGCAGGCGCCTGCGCGGATGGCGGTGCCCGCCTGGTGGTGCGCGCGCACCTGAACGCGGATATCAGCGCGCAGGGCACGAACGTCGTCTATTGCTCACAGCGCGATTACCCCGATACCGAAGACATCCTGTTGGGTACGGATTTACTCCTGTGCGACTGGTCATCCATCGCGTTTGACTTTCTGGCACTGGCTCGGCCCACCGTGTTTCTGGATGTGCCACCACCGTTTCGCAACGGCTTTTCGCTGGGACCGGAGTACCGTTTCGGCTGCGTGGTGAACAGCACGCAGGCCATGTGTGAGGCCGTGCGTGAGTACCTGCATTACCCCGAGCACTACCACCAGCGCTACGGCGAACGTTACACCACCATCACCGCCGAGCTGTACGATGATTCAGCCGCGGGCAACGCCGCGGCAAACCAGCTTGCCAGGCTGCGGGTACTGACTGCAGGGTGAAGCCGGCCGCCCTAGTGGCGAATTTTCTCGATCACTTCCGTCGTCGAAATAGCCGGCGTGCGCGGCAGGTATACCACCTCACAGAGCGAGGCGAACTGGTCGAACTTACCCGCCCAGTCGTCGCCCATGACCAGCACATTAGCGGCATATTGTTCAATGTACCGCCCCTTCAGCTCCAGAGACTCCTCAAAGAACGTGGTGTCGACACACTTCAGAGCGGCGACGATTTCCATACGCTCGTGCTGGTCATACACTGGCGGGCGACCTTTTTTGGCGACATTGAGTGCATCGGTGGAAACACCCACGATCAGTCGGTCTCCATGCGTCCTGGCGCGCTCCAGGATGCGGAGATGGCCGACATGGAAAACGTCGAAGGTGCCGAAAGTGATGACGGTCCTAGTCATGCAACCTGGCCTCACGAAACATAGTCTCAAGAAAATGCCGGATGAGCCTATCACGAGTTCCGGCGAAGAATCTTGGCCTGGTCACCTCATTGAGGCACAGCGTCTGGTACTTGCCACGACGCAGGGGCGACAACGGGTGTATCAGCAGGGGAAACAGCGGGTCACCGATATCCACGTAGCGGGCCTCAATGTCGCGCAAAATACCGCGCCCCGTTGCTACAGCATAATAGGCTTGCAGCGTAGTTGCAGGAGGTATATCACTGTTGTCCCGAAACTTGTGCGACCGCGTCCGGGCGAACACATCAGCGTACTTTGCCTCCAACTCAACCAGGTTGCGCTTCAGCAGGGGAAAAGGCGCATGATGCAATTTCTTCAATGGTCGGTAGTTAAAGTCCCGCATCAACAGCTCACAGGCGTTGAGCGCTCCATAGTCAACGGGTCTTAGTCCTGTTGTGCGCTCATATGGAATGTCATGTTTTGAGGGGAATACGGCCACAGTGTCCCGATCGGGAAAGAACAACTGCTCTGCAACCGGCAAACAGAGAAAGACATCATCATTAAAATACAAAATTTGATCGGCCACTCCCGGAATACGGTGTAGATTGCATTCGATTGCCCTGGAATTAAAGGTTGGCAAAACGGAGGGGTCGGGAAAGACCTGGTCATGTGATACCGCTATGACATCAGGCGCCCGGATGAGTTCTGGCGGCAAAGCGCAGTTGCTCAGCACATGTATCTTTCTGATCCAGGGCGCATAGCTTCGAATGGATCGAATGGAATAAACGATCTCATCACGACTTTGAAAACGCGCTGGATTGTCAACGCTAGGATGAACCTGCCGAGAAGAACTCTGGCGATCCTTTTCTTCGGCATAGAGTTTTTGCCACTGGGGATCATCGCTATTAACCCAGGTATAGACCGCGTCCACTTCTGAGTTCACAGCCCAGCACCTGTCAAACCAGCGAGGGAGGAGATCAAGCAACCAACCCCTGTATAGGACCTATGGCAGCCAGAGTTCATCCAAGAACATCCCGCATAGCACTGCGATAACCATTGGCATTCCTGTAGCCGCCCGTTATCCAGTAATGCAACACGGCAGGCAACCTGAGAAGCGCGAATTTCTGCCGAAGCTGACGCCGATACAGCAGGCAATTCACATGCTCCTGCTGCTTTGAAATTGCAGCTCTGATTGCGCTATCGTAGCGCCCGCCACATCGTCCCGCACTTCGCGCCAGTGCCTCGTGCAACCTCGTGGAAAACCATATTTCGTCAGCTTGAGCCGTCTCTCTCTCCGGAGAAAGTGCCCTGTGTATCTGCACCCTTGCACGACTCAGGCGGCCAACAGGTGTGGTTCGGTTGGGCAACACATTGGACTCATTCGCCCCATGTCTGCGGTAAAGTTGTAACACATCATGCACTATAATGGTGGCGCCCAACCGGTTGGAAAAGCCCACAAGCCAGTTATCGTGACCTTTGATATCATCGGGAATCGGTAGGCAGAGTTCCAACAGTTCACGGCGCACGGCAGTACAGCAGCCCATAACGAAAGCGTCCGGAGAATAGCCCGCAGATCCCAGCTGGCCCAGCTTGGTCAGACCAGTACTCGCAAGATCACTCCGACAAATTTCTGCATCATTCATGAAAGCCAGTTTTTCGGGATGCTCTGCCTGCAAACGCACAACCGTTGATATTTTCCCTGGCAGCCATACATCGTCCTGATCACTGAGAAACACCAAGTCCCCGGTGGCCATCGAAAGAGCTCTCGCAAACGTCCGGGTAGGCCCCATGCGTTGCTGATTGCGCACGAGCACCACCTTGAATGGCGCAGATGCAGCAAACCGTTCGACAACAGCGATTGTTCCGTCAGAGGAACTATCGTCACAGACCACCAGTTCTTCGGGCAACACCGACTGCTCAGCTAGACTTTGCAGCTGCGCATCCAGGAATGTGGCGCCATTGTAGGTCGCCATGGCGACTGAAATCTTCACACCAGGTGTTCGCCTGTCAAACCAAAGAACTTTCTATCCATCAGCCTTTTCCACCGAAACAGCCCTGGCTACTCTTGGGCTGGCAAGCCTATGCCGGTCTCTAGGGGTATCTTGGTTCAAAGTATATATTCTCCTGCCATGCACCGGTGAGGGCTGCCTCCGCGTGGATCATGTGCAGGCACACAGGTATTTCTTCCAGGCGCAGTAGCCGTGCGATGGCCAGGCGATGCGCACCATCCGAAAACCATATCAATTCACCTGTACGAGACAGACTGATTCCAATTCCGCCCTTCTCGCGAAAGTTGCCCGGGTTCAGGTCACGACGACTTAGAAGTCGACCATCGCGCTCTGCAAGGGATTTGAGCTTGTCAATTGCTTCGCAGCGGGCGGTTACGTCCTCAAAACTCCGACATCCGTCCTGAACCCCAAACTGCGCAATGTTCTCCATCATCCAGGAAACTTCCCCGGTTGCCTGCCAGTCGAGACCCTTCTCGAAATGCGCGACAGTCCTGGAGATGTGCTTCACATCTGCAATTGGCGTGGTGGCTTGATCCCAGTCTCCGGGAGCTATGAAACGATTCCGGTTTTCCTTGAGAAGATCTATGCTCAACTCACTGCCGCTGTGCAAAAAGCCGCCGTGCTTGGAAACAAAAAAGCGGGTGCTGAGGCGGATATCCAGCGGATTGCACCAGGCAAGCTCCAGATACCTGACCCGCGGCTTGATTCCGGCGAGATATACCTGAAGGTCGTTACTGGCAACGATTCGGGCAAAACGCATCGCTCGCACAAAACGCATGGGCGCGAGCTTACTGCTCATGCTTCGAAGCAAACATTTTTTTCAGCCGGCTTACCGTTGTTTTAACATACTGTCGATACAGGGCCGGCAGCAATGCCCGAAGCTCGCGCTTGAAGTGTTTTAGCGTGGTTGGTGGCGAGTGGATAAACCGCAATAGCGGAAAGTACGCTTTCGGGCTGTTCCTGTAATTGAAGTAAACAGACCAATCCAGAGGGCGCACAAAACGGTAACCGTTGGTCGACATATACAGTTCAAGCGCCTCGGCAATGTAACCCAGGTGATTACTTACAGGATCCATTTGATCTGCGCTATCGAACAGTGCCGCGAGTTTCACGCCATAATCAGCTGGCAGGAATGCCTTATGTAGTAGTGCATGATAGGCGAGCGAATACAGGTAATCCTGCTGATCCGGAGTATAAATACCAGGCCTGGCCACCCTGCGGCGGATAAGGTCCCGGGACCAGCGTGGGCAGTAATAGTTTTCATTCACGTCCCGGATGTCAAACGCTACATCTTCGCCGCCAACGTTTACCATATAATGCCGACGATAGGCTTGCGGAAATACACGCCTCGCATTGGTGAGCTGCGCAAATTCATCGCGATTAACACACAGCACATCGATATCACCATGAAGTTCGGTATGATGCTCCTCCGGCAGTGTGTCGAAGTTTCGCAAAACCACATACTTCGCGCACAGATTCACGACGGCGAACATTTCCGTGAGTGAACTCCAACCTTTACACCCAGTAAGGTCCCGGTGGATTGCACTCTCGAAATCCTCCGGCCGGGGAAGCTCATTGCCCAGGAGAAGCACCGCATCCCGCAGTGTCTCGGGAGAGTTGTTGGTGGCGTGTACCCTGTGCCCTCCTCCCGTCATTTCCCGGTAGAGCTGCTTGGCCTCGAACATGTTTCTATTGACCAGCTGGGGGCCAGAGGATGTTTCCAGTACCGCCCAACTCGGTACCGGGTCATCAAGAAAATACACGACAAACTCGCCAGCCCCACAATGCGCAACTTTTTCGGCGATATCGGGAAGTTTCTTGCCATAAAATCTTCCCATGTTTTCATGTACATGTGCTTCCGACCACCGGACACGAATCTTGTACAGTTGCTCAAATCTTCTTTGCAAGTCTGTCTCTATTTCCGCAAGACGATGTGTAGCTGCTTCCCACACAACCAGAAGATGCGTATTGGCTTGTACCCGATCCGAAAGCTTCATCGATGTCAGCACTCTCATTCTTTGAAAGCAGAGATAATCTCTACATTCCCCAGGCAAATTCCCAACAGGAGTATCGTAATAGCAACAACGAAAGCCGGGAAGGAAGACTTCAGTATGGATAGTTCACTTACCGACAACTCTCGTCGCATGTAGTACTGACAGACAAGCCTGCTACTGGCGTAGTGGATGACAATGGCCCACGCCGCTCCCGCGACCCCGAACCGGGTCGTACCAACAAGCAGTGCCGGCACCCCAACAATCACGGTATTCCACAAAGATATATGAAAGGCGATATTGGGTTTGCCTATACTGCGGAAAACCACAGACGGATCGCCTGAAAGCGCAAACAGCATACTGGCAAGTGCCAGAATTTGAACGGGCTCAACCGCCTCCAGCCAAGCCTCGCCAAATAACAATGGCACGAGTAGATCAGCATAGAGGATCATCAATATTGCAACCGGAAACGTCGCCAACGTTGTATAGCGGATGACCTGCAAATAAAGCCGTGCAACTTCCGGCCTGTCAGATTGTGCCTGGCTGTATACCGGAAACATCACGCGACTGACCATCCCCGTGATTTTACTGCGTATTGTTTCCGTCACCATAAAGGCCAGCGTGTAAATACCAAGCGATGCAGTCCCGAGCAGCGCACCGATCAGAATCCTGTCCATATTTTTCCGGGAATAGTGTACTAGTTCATTACCCAGCATATAGCTACTGAACCCTGCCAGCTCGCGCAACGGCTTCCAGGCAAATCGCCTCGCTGGTCGCCATTGCGCAACTCGCCAGACAAGTCCTGTGCGCAGAGCTACTGCAATAAGTTCTTGCGCTGCCAGCGCCCAGACCCCGAACCCTGCGAAAACCAGCAGTATGGCACCTGCAGCAGCGCTGACGGTTGCTATCATTTCTGCCATGACCAGTGTCTTGAATCGCATGTTGCGCACCAATCGAGCTTCCGGCACGACAACAATGCTATGCAGGGGGATACTCAGCCCCATAGCTATCGCCAGATCCACCAATTCCGGTTCGCTAAAGACCAGAACGAGCAGCGGAATACCCGCAAGCATGAACAGGGCCATCCACAGGAGACCACTCACCAGCAACAGCCAGAACGCACTATCGAAGTAAGATTCAGCGAGATTCTCCCTGGAGCGCTGAATCAATGCATTCTTCAGACCAAGATCGCTCAGTATCCCCACCAGGCCAAGCGCCACGGTTATCATGGCTATCAAGCCAAAATCTTCCGGCACCAGCACGCGAGCAAGTATCAACCGAACAACGATTGACGCGCCCTTGTTAACGACCAGGCCCACTACATTCCAGGAAATACCCCGTCTGATCTGGTGCCTGCGATTGTTAGCCGTTTCGGTCAAGATTTACCGGGATCCTTGTTATTACCTATTTTCTCAGCTCACAAATTCGATCGCGAAGTAACCCCTGAGCGCTCTCGAGTCCCGCCACTGTGGCTTTGATCGAACAGTATTATCACCCCGGGTCACCTTCCGCCAGACTCTCCAGCCAAACAAGGCACTTTGTACTCCAGCCGGTACAAGGTCTAAAGCCGATCAAGGCAAAGCGGCGCACTATTACACCCGGTAAACAGTAGGGTTACAATGACAGCTCGCCCCCAATGGGTCGCTACCAATAAGAGACACGTGTTTGCTCACAGATTCCCTGAATGGTCGGCACCCATGCTTGAACAGCGTAGGCTACACGTATACATTTCTACGGCTTGTTCAGCAGCTCATTCCTTGTTGAAAGCGGTATGTTATGACCAAACGCCAAAAAGCCAGCAGTTTCAACGAACTCCTGGCTGAGCTCGAACAAATCGTCGAACAGCTCGAAAACAACGACGTACCCCTGGAAGACTCCCTGAAGGCCTTCGAGAAGGGCGTCGCCCTCACGCGTAGCGCCCAGAAGCTCCTCGCGGAAGCGGAGCAGAAGGTGCTGCTGCTAAGCGGGTCGGACGACGACCCGGTAGAGGAGGATTTCGAATCCGGAGACCCGCCGTGACGGCCAACGCAGCCGACTTCATTCACCATTGTCAGCTGCGCCTGCACAAACTTCTGCAACAGCTTCCGATTGTAGCTGACCAACGCCCCGGGAGTGCCAATGGTCTCGCCCTCAAGGCGCTCAATGAGGCCAGCCATTACGCAATCGACAACGGGGGCAAACGCATCAGGCCGGTTCTGGTTTACGCTTCCGCCGCCTGTATCTCCAGTGACACATCAGAGGCCGCCCTGGATTCACTTGCGCTGGCCATAGAGGCTGTTCACTGCTACTCGCTGGTACACGACGATTTACCGGCAATGGACAACGACGACCTGCGCCGGGGCAGGCCCAGCCTGCATCGGGCGTTCGACGAGGCCACCGCAATACTCGTCGGGGACGGCCTGCAGGCAAGGGCGTTCGAGCTGATATCCGAAGCGCCGGGCATGGGCGCGGAGCAACGGGTGCGGGCACTGGCTGTGCTGGCAAGAGCGGCAGGGCCATCGGGTATGGTCGGTGGGCAGTTCATCGACATCAGCGCAACCAACTCAGACATGGACCTGCAATCGCTGCAGCTGATGCATGAACTCAAAACCGGGGCGCTTATTCGCGCCGCGGCAACGCTGGGCGGTATCGCTGCGCAGGCGAGCAGCAGTCAGCTGCACGCGCTTGAGCGTTATGCCGCCCATATTGGCCTGGCCTTTCAGGTGGTGGACGACATACTCGACAGCGAAGGCGACACCGCAATTCTGGGCAAAACCAGCGGCAAGGACATCGCCGCCAACAAACCCACCTACGTCAAGCTGCTGGGGCTGGAAGGCGCAAAAACGCAGGCACAGCGGTTGCTGCAAGCCGCGCTGGCAGAACTGGAACTGTTTGGGGAATCAGCGGCGCTGCTGCGCGGGTTGGCGCGCTATATCGTCGAGCGCGACCGCTAGCTGTCGCTGTCGAACAGGTGGCCAAGTTTGCCGGCCTTGGTGCGCAGGTACTTTTCATTGTGCGGGTTGCTGTCGGTATGCAGGGCAATGCGTTCAACTACACTCACACCCTGCTCTTCCATGGCCGCAACCTTGCGTGGATTGTTGGTCATCAGGCGCACCGCACTCACACCCAGGTGCGCCACCATCGCCTGTAACATGCTGTAGTCGCGCATATCCGCGCCAAAACCGAGCTGTTCGTTCGCCTCCACAGTGTCGGCGCCCTCGTCCTGCAGCTTGTAGGCCCTGATCTTGTTCAGCAGGCCGATACCGCGGCCTTCCTGCCGCAGGTAGAACAGCGCACCCCTTCCCTCGCGGGCAATCGCCTGCAGCGCCGCCTGGAGCTGGTTGCCACAATCACACCGCAGGCTGAACAGGGCATCCCCCGTAAGACACTCCGAGTGCACGCGCGCCAGTACAGGCTCACCGTTGGCCACGTCGCCCATTGTCAGGATCAGGTGCTCTTTGTTGCTCTCGGTATCTTCGAAACCGTGCATATCAAAATCACCCCAGCTCGTGGGCAGGCGGGAGGATTCTACGAAGCGTACTGGCACGCGGGTAATCCGTCGGAAAAAGGGCGGCCATTCTAGCAGTTTTGCCGCGCCGGGCGCGAGCAGCGTCAGCGCATCCTGGACAGGGACAGAATCCCGTTGTTTTCTTCCAGTGTCACGTGCCGCAGATAGGTCATACCCAGCAAAACCGTGGAGGGGTAATCGCCCTCGATTACCGCAGCCTCCACGTTCTCTACGCGAATACCGCCCACCGCCACAGAGCGCAGCGTCACCCTGTAAGCATTGGCAAGGCCGCTGGCAGTTTGCACCTTCGAGGCCTCGCCGCTGCGATAATCGATACCCAGATCCGCGGCGTGCCCTGTGCTCAACGCCATAATATTCGCGCCGGTGTCCACCAGCACGGTTGTACTGCGGTCATTGATCAGGGCGGACGTCCGGTACTGCAGGGCGCCATCGCGCACGATAGACACGGCATCCCTGGTTGGGGCCACGAAATTACTGTCTATACGCTGCGACAGCCCGAGGACTTGTTGCTGTCCGTCTACCTCGATCGTCACACTTTCTCCGGAGGCGGCAATCACGGTGACGCCTCCGAAGGATTGACCGACCCGCACCAGCTTACGCTGTCCGTTCACTACCAGTACCGCCGCCTGCGGCAGCAAGCCTTCCACGCTTAGCGCCGGAGATCCCTGCAATGGAACCGACAACCACAGCAATGAACAGCCGACGAGAAGGGTGCGCAGCAGTATCACATTCACCTCCAGGATTGCACTCACAGAAGCCACAGCGCGATGTGCAGAGTGAAGCAGGTCATCAGGCCGGCGGCTATGTCATCCGCCATGATCCCGACTCCCCCGCCGACCCGACGATCAATCGCGCTTATCGGCCAGGGCTTCACGATATCAAACACGCGAAATACGATCACCGCCGACAGTATCCACACCCAGTCGGCAGGCACAGCCCAGAGGGCGACCCAGAGCCCGACAAATTCATCCCAGACGATGCCGGGATGGTCGTGCACAGCGAGCTGACGGCTGGCTATCCCGCAGATCCAGATGCCGAACAGCGCGGCCAGACCGACAAACACGCTGTAGTACACCAGCCCCCAATCCGCCACCAGCAGATACACGGGAACTGCCGCCAGCGTGCCGGCCGTACCGGGTGCAACGGGGAACAAACCGCTGCCAAAACCAAAGGCGATGCACTGGGCCGGGCTATGCAACAGGTCGGGGCGCGCAGGCGGTGCCGGGCTGGCGGTGGAGGTCTTGCCGGAATCAGCCATGGTTAGTCATCCATGTCGGGGCCGCCGCGCTACCCGCTGGTACCAAAGTGCTGGTAGCCTCGAACAGCGTCAACCGGCAGATTGCACTCCACCCCTGCACCTGTCGTCACTCGACCGATGCGCGTGACACCGGGGAGCTCTTCATCCGCCGGCATGCAAAAACACAATTCATAGTCGTCGCCTCCAGTGAGTGCCCATGTCAGCGCCTGTTCCGGTTCCGGGTGCGAGCGCAGCGCGTCGGACATCGGCACACATTCGCGCTCAATTTCGATACGCACACCGCTGGCTGCGGCAACGTGACCCAGGTCGGCCAGCAGGCCGTCGGATACATCAATCGCCGCCGTAGCTCTGTCGAGCAGCGCCTGGCCAAGGTCGAGACGCGCCTCAGGGCGGTACAGCCTCTGCAGCAAGTATTCGCCGTGGTGAGGCTCAGGCTGCCACTCGCCACGCAAAAAAGCCAGCGCGCCGGCGGCATCGCCCAGGGTGCCCGACACAAACACCGCGTCGCCCTCGCGCGCGCCACTGCGCAATAACGCGCTACCTGCAGGCAGCGAACCCAGCACCTGCACGCTGATCGCCAGGGGCCCCCGGGTGGTGTCCCCACCCACCAACGGCAGTCGATAGTCCGAGACCGCCGCAGCCAAACCCTGGCTGAACATAGTCAGCCATAGCTCATCCGCAGCGGGCAGGGTCAGTGCGACAGTCATACCCAGGGGTCGCGCGCCCATCGCGGCGAGGTCGCTGGCGGCAACTGAAACGCAGCGAAAGCCCAGGTCTTCAGGGAAAATATCAGTGCTGAAATGCACTCCCTCGACCAGGGTGTCCACCGAAGTCGCCAGACGCTCTCCCGGCGGCAGGCTGAGAATTGCGCAATCGTCACCTACCGAAAGCTCTACACCCTCACCCCGGCCCAACGACGAAAAGTAGCGGTAGATCAGCTCAAACTCGGTGAGTGGCATCAGGGTGCCGCTTCCACCTCGGGTTTGCGCAGCTGCCTGGCAGATTTGTCGAGCACGCCGTTGATGTACTTGTGACTCTCGGTGGCGCCAAATTTTTTCGCCAGGGCCACCGCCTCGTTGATAACCACTTTGAAAGGCACATCAAGACGGTGTTGCAACTCAAACTGCCCCATGCGCAGCAACGTATGCTCTATGGGGTCGAGGTCTTTCAGCGCTCTGTCGAGTAGTGGCACGAGGCCAGCGTCGAGTTCGTCCACGCAGGCCGGCACGCCGTGCAACAGGGCCTGGAAGTAGGCCTCGTCGACATGGGAAAAATCGTAATCGAGGAGAAATTCGGCTTCGATGTCAGCCAACGCGGCCTGCGCCATGTACCACTGGTACAACGCCTGCATCGCATAGTGCCGGGCCTTGCGCCGCTGCGCGCCCAGCCGGTTGGGTGCAGCCGCGCCCATTCAGCCCAGCTTGGCCAGCAGGCTGACCATTTCCAGGGCGGACAGGGCTGCCTCTTCGCCTTTGTTGCCCGCCTTGGTACCGGCTCGCTCCACCGCCTGTTCTATGGTGTCCACCGTGAGCACACCAAAGGCTACCGGCACACCGTACTCCATACTGACCATTGCCAGGCCCTTGGTGCACTCGCCCGCAACGTACTCAAAGTGGGGCGTGCCGCCGCGAATCACCGCGCCGAGAGCGATGATGGCATCCACCGACCCCGCTGCAGCCACCTTCTTGCACACCAGCGGAATTTCGAAGGCGCCGGGCGCGCGCACAACCCGGATCTGCTTGTCGCTGACCCCGTGGCGTCGCAGGGTGTCCAGTGCCCCGGCCAGCAGGTGCTCGACCACGAAACTGTTCCAGCGCCCGACAACCAGGCAGTACTCGCCCTTACCGGAAGAAAAATCGCCCTCAATGCTTGTGATGTTGCTCATAGTGTTGTCCTTCTACTCGCCCGGATCTACAAAATCCAGCACCTGCAGGTCGAAACCCGAGATTGCATTGTACTTTATCGGCGCCCCCATAAGGTGAATTTTTCCGACGCCGAGGTCCTTCAGAATCTGTGATCCCAGGCCCACGTTGGTATAGCTGTCGGGCACCGCGCCGGGCGCGTCGGCGCTGTCACCAAGCGCCATCTCAATGCTGTCCAGAAGCTGCTGGGGGTGCTCGGGCCGCGCCAGCAGAACGATCACGCCGCGCTCTGCCTCGGCCACTGCCTGGAGGCATCGCGCCATATTCCAGCTCGGCCGGCCCGCGGCCCGGCTGGTCACCAGGTCGCGCATCAGCGACTGCACGTGCACGCGCACCAGGGTGGGTTCATCGGGTGAAATCACGCCCCGCGAGAGCGCCAGGTGAACCTCCCCCCCGGTCTGGTCGCGGTAGACGGTGAGGCGAAAGCGGCCAAAGTCCGTGTCGATCTCGCCCTCGCGAATCCGCCGGATGGTGCGTTCATTCACCATACGAAAATGGATCAGGTCGGCGACCGTACCTATCTTGAGCGCGTGCCGGGCGGCGAATTCACGCAGCGCGGGGCCGTCCGCGACGGTGCCCTCCGGTGTCAGGATATCCGCAATCACTGCAGCGGGAAGCAGACCCGCCAGGCGCGCGTAATCAGAGGCCGCCTCGGTGTGACCGGCGCGGGTCAGCACCCCCCCGGGCAGCACGGTGAGGGGAAAAATGTGTCCCGGCTGCACAATGTCGGCAGGCACGGCATGCGGCGCCACTGCAACCTGCACGGTGCGCGCACGATCGGCAGCGGAAATGCCCGTATCGATCCCGGTCGCGGCTTCGATAGAGAGGGTGAAATTGGATTTTTCGCCCCGCGCGTGCTCCACCATGGGCGGCAGATCGAGTTGCTGGCAGCGCTCCTCCGTGAGGGTAAGGCATATCAGGCCCCGCGCCTGGCGCGCCATAAAAGTGACATGGCTGGCCTCGCAATGTTCGGCAGCCACCATCACCACGCCCTCATTGTCCCGGTCGGTATCGTCGTCGAGGATCACCACCATGCGCCCCTGGCGGATATCGCTGATGAGTTCGTCTACGCTGTTTACCTGCATACGGCTGATCTCTCGTCGGACGGGCGTGTCATAGGTAGCCGTTGTCGGCCAGGGTGTCCAGGCTGAGTCCACCGGCCCCGGACACCGCAGCCGTATCGCCCTGCAAGAGACGCTCGAGATAGCGGGCGATCACATCCACCTCCAGGTTCACGCGCGCGCCTGCGCGATAGGTGGAAAACACGGTTTCCGCCATGGTCTGCGGAATAATATTCAGGTCGAACTCCGCACCGCTCACCGCGTTGACCGTCAGGCTGGTACCGTCCACGCAGATACTGCCCTTGTGCGCGATGTAGCGCGCCAGTTCGGCCGGCGCACGCAGCACCACGCGCACCGAGCGAGCGTCCTCGCGCAGGCTGATGACCTCTCCCACACCGTCCACGTGGCCACTGACGATGTGGCCGCCGAGTCGGCTCTGCGGTGTCAGCGCTTTTTCAAGGTTTACCGGTGAACCGGGCCCGAGCGCGCCAAGGGTCGTGAAATTCAGGGTTTCGACCGACACATCTGCCCAGTAACCATCTCCCGGCAGTTCGATCACTGTGAGGCAGACACCATTTGTGCAGATGCTGTCCCCGAGTGCCACATCGTCGAGCGGCAGCTTGCCAGTGCGCACCCGCAGGCGCACATCGCCGCCGCCGGCCTGCAGTTCAGCGACCTCTCCCACCGCCTGAATAATGCCTGTGAACATGTTGCTGTGCCGTCTCCTGTTGCTAGCCTTGCGCCGCTGGCTGCACCGCCGCGGTGAAGCGCCAGTCCGCCCCAACCCTGCGTACGTCCAGCATCTCAAGTTGGACCTTGTCAGCCATATCGTCGAGCGGCAAATGCAGCAGGGGGCGGGCGAGATCACCCAGCAGAGCGGGCGCCATATAGATAATCAGTTCATCCAGCAGGCCGGCTCGCAGCATTGCGCCCGCCAGTCCGGGGCCGGATTCTACCAGAATTTCATTGCACTGCCGTCGCGCCAGTTCACCCATTAGAGCATGCAGGTCGAGGCCATCCGGCCCGGCCGGCAGCGGTTGCAGGCAAGCAGCGCCGTGGGCGGCGCCGCCTGTCGCCTGCTGACCCTCGGCATGACACAGCAGGCTGGGAGCGCTGGCGTCAAACACACGGGCCGTCGCGGGGCTGCGCAGGGCGGAATCCAGCACTACACGCAGCGGTTGTACCTGCGCTGCCAGGGCCGCTTCCTCCGCGTTGTATCCAAGCTCATCGGCGCGCACGGTCAGCGCGCAATCGTCCGCCAACACCGTGCCCACCCCGGTCACCACCGCGCAACTCATGGCGCGCAGACGCTGCACGTCGCTGCGCGCTGCCGGCCCGGTAATCCATTGGCTGGCTCCCGAGGCCATGGCGGTCCGGCCATCCAGCGACATGGCAAGCTTGGCCCTCACCCGCCCGTGCCCGCGTGTCATGCGCGCGACAAAGCCGGGAATGAGTGCCCGCGCCTCGGTCTCCAGCAAGCCGCACTGCACCTCGACCCCCGCCCCGCGCAAGGCCGCCAGGCCCGTCCCGCAAACCTCGGGATTGGGGTCCGCCATGGCCGCCACCACACGCGTGACACCAGCCGCTATCAGCGCCTGCGCGCAGGGCCCGGTTCTGCCGTGATGATTGCAGGGCTCAAGGCTGACATAGGCGGTGGCTCCGCGGGCATCGCCGGCGGCGGCAAGCGCCTCGATCTCCGCGTGGTTGCCGCCAGGCGGGCGGGTGCGCCCCTCGCCGATTATGGTTTCATCGCGCGTCAACACGCAGCCGACATGTGGATTGGGTCTGGCACAGAAGCGGCTGAGACGCGCAAGCTGTATTGCGCGGATCATCATGCGGGTATCGAATTCAGTGCTCATATGGGCGTTGGGTTTACCGGGTCACTCGACCGCCGGCTCGCGCTGCAGCCGCTCAATTTCGTCCCTGAACTCGGCGAGGTCCTGGAAACTGCGGTAGACCGAGGCAAACCGCACGTAGGCGACCTGGTCGAGTGTTTTCAGGTGGTCCATCACCAACTCACCCACAAAAAGCGATTGCACCTCGCGCTCCCCCGCAGAACGCATCGCGTGCTTGATCTGGGTGATAGCGGCCTCGATTTTTTCCACCGACACCGGCCGTTTCTCCAGTGCGCGCTGAAACCCCGCGCGGAGCTTTTCCTCGTCGAAAGCCTCGCGGTTGCCGTTCTGCTTGATCACTTTGGGCATCACCAGTTCGGCGGTTTCGTAAGTGGTGAACCGCTCGCTACAGCTCACACACTCGCGGCGACGGCGGACCTGATCGCCGTCGGCGACCAGGCGCGAGTCTATAACCCGGGTGTCATCAGCGGCGCAGAAAGGGCAGTGCATAACCTGTACTCATCGAGCTAAGCTGCTGAAGAATAACACGTTTCCGCACTCGAAGGGGCTTCGTTGACGAACCCGGGACAGATGCGATTACCGGCGTCAGCCGTACACCGGAAACCTCGCGCAGATATCCAGCACCCGGCCCTTCACTTCAGCAATGACCGCATCGGCATCACCGCTCTCCAGCGCTTCCAGTACATCACACATCCAGCCGGTGAGCTGCGCCGTCTCGGCCTCGCCGAACCCACGCGTGGTAATGGCCGGCGTACCCACGCGCAGGCCAGACGTGACGAAAGGCGAGCGCGGGTCGTTGGGCACCGCGTTCTTGTTCACCGTGATATTCGCGGCACCCAGTGCGGCGTCTGCATCCTTGCCGGTATAGGGCTTCCCGATGAGATCCACCAGCATCAGGTGATTCTCGGTGCCGCCGGAGACGATGCGAATACCGCGCTCGATAAAGGTGGCCGCCATCACCTTGGCGTTTTTCACCACCTGTTTCTGGTAGTCGACAAACTCGGGGGCCATGGCCTCCTTGAACGCCACCGCTTTGGCCGCGATCACGTGCATGAGAGGCCCGCCCTGCCCGCCGGGAAAGACCGCGGAATTGAACTTTTTCGCCAGTTCCTCGTTCTCGCGCGCCAGGATAATGCCCCCGCGCGGTCCGCGCAGGGTCTTGTGTGTTGTGGAGGTCACGGCGTCCGCATAGGGCACCGGGTTGGGATACACGCCCGCTGCCACCAGCCCGGCCACATGCGCCATATCCACCAGCAGGTAAGCGCCGACCTTGTCGGCTATCTCGCGGAACCGGGCCCAGTCCATCACCTGGGAGTAGGCCGAAAACCCCGCCACTATCATTTTCGGCTTGTGCTCCAGCGCGAGCGCTTCCACCTGGTCATAATCCACAATGCCGGTGTCGGAGTTCAACCCGTACTGCACCGCGTGATACATCTTGCCGGAGAAGTTCGGCGCGGCACCGTGCGTCAGGTGCCCGCCATCGGCCAGGCTCATCCCGAGAATGGTGTCACCCGCGGCGCATAGTGCCAGGTATACCGCTGCATTCGCCTGCGAACCCGAGTGCGGCTGCACATTGGCGTAATCAGCGCCAAACAGCGCCCTGGCGCGCTCGATCGCCAGGACCTCCGCCTTGTCTACAAACTCACACCCACCGTAGTACCGCTTGCCCGGGTATCCCTCGGCGTACTTGTTGGTCAACGCGGTCCCCTGCGCCTCCAACACACGCGGGCTGGCATAATTTTCCGAGGCGATCAATTCAATGTGCTCTTCCTGACGCCGCTCCTCCTCGCCAATGGCGGCGAAAATCTCGTCATCAAAGCCCGCAATACTCATGCCTTTGTCGAACATGCTGAAACCCCGCTGCTGCAATCGGGCGCTACGCCCCCAGGAAAGCGCGCAATGGTACCGCATAGGCTGCCTGCGCTAAAGCGTCAGGGCCATAAAGAGCACAGCGCTCCAGGTCGCAGCGGGCCGGGAACGGCCCTCCACCTCTGCAGCGATCACCTGTAATGGGGAATTGCGCGAACATCGCGTCCGTGGCAATCTTGCACAGTCAGTGTGGTTGCGCCACCTTCTGGCGTTCTGAAGCAGGCGCGAGAGGCAAGCCGGTTCGCCCCACTCATGACCAATATTCGCTGGAAACACAACAAGAACAGCCCATTCTTTGACGAACTGCTGACTCCCGCCGGCAAACCAAGGGTGGCTGCCAGGCGCCTGGTCAACCTGCTACAGAGCCTGTCACCGGAAGAGATGTCGACCCGGCGAGCCGCGGCCGAGCTGGCCATCAATGAAATGGGCGTCTCATTCACCATCTATTCCGAAGGCAAAAACATAGACAGGGCCTGGCCCTTCGACATTATTCCGCGCGTCATTTCGGGGCGAGAGTGGGACAAGGTCAGCCGTGGTCTGTCGCAGCGCACGCGCGCACTGAACGCCTTTATCGACGATATTTACAACCGGCAGCGCATCCTGAAAGAAGGTATCGTACCGGCGGAGATCGTGCTCGAATCCGGCAACTACCGGCCGCAGTGTCAGGGCGTTTCCCCGCGCTTCGGTGCCTGGGCGCACATTTGCGGTTCAGACCTGGTGCGCGATAAAGACGGCAGGTTCTACGTTCTGGAAGATAACCTGCGCGTACCCTCCGGCGTGTCGTACATGCTGGAAAACCGCGAGATCACCAAGCGCGTGCTGCCAGAGCTGTTTGAGAACTACAGCATTCGCCCGCTGGACGACTACCCGGCAAAGCTTTACGCCATGCTCGCCTCGCTGTCGCCGCGCGAGCGTCAGCGCCCCTGTATCGTGGTACTCACACCGGGCATTTACAATTCGGCTTACTTTGAGCACTCGTTTTTGGCGCGCGGCATGGGCGCAGAGCTGGTTGAAGGCTCGGACCTGTTCGTCGGCGACGACGAGTTCCTCTACATGCGCACGGTGGACGGCCCGGAGAAAGTCGATGTCGTATACCGGCGTATCGATGACGACTTCCTCGACCCGGAGGTTTTCCGGGAAGATTCCGTACTGGGTGTTCCCGGCATTATGCGCTGCTGGCGCAAGGGCAACGTCGCGATCGCCAATGCACCGGGTAGCGGCGTGGCGGACGACAAGGTGATTTACGCCTACGTGCCCGACATGATCCGCTTCTACCTGGGAGAGAAGCCCGAACTGGCGAGCGTGAAAACCTACCTCTGCATGCGCGATGATGAGCGCGAGTTCGTATTGAAAAACCTCGACAAGCTGGTGGTGAAGCCGGCCAACGAGTCTGGCGGCTACGGGCTGATGGTCGGCCCGCACGCCAACCGTGCGACCCGCGCCAGGTTTGCCAAACTGATTGAGGCAAACCCGCGCAACTACATCGCGCAGCCCACGCTGACGCTGTCTACGGCCCCCACTTTCATCAATGACACCATCGAGCCGAGACATCTCGATCTGCGCCCGTTTATTCTCAGCGGGAAAGACACCTGGATCACGCCCGGTGGATTGACACGCGTTGCCCTGGTGGCGGGCTCTCTCGTGGTGAACTCATCCCAGGGCGGCGGCAGCAAGGACACCTGGATCGTGGAGGGCTCGCAATGAGACTGCTCTCCCGGGTGGCCGACAGGCTGTACTGGACGGGCCGCTACATGGAGCGCGTCGAAGGTATCGCGCGCCTCACCCAGGCCTACACGCACCTGGTGATGGACATACCCCAGGGCAGCGAACTGGGCTGGGACATCCTGGTGAAGATTCTGGATGCGGAACCCCTGTTTGAAGCCCGCTACAAAACCTACAGCGAGCAAAACGTACTGCACTTCCTGATTGCCGACGAAAAAAATCCGGGCAGCATACTCCAGTCGGTGACGGCTGCCAGAAGCAATGTGCGCACCACCCGTGACGTGCTGCCGCAGGAGGTCTGGGAGCAAGTCAACGAACTTTATCTCTACACCCTGGAGTTCGCGGAAAAATCCGTAGGGCGGCGCAACCGCCATCGTTTCCTGGACAAAATCCAGGCACGTTGCCAGGCGATAAGCGGCCACAACATGAGCACCATGTGTCGCGATGACGCCTACCGTTTCATGTCGCTGGGACATTTGCTCGAGCGCGCCGACATGACAACCCGTATTATCGATGTCGGGGCCGGGGCGCTGATGGATACCGAACGGCACAATGTCAGCATGGACCCCCTCATATGGGGCGCACTGCTGCAGGGGCTGTCGGCCATGAGCACCTACCGGCGGAAGATCGGGCCGTTGCCAGAGGCCGCGCCAGTCGTCAATTTTCTGTTCAACGAGGCGACCCTGCCCCGCTCGCTAAAGTTCTGCCTGAACGGCATACGCTCGGAACTTGGACAACTCAAGCGACACAACGATGCACTGCGTCATGTCGAACGGGCGCGGCGACGTCTCGCACGTTTTGATACCAAATCGACCCGTTGGGAAACGCTGCACCCCTTCATCGACAGAATCCAGATCGACCTGAGCAAGCTCAGCGACTGTATCAGCGAAACCTGGTTCCTTCCCACCGAGAGGTAAGCCCACTGTGGCCATCCGTGTCGCCGTGAGGCACAACACGCACTATCAGTTCGACCGTCCGATTGCCATCGCGCCGCACATTCTGCGTCTGCGCCCGGCACCCCACTGTCGCAACCGTCTGTACAGCTATTCGCTGAAAGTGCGGCCCGAAAACCACTTTATCAACTGGCAGCAGGATCCTTTCGGCAATTTCCTGGCGCGCGTGGTGTTTCCCGGGAAATCCAGCGAGTTACACGTCGAGGTCGAGGTGATCACCGACATGACGGTCGTGAACCCGTTTGACTTCTTCGTCGAGGAATACGCCGAGCACTACCCCTTTGCTTACGATGACACGCTGCGCAAGGAGCTGGGCCCCTACCTGGAGATCAGCGAGAACGGGCCGCTGCTGAAGGACTGGGTGGCGGGCATCAAGCGCGACAAACAGCCCATCATCGACTTCCTGGTGAGCGTCAATCAACGCCTCGAGCGGGACATCGCCTACAACCTGCGCATGGAGCCGGGCGTGCAGACCTGCGAGGAAACACTCGAAATAGCGCGCGGCTCCTGCCGCGACAGCGGCTGGCTGCTGGTGCAGGTACTGCGCCAACTCGGCCTGGCAGCACGTTTCTGCTCGGGTTACCTGGTGCAGCTGGCGCCGGATGTGAAATCGCTGGAGGGACCTTCAGGGCCCACGGAGGACTTCACCGACCTGCATGCCTGGTGCGAGGTATTCCTGCCAGGCGCGGGCTGGGTGGGGCTCGATCCCACCTCCGGGCTGTTCGCGGGGGAGAGCCACATACCGCTGGCCTGCACGCCGAGCCCATCTTCCGCGGCGCCGATCAGCGGTGCGACAGACCCCTGCGAAGTAGAGCTGAGTTTCAGCAACACGGTGGAGCGCATTCACGAGGACCCCAGGGTCACACTGCCCTACAGCGCGGACCAGTGGCAGTCCATCGCCGCGCTGGGAGACGCCGTGGATGCGCGCCTCGAGCAGGATGACGTGCGCCTGACCATGGGCGGTGAGCCGACCTTCGTCTCGATCGATGATATGGACTCCGCCCAGTGGAATACCGAGGCGCTGGGCGAGCACAAACTGAAGCTGGCCAAGGACCTGCTGGTCCGCCTGCGCGACCGCTTCGCCCCCGGCGGCCTGCTGCACTACGGCCAGGGTAAATGGTATCCCGGCGAACCGACACCGCGCTGGGCGCTGGGCTGCTTCTGGCGCGACGACCAGCAACCGCTGTGGCACAACCCCGCGCTGTTGGCGCGAGTCGACGCAAACCATGGTCACGAGCTGGAAGATGCGCAGAAATTCATGCTGCAGTTGGTGGACATGCTGGGAGTACCGGCCGCGAACGTCAGGCCGGCCTTCGAAGACCACCTTTACTATTTGTTCCAGGAAAGGCAGGTGCCCGCGGATACCGACCCTGCCAGCGCTGATCTGGCCAGCTCCCCAGAGCGACGCCGGCTGGCCAGGCTGTTGAGTCGGGGCCTGAACAAGGCTACCGGTTTCCTCGTGCCGCTGGAGCGGGATGAAGACAGGCCCTGGCGCAGTGGGCAGTGGAAGCTGCGCGCCGACCGGGTCTACCTGATACCGGGTGATTCACCCATGGGCCTGCGGCTGCCGCTGGATTCGCTGGAAGGCGCGGACAAGCCGGAGGAAAACGTGCGCGCCGAGCGCGACCCCTTTGCGCCGCGCGCGCCGCTGCAGACAGCCCTGAGATCGGCTGCAGCCGGCGGTGGCATGCAGAGCCAGCCCATGCACCCCGTCAGCCCGGCGGACGGCGCCGGCGCTGACGACCACGTTGTACGTACCACGCTATGCGTGGAACCGCGCGACGGCCGGCTGCACGTGTTCCTGCCGCCAGTCACGCACCTGGAACATTTCGTCGAGCTGGTCGGTGCCATCGAGGCCACCGCCGAAGCGTTGTCGATGCCAGTGATCATCGAAGGTTACGAGCCCCCACGCGACCCCCGCCTCGTGCGATTGCTGGTTACCCCGGACCCGGGTGTGATCGAGGTGAACATACACCCGTCACAGAGCTGGCGGGAACTGGTGCGCAATACTGAAACACTTTACGAGGAAGCGCGGCTGGCACGCCTGGGCACGGAAAAATTCATGCTGGACGGCCGCCACTCCGGCACGGGCGGCGGCAACCATGTCACCCTGGGTGCCCGCAGCCCGGAAGACAGCCCGCTGCTGCGGCGACCGGACCTGTTACAGAGCCTGATCACCTACTGGCAGCATCATCCCGGCCTGTCTTACCTGTTCTCCGGCCTTTTTCTCGGCCCGACGAGCCAGGCTCCGCGGGTAGATGAAGGTCGCGATGAGATGCTGTACGAACTGGAGATTGCTTTCAGCCAGATACCCGGGGGGGAGACCGCCGCACCCTGGCTGGTGGACCGCTTGCTGCGCAATTTGCTCATCGATATCACGGGCAATACCCACCGGGCCGAATTCTGTATCGACAAACTGTACGCGCCCGGAACCGCCACGGGCAGGCTCGGCATACTGGAATTCCGCGGTTTCGAGATGCCGCCCCACCCGCATATGGCACTGGTCCAGGTGCTTCTGCTGCGCTGCCTTGTGACGCGCTTCTGGCGCTCGCCCTACAAGGGGAAACTGGTACGCTGGGGTACTGGTCTGCACGACCGCTTCATGTTGCCGCACTATGTGTGGGCGGATATTGCAGATGTTGTGGAGGATCTGCAGGCCCACGGACTACCCTTCCAGCTGGACTGGCTGGCGCCCTTTGAGGAGTTCCGCTTCCCGCACTACGGCGATGTTACCGTCGGCGACATCAGGCTTGAGCTGCGCTGGGCGATCGAGCCCTGGCACGTGCTGGGGGAGGAAATTGGCAGCTTCGGCACCTCGCGCTTTGTCGACTCTTCCGTGGAGCGCCTGCAGGTGAAACTCAGTGGCCTGACACCGGAGCGCTATGTGCTGGCCTGCAATGGCCGCCGGGTTCCCCTGCGCTCGACCGGTCGGCAGGGCGAGTTCGTGGCCGGTGTGCGCTATCGCGCCTGGCAGCCTCCCTCCGCCCTGCACCCACGCATCGGGGTACACTCCCCACTCGTATTCGACCTGATCGACACCTGGAACGGGCGCTCCGTCGGCGGCTGCACCTATCACGTTACGCACCCCGGCGGCCGCAGCTACGAGACGCAACCGGTGAACGCTTTCGAGGCCGAATCGCGCCGGGTCAACCGCTTCTGGAACTTCGGGCACTCGCCACAGGTCATTCCGCCGCTGGCCTCCCTCGATGCGATCCGCGAGTTCTTTCCCAACCAGGAGAATCCACGCCCCATGACGCTGCCGGCGGCCGAGCCGGATAATGAATACCCCTGCACACTGGATCTCAGGCGGCCCCTCGACTGAAAGTGCACTGACCAACTCACCCCCGCCAACCCAAATCGCGGTGAGAATCGTCTACACTAGTCTTTACATGCGCTACCCGGAAGCTTACTTATGATGCCCAGACTGATCTCCGCCCTGTGCTGCATGCTGTGCGCCGCCCAGCTCGCCACCGCCCAGCCGTCACCGTTCCAGGTTGAATCCATAGCCGACTTCGACGAGCCCTGGGCGCTGACCTTCCTGCCGGACGGGCGGATGCTGGTGACGGAGAAAAAAGGCAATTTGCTGATCGTCAGCCAGGAGGGCGATAAATCCAGCCCCGTGGCCGGCCTGCCGGACGTGGACTACGGTGGCCAGGGAGGCCTGGGCGATGTTGCACTGCACCCGGATTTCGCCAACAACAGGATGATCTATTTCAGTTACGCCGAGGCCGGCGAAGGCGCTACCCGCGGCGCGGCCGTGGCGCGCGGCATCCTTGCGGGCAGTGACGACCGGCCGGCGCTCGAGGGCGTCGAGGTGATCTGGCGCCAGTACCCGAAAGTACTCGGCCGCGGCCACTACGGACATCGCCTGCTCTTCGACGATGCGGGCTACCTGTGGATTTCCTCCGGTGATCGACAAAAATTCACTCCGGCCCAGGACATGCAGACCAACCTGGGCAAGGTACTGCGGTTACACGACGACGGCAGACTGCCGGATGACAACCCCTTCGCAAATTACCGTCGGGACAATCCGCAGGTAGACGAAGAGGCGATTTACGGCGAAATCTGGAGCCTCGGCCACCGCAACCCCCTGGGTATGACGGCTGATCTGCAGGGCCGCCTCTGGGTCATTGAAATGGGGCCGGCCGGCGGCGACGAGTTGAATTTCATCCGTCGCGGCGCAAACTACGGTTACCCGGTGGTCTCCAACGGTGACCACTACGACGGCCGCGAAATTCCCGACCACGGCACCACCCGCGACGATTTCACGCCACCGGCCATCTCCTGGACACCGGTGATTTCACCGGCGCACCTGATGGTGTACCGGGGCACGCTGTTCGATCAATGGCGCGGCAATGCGCTTGCGGCCGGCCTCTCCGCGAAAGGCATTGTGCGCATCGCCCTGGGTGAAGATGGCGGCGCCCGGGAAGTGGCACGCTACCCGCTGAACGCGCGTATCCGCAGCGTCGTGGAAGGCCCTGCGGGCGCGCTATGGGTGCTGGAAGACGAGCGCTACGACAGCCGGGGCAGGTTGCTCCGATTGACGCCAGCGGAGGACTAGGCCCGCACCACAACCCTTTTCAGTCAGCTATCAGGGCCGGGCGCTCACCGGCTGCCTGGACAGCTCGCGGTTCAGTTCGCGGTATCGTCCCGGAACATCACGCTGGTGCGATCCAGCGCCGAGGGCCGGTTGGGCACATTGATCTGCTTGCTGCCTTCTCCACGCGTCACCAGGCGCACCGCCACCGAACCGCTACCGCCCGGGCTTGCAGGTACGAACACATCAGCCGCGGTCAGGAAGCTGATGTTGTTGAACGGCGAGAGGACGCCCTTGCCGAGGTCTGTCAGCATGTCCTCGTTGTCGTCGAACGCGAACATCGCAAGATTGACCGCCGCGCGAGGGCTGATCTGCGGCGTCAGCAGGTTGAGGCCGTCCACATAGAGTTCATCACTCAGGTCCCCCTGATCGCCCCAGAATTCGCGCATCCGCGTCACCAGCAAGCCGGTGGCGTTTTCGGAGTTCGGCAGAAAGGCAGCGATACTTTCCCCCGGCGCGCTGGTCTGCAGGCGCACGAACCGGTTTTCGTGGGTGTAGGGTTCCGGATAGAAGTGATGCACGGACTCCTCGGGGAAAGTCGCCGTAGCAGGACGCAACACTGCAAACTCGTAGTAGCCTCCGCTGGCCAGGCTCACCGGCCCGAAATCGCCACTCTCATCAATCGGGAATTCTGCGACAGGGGTTCCGGATACGCGCTGCCCGGTTTCCGCGGCAACCTCCCAGACCTGCACGGTCGCCCCGGCGTAACCCTGGTTCTCCGGAAAGAACACAGCCCTGCCCTCAACTTCCAGGGGCTCGCCTGCGGGGATCGCGGCCACATCGGTGCGCGCTGGCGCCACCCCGGTGAGGAACTCGTACATCCGTGCAAATGCCTCCCTGGACGTGGCAACCTCGGTGTGGCTCTTGTTCGGAAAGTAGTAATTGTCCTCGGGAAACGGCCCGATCTGTGCGTTGTCGGAACGGCGGCTGAAGCCGCTGTTGGCAGTATTCCACTCGCCCCAGATACCGATGCTCGGTACCCCGCCCGGGAGCATGTCCGGATCTCGCCCATCTATGTTCACATAGCGGGCCACCTTGTCGGGGCCGTTGAATGCCGGGTCATCCAGGTAGGTAGTCCACACCGAGGTACCGCGGGAATGGCCCACGGCATACACTGCTTCGGCGCCAGTCTGCGCCAGCACGCCATCGATAAAGGCGTCCAGCTCTGTCAATGGGTTGTCAGACACGGCCGTGCTGTACTCAAAGGCAAACAGCATCGACACCGGGTAGCCGTTGCTGGTAAAGCGCATAATTTGTGTCTCAAACTGCTGCGCCGAACCCGACTGCCCATGCACGAATACCACGGGGCGCACCGCGGGCGCTATGCCCGTGAGATCGTCCGAGCCATCAGAGCACGCCACCAACGCGAGCGGCAACAACAGCGCATAACAACTCCTGCGGAGCCGGCGTAGAAGCCTGGCGTACATGTGAACTCCTTATACTTATCAGCTCAGGGCAAGCCTCCAGACTAGCCCAGCCAGACTTGCGTGACAAACCCATCAACCGCGGTCTAGCCTGCCCGCTTTTGCCTGGGCACACCCGGGCTCGCCTGCCGCGACCCCCGGCGCAATATCGTTACTTCCTGCCGCCCGTTCAGGCCTCTGTGACCATGTCGCGGTACGCATGCCAGGTGGCGTGGCCCAGCAGCGGCATTACGATAACGAAGCCCAGCAGCCAGGTGACGAAGCCAAAGAGCACAAGCGCTACGATCGTCACCACCCACAGCACCAGCGCGGGCAGGTCCCGCGCCGCGACGCGCAGACTCATGCGCATGGCCGTGAGCGCGTCGACGTGCCGATCGATGATCATCGGCACGGTAACCACGGAAACCGCAAACACCGCCGCGGCAAGCACCACGAAAGCGATGGCATACACGATGGCCTGGGAAGTACTCAACAACGGCAGCACATCAGCCCAGACCGAGCTTTCCAGGGTCGGCGCAATATTGCCGGTGGTGAACTGGAGGATGAGGGCGGTCAGGCCAAAGCAGACCACCCCGAAGGCCACCAGTACTGCAGCAAAGGACAACAACGCACCGCGATTCTTGCCCAGGCTCTGCAGGGACAGCTGGAAACTGGCCTCTTCACCATGATCCCGCCGCCGGGACAGCTCGCATACACCGGCGGTAATCACCGGGCCGACCAGCAGAAAGGCCGCAATCGCGGTGGCGATGTAAACCGGGTGTCGCGAGTAGGCGAGAATCAGCGCGCCGAGCGTGGCCACGAGCCAGCCGTAGGCAAGGCTGGCGCCGCGGTGGTGGAGCATGTCGTCCCAGCCTGCCCGCAACCAGACAAATGGGCGGCTGACTGGTACCCGGTGAACAGGAAAGGTATCTGAGGTGTGCGTGACGGCCATATCATTTCTCCTTACGGAGGTGCTCCGTGCTGTTGGTTTAGCACAGCGATGGCCATGAGATTACGGCGCAGACAGGGATGTCGGCTGCGGCCATGACCATCCCCTGCTGACCACTTGGGCCGCAATTCCGGGCAAAAGTTCCATACGGCCCAGAAAGGAGGCACGCCCGCCAGGGGCTTGCGCGGCGCCGGTTTTTACAGGTGCGCGATTCCCTACAGGTGAACGATGTCCCCATACATGCCTGCCAGACGCCGCAGCAACTCATTCTGTGCGGCCACTGGCACCTGCTCGCGCTGCATCGCGCGAATCAGATCCTCCACTACACTGTTGAACTGCGCCCTGGAAATCTGCATGCCCCGATGGACGTCACGCATGCTGTCACCGCTGTAGGTGCAGGGGCCACCGGCAGTGTCGCACAATTGCTCGATGAGTTTTTCCCGGAAGCGCTCAATGTCGGTGTTGGCGAACAGTGGCAGTACACGCTCGTTCCCGGCCAATTCATGCAGGAAGGCATCCACAATAGCGCTGATCCCGGCCTCACTACCGAGATTCCGGTAGAGGTCATCGCCCGACGGCGCGAACACGGCGCAACCGGACAGTATCAGCAGCGAGGCGAAAACGAGTCTGCGCAACATCCCTTTCACCGGTTCAACTGCACAGAGACATACCAGCCGCGTTGGGACGGCAGGCCGGCGATCTGGCCCAGATCGACCCAGGCGGCCAGCAGCGCTACCCGTTTGTTGGGAAACCAGCCGATGAATGCATCCGCCCAGTCCTCTTCCTGCACGGCGTCCAGCAGGTCCGGCTTCTGCCGGTATTCAACCCCCACGACCCAGTGGCGGTTGAGGAACACCCCCACACTGCCCTCCGCAACCCATTCGCGGTCATTGCCGCTGGCCGCCCCGAAGCCAAGCAGCCCGCCCTGATTTGCCTCGGTGGAGCGCAAAGTCAAGCTGCCCACTACGTTGCGACCCCACAGCCCCCCCAGCCATAGCCGACTGGCTGCGAGGTAATAGTCCACTCCGTCGCGGCTATCCGCTCCCAGGGAGGATGGCACCGCGAAATCCCGGTTGTTTTTGTACTGCAGGCCCGCCGACAGCTGGGGCAGGTCGCCGTAGATTAAATCGCCAGCCAGGCGCACCTTGCCGCCAAACACGTCCTGTTCGATCGTCAGGCCCAGCGGCTGTACATCAAGCGTCTGGCGTGCATAACTCACCTCGAAACGATTGTTGAGCCCAACCGCGACGGCAGCGACGTCCAACTCAAAATCATCGACCTCCAGCCTGGTAAGCGCCACCGCTCCGCCCCACTCCGCGGCCTCCCCATAACCGCTGATGACCGCCCAGGGTACGATGCCACCACCGGCCTGCCCCTCGACCTGAACACCGCCGCCAGTGGCGAGAATTCTGCCGGCGGCGCTGGCGTCAAGCGTCCACAGGCAGGACACCAGTAACGCGACGATGGCGCTGCGCAGTCCTTCAGGCATCCAGCACCGCCGGAATGCGCCGCACATGCTCCGGCAACTCGCGCAGCCAGGCCTCCAGGTCCGCCGCGGCCATGGGCCGCGCCAGAAAATAACCCTGCACGGAATCGCAGCGCATCTCGTTGAGCATGGTCAGGATCTGTTCAGACTCCACGCCTTCCGCTACCACCTTGAGGCCAAGATAATGCGCCATCTCAATGGTCGAACGAACGATCTGCTGATCGTCCCTGTCCGTGTCGAGGCGGGTGACGAGGCTCTTGTCGATTTTCAGCTCCTGCACCGGCAACGTCTTGAGCTGCGCCAGGGAGGAAAATCCCGTGCCGAAATCGTCGATAGAGAGGCGAATACCCGCCTCTTCCACGCCTTTCAGGTTAGCGGTGGCAAGTGCCATGTCACCCATCATCGCGGTTTCCGTGATCTCCAGCACCAGGGAAGACGGCGGCAGCCCGGACACCGCCAGCGCTTGCATCAGGCTGTCGAGAAACGTCTTCTGCAGAATATCAATGCCCGACAGATTGATACACACCGTAAGCTCAATGCCTCCCGCTCGCCAGGACAAAACCTGCTCGATTACCCGCGTCACGATCTGCTCACTGATGCGGGTAATGATTCCGGTCTGTTCTGCGATCGGAATAAATTCGTCGGGAAACACTGCTCCCAACTCGTCGTCCGTCCAGCGCATCAGGGCCTCGACCTCGCGCACAGCTCGCGCATGCAGGTCGTACTTGGGCTGATAGTTCAGCGTAAACGCCGCCGCCTCGATCGCGCGCGGCAGATGGCTCGCCACCTGGATCTGCCGCAGGTGCTGCTCGTCCTGCCCCAACTGGTACACCGCATGGTCGACGGCCGTGCGCCGCGCCTGGGACAGCGCGATCTGGGCCCGGCGCAGCAAATCGTCGAAGTCTGAACCATCGCGCGGGCAGAATACAAGTCCGAGGGCAAAATCCAGGCGCACCGGCACCTCGTCGACGACCAGCGGCGAGGCAAATTCGTTGCGCACCTTCTGTATCACGACACCTACGGCAGAAGGCTCCATGTCAGCGAGAAACAGCAGAATCTGGGTGTCAGCCACGCGCGCGGCCATGTCGCCACGCCGCAGGCTGCCGTTGACGCGGGCGGCCGCCTCTCTCAGCACAGTATCGCTGAACTGGCTGCCGTACAGGTCCTGCAACTGCTGCAGGCTGAAGAAATCCACAAGGCCGAGAGCAAAACGGGTGCTGGCGGCACTCTCGGTAACCTGCCGGGTGAACAAGGAATACATGTAATGGCGATTCGGCAGCTGGGTGAGCAAGTCGTACTGGGCCTGGTGCTGAATTCTCGCCTCGCGCTCAGCCACCGTGTCCTGCATCAAATTCAGCGTGCTCGCGAGAGCGTCAAACTCCCTCCCCGCTCGCAAGTCGATGCGCTGCGAATAATCGCCCCCGGAAATGGTTCGCGCAGCGGTGACCAGCCGATAGACGGGCCGCGTGACCCACCTTGCAACCAACAGGGTAGCCAGCGTAGCCGCCACCAGCGCAACCAGTGCTATGAGTACCATCTGCAGGCGCATCGGCGCATACTCGTCGAGTGCTCCCTGCAGGGATTCGGACAACACCGCCACCATCGTGGCATTGTCGTTGTCGAGCATGACGCGTTGCTGGCTCAGCCAGTTTGCGGCCCGCAGTTCCCGGGCAAACTCCCGCGCCGCGTCGTCTACCGCGACAGCGTTCGGTGTCGCGGGCAATAACGCGGATGGCAATGTACTGACACGGTGCAGACGCCGGGTTCCCGCGCCGGAGTACACCAGTGTCACGTCGACGGCAGTGATATCCCGGATGCGGCTGAGGGCATCCGCGTCGAGGCGTCTGCCCAGGCCCAGCCAGCCGATCAGGTCCGGCGCCCACACCGGGGTCAGCACCAGCTGGAAGGCGGTATCGCCGATAACAACTGGCAGGCCCACGCCCCCGCTCATCGTCTCATCGAGTGCCCTGGAGATGTCCGCGGGCAAAGCCTCCAGCGGATGGGTGCTCATCAGCACTTCCCGGTCGGGTGCCACCAGCAGCACGAGATCAGCATTGATTCGCTGGCCGTGATTGGCCAGCACACTCAGCATCGTGTCGGTCTCACCCGTGGCCATGGCCTGTTTGAAAGCGAAATCCCCCGTCAACACCTCACCGCGCTCCAGCAGTTGCTGTCGATCCTGACGCAGGAACTCGACAAATACGCGCTCGAGAACCGACAGCTCATCGCTGAGCAGGGCTTCCACATTCTCGTTGGTCGCGCGCAGGACAGCGAGCGTGGTCGAGAGCAGGGTCACAACCAGCAAACCGAGCATCAACAGCAGGAGCTTGCCGCGGAAACTAGTCCGCATCGCGCGAGAAACGTTTCAGCAATGATTCCAGCTGCTCTGTGGACTTCACGGCCTGGGGGTCGGACCAGACCACCGGCAACTGCAGGGTCACACTGCCATCTGCGGTCTCCGCAGCGCTCAACTCAAATTTCACCGGCACCTCCTGTTGCGGATGCCAGACACTCAACGTCACCGCGTTCCCGGCGGGCAGCCAGGCCAGTGCAGCAAGGCCAGCGGCATCACTCAATGCAATCGCCGGATCGTCAGCCACCACCACGTACGCCTTCATGTTGTCGTGGATATTACACCCCAGCGTGACTGTGCCCGGGGTTTCGAATACCACGGGGGGCGCTTCACCCGTGCGGTAGAGCTTGAGTTCAAAGCTATTCCCCGGGGAGAACGAATAGACGTGATGGCGTGTATCGTCGCTATTGGGAAACTCTATGGCAGCCCCGGGGGCAACCACTGTGACATACGGCTCGAAGCGTTTCTCGCGCTGGTCGATGACGGCGGTTTCCGGGAGTGGCGGCGGCCCGTGCGGCGTCTCGCTTGCGCTTATCACCGCACCGGGCAGCGGCTTGTCGTCACCGCCGAGAATGCGCACCTCGAGTGCCGAAGCGCCCGATGAAAGACCACATGTGAGCAGCAGAACGCCTGCATGTCTCAATACCCGGAAAACAGTCACACCCGTCATCAAAATGGCCATCGCTCACGGAGCTGCCGCGCATCCGTCTGCCCCAAAGCGCGCAGTATAGCCCAGCCCTGCAGCCTCCTGGCAAGCTCGCCCCACTGGCCGCTCCGGGCAAGCAGCGCCCGCTCGCGCAGGCCACTGACTCCGCGCTGGGCAGCGTGTTCGAGCGGTAGGCACCTTGTCCGCGGCGTGCGGTCGCTTGAGCGAAAGATGTGCGCAATAATAGACCTCCAGCCGGGGATGTCTTGAAACCATCATGTCGCTCAATGATCAGCACGGTAGCGCGCCAACAGTCACCAAATCGCCCGCCTATGACGAGGCCCGTCTCGCCGATGGCAGCGTCAGGCCCCACTGGCAGTATCTGCTCGGGAGTCTCGAAAAACTGGGGACCGAGGAGTTTCAGCGTCGCCGGGCAACACTGGAGCGCATCCTGCGCGACGATGGCGCGACCTACAATGACTATGCCGAGGGCCTCGTGGCGCGCCCCTGGGCGCTCGACCCGATACCGCTACTGGTGCACAGCCAGGAGTGGAACGAGATCGAATCCGGTCTGCGGGAGCGAGCGGAACTCCTCAACCTGGTGCTGCGCGACCTCTACGGGCCGCGCACGCTGATCAAACATGGCATCCTGCCGCCAGAGTTGATATTTGGCCACCCGGGTTTCCTGCGCGAATGCAACGGGCTGCTCCTGCCCGGAGAGACCCAACTCGTCCAGTACGCTGCCGATATGGTGCGGGCTCCCGACGGCGAAATGCTGGTGATGTCCGATCGCACCCAGACGCCCAGCGGCGCCGGCTATGCACTCGAAAACCGCCTCGTGATGAGCCGCATTTTCCCGAGCCTGTTCCGGGATAGCCACGTGCATCGCCTGTCGCTGTACTTCAACAGCCTGCGTCTCAAGCTGAACGCACTCAACCCCAACGGCGGTGTCGCCAGTGTGGCGGTGTTGACACCGGGCACTTATAACGAAACCTATTTTGAACACGTGTTCCTGGCCAATTTTCTCGGCTACCAACTCGTCCAGGGCAGCGACCTGACCGTGCGCGATGGCTACGTCTGGCTGAAAACGCTGGACGGCCTGAGCCGGATCGACGTCATACTCAGGCGTATTGACGATGCATTTTGTGACCCGGTGGAATTGAGAAGCGATTCGCGCCTCGGCGTCCCCGGCCTGCTGGAAGTCATGCGCGCCGGGAACGTCGCGGTGGTAAATCCACTCGGTTCGGGCGTTCTGGAGAACCGGGGCCTCGCGCGCTACCTGCCGCTGGCGGCGGAACATTTCCTGGGACGCGAATTGCGCCTGAAATCTGCGCGGACCTACTGGTGCGGTGACCCGTCCGACCGCCAGTTTGTACTGGAGAACCTGCGGCAACTGGTCATCAAGTCGACGTTTCGCCGTCCGGGCTCCGGCAACCTGATGGGGCGCACGCTCAGCGCGCCGGAGCTCGAGAATCTGCGCCAGGCGATCATCGCGCGGCCGCAGGGGTATGTCGCGCAGGAACACCTGCAACCCTCCTCGGCCCCGGTCTGGAAAGACGGGGAACAACTGTCACTGCCGTCGATCCTGCGCGGCTTCGCGGTCGCGGGAGAATCGTCCTACACCATAATGCCGGGCGGCTTGACGCGGGTGGGCACACGCGCCGGGGAGTTTGAAATCTCCAACCGCCTGGGCTCGCTGAGCAAAGACACCTGGGTGCTCGCATCCGAACCCGAACGGTACGCCACGCCCGAGGCCTGGCCGGCACCCTCCTCCGCCGTGGACACCGGCGGCGGCATGGAACTGCCGAGCCGTGTCGTGGAGAACCTGTTCTGGATGGGGCGCTACAGCGAACGATCAGAGGCAGCGTTGCGCCTGCTGCGCACGGTGCTGGGCAAACTGCAGGGAGAGGAATATATCAACGCGTTCACCCGGCCACTGCTGCTGCGAACGGTGACGCAACTGACCTGCACGTATCCCGGGTTTACGCGCGAGAGCACGCTCAACACCGCGCCGGATGAAGAGCTGATGTCGGTAATACTGGATGGCGAGCGCGTCGGTAGCGTTATGTTCTCGCTCAAGGCGCTGCTGAACGCGGTCGACCAGGTTAAAGATTACGTGTCTGCCGATACCCAGCGCATCCTGAATGAGTTGAGCGACGCGCTGGCAAACCTGCCGGGCACACTGCGCCGCGGGTATTATTCAGCGCCCGAGGAAGCGCTGGGATCGCTTGTAACCATCCTGCTGGCGCTGGCAGGGCTGGCCAAGGAATCCATGCTGCGCGGCCACGGATGGACCTTCCTCGACCTGGGGCGGCGCATTGAACGCGGTTTGCAAACCGCCTCACTGTTGCGCTCCCTATGGGTTCCCGCGGAGCGGCAACAGGAACATGTGGTGATCGAGACGGCGCTCACCAGTGCTGAATCGTTGATGACCTTCCGTCGACGCTATCGCGGCGACCCCAGCCTGGGCAACGGACTCGACCTGCTGCTACTGGAGCCGGCGAACCCACGCGCGCTGTGCTTTCAGTTGGAGCGCATATCAGAGCATCTGGACGCGCTGCCCGCGACCAGTGCGGGCAACCGGCTGTCCAGGGAAGCGCAACTGGTACTGGAAGCCACCACCGCCCTGCGCTTGTCGGATCCAGCCAAACTGGCTCTGGTGAAACCGGGAGAACACCTGCGCGGCGGCCTCGACCAGTTACTCTCGCGTGTTCAGCGGTTGCTGAACGAGACGGCGACCGCATTGCACGATCGATATTTCGATCACGACACCGGCCCGCAGCCCATGCTGCCAGCGGAGCAGGAGCACACGCCGTGATCTACCGCATAAAGCACCACACGCGCTACCTGTACTCGACAACCGTGAGCCAGTGCTACAGCCTCGCGCATCTACTGCCGAGGAATACTTTTTACCAGCGCTGCAAGAACGCTGTCATCCGCGTGGAGCCACTGCCGGTGACCGCCGCTGATCGCATCGACTACTTCGGCAACCGAAGCTATCACTTCTCGATTCAGCAGCCACATACCATCCTCGACGTGACCGCAGAGAGCGAGGTAGAGATGCTTGCACAACGGCAAAGCCTGAGCCTGGATTTCGGGGTCACCTGTGCCGAGGCGCGCGCAATGCTCACCGCAAACAACAGCGAGGAAAACATCAACGCAAGGGAATTTCTGCTGGATTCACCGATGGTCACATCGCGCTCGGCACTCGCCGAGTACGCCGCCAGCTCCTTCGCCGGCGAGCGTCCATTCCTGTCATGCGTACGCGACCTGACCGAACGCATCTTCCGGGATTTCACCTACGACCCACGCTCGACGGAGATTGCCACGCCCCTGGAGGACGTACTGCAACAGCGCCGGGGGGTCTGCCAGGACTTCGCGCACCTGGCGATCGGCTGTCTGCGCTCGCTCGGCTTTCCCGCGCGCTACGTCAGTGGCTACCTGGAGACGACGCCACCCGCCGGAGCCCCGCGCCTGGAAGGCGCCGATGAAAGCCACGCCTGGTTCGCGGCCTACTCCCCCGCGGAGGGGTGGGCCGATTTCGATCCAACCAACAACCTGATGGCGATGGAGCGCCACATTACAACGGCCTGGGGGCGGGATTATGCCGATGTCACGCCCCTGAAAGGGTCCATTATTGGCGGCGGCGGACACACGCTGAACATCTCCGTAGACGTGCAGCGCGTCGACAGGCCGGCACTTTGAGCCTCAGGCGTCTTTGCGCTTGAATACCTCATCCAGCGATGGCAAATCTTCGAAAGCCCTGCGGATGTTTTCATCCCAGGCAGTTCGCAAACTGACCAGGTAAGGGTCTATCTCTTCCAGTTTGGCGTACAGGGCGGGGCCATCCAGCGCATCGGCGCGGTAAAACAACAGCTCAATCGGCGGCCCCACGGTCGCATTGCTGCGCATCGTGGAATCCATGGACACCAGCGCACAGCGCATCGCCGTTTCGGGGTCGGTTTCGGGCCGGATGATACGATCCAGGATGGGCTTGCCGTATTTCGTCTCTCCGATTTGCAGAAACGGGTGCTGGCTGGAGACCGTGATGTGATTGCCCTCGGGGTAAACCATGTACAGCTCATGCCCCTGCCCCTTGATCTGGCCACCCACGACAAACGTCGCCTCCGGCTTGAATCCGGCATTCGGGGCGTTTTCAGAAAAGCGGCTCTGCTCTTCCCGCCCGAGGCGACCGATGTAGTCGGCAATGTCAGCCACGTACTCGGCCGTGGAGATGTTCTGCCTGGCGTCTTCCTTGAGATCGCGCTCTATGCGCGCCACCACCGACTGGCTGGTCGCCAGGTTGCCGGCGGTCATCACCATCAGCTGCCGATCGCCGGGAATCGAAAAACGGTGCAGCTTGCTATAGGTACTGACCCTGTCGGCGCCAGCGTTGGTGCGCGAATCAGAGCAGAAGACCAGCCCGACATCGAGCTTGATACCGATACAATATGTCATACCTTGGGAAAACACCCCCTGAATGGGTTGAGCCGCGGCGCGGCGACTGCGAGCATAATTGCTCAGCCACTGAAATGCCAGACCAGCTCTGCTAGAATCCGCCGCTTCGTTGTTACAGCAATTTCGAGGCACCATGGCTCAATACGTTTACACCATGAACCGCGTCGGCAAGGTCGTGCCGCCGAAAAAGACCATACTCGAAGACATTTCCCTGTCGTTTTTCCCGGGTGCGAAAATCGGCGTACTCGGCTTGAATGGCGCCGGTAAATCCACCCTGTTGCGCATCATGGCCGGGCTGGATACCGAGATCCTCGGTGAAGCGCGCCCGCAGGCGGGAATCAACATAGGCTACCTGCCCCAGGAGCCGCAACTGAACCCGGATAAAGACGTGCGCGGCAACGTGGAAGAGGGAGTCGCGGAGGCCATCGACGCGCTCGCGGCGCTGGAGAAAGTCTATGCCGACTACGCTGAACCGGATGCCGATTTCGACGCGCTGGCCCGCGAACAGGCGCGCCTGGAAGACATCATCCAGGCCAGCGACGCGCACAACCTCGAGCACAAGCTGGAAATCGCCGCCGACGCACTGCGACTGCCGCCCTGGGATGCCAGCGTCGAGACGCTCTCGGGAGGCGAACGACGGCGCGTTGCCCTGTGCCGCCTGCTCCTCTCCAACCCGGATATGCTGCTGCTGGACGAGCCGACCAACCACCTGGACGCGGAGAGCGTCGGCTGGCTCGAACGTTTCCTGCATGACTTTCCGGGCACCGTGGTCGCCATCACCCACGACCGCTACTTCCTCGACAACGCGGCTGGCTGGATCCTGGAACTCGACCGCGGCCGCGGCATTCCCTACGAGGGCAACTACTCAGATTGGCTGCATACCAAGGAGCAGCGGCTGGAGCAGGAGCAGCGGCAGGAAGCCTCGCACCAGAAGGCGATCAAATCCGAGCTGGAGTGGGTACGCAGCAACCCCAAGGGGCGCCAGGCGAAAAGCAAAGCGCGACTACAGCGCTTCGAGGAGCTGCAATCGCAGGAATTTCAGGCGCGCAACGAAACCAACGAGATCTATATTCCCCCTGGGGCCCGTCTCGGCGACAAGGTCATAGAGGTCAGCGGCCTGAAGAAGAGCTACGGCGATCGTCTGCTGTTCGAGGACCTGAGTTTCTCGGTCCCCCGCGGCAGCATAGTGGGCATCATCGGCGCCAACGGCATGGGCAAGTCCACCCTGTTCAGGATTCTGATGGACAACGAAGCACCCGATGCCGGCGAGGTCAGCCTCGGTGAGACGGTGCAGTTGGGCTATGTTGATCAATCCCGCGACGACCTCGACGGCAGCAAGACCGTCTGGGAGGAAGTCTCGGACGGGCAGGACATCCTGCGAATCGGCAACTACGAAGTGCCCTCGCGCTCTTACGTGGGCCGCTTCAATTTCAAGGGGTCAGATCAACAGAAATTCGTCAAGGATCTCTCGGGCGGTGAGCGCAACCGGCTGCACCTGGCAAAACTGCTGAAACAGGGCGCCAACGTGTTGCTGCTGGACGAACCCACCAACGATCTCGACGTGGAAACCCTGCGCGCCCTGGAAGAGGCGCTCCTGGCGTTTCCCGGCGCGGCATTGGTCATATCGCACGATCGCTGGTTCCTGGACCGTATCGCGACCCACATCCTCGCCTACGAAGACGACGGCAACGTGGTGTTCCATGAGGGCAATTTTTCGGACTACGAGGAGGATCACAAGAAGCGCCTCGGCGCCGCCGCAGATCAACCCCGGCGCGTCAAGTACCGCAAGCTCAAGTGAGTGGCGGCACTCTGCGTCGCATGACGGTGCGCGGGTTTTCGCGCTATAGTCGGCCTTCAGTGGTTCTATACGGAATTTTCACGTGAGTGATATCACAACGGAAAGACGCCATTTTACCCGCGTGGAGCTGGCTTTGCCCGTGGAGATACACCAGGGTGGCAGCGCCTGGCAGCAGAACCTGGTGGATATCTCGTTATCGGGTGTCACTACCGATCAGCCGCAGGAGTGGGATGCCCAGTACAATGAGCCTTTCACCTTGATCATCGCGCTGGATGATGACGAAAGCCTGGAACTGCACGCTTTTCTGCAACATGTGGACAAGGGGCGCCTGGGGTTTGCGGTCGAGCACGTTGACCGGGAAAACATTGGCCCCCTGCGCGAAGTGCTGGAGGCGCATATGGACATCGCCACGCTGGAGGAAGAGCTGAGCCAACTCGCCGACTGAACCCGTGCGACCTCAGACATCAAGCGCCTCCAGTGCTTCAGATAATTTGGCTACCCCCAGCACCTGCATGCCCCGGATTTCGCCTTTGGGCGCGTTGCCCCTTGGCACTATCGCCCGGGTAAAGCCGTGTTTGGCCGCCTCAGCCAGCCTTTCCTGCCCACTGGGTACCGGGCGAATTTCGCCGGAGAGCCCCACCTCGCCGAAAACCACCAGTTCCGGCGGCAACTGGCGGTCGCGGAAGCTCGAGACGATCGCCAACAAGAGCGCCAGGTCTGCGCTGGTTTCCAGCACCTTGACGCCACCGACGACGTTCGCGAATACATCCTGGTCACCCACCTGCAACCCGCCGTGGCGATGCAGGACCGCCAGCAACATGGCGAGACGGTTTTGCTCCAGACCCACTGCGACACGACGCGGGTTACCCAGCTGACTGTCGTCCACCAGGGCCTGAATTTCGACCAGCAGCGGCCGGGTCCCCTCCCAGACAACCATCACGGCGCTCCCGGGCGAGGGCTCGGCACCGCGGTCGAGAAAAATTGCCGAGGGGTTCTTCACTTCACGCATACCCCGGTCCGTCATGGCGAAGATGCCGAGTTCATTGACTGCGCCGAAACGGTTCTTCCTGCCGCGTAGCGTGCGAAAACGGGAGTCGTCGGTGCCCTCCAGCTGGATTGAACAATCGATCATGTGTTCCAGCACCTTGGGGCCTGCCAGCGAGCCGTCCTTGGTGACATGGCCAACCAGGAACAGTACGGTGCCGGTTTGTTTGGCGTGGCGAATCAGGTATGCCGCGCATTCGCGCACCTGGGACACAGACCCCGCCGCAGAGGCGATGTCCTCGCTGTGCACCACCTGGATAGAGTCCACCACCAGAACCTTCGGACGCAACTCGCCGGCCGCATCCACGATGGCCTCCACGCTGGTTTCGGACATCAGGCGCAGGCTGTCTGTGGGCAGCTGCAGGCGCTGGGCCCGCATCGCCACCTGCTGCAGTGATTCTTCCCCGGTGACATACAGCGCATCCATCGAGGCCGCCAGGTGGCACATTGTCTGCAATAACAGGGTGCTTTTCCCGGCTCCGGGGCTGCCCCCCACGAGGATTGCCGAACCGGGCACCAGGCCGCCACCGAGCACCCGGTCGAACTCCTCTGCGCCGGTCGAGAAACGCGGCAGGTCCGCCAGGTCGATATCCTTGAGTACCCGGGCGCTACTGCTCGGCGCCCCGGCGAAACCCGAGCGCCTGCCGGCGGCTGTCGGGGCAGCGCGAGCGGGCCCCCTGGCCGCGCCCAGACGAACTTCAGAGAGGGAGTTCCAGGCCCGGCAGTCGCTGCACTGCCCCTGCCACTTGACATAGTCCGAGCCGCACTCATTGCAAACGAACGCTGTTTTTTGCTTTGCCATTCAGTTTCACCGCGTGGATGCGGTATCCTAGCAGGATGTTGAGCAACTATCTGCGTTGCCCGTCTGCAGTGCCTATACGCATTGCCTATCTGCACTGCCAGGGCCCTGTTTACGTATGTCTGAATCAAGCCTGATTCCCGAGCGCCAGCTGCTGTTCTCGCCACTGCTGGCCGCTACCATCGGGCTGGAAGAGGCCGTGCTGCTGCAGCACCTGCAACAGGTATTCGAGCACCAGCAACCGCAATTACGCAAGGGCTTCGCCTGGTACTGCGTGCAGCGCGATTTCCTGTTGCGCACACTGCCGTTCTGGCAAACGGAAGACCTGCACCGCGTGAGTCGCAGCCTTGCCGACAAGGGCGTCCTGTTGCTGGATTCACCACCGCTGCTGAGCGCCGAGCAGATGATTTTCGCCGTGAATGCGCCTGCCGAGGACGACGCAGCGCAAACCGGGGCCCCGCAGGCGCCCGCTGCGCCTGTACCCGGCAGGAGCAGCGCCAGCCTTCTCCCCCGGCACTGGACGCCCAGCGAAGACCTGCTGCAGCTGCTCGACCTGAACCACAAGATACCGCGCCAGTTCGCCCTCGACCAACTGGAAGATTTCATCTTTTACTGGCGCGAACGCGGCGAAACCAGCCACGCCTGGGAGAACAAGTTTCGCCAGCACGTGACCACCCACTGGCGCCGGAAACAGCAGCAGGAGGGGCAGGGTTTTCGCGCCGCACAGACCATGGCACTGGACAATAACTGGCGTCCAAGTGCCGATGCCATGGAGATCATGGCACGCGCGGGCATCGACCAGGGGTTCATCGAACAGGCTATCCCGGAATTCATCCTGTACTGGCGTGAGCGCGGTGCGCCCCCCAGGGAGCTGAACTCAAAGTTCATCCAGCATATCCGCATCCAGTGGACACGCTACTGCTCCAGCCTCGAACACAGCACCGAACCGCGCCGTATCACGGATAACTGGCAACCCTCCCGGGATGTTTTCGATATACTCGACATGTCACACATTGACGAAGCCTTTGCCCGCTCGCTACTGCCCGAATTCATCGTATACTGGAAAGAGAGCAACCAGACCCAGACCTCCTGGAACAGCAAGTTCCTGCAGCATGTAAAATATCACTGGGCAAAAAACCACCAGATTGCACAAACGGAAAGCGCCAATGCCGGATACCAGGGACCTCGTGGAACAGGTCGCACAAGGGATCGCAGCCTCAGGGACGACCTCACCGACACCTCCTGGGCAGAGTGATGCCCGCGCGCCTGCCAGCGGCGCGCAGATCGAGGCGATCAACCAGGTTTTTGCACTGTTTCGGCTGAATTACCACAACCAGTACTACGCCGCCTTTCCGGACGCCGAGCAGCTCAAGCAGATCAAAAAGCTCTGGCTGGAGACGCTACAGGGATTCCCGGTGGAGCAGGTGCTGCGGGGAGCGCGGCATGCGATTGAAACGAGTGAGTACCTGCCGACGCTGCACCGCATGCTGGTGTGTTGCCAGCAGAGCTGGGACGAGCACGGCCTGCCCACTAATCACGATGCCTACGTGGAGGCCTGCAACGCCGCGACCCCGAAATCCGCCCAGGCGTGGAGCCATCCCGCAGTGTACCTGGCGGGGCGCGACAGCGACTGGTTCTTTCTCGCAAGCCGCCCGGAAAGCGTGGCGTTCCCGGTATACCGCGAGCACTACCAGCGCTACTGCGTGCGCGCGTTGCAGGGCGAACAACTGGAAGTGCCGGCCCCCGAGGCACTCGAGAAGCCCACTCCGAAACCACTAACGCGCGAAGAGCAACTTGCACGCCTGCGCGCACTGCGCGAAGCCACCGGCCTGTAAACCCGCCGCGACCGAAGCGTCGGTCAGAAGCCTTCCTGCCCTCCACGGGCAAGATTTTCAAACCGCGTAAGGCTGTCCATGAACGCCAGCCGACACATACCGATGGGGCCGTTCCGCTGCTTGCCGATAATTATCTCCGCCGTGCCCTTGTCCGGCGAGTCCTCATTGTAGATCTCATCACGGTAGATAAACATGATGACATCGGCATCCTGCTCAATCGCACCCGACTCACGTAAATCCGAGTTTACCGGCCGTTTGTTGGGCCGCTGCTCGAGAGAGCGGTTGAGCTGGGACAGCGCCACCATCGGGACTTTAAACTCCTTCGCTATGGCCTTCAGGCTGCGGGAAATCTCGGAAATCTCCGCGGTCCGGCCCTCGGAGGCGCCCGCAACCCGCATGAGTTGCAGGTAATCGACCATGATCATGCCGAGACCATCGTGCTCGCGAAATACCCGGCGCGCGCGGCTGCGCACTTCAGTGGGAGTGAGAGCGGGCGTATCATCGATAAAAAGCGGCACATCCTTGAGCTTGTTGACCGCAGTACCGAGGCGCGGCCAATCCTCGTCCTCCAGCCTGCCGTTACGGATGCGCGTCTGGTCGATGCGACCCACCGAGGACAGCAGCCGGATAATGAGCTGCTCCGCCGGCATCTCCATACTGAAAACCAGAATGGGTTTATCCTGATTCAATACCGCGTGCTCCACCAGATTCATGGCAAAGCTGGTTTTGCCCATAGAGGGTCGCCCGGCCACAATGACCAGATCGGAGTCCTGCAAACCCGAGGTCTTTTTGTCGAGCTCTATAAAGCCGGTGCTCAGACCGGTGATGGCACCGCCGGACTCAAACAGTTGTTCGATGCGCTCGACCGCCGATCCCAACAGGGGATTGACCTCCTGCGGCCCACCTGTCTTGGGGCCCGATTCGGAAATGTGCATGATGCGCCGTTCGGCGGCGTCTATGAGTTCCTCACTGGAGCGGCCCTCGGGAGAGAACCCGGACTCGGCAATTTCCTGCGCCGCTTCAATCAGACGCCTGAGACTTGCCCGCTCGCGCACCACCTGCGCATAGGCGCGAATGTTGGAGGCGCTGGGCGTATTCTGGGCGAGCTCGGCGAGGTAGGACAGCCCGCCCGCGGCATCCAGCTCACCGCTGGCCTCCAGCCTGTCGGCGACGGTAATAACGTCTATCGGCTGCAGGGCGTCCGCAAGCTGTTGAATCTGGCGAAACACGAGACGGTGGCCAGGACGATAAAAATCCGCCGCCGTGACGGCCTCAACCACCGCATCCCAGGCATCCGCCGCGAGCAACAGCCCCCCGAGCACGGACTGTTCAGCCTCCACTGAATGCGGCTGCATCTTGATTCGTGCAAGCTCGCCATCACCCCGTACCGGGCGCTCAGGCAAATTATCAGTATATTCAGGGTCGGCCATGCGGGATGATCAGCAATCGCAGCCTTGGGCCGGACAGATTAGCGGAATTGGCAACACAGCTAAAGCAGATTCGCGTTACCCATGTGGCAACGCGAATTCACACCTTGCTACTCGGGGACGACTGAGACCTGCACCTCGACGGTAACCTCGCCATGCACCTGAATTGCAATAGTGTACTCGCCCAGCTCGCGCAGGGCGCCTTCAGGCAGGCGCACTTCCGCTTTGTCCACTTCGCAACCCGCGGCGGTGATTGCAGCGGCGATATCCCGGGTGCCAATGGAACCGAACAACTTGCCCTCTTCGCCCGCGTTGGCGCCAATGCTGATGTCCGCGAGTGCACTGATAGCTTCCCCACGGGCCTGCGCCTCTGTCAGGGCAGTCGCGGCGGCCGCTTCCAGCTCGGCCCGACGCGCCTCGAACTCGGCCGTGTTGGCCTCGGTAGCCCGTACCGCCTTCCCCTGCGGCAGCAGGAAATTGCGGCCAAACCCGGCCTTCACGTTGACTTTATCGCCCAGGTTGCCCAGGTTGTTGATGTTTTCCAGCAAAATGACTTCCATTCTACAATCCTCTGTTAGGGGAGTGACCTCCCGCTACTTCACTGATTTCGTTCGTCGTCATCGTCGCGCTGCTTGTCCGTGGTGTCATCGCGCCCATCGTCGGACGGAGCGATGCTCTTTCCCGGCACTACACCCCAGCGTCTGCGAAAATCCCACCAGCCGTCCACCACGGCCAGCAATACCACCAGCATCTGCACGGCACCAATCAGGAACCAGGCGACGTAAAACATCGCGAGCAGCGCGCTGCTCCAGCCTCGATACCGGGCGCGCGCATGAACCAGCCCCAGGCCCGCAAACATCAGCGGTGCAACACCTATCATCGCCCAGGTGCGCCATTCAGCTCCCTGGCTGAAAACCAGCAGCACCCCGAGCAGTAGCGCCAGGCTCAGGGCTGCCGGAAAACGCAGCGCGCGGAACTCCTCGCCAAATCCGCCCGGGTTGAACAACGCGGCCTGCCAGTAGCGGGCCAGTAACAGGCTCAGAATCGACAGCGTCGAGGTGCCCGCCCCAATCATGCCCGCAATCGCGCTTGCGCCCGGCCTTGCCAGGGTGACCATCTCGCCACCCCGCGAGGCAACCTGTTCAAGGTAGGCGAAATACGGCTCTACCAGTTCTACCCTGACCTGCTCGAGAAAGGCCTCGCCCAGGCTGAGCATCAATAATCCCGCCGCAATACCCACCGGTACGCTGGCCAGCAGCGTGAGCGACAGGCTCACCGAGGCGCGCAGCACCAGCGCCAGGCCTGCAGTGCCCAGCAACAGCGCGACAACGCTGGTATCACCAAACCGCCAGGCGATAACGCCAGCCGGCAGAAGTGCCCAGGCCACCACCCAGACGCCTTCGGCGGGGCCTTTGCGCAGGGTCACCAGCGCCACAACGGCGGCACTCACCCAGGCGAACAGGACGACCACGGACCCTGCCAACGCGATCGCCAGCGCCTGCGCACGGCCGCGCATGACAAATTCCGCCAGGACCTTCATTGCAAACTCACATTCAGCACACTACCAGCCGACCCTGAGGTACAGGCTGGCAATGGACCCAACCTACTGGTGGGCGTCGGAATAGGGCAGCAATGCCAGAAAACGCGCGCGCTTGACGGCCGTTGCCAGCTGACGCTGGTAGCGCGCCTTGGTGCCGGTGATACGGCTGGGCACAATCTTGCCCGTTTCTGAGACATAGGCCTTCAATGTTTCGAGATCCTTGTAATCGATCTCCTTGGTGCCTTCGGCGGTAAAGCGACAAAATTTTCGGCGACGAAAAAAGCGTGCCATCGTATAACTCCTGTTACAAACTCAATGGGATTGCCAGGCGTAACGCGCTATTGCGCGTCCGCCTCTGCGCTGGTCTTTCCACCGGTATCGCTGTCACTGCTATCACTGCTATCCGGGCTTTTTGCAGTATCAGCGGCCTGGCGCTCCTCGTAGCGGCTTTTCCGCTCGCGCGACTCTTTCTCGGCTTTCATGATGAACGACTCTTCGGACACGGGCTCGTCGCGACGGATAACCAGGTTGCGGATAACGGCGTCGTTAAAACGGAAGGTCGTGGTGAGCTCCTCCATCGCCTCATTGCTGGCTTCAACGTTCATCAGCACATAGTGTGCCTTGTGGATTTTGTTGATTGGAAAGGCAAGCTGGCGGCGGCCCCAGTCTTCCAGGCGGTGTACTTTGCCGCCGTCTTTCTCGATACCGCCGGTGTAACGCTCGATCATGCCGGGCACTTGTTCAGATTGATCCGGATGGACCAGAAATACGATCTCGTAATGTCGCATACGAAAAGGCTCCTTACGGGTTAATGCCACCCACTCACGATGGTGTGGCAAGGAGGATCGGTCGCTCAGGGCAACCGGGCAAATTTTGAGGCAGCGGAGTTTAGCGGCTTTGCTGTTGGGGCACAAGACCCGTTCGGCGCCCGCTCTCCCGACGCCGAACCACTAGGCGTCGCGGGCACCCAGGCGCTGGCGCATCGCCTCAAACAGGCAGACACCCGCCGCTACAGAAACGTTCAGGCTGCTGACCGCGCCCGCCATGGGCAGGCTCACCAGAAAATCACAGGACTCCCGGGTAAGGCGCCGCAGCCCGCTGCCTTCGGCACCCAGTACCAGCGCGACCGCGCCGGTCAACTGCGTCTCATACAGACTGGTGGGCGCCTCACCATCGGCGCCGTAAAGCCAGACACCCCGTTCCTTGAAGGCCCCCAGTGTACGGCTGAGGTTGGTCACCTGGACAAAAGGCACGGTTTCGGCAGCGCCGCAGGCCACCTTGCGCACGACCGGCGTAATGCCCACGGCCCTGTCTTTGGGGGCCACCACCGCCATCACACCTGCCGCATCGGCACTGCGCAGGCACGCGCCGAGATTGTGTGGGTCGGTCACACCATCCAGTACAAGGATCAACGGTGCCGAACTCGCGTCATCGATCGCCGCCAGCAATTCCGCTTCCTGCCAGAGCTTGTCTGTACCCGCGCCGTTTTCGTCCACCTCGGCGTCGATTTCAGCAACGGCACCCTGGTGGCGCCCCGCGACCAGCTCGTCGAGCTCCCCGCGCGTGCCCCATTGCACGACCACACCCTGCGACCGGGCCAGCGATGCGAGCGCCACGCGTCGCTGGTCGCCCCGCCCCCGCTGCAGCCACAGGTTGATTACCGCTGAGGGGTTTTCGCGCAACAGCCCTTCAACGACATGGATGCCGTAGACTCGCGCCACGCTCAGTGTTGCTTCCCGGACCCTGATTTGCCGCGGGCCTTACGCCCGCCGCGCCGCTTGCCGGACTTTGCCGGCTTGTCGCCTCTCTTCCCCGACGGTTTGGGGGACTTCGTCGCCGATTTCGCCGCTTTGTCTTCAACCATTTCGAGATCAATTTTGCGATCATCCAGATCGACACGTGCCACCTGCACACGAACCGCGCCCCCCAGGCGGTAGGTGCGCGCGCTGCGCTCGCCCGTCAAACGCTGCTTTGCCGCGTCGAACTGGTAGTAGTCGCCCGGCAGGGCGGTGATGTGCACCAGGCCCTCTATGTACAGGTCCTTGAGTTCCACAAACAGACCAAAGCCCGTCACCGCGCTGATTACACCGTCGAATTCCTCTCCCACGTGTTCCTGCAGATACTCACACTTCAGCCAGGCTTCCACTTCACGCGTGGCGTCATCTGCGCGCCGCTCCGACATTGAGCAATGCTCGCCATGCGCCACCATCGCCGCGGTATCGTAGGGGAAGATACGACGCGCCTCCATTGGCGGGGCGCCCTCAACCCGCCGCAGGCCCTCTACCTTGCCCCCACTGCGCAGCAGGTGGCGAATTCCGCGATGCACCAGCAAATCGGGATAGCGGCGTATCGGTGAAGTGAAGTGTGCGTATGCCTCGTAGTGGAGCCCGAAGTGGCCGAGATTCTCCGGCTGGTAGACCGCCTGACTGAGCGAGCGCAGCAGCATGGTCTGGATCACGTGCGCGTCATCGCGCCCCTGGATCTGTTCCAACAGGTGCTGGTAATCCAGTGGTGTGGGTTTGGCGCCACCCGACAGATCCAGGCCCAACTCGCCCAGGAATTTGCGCAGACCCTCCAGTTTTTCTTCACTGGGCCCCTTGTGCACGCGGTAAAGCATGGGCAGCTTGCAACTTTGGTAGAAACGCGCGGTGGCCACGTTGGCAGCCAGCATGCACTCCTCGACCAGTTTGTGTGCATCGTTGCGAACCACCGGCACAATTGCGTCAATCTTGCGCTGGTCATCGAAGATAATGCGCGTCTCCTCGGTTTCAAAATCAATTGCGCCGCGCCGCTCCCGCGCTGCACGCAGAGCGTGGTATAGATCGTGCAGGCGCACGAGATCGGGTATCCGCCCGGCATCCACATCCGGATGCCTGCCGCTGGCCAGTACCTCTCCCACCTCGGTGTAGGTAAGACGTGCCGCCGAGTGAATGATGCCCTCGTAGAACTGGTAGCTGCTGAGGTTGCCCGCACGACTGATCTCCATTTCGCAGACCATCGTGAGGCGATCGACCCTGGGCTTGAGCGAGCACAGCCCGTTGGAGAGCGCCTCGGGCAGCATCGGTACCACGCGACCGGCGAAATACACCGAATTGGCGCGGACTGCCGCCTCTGCATCCAGCGCCGAGCCCACTTCCACGTAGTGCGAGACGTCGGCAATAGCCACCCAGAGCGTCCAGCCTCCACCACGACGCTGCTCGCAGTAAACGGCGTCGTCAAAATCCTTCGCATCCTCGCCATCTATGGTCACAAACGGCAGCTTGCGCAAATCGATGCGGTGCTGCTTGTCGGCTTCCGTGGGCTCCGACTCCAGCGATGCAGCCTCGGCAAGCACTGCATCCGGCCACTCCCAGGGTATATTGTGCGAGCGAATGGCGACCTCGATCTCCAACCCGGGGTCGAGATGCTCGCCGAGTATTTCCTTCACCACGCCCTTGGCGCCGAGCCGGCGCGTGGGGTAGTCGGTGATCTCGGCAGTGACAATCTGGCCCGAGATGGCATCGCCCTTCGCGGCGGGCGGGATCAGGATATTCTGGGTGAGGCGACTGTTGCCGGGCACCACGAAACCGATGCCGCTCTCCTCCTGATAGCGCCCGACAATTTCACTCTGGGCGCGTTTCAGCACTTCCACCACCTTGCCCTCGAGCCGCCCCCGACGGTCCTCGCCGGTGACCTGTACCAGCACTTCGTCGCCGTCGAGTACAAAATGCATCTGCCGTGCACTCAAATAAAGGTCATCGCCCTCGGCAAAGGGCATGGCAAAGCCATAGCCGTCGCGGTGACCCTGCACACGGCAACGTATGAGATTCATACGGTCGACCACCGCAAAGGCGCCCCGCCTGTCCTGCAGTAACTGGCCGTCGCGCACCATGGCACGCAGGCGCTTGCCCAGCGCATCGATCTGTTCGGGCTCCCCGAGCGACAGCTTGCCGGCGAGTTTGTCCTGGTTCAGCGGCTTTTTCGCCTCCGAGAGAACCTCGAGAATCAGCTCGCGGCTGGGAATGGGGTTATCGTAATTGGACGCCTCGCGCGCCGCGTGTGGGTCGGCTATGCCGCCTTTTCTGGTCATCTAATGGAGCCTTTTGTTCAATTAAAGAATACGCACTCCACGCAAACATCGCCGCAGATTCACTTCCCTGGTGAAGGCAAACGGCGTGGCGCGGAGCCCTGACAGCCCCCCAGTATACGCGAGGAGAGCCCGCCCCGCCGCATCGGGCATTGACAAAGTTGGGCCGGAAAAGTAGAGTCCCGGCCCTCAGAACCCAGGCCGATTCCCTGGCTCGCGGGTTCTACCACTGCCCAGGTGGTGAAATTGGTAGACACGCTAGCTTCAGGTGCTAGTGCTCGAAAGGGCGTGGAGGTTCAAGTCCTCTCCTGGGCACCATTTTATTTTCCTCTCCTGAAAGACCGGCGGCTCTTCCCCACCAAGGGGGACGCACCGTTATTCACTAAACCCGGTTAATCATGCCATTCCATCCAAAATCGGTTAACACCCGCAGCCGATAGTTCTCAAAGTTATAGCCCCGCTTGCGGGTGAAGAAATGCCCATCGATTTCCGGCACACCGGGACAGGGGGAATTACAAAGGGGCACAGGGGCACAGGGGCAATGGTAGCCTGCGGGAATCGGCGAACTTTGTATCTATTCATGCGCCAATACTCGCGCAATCGAGCCGTTCATTTTACGGTGAGGAATATTGTCCTCCGGATGATAATCTGTCGCCCGATCAGAAGCGCATTCGCGAAAAGTCGAGCAGGTGAGCGCAATGAGCAACACAAACATTGAAAACGCAGACATCGTGGTGATTGGCGCGGGCTTCTCCGGCATGTACGCAATACACCGCCTGCGTGACTATAAAGTCGTTTGCTTCGAAGCCGGTGAAGGGGTTGGCGGCACCTGGTACTGGAATCGTTACCCCGGCGCGCGGGTGGATATCGAGAGTGTCGAATACTCCTATGGGTTCGACGAAGATCTGCAGCAGGAATGGCGTTGGCCCGAGTATTTTTCCGCCCAACCCGACCTGGAAGCCTATGCCAACCACGTCGCCACTCGATTCGACCTGCGCGAGCATATTCGATTTTCCACGCGCGTGGAGAGCCTTCGCTTCGACGAAGCAGCCAATCTATGGCATGTGCACACGGACAGGGGCGACCACGTGGCGTGTCGTTATGTCATAGCGGCCACCGGCAGCCTTTCCGCACCCAATTCACCACCCTGGCGGGGACGCGAGAAATTCAGGGGCGAGGTGTATCACACGGCGCAATGGCCAGCCGGTGGCGTTGACTTCTCAGGGAAGCGTGTGGGTTTTATCGGCACCGGCTCTACAGGTATCCAGGCAATGCCGATCATCGCGGAACAGGCCGGGCAGCTCACGGCGTTCCAGCGCACACCCGCCTTCTGTATGCCCTCCGGCAACAGGCCGCTGGATGCAGCGTACGAACGCGATTGGAAGGCGAATTACCCACAGCGTCGCAGGCAAATGCTGGACACCTACGGCGCATCGCTGGTCGATTATTCGGAGCGGCCGGCGGCATATTACTCGCCGCAGGAGCAGGAGGCGATTCTGGAAGAAGCGTGGAAATCCAGGAGCGCTTTCAAACTTCTGTTCGCCTTCAGCGATGTAATGACCAATTCGAGCGCCAACGAGATCGTCTCCGAGTTCGTGCGTAACAAGATTCGCTCCATCGTCCATGATCCAGTAACGGCAGAGCTGCTGTGCCCCACAACGTACCCGATCGGCGGCAAGCGTTTATGCATCGGCAATGGCTACTATGAGATGTTCAATCGCGAAAACGTGGCGCTCGTCGATGTGAATGCGTCGCCGATTGTTGAGTTCACTGAACTTGGATTGCGCACCGAGGCCAGGGAATACGCGCTGGATGTGATCATCATGGCGACCGGATTTGACGCGGTCACGGGCGCCATGGCGCGCATGGATATCACCGGCTGCAACAAGCGCAAACTACTGGACAAATGGTCGGATGGCCCCACCACCTACCTCGGTGCGATGGTGAGCGGCTTTCCCAACCTGTTTATGGTGCACGGCCCGGGCACGCCGGCGGCCCAGGCGCAGATGATCACTACAGGTGAATGGCAGGTTGACTGGCTCGCCCGTATTATCGATGACATGCAAAGCGCGAGCTATTCACGCATTGACGTCACCGAGGACGCTGAAAGGGAATGGGCCGATGAACTGGCCATGGTGTCCCAACAATCCCTGCACCGCTTTGCCGACTCCTGGTATAACGGCAAGAATATCCAGGGCAAGAAAGGGGGATTCATGATTTATGTCGGCGGTTTTCCCCGCTTCGCGCAGTTGTGCGAAACCGCGGTCAATGAAGCTTATTCTGGTTTCATACGTAGCTGACGGGCGGCACGTGGATGGATTTCACTATCATCCAGTAACGGAAAATTTACGCTGCAGCGCAGTTTGGCAAGTATCCTTCTTCTCAGCATCCTGTTAAGCGGTTGTTCTGATGCCAATGACCGAAACAACCCTCTCGAGGAGGATATAAATTCCCACGCGAACTACAGCAGTATGGTGTACGACGGCGATGAAAACCGGCTCTGCCACCCGGAGATTGAGGGCGCAGCGAACGTATGCCTGGCTGGCAGGTTTACCGGATCAGGGCAGCCAACTCTAACAAGTCAACCCCGGGGCTCTGGCTCAGCCCTTCAAGCCACCGTACATTTACACAAAAAATTGTCCGCTACCCGCCCGAGTGGCCGCCCTAATCTTCGCAATAGCGATGTGGTCGCTGGCAAGGTCCGCTGAACCCGGGGCCGACTCGTCTCTGGTGGCCGGGCATTTATCAAATTACAAAAATCCACTGTATGTAGGTGCAGCATGTCCCTGCGTAGCTGAAAATCGATCCGCTGCATTTGCTATAGTATTCATACCCTTCTACACCGCAGGAATAGCCTGCGATTACTGGAATTTTTTATGGCTACTGCGTACCAGATTGCGATCATAGCTGCCGGCGTTTTTTTCTTGAACGGGCTGCTGACCGGCGTGTGGAAATACAGCCAGATAGCCGCGAGTGAAACTGGCGCCGCTCATCCGTACGTGGACATCGCACACCGCGCCTCGTTGCTCTACAGTTTTGCCGCCATACTCATCGCGACATTTGTTGAAATCAGCCAGCTGTCGGATGTTGTCGAGACCATTGCCACGCTACTGTTGGTCTCCTACTTTGCACTCGCCATTGTTACTTATATGGTTCAGGGCTATGTTCAGAAAACCGATAATCAACTGCGCGAGATAAACCTGTCAACGAGGGTCTTTATGTGGTCGTTGATCGCCGCTGAGATCGGTGGCTTTCTAATACTGTTCTATGGCGTGATAAAAGCTATTGGCATGTGAACGCAATGCATCCGGACCTCCAGAAGAAGAAGGCGGCGCTACTGCTGATCTCCCCAAACTCTGCCAGGCTGATAACGTACAAGGAGGATTACATGGAAGCGCTGCTCGCCGGTGATGTCGACAAGGCGCCGGAAATGGCCGCAGGCCTGCAAGCACTGATGCCATATTTTTCCGGGCTGCTCCGGTATGGCATAGGTCACGGTTCGCATTCAACGCATGAGTGCGGGCTGTGACTACAACCCCGTTTACACAATATCTTCCCCGGGAGGCGCTCGACTGGATAGAGGCGCAGGCTGCCGGCACGATCACCGCTCTGTCCCGCCATGTTGCACGGCGTGAGGCCTGGAAGGTCGAGTTATCACTCGCCTCGGGCGGCAACGCCCACTACTTCTTCCGCCTCGATCGGAATCCGGTAGCCGGCGCGCGAGTGTCACTGGAGCGGGAAGCGCGCATCTGCAAAGCACTGCAATCTACTGACATTCCCGCACCCGCCGTAGCCGGTTGGGATGCGGCACAGCAGTTTGCGCTGTTTGAGTACGTGAAAGGCCGGTCGGATATCGACAACATCACCGACACGGAGCAACAGCGGGCAGTGATGGAAGATTTCATCGACGCGATCGCACGCCTGCATTTGCTGCCGCCGGCATCGTTGCAACTCGAGGACGTACTGGGTGGTCATGCGCTATCACCAAAGCAATGTGCGCTCGACGATCTCAATGGCCAGGTCGCTCAGTTCGCGGATTTTCTGGCGGGCTACCATGACCCGCTGTTGCATTATGCGGTGCAGTGGTTGCGTCGCTTCGCGCCAACGTCGATTGCGCATGTCGCGCTGGTGCAGGGTGACACAGGCCCGGTGAATTTTATGTTTGACCAGCGCAGGGTCACTGCCCTTGTTGATTGGGAGTGGGGACATTGGGGTGACCCTATGGAAGACCTCGGCAACATCTGTGTACGCGAATTCTGGAACCCTTCGGGCGGACTCGATGGCCTATTCAACCACTATGCCGAGCGGTCCGGCATTCCGTATCACGCCGATGCGGTGCGCTATTACCGCGTGCAGCAAAACGTGCGCGGTATGATTCCTATTCATGCGGTGTGTCAAAGCCGTGGCATGCGTGAATCCTACGCCTGGTATCTCGCCTATCGTGAGGTGGGTGATCGGGCAACCTGTGAAGCGCTCGCCCAGGCCATGGGCGTGGCGCTCGAAAAGCCGCAACTACCCGAGTATGCCAAACCATCTGACCCACTAGTACACGCGGCGCTGCTTGGCCTGTCGCGCGATGTCGCGCCCGAATTGCAAACGGAGTTTGCCCGGTCGCGGTTAACGGATATCGAAATACTGGTGGAGTGTCAGCACCGCGTGCAGCAGTTTGCGGGCGAGATACATGCACAGGAGGCACAGGAGATTGCCGCACTGTTGCAGCGACCAGAGAGAAGTTATGAGGAAAGCAATCGTGCGTTATGCCAGGCCATCGCCGACGAGCGCCTGCACGATGAAAGGGTCATCGCCTATCTCGCACGCCGTGCATACCGTCGTGAGTGGCTATACTGGCCGGTAACGCGGCTTTACCCGCAGCGCTCGTGGTCGGCAATTGATAACAGCGAAAATGACTAGCACCAATTCCTGGCAACACCCGCAATGCGGTTTCAAAGAGATGCTCCGTCAGGCCGGCGGCACATACCAGATCGGCGAGCTCCAGGCGCGCTCCTGGATCACCTTCTGGTGCTCGGGCGCGCAACAGTTTTCCATCCCCTCGGGGATACTCTCCGGATTTTCGCAGCGCACACCGGCATCCACGCAGATGCGCTGGCTCCAGCGGCAGGTGGGGTTCTCCAGCACGCGGGCATAATAGAATGCGGGGGCAGCCGGGTTGAAATCGGTGTCCCGCCAAACGCTGCAGAGCTGGCTGTGCCCGCCGCCAGAAGCCTCGCAGGTGTTGATGTCCACGCTGGCGGCGTTGTCGCCGCCGGCGACATCCAGCACTTGTTCGTGCAACTCGCCAGCTTCATACCAGCCCTTGACCAGCTGAATGCGCTGCAAAGGGCTTCCCGGGTACTCGGGGGTGCCGTTGTCCATGCTGGCGGACACCAGGAAATGCGGGGCATCGTGCATCGCGCTCGCGGGCTCCAGGTCGCCCCCCATCGGCACACCGCCGGCATAGCCCTGCGCCACCTTGTCGCTTGCACTGCACAGTGACTGGGGATAATCCCAGCCGCCGAAAAAACGCAGTACCGGGCGCGTGCCGCTGGTGGCATAGGCCTCGCGCCGTTGCATCGCTGCAAACAGGGCATCGCGGCTGTTTTCCTCCGCGTAGAGCACCGCCAGGCCCCCGGGCCCGTATTCCAACTCGTCGGGCAGGCCCACCGGAACGCCTTCGCGCGCCCCCATGCCTGCACCACCGTGGCCCGGATGATTTTTCTCCATTGCCAGCCCCGGTGCCGCAATGTGCGTGTCGGTGCTGGAGATCAGGCCGTACTTCAGACTGTTCACACCCAGCTCCGCCTGCTGCTGCAGGCCTTTCTTCAGGGCGTAACGCAGGAAGTTGGCCTCGGTGGGGGGCGTCGTGGACGGAACGGTGTCTTCGCCCAGCATCGAGCTAAGCCAGTCGAAATTTGCAAAACGTGTTTGCCCGGTGTTCTTGCCGCCAAAGCGGTCATAACCCATGAGTTCGAAGTTGCAGTACTCATCTTCCGACCATACGGGCAGGCGGCTGTCGCACTCCGATGACCCCTTGTGCTGCATTACTTCAAACAGGGTATTCCAGCGCGCCCTGCGCGCCGCTTCTTCGGCAGTGACCGGGCCGGCGGGAACGTCCTTGTTGGCGACGCGAGCTGTTTCGAACATCAGGCCGCCGGAGATATTGGAGTTGTGCGGAATAACCACGGCATCGCAACCGGGTTTGCCCGCCACACATTCCGCGTCCAGATAATCCCACAAGTCCACCTGTGAGGACGTTTCGATCCAGCTAAGGGCACGCTCCGGAACCTGTGCGTTACGAAAGATCACGTTGTGGTGCAGGTTCTGGCCGGTTTCACCGCTGGCTGTCCACTCGTAGCCAACAAAGCTGGTGAAGCTGCAGTCGCTGCTGCGGTCATAGGCATCTTCCGCATCGCGCTGGATGTCCCGCCAGGTGTCAGCCGCCTGTGCATGGCAGTCCTCGTCATCTTCACCGCAGAAACCCCAGCGGTGTTTGTATGCCATGCCCATCGCGGCAAACGTGTAGAAAGAGAGTCGCGGCACATGACGGTGGGCGAGGCACACCGGGTGCCAGTAGCCCGGCGCACCCCGGGTGGCACACATGCGCATCTCCCCCATGAATTCGGCGTGGTCGGTAACCGCGGTGAAATCCAGCGGACGATCCAGCTTGACGGTGCGGGTCGCCTCACCCTTCTCATCGTAGGGCTGGATGCCCAGGGCACCGCCTTTGGCGAAACGGTAGGCGTCTGCCGGCTTGTTGCGGGTGTCCTGGCTACTGGCGTCGAACGACCAGGCCGTATGCACGTGGAAGTCACCGAAGTGCGGGCGCCGCTGCGGCGTGTAGTCACTGCAGGGTTCGCGGTCTTCAGTGCGGACGAAAGGCGGCGCGGAAGCAGCCGGGCCTGTCATCTCACCCGTGGGCGTTGCCGAAGCTGCTGGCGCACTGGCTGCCGGCTGCGCACCGGGCGCCGGGTTCGCATCGGAAGCCGAGTTCGCGGCGCCGGCTACTCCTGCTGTCATTACCAGCGTCAAAACGGCGTGAATTAGCATTGGTGAATACTCCCTGATCTGGCGCTTCCCTGAAATTCCGGCGGATAGTAGCAAACAGCGTGCGCGGGGGCGACTGGCGTGCGGGTCCGTGCGGCGTCACTCAGCCATCGCGCCGCAGCTTGAGGCCCACCTTGGTGACCCGATCGCCGTCCAGGGCACGTACCACCAGCATCAGGCTGCCGAAGTCGATGCGGTCACCGATCACGGGGTGCCCGCGACGGGCCTTGGCAAAACAGTCAGACAGGCTGTAACTGGGCGGAAAGCGTTCCACCACCACCCCGTAAACAGCGCGAACCTCCTTCAGGGTGGCTGTGCCATTGAGCGTGAACTCGCCAAAAAAACGTCGATCCGACAAATGCTCGGGAGGCTCACGACGACCCAGAATCTGATCGATATCCGCGCTGCGTGAGACTGGCGCCATCACCGCCACCACGTCACCCTGCTGCACATCCACCCCGCGCCGCGCCGGGATCATTTCTCCATCCCGGAACACCGCAGCGGGCCAGCAGGCATCCGGCAGCGGGATATCGATGAGCGCCGTCGGTGCCGCCCAACGCTCGCCCTTGAGCGCCACCAGCAACAACTCATGTTCACCCACCGCGGCGTGATGCAGTGGCACTGTCGTACGCGACACCTGCTCCTTCGGCACCTCCAGTTTGAGCTTGCGTGCGAGCGGCGCGAGGGTCGAGCCTTGCAGAACCAGGCTCACGAGAACCACCATAAAAGTGATCTGGAAGATGGTCTCCGAATCCGGAATTTCCGCCATCAGCGGAAACAGGGCCAGCACGATAGGTACTGCGCCGCGCAGGCCCACCCAGCCAATAAACAGGTGTTCGCGGCGCGAAAAACCAAAGGGCGCGAGCGATATCAGGGTGGACAGGGGACGTGCCAGGAAAATCAACACAGCCGCGATCAGCAACGCCGCGGGGGCGGTCTCCAGCAGGGTGCCCGGAGCAACCAGCAGGCCCAGAAGCAGGAACAGGCTCACCTGCGCCAGCCAGGCCAGGCCATCGTGCACCTGCAGAATCGCCGGCAGCCGGCGCAGGCCGCGACTGGCCAGCACCACACCCATCACATAGATCGCCAGAAATCCGCTGCCACCCAACAGATTGGTCGCACTGAAGACGCTGATGCCACCCGCCATAATCAACAGCGGATACATCGGCTCCATAAACTGCACCCGATTGGCCAGCTGCGCCATCAGGTAACCGCCACCGAGACCCGCCAGCGCGCCAAACCCGAACTGCTGCACCAGCATTTTCAGGCCGGGCAACCAGGCGCTATCGCCGACATTGAGAATCAGTTCAATCAGCAGCAGTGTGAGGAAGATCGCCATCGGATCATTGCTGCCGGACTCGATCTCGAGGGTCGCCTCCACGCGCTCATTGATGTGCAGGCCGCGACCGTTGAGCAAGGAAAAAACCGCCGCCGCATCAGTGGAGGAAATAATCGCGCCGATCAGCAGACCCACCAGCAGAGGTAAATCCAGCAACCACGCGGCAAAAACCCCACAAACCCCGGCGGTGACCACCACCCCGACACTGGCCAGTACCAGCGCCGGGCGCAGGCCCACCCGAAAGGATTCCACGCGGGTGCGCATACCGCCATCGAGCAGGATAATCGCCAGCGCAAGATTGGCCACGAGAAAAGCGGTATCGATATCGTTGAACTGAATGCCGCCGGGGCCGTCCTCCCCCGCCAGCATCCCCACACCCAGAAACAGCAACAACACCGGCATACCCAGGCGCGACGACAAAGGCGTGATCAGAATGCTGAACATGACCAGCGCGGCGCCTATCAGTAAAAGCGTTGTATCCATAGTCCCTTATGCGTTGACGACGGAACAGAGCACACGCTACTCAGCCCCGACTCTCAATCATCCTCAGCCAAACCTGCCAGCGCGGAAACTGGCCAAGCACAAGCTTCACGCACACCAGCAATGGCACTGCGATGAGCACCCCGGCCACACCCCAGAGCCAGCCCCAGAGAGTCAGCCAGAGTATGATCACCAGGGGGTTCATGCGCATATTCTTGCCCAGTACCGCCGGGGTCACAAACTGCGCCTCCACCGCATTGATTGTAAAGTACACGGCGGCAGGCAGCAGCGCGGCCCATACCAGGCCGAATTGCGCCAAACCGGCGAGTACAATGACCACGGTACTCACCAGCGGCCCGACGTAGGGCGCAAAATTCAGCAGCGCGACCATGGTCCCCCAGAGCAGGGGGTCCTCGAACTGCAACAACCACAGTGCCCCGGCGGTGACCAGCCCAAGGCATGCATTGATGGCGCTCACGGTGAGAATGTAGCGCGACAGCTCGCTCTGGGCACCGCTTGCCATATCGACCAGACGTTTCCGATCTTCATCCAACGGCAGCACATTCACCGCCGTGTCGTACAGTGCGGGGCCGTAAACGGTGAGAAAAATCAGCAGAATTGCCGTCGTAACTATTTGCGCCAGCAAGACCGGCGCCTCGGACAACACCGTTAGCACGACATCTACTCCACCCAGTACCACCTGGTTATACAGCGTTTCTCCCGATTCGGGCGCCTGTTTTTCCGGGGCCGGTTGCGGCTCCCCGGTATCTGCCCCAAACCAGCCGAGAATACTACCCCAGGCCGAAGAGTCTGTTTCCGTTTCACTCGCTGCCGGCGCATCGCCTGCGTCCACGACCAGCGACTCACTGAGGCTTTCAAGCTGGTCGCTGAGCCTGGCGGCGAGCTCCGGCACCTTTTCGGCCCAGCGCTGCGCCGGCTCCGCCAATTGTGCACCCAGCAGTGTAAAGGGGCCGCCGACAACGACCAGCAACAACACCGCGGACACAATACGCGGCACATACGCTCTACCCAGCGCATTGATAATCGGGTTGAACAACAGCGAGATCAAAACTGCGACCGCCAGCGGAACCAGGAGCGTGGCGGCAAAGTGTAGCGTGTAAATCACCGCAAGCACTGCCAGCGTGACGACCGCCCGTGAGGCAGCACGGAACCCGGCCCCGCGCGAGTGCCCCGGCTGTTCTTCGCTCGGCTGGTTCATGCGACGAACTCCCTTGATAGGACAGTCAGGGCGACTGAGCCATCGTCCCGGCCAGAGGTTTGACCCGGCACAAATCGGCCGCTGCGATACCCACCGGCATACACACAGCGCCCATCCAGGCTGCCGAATGACTCAGGCAGGCTTCAGTCTGCCAGCGAGGGCCCCGGGGGGCAACGCCAACCAGTACACGCCGGCTCGCATAGTTCGCACCGCCATGATTCATCTTGCTTTTTTTCCTACCAGTAAGCATCCTGCCTCTACACGATTGGCGCCAGCCGGCGGGAGACCCTGCATGCCGCACGTACCCTCCAATCCACCACTATACAGCGCTGTTATCCGCACAGGCAGCAACGCGTGACCACCAGCGCTCCCCAGAAGCAGCGGCACTTCAGGGCATGCCACCTGTGTGAGGCTATCTGTGGCCTGGTGATCGAAACACAGGGCGACCAGATCGTATCTATCCGCGGTGATCAGAACGACCCTCTGAGCCACGGGCACATTTGTCCCAAAGCAGTGGCGCTGAAAGACCTGCATGAAGATCCCGACCGCCTGAGAACGCCGGTTAAACGCCGAACGGACGAGCACGGAGAAACACACTGGGATAGCATCAGCTGGGACGAGGCGCTCGAGCTTACCGCCCGTGGCCTGGTGGACGTACACAATGCGCACGGCGTGCACGCGATCGGCATTTACATGGGGAATCCAGCGGTTCACAACTATGGCATGCTCACCCACCAGGGCAACCTGTTTCGGTATCTGCGCACCAACAACCGTTTCTCCGCCACCTCGGTAGATCAACTGCCCCACCACCTGGCATCGCTCTGGCTGTTCGGGCACAAGCTGCTGTTCCCCATTCCGGATATCGACCGCAGCGACTATTTCCTGATGCTCGGCGCCAACCCGGTGGCGTCCAACGGCAGCATCTGGACGGTGCCCGATGTACGCAAACGCATCAAGGCGATGCGCGCTCGCGGCGGCAAACTGGTGGTCATCGACCCACGCCGGACCGAAACCGCCGCGCTCGCCGATGAGCACCATTTCATTCGCCCGGGCACTGATGCACTGTTCCTTCTCGCCCTGCTGAACACCCTGTTTACGGAGGGCCTGGCTGATCCAGGCCATCTCACTCCCCATGTCACTGGCCTGGATACGGTAGAACACGCCGTGCGCGACTTCACACCGGAGTATGCCGCCGCGCATACCGGCATCGCGGCAGACAGTATCCGGGTTATTGCGCGTGAACTCGCGGGCGCGGGCGCGGCGATCTGTTACGGGCGCATGGGCGTTTCCACGCAGGCCTATGGCGCCCTCAACCAGTGGCTGATACAGATCATCAACATCGCCACCGGCAACCTCGACAAACCCGGTGGGTCCCTGTTCACCCTGCCGGCGATAGACCAGGTTCAAAACGTGGGTGCGGGCGGTTTTGCCCGTCACCACAGCGCCGTGCGCGGCCTGCCTGAGTTTGACCGGGAACTGCCAACTGCTGCACTTGCCGAGGAAATCGAGAACCCCGGTGAACAGGGCATTCGCGCCCTGTTTACCGGCGCCGGCAACCCGGTTTTATCCGCCCCCAACGGCCGTCGCCTGGACAGCGCGCTCGACTCCCTCGAATTCATGGTCTCACTCGACCCATACCTGAACGAGACGACCCGCCACGCCGATGTCATTCTGCCGCCGACATCCCCACTGGAGCACGATCACTACGATCTCGCCTTCCATATGAACGCGGTACGCAACACCGCGCGCTACAACCCGCCGGTGTTTGCGAAGCCAGAGGGGGCGCTGCACGACTGGGAGATTTTCAGCGAGCTGGGATCGCGCGTGGCGGCACTGCTGGGGCTGGACGCCCAGCCCGCCGTAGCACCCGAGCGCATCATTGACATGGGCCTGCAAAGCGGCCCGTATGCCGGGCAGGGCCTCTCACTACAGGCGCTACTCGAACATCCGTCGGGTATCGATCTGGGCCCGCTGACACCGCAGCTACCTGGCCGCCTGAAAACCCCAAACCAGTGTATTCGCTGCGATACGCCCCAGACGCTGGCAGACCTCGAGCGTCTGCGAAGCGAGTTCCCGGCGCAAGGTAACGGCGCGGCAGCGGCCGGCTTGCAACTCATCGGCCGCCGTCACGTGCGCTCCAACAATTCCTGGATGCACAATTTCCACCGGCTGGTCAAAGGCGCAGATCGCTGCACGCTGCTCATGCACCCCGACGACATGCGTGCACGTGACATCACGCAAGGCAGCGAGGTGACAATCAGCTCGCGTGTGGGAGAACTGACTGTCACCGTAGAAGGATCGGAGTCAGTTATGCCGGGCGTGGTCAGCCTGCCGCATGGGTACGGCCACAACCGGCCGGGCATCCGCATGGGCATCGCGCGCGAACACGCCGGGGTCAGTTGCAACGACATCACCGACGAGATGGCGCTGGACACACTGTCGGGCAACGCAGCGGTGAACGGAGTGACCGTAGAGGTACGCCCACTGTAGACAGGCCGCGACCCGTCGACTGCCGGCGCGCCAACAGCGCACACGCGCTGTATGCGCAAAAGAATACAACCTGAGGAATTTCCCATGGAAGTCACAACAATCGTCACCTGGCTGGTTCTGCTGGCGCTGATCATCTACGTGATCAGCATTTACAATACACTGGTCACACTGAAAAACCGCTACCTGAACGCTTTTTCCCAGATCGAAGTGCAGCTCAAACGCCGCTACGACCTGATCCCCAACCTGGTCGAAACCGCTAAGGCCTATATGACACACGAGCGCGAAACCCTGGACGCCGTTACCACCGCGCGCAATGAAGCGGCGGCCATTCTCAAGGCCATGGGCGACGGCAACGTCGGCGGCGCTGAAATGAAAAATCTCGCCCAGGCTGAAGGCGCCCTGCAAAACGCACTGGGCAAGCTCAACGTCACGATGGAAGCCTACCCCGACTTGAAAGCGAACGAGAACATGATGCAACTCACTGAAGAACTCACCACCACCGAGAACCGGGTGGCCTTCGCGCGACAGGGCTTCAATGATGCGGTGATGAGCTACAACACCTACCGCCAGAGCCTGCCACCGGCACTGTTCGCCGGTGCTTTCGGTCATCCCACCGACGCTCAGCTTCTGGAGTTCGAAGACTCGGCAGCTATCCAGCAGGCGCCAGAGGTAAAATTCTAACGCGTTGACAGGCCGCCCCAATGGATTTTTTCGCCCAGCAGGACGTTGCCAGGCGCAATACGCGTGTGTTGTTGCTGTTGTTCATCGTCGCCGTGTTTCTGTTGATCCTGCTCACCAACGCGCTCTTCGCGGCCTTCCTCTACTTCAACCAGAATTACAATGTCTACGGTGGCCTGCGCGAAGGCACTGCGGGCTTCCTGTCATTTTTCGACCGGGACCGGTTCGGCGTGATCGGCCTGGCGATCACCGCCACTGTCGGCCTGGTCGTGCTGGTGAAATGGATCCAGCTTGCCACCGGCGGCAAAGCGGTGGCCGAGAGCATGGGTGGCTCGCGCATCATCCCGGGAACGCGTGACCAGGCCGAGCGCCGCTGCCTGAATATCGTGGAAGAGCTTTCGCTGGCCGCCAACATGCCTGTGCCTGCGGTCTATGTACTCAACGACGAGCGCGGCATCAACGCCTTCGCCGCCGGAATTACGCCGGCCGATGCAGTGGTCGGAGTGACACGTGGCGCCATTGAGCAGCTCAAGCGACACGAGTTGCAGGGTGTGATCGCGCACGAATTCAGTCACATCCTCGGTGGCGATATGCGCCTGAACATACGCCTGGTCGCGGTGCTCAAAGGCATCACCTTTGTCGGCGACGTCGGCTATCTGCTGCTGCGCAGCAGCAATCGCGTGCGTACCGGGCGCGGCGCGCGCGATAATCAGGCGGCTGCTGCGGTGCCGCTGCTCGGCCTGGTGCTGTGGGGTCTCGGCTGGATAGGCGGGTTGGTGGCCGGCCTTATCAAATCTGCAATCAGCCGGCAGCAAGAATACATGGCGGACGCCAGCGCGGTGCAATACACGCGCAGCACACAGGGCATTGGCGATGCGCTGAAGGTCATCGGCGGCTATATTCCGGGCACGCTGGTACACGCCGCTCGCGCCACCGAGATGTCACACATATTCTTTGGCCAGATCGAACATCCACTGTGGCACCTGTTTCCGACCCATCCGCCACTGGAAAACCGCATTGCGCGTATCGACCCGCAGTGGAACGGCGTCTATATCAAACGCAAGCCCAATGTCTACCCGACGGAACCCTCACGTCCCGGCGATGCGGCTGTCGGCGTTGGCAGGGCGGCACTGGTGGCCGCCGCCGCATCCGCGCTGGCGAGCCAAGAGGCCGCGGCAAGCGAACCTGGCGATGCGCCCCCTGCGCCAGATGCAGACTTCGAACGCGTGCGGGAGGTTCCAGGCAAAGCGGAGAGCGTGCCTGAGATTCCCACGGGCCTGGTGCAGCACAGCCGGGAGCCACTGGGTGCGCAGGCACTGGTGCTGGCGCTCATGCTGGCGGAAAAACGCGATTTTGCCCAGGAGCAGCTCAGCCTGGTTGCAGCGGAGGGAGCGCAGGGGCTGGAGGCGCTCGTCAATACGGTGCATCCGGGCGTGCGGGCACTTGGCCCCCCGCGCAGGCTGCCGCTGCTGGAAATGTGTCTGCCGTCGCTCAAATCGATGTCGCCGGCGCAGTACCGCCGCTTCAAGCGCATACTGCTGAAGGTCATCCAGGCCGACAAACGCATTGAACTGCATGAGTGGTGCCTGTTCCAGCTACTGCGCCACTACCTGGACCCGGAGTTTATCCAGGTACGCCCCAGCAGGGCGCGCTACCGCAAGCTGGAGAACGTGGCCGCACACGTATGCGTTGTGCTCAGCGTGCTGGCGCGAGAGGGCGATGGAGACACGCTGCTGCAGTTTCGTCAAGGCGCGGATGCCCTGGGTCTCACTCACTCACGGCTGCTGGGACCGCGGGAAGCCAGCGTAGCGGCATTTGGCAAAGCGGTACACGAACTCGCGGATCTCTACCCGCTACTGAAGCCAAAACTCCTCAAAGCGATGGCGCTCACTGCCGCCTTCGATGGGGTATTGAACCACACAGAGCGCGAGATCATTTCCAGCGTCGCGGCGGTGATGGACTGCCCGGGGCCGGACCTCGAATTCCTGCGCCACGGGGCGACCAAATCCGGCCAGGACGCAGCGCACACTTTACGCACGTGATTCCTGTGCTAACTTGAAAGTGACGGCCCCGCTTTGCTGCCGGGCACCGATCACAACGCACTTTCCGTTCACCACGACAAGGATGTTATGGCTATGGAACAATCCGCACTATCTATGCCTCAAGTTGGCGGTCTTGCACCGCCTCCCGAGAAACAACCGTGCATGCCCCTCTCGCGCACCACCGACCGGGTGCTCGAAATACTCCTGGAGGGTGACCTGGCGCGCCTGCGCGCCGACTCGGTGGCAGAGTCGCTGGGCATGAGTGCCACAACGTTGCGCCGCCGGCTGCGTGCAGACCACACCTGTTATCAGTTTCTGCTGGATCGGGCTCGCCAGTATCGCTGCGAACAGGTAATGCGCAAGGTGTGGTTGCCGGGAAAATGCCTGGCCGACGAGCTCGGTTATCTGGAGGTGAACAGTTTCTATCGGGCCTTCAGACGCTGGACCGGGATGAGCTACAGCGACTACAAGCTACGTCACCTCATGTAGGCGGAGTACCGCGCCATCCAGCGACCCGGCCCGCGCTCGCTGTGGATAACACCGGCGCGTACTAGAAACGCCGTTGCCAGCGGTAGACCTGGTATCCGACCATTTCGTGCAGCGCCTTGGAGGTGCGCACCAGATTCCCGGCACCCGGTAGCCAGCGAGGCAGCACCCCCGGCGTTACCAGCCGCTGGAAATCTGTGGGAGCGGGTATAACGTCCAGGCCTTGCGCCAGGAACAGGCGCTCGGCACGTCGCATATGAAAGGCTGACGTGACCAGCAATACCCGCTGCATGCCCCGCCCGCGCAGCAACTGCGCGCTGAAAACCGCGTTGTCGTAGGTATTCAGGCTCTGCTTTTCCAGCAGAATCGCCTGGGCGGGGACACCCATGATTCGCAGGATGTCGCGCATCTGACCCGCCTCGTGTTCGCCGCCGCGGAGCGCGCCGCCGCTCACCAGAATCACGGGTGCCTTGTTCGCCCGGTAGAGGGCCGCAGCATGCACCAGTCGATCCGCGTGTTGATTGAGATCGGCGAGCGTCCCGAGATGCGCGTACCCACGGGTGCCTCCACCGAGCAGCACTATCGCATCGGCGGATGCCGTTGCCGACATCGCCTGTGGTGTGTAACCCCGCTCCAGGGCGCCCATCAGGAACTCCGCGAAAAGCGCGGTTGAGCAAAGGTACAGCCAGGCCACCGCCGGCAGCAGCACACACATCGCGCCCCGGTACCGGCGCAACCCGAGTAAAACCAGGCCGATGAAAGTCAGCAACAGGCTGGCGCTCAACGGATATACAAGCAGCGACAGAAGTTTCGTGGCGAAAATTGACACCGCTGAATCGGCCTACGCCAGCCCGCGGGTCTTCACCGATAACCCCGTGGGTTGTCGGACTGCCAGCGCCAGCTATCTTCACACATTTGCGCGAGGTCACGACGGGCCTGCCACTGGAGCAATTCTTCAGCCCTGCCAGGGTCGGCCCAGCAGGCCGCGATATCGCCAGCCCTGCGCGCCACCACCTGATACGGAATACTTCGCCCGCAAGCCACCTCGAAAGCGCGCACCATCTCCAGCACGGAAATGCCGCTGCCGGTACCCAGGTTGAACGTCTGCAGAGAAGGGTTTGCGAGCATATAGCGCAGCGCCACCACATGCCCGTCTACCAGATCCATCACATGGATGTAATCGCGAACGCCCGTACCGTCGGGTGTCTCGTAGTCGTCGCCAAACACGAGCAGTTGCTCGCGCTGACCAACCGCAACCTGCGCCAGGAAGGGCATAAGATTATTCGGCGTTCCCTGGGGGTCCTCGCCGATACGTCCGCTTGGATGAGCCCCTACAGGGTTAAAGTAGCGCAACAGCCCGACACTGCGGCCGGCACCAGCACTCTGCCAGTCAACCAGCAATTGCTCCACTATGCGCTTGGTCCAGCCGTAAGGGTTGGCCGGTGCGAGCGGGAAATCCTCGCGTATGGGCACGCTGGCCGGGTCACCGTAGACCGTCGCAGAGGAAGAAAACACCACGGCGGAAACGCCGGCACGGTCCATCGCGGCAAGCAGGTTGACCGAGCCGCTTACGTTATTGTCATAGTATTGCAGGGGCATTTCCACCGACTCACCTACCGCCTTGAGCCCCGCAAAATGGATTACCGCGCTTATCTCCTCAGAACGGAAAATACTGTCCAGACACTCGCTATCGCGGATATCACCACGCACGAACCGGGGCGATCCACCACACAGACCAGCAACCCGCTGCAGCGCCACTTCGTTACCGTTGCAGAGGTTATCCAGCACCACAATGTCATAGCCGGCCTCGATCAGTGCGACGCAGGCGTGGCTACCAATGTAGCCCGCGCCACCGGTTACAAGTATTGTTTCTGGCATAGGAAGCGCCCCTGTCGAAATTATTGAACCATCCCGGACGGCAGTATAACCGAAGGGTCGATGTCGCGCGGCACCGCGAACGCGCATCCAAAATCCTTTTCTTTCAACTTATGCCGGCGGTTCGGCAGGAGTAGAATGCAGTGTATGCATATACTGGTCACCGGCGCCGCCGGCTTCATCGGCTACCATCTCAGTGAGCGCTTGTTGGCGCGGGGCGATTCGGTCACCGGCCTGGATAATCTCAATGCCTACTACCCGGTCGCACTCAAGCGCGCCCGGCTAGAGCGGCTGCAAGCGCATGGGAAGTTTCACTTTCTCCAGGCAGACCTTGCAGATCGGGAGGCCCTGGAGGCGCTTTTCTCTGCGAACAAGTTTGATGCCGTGGTGAATCTGGCCGCCCAGGCTGGCGTGCGCTATTCGCTGGAAAACCCTGGGGCCTACGTCGACAGCAATATTGTAGGCTTCGGGAACGTACTGGAGTGTTGCCGTCACCACGCAATCGGACACCTGGTTTATGCCAGCAGCAGTTCGGTGTACGGCATGCACACACACATGCCGTTTTCGGTTCACGACAACGTCGATCATCCGGTTTCGCTCTATGCGGCCAGCAAGAAAGCCAACGAACTCATGGCGCACAGCTACTCGCACCTGTTTGGGTTGCCAACCACCGGGCTGCGGTTCTTTACCGTATATGGTCCATGGGGCAGGCCGGATATGGCGCTGTTTCTCTTCACGCGGGCAATTCTTGCGGACGAACCCATTCAGGTATTCAACCAGGGCAATATGCTGCGCGATTTCACCTACATCGACGATATCATCGAGGGCGTTGTGCGCGTGACCGACCAGCCAGCCAGGCCCAACCCAAACTGGAATCCGGCGGCTCCCGATCCGGGAACCAGCAGCGCACCCTATCGCCTGTACAATATTGGTAACAATACTCCGGTAAGCTTGCACACATTTATCCAGGCCATAGAGAACTCACTGGGCAAGCAGGCAATACAGCAATTGCTGCCGATGCAGCCGGGCGACGTGGCAGCAACCTGCGCCGACATCGACGATCTTTTCGAGGCCGTCGGCTATCGCCCCGCTACAGATATTGAGGAGGGCGTTGAGCGCTTCGTCGCCTGGTACCGGGAATACACGCAGAAGGAAACGCTATGAATGTCGTCATGATAGGTGCCGGGTACGTTGGACTCGTGTCCGGCGCATGCTTTGCGGAATTTGGTGCGCACGTGACCTGCCTGGATGTCGACGAGGATAAAATTGCCGCGCTACAACGCGGCAGCATACCGATTTACGAGCCCGGCCTGGATGACCTGGTGAATCGCAACGCCTCCGCCGGGCGCCTGAATTTTACTACGCAGTTTGATGGCATTATCGGAGAGGCCGACCTGGTGTTCATCTCCGTGGGCACTCCCACCCGGAGCGATGGGCAAGCGGACCTCAAGCATGTGTACGGGGTGGCCAGGCAGATCGCACCTCATTTGCGCGGCTATACGGTGATCGTTGACAAGTCCACCGTGCCGGTAGGGACGGCGCGACAGGTACAGCTTCTCGTGCACGAGACCAACCCCGACGCTGATTTCGACGTCGCTTCCAATCCCGAGTTCCTGCGCGAAGGATCGGCGATCGGCGATTTCATGCGTCCGGACCGCGTGGTCCTGGGTGTTGAAAGCGAACGCGCTGAGCGCCTTCTCCGGGAACTGTATCGGCCCCTGAACCTGATCGAGGCGCCCATTCTGGTCACCGGCCTGGAGAGCGCCGAGATCACCAAGTACGCGGCAAACGCATTCCTCGCGACGAAGATCAGTTTCATCAACGAGGTGGCAGATCTCTGCGAGAGGACGGGTGCCGACGTGCACGCGGTCGCGCGGGGCATTGGCCTTGACGGGCGCATCGGCAAGAAATTCCTGCACCCGGGCCCCGGCTTTGGCGGTTCATGTTTCCCGAAAGACACACAGGCGATGATTCGCATGGCAGAGGCTGCGGGCGCCTCAAGCCGGATCGTTTCCGCCGTCGTCGAAGTTAACCAGGCACAGAAGCAGCGCATGATTACAAAGATCGAGCGCGCCCTGGGGGGTAGCGTCGAGGGCACCGAGATCGCTGTACTGGGGCTGACCTTCAAGCCTGAAACAGACGATATGCGCGACGCCCCCTCCCTGACCATCCTGCCGGCGTTGCTGGAAAAAGGCGCGATTATCCGTGCGCATGACCCACAGGGGATGCGGGAAGCAAAGCGTGTAATGCCCCGGGGCATCAGGTATGCAGCCGATATCTACGAGGCGGTTGCAGGCGCAGATGCCATTGTTCTCATGACCGAGTGGAATCAATACCGCGCTTTACCACTGACGCAACTCAGGACCAGCATGCGCGGTGATATTTTTGTGGATCTGCGCAACGTGTACGAACGCGACCTGCTGGAGCGTGAAGGCTACAAGTACCATTGCGTGGGCCGGTAGCGGCCGTCAAAGCAGTTGTCTGAAGTAATCGACCGTGCGCGACAGGCCCTCTTCAAGCTGCACCTGGGGCTCCCAGTTCAACTCTGAACGGGCGAGCGAAATATCCGGACGGCGCTGCATGGGGTCATCACTCGGCAGGGGTCTGAATACCAGCGAAGAGCGGGAATTGGTCAATTCCAGTACTTTTTCCGCAAGCTCCCTGATGGTGAATTCATTCGGGTTCCCGAGGTTTACCGGGCCCGTTAGCTCGGGCCGCGTCTCCATCAGCGCGACAATGGCGCCGACGAGATCATCCACGTAGCAGAATGAGCGTGTCTGGGAGCCATCCCCAAACAGCGTGATATCCTCGTTGCGCAATGCCTGCATAATAAAATTTGAAACCACCCTGCCGTCATTGGGATGCATGTTCGGGCCATAGGTGTTGAAGATGCGTGCCACCTTGATGGGCAGATCGTGTTGGCGATGGTAGTCGAAGAACAGGGTCTCCGCGCAACGCTTGCCCTCGTCATAACAGGATCGCTCACCAACCGGGTTGACATGTCCCCAGTAGGATTCCGGTTGCGGGTGTAGCTGCGGGTCTCCATAGACCTCACTGGTCGATGCCTGGAAGATCTTCGCGCCCGTCCGCTTTGCGAGGCCAAGCATATTGATCGCGCCGTGCACACTGGTCTTGGTGGTTTGTACCGGATCGTGCTGATAATGCACCGGCGATGCAGGGCAGGCGAGGTTGTAAATTTCATCGACCTCAACATACAGCGGGAAGGTGACATCGTGGCGGACAATCTCAAAATGCGGTCGCCCGAGGAGGTCCAGCACGTTGTCTTTGGTACCGGTAAAGAAGTTGTCGACGCAGATCACGTCGTTACCCCGGTTTACCAACAGGCGGCAAAGATGCGAGCCGAGAAACCCTGCCCCGCCCGTTACCAGAATCCGCTTTCTCAGATGCATACAGTTATTATCCTTGCCTACGTCCAGGGGCCGCACATAGTAGAGGATAAACGGTTTGGCTGGAACCAACAGGGACAAAATGCACCGGGGCGGCAAAAACACGCTGAATGCGCGATTTCTGCGCTGAATCTGTGAGCCTCTTCACAACCTGATCCAGGCTTACAAGGCACAGCGGCAACGCTCTTTGTTAAACTTCACCAAGCACGTTTCACGGAGCCAGTAACCATGAACACACGACGCAAAACCGACCCCCCCACAGGTGGCTCGCACTATCGCAGTAATCGTCTCCAGGAAGAAGGTGGCCGCTGGTATTTCTATACCCGGGAGGGCACTGTTGAGGGGCCTTTCGAGGACAAGATCGAGGCACTGGAAGCGCTGGACAAGTACATATCTATCGAGAGCCTGAAACTGATTGAGCCCGACTCAAAACTGGCGATTGCTGGTTAAACCGGGCTCAAAGCCGGTGCTTAAAGAGCTAGCGCCGGCACTCATCCATTGCCAAATGGATGCCTGAGAATGATGGTTTCCAGGCGATCCGGCCCCGTCGAGATAATATCGATCGGGGCGCCCACAACCTGCTCAATTTTCCCGATGTAATCGCGTGCGGCCCCGGGTAGCGCATCCAGCGTTTTGATGCCGAGGGTTGATTCCTCCCAGCCGGGCATCTCTTCATACTGTGGCACCAAACCTTCGTAGTCGTCTGAGTCCATCGGCGTCAGCACGCCGGCGCCATGCTTGTCGGTGTAGCCGACACAGATGCGAATGGTTTCCAGCCCGTCCAGTACATCCAGCTTGGTCAGGCACAACCCGCTAACCGAATTGATACTCACCGCCGTGCGCAACGCAACCGCATCGAACCAGCCGCAACGACGCGGGCGACCCGTAGTTGCCCCGAACTCATGGCCGCGACTGGCGAGGCGCTCGCCGATGTCATCAAACAGCTCGGTCGGGAAAGGGCCGGACCCTACTCGCGTTGTATAAGCTTTGGTAATACCCAGAACATAATCGAGGTACAAGGGACCAAAACCCGAACCGGTGGCGGTACCGCCTGCGGTGGTATTGGAGCTGGTCACAAACGGGTAGGTGCCGTGGTCAATATCGAGCAGGGAGCCCTGGGCACCCTCGAACATGATGTTGGCCTCCGCGAGACGGTAGTCGTGTAATATTGCGGTGACATCGGCCATCAACGGCAACAGCTCGCGGCCCATGGCCAGCGTTTCCTCAAGCACTCTCTCGACATTGAGCGCCTCAACACGATAGTAGTGCTGCAAGGCAAAATTATGGTACTCCATCACCTCACGCAGCTTGCGCGCAAACCGTTTCTCATCCTGCAGGTCACCCAGCCGCAGGCCGCGTCTCGCTACCTTATCTTCATAGGCGGGCCCGATACCGCGACCCGTGGTACCGATTTTCTCGTTGCCACGCTTGGCTTCCCGCCCCTGGTCAAGGGCCACGTGATAGGGGAGCAGCAAGGGGCAGGCAGGTGAGATTTTCAGGCGCTCCCGCACCGGCACGTCGCGCGCCTCCAGCTCGGCGATCTCCTTTAGCAAGGCCTCGGGCGAGAGCACCACGCCATTGCCGATGAGACACTGCACATGTTCGCGCAGGATGCCCGAGGGAATCAGGTGCAAAACGGTCTTTTCGCCATTGATTACCAGCGTGTGGCCGGCGTTGTGCCCACCCTGAAACCGCACCACGGCCCTTGCCTGATCGGTCAGTAGATCGACGATTTTTCCCTTGCCTTCATCGCCCCACTGGGTGCCCAATACCACTACATTCTTGCTCATCAAAAGCGCTCTTGCTGTCAGTCGTTTGCATTCTGCGCGGCGTTCTGGCCGCGACTACGGGTTCAGCTCAGGGGCAGAACTTGCCACCGATCGTCTACCATTGAGAGCTCACGGTCGCATCTGGGGTCGTGTCTGCCGGACAGGCTTGCGATAACGATCTCGCCGCTCGCACGCAGTTCTCGCACACAGGCCGCCAGTGCGGGGTCGTCGGTATCGGGAATACCGATCGCACCACGCGCGGTAGCTTTTATCGGGGACAACGCTGTCAGGGCCTTCAGGTCTGTCGCAAACCCGGTTGCGGGGCGTGCTCGCCCGAATACCGCGCCCACATCATTGTAACGACCGCCATTCGCCAGCGCCTGTCCATGCTCCGGTACATAGGCAGCGAATACCAGGCCGGTATGATAGTGATATCCGCGCAGTTCCGCGAGGTCGAAATAGATTGTCAATTCGGGGTGCCGGCGATGCAGCTCCCCGGCGACCGCCTCAAGCGCATCCACTGCAAGCAGCGCATTCGGCGCGAACCCGGCAAACAATTCCCGCGCCCTCGACAGCACCGATGCGTCGCCGTGCAAACTGGCCAACGCGATAATCCCATCGGCGACCGGGGCATCGACGGCCGCCAGTGCGAGACGCAAATCGGGTACCGATTTGCGCTGCAGGGCATCGAACACCGTATGCTGTAACTCGGCATCGAGGCCGGCACGCGCCAACACGGCCCTGTAGATATCAACGTGGCCGAGATCCAGGGTGATGTTGCCAAGCCCTGCTGCCTCAAGGGTGGCGAGCATCAGGCGCACGATTTCGACATCCGCCGCAACACTGTCGTCCCCATACAGCTCCGCGCCCAACTGTATCGGCGAACGGGAGGCCAATGGCGTCTTCGGCCGGGCATGCAACACAGAGCCGGCATAACAAAGGCGTGTCACTGCCTCTTCCGCCAGGCTGTGCGCATCAATGCGCGCAACCTGCGGCGTGATGTCGGCGCGCACACCCAGCGCACGACCACTCAATTGATCGGTGAGTTTGAAGGTAAGCAGGTCGAGGTCTTCTCCGAGGCCCACTAACAGGGATTCGGTAAATTCTATCAGCGGCGGGATAACGAGCCTGTAGCCCCAGCCGCGATAAAGATCGAGCAGGAGCCTGCGCAACTCTTCCACGGCTTCCGCCTGCGCGGGAAGCACCTCCTCAATACCGTCAGGTAATTGCCAGTGATCTACCGTTGCCATAGCCGCTAATGCACCAGGTATAACAAGCCAAGGCCGCAAAGCATGCTGCCGAGTCCAATAAAGCGGATGGTGCGTTCGTCCATGTCCGCCACAATCACGAGCATGGCACGCCACCTGTCCGGGCTGACAAAAGGCAGTACACCTTCAATAATCAGTACCAGAGCGATGGCGGCCGGAAAAATCTGCCAGAAATCCACGGCCTCTCCCAATGCGGTTGCGCCAGTGAGGAGCCCACGCGCCTGGCATGGGCGAACGCGCCTTTAACCTTCCTTGCCGCCGCTTGAATCCTTCATGTAGCGAAAAAACTCGCTGTCGGGCTTGATCAACAGGATGTTGCCTTCAGCCTCAAAGGCACTGCGGTACGCACGCAGGCTGCGTGTAAACGAATAAAACTCCGGATCCTGATTGAACGCCTGGGCGTAAATCGACGTGGCGATAGCATCACCCTCACCGCGAATCTCTTCCGCTTCCCGGTAAGCGTTGGCCTCAATGACCGTCACTTCACGATCGGCGGCGGCCTGGATACCCTCAGCGAGCTCACGCCCCTGGGAACGATGCTCCCGCGCCTCTTTCTCGCGTTCGGCATTCATACGCCGGTAGACCGATTCCGATACGTCCTTGGGAAGGTCGATGCGCTTCACCCGCACGTCGATGATCTCGACCCCGAGTTCCTCACTGGCCGCCTGGCTCACCTTCGCTGCCAGTTCTTCCATGAGTTCATCCCGCTCGCCGGAGACTACTTGCTGGATGGTGCGAATAGCCACCTGGTTGCGCAAGCCATCGTTGATACGCTGTGACAGCAGCCCCCGCGCGCGGGCCTCTTCAAAGCCTGTCGCCGTGTAGAACTTTTCGGAATTACCCACACGGAATTTCGCATAGGAGTCGACGATCAGCGCCTTCTGCTCCTGGGTGAAAAACCGCTCGGGTGTGGAGTCCACGGAGATAACACGGCCATCGACCTTGCGTACGTTATTCACGATAGGCATCTTCAGGTGCAGCCCCGGCTTAATGTCCGGGTTAACCACCTCGCCGAAACGCAATAGTACCGCGCGCTCGGTTTCCTTGACGACATACAGCGACTGACTGGCAACAAAAATTACCAACAGTGACAACAGCAACAGCGTAAGATTGCGTCCACTCATGTCTAACGTCCTCCCCTGCGGCTCTCTGCCGCGGCCGCATCGCGCCGCAGCTGCTCCATTACGGCATCGGTCAACTCGCGAATGTTTGAGCTATCCACTTGCACCCCCCGCGCCCGCTGAGGGCTGCTGGTAGCGCCCGCAGACAGCTTGTCGAGCGGCAGGTACATCAGGTTGTCGCCGCCTTCCACATCTACCAGCACCTTACTGGTACCGGCAAGCACTTCCTGCAGCGCCTCAAGGTACAGGCGCTCCCGGGTCACCTGGGGAGCCTTGCTGTACTCGCGCAGCAGCTGGTTGAAGCGCTCGGCCTCACCGCGGGCGTTCGCGACAACCTGTTCCTTGTAGGCGCTCGCCTCCTCTACCTGACGCTGCGCGCGACCACGCGCCTCCGGCACGATACCATTGGCATAGGCCTGCGCTTCACTTTTCAGCCGCTCCTCATCCTCGCGCGCCTTGATGACGTCATCGAAGGCGGCCTGCACCTGCGTGGGCGGCTTGGATTCATCGATAGTCACCGTTTGCACCAGGATGCCGGTTTCATACAGGCTGATGTATTCCTGCAGACGGAGCTTCACCTCCGAGGCGACCAGTTCACGTCCGACGGTGAGCACCAGATCCATACCGGTACCGCCGACCACGTGGCGCAGCGCACTGCGCGTGGCATGCTGCAGTGACTCCTCGGGAGCGCGTACCCTGAGTACGAAATTCTCGGGGTCATCAATGACATACTGCACCGAGAGGCTCACCTCGACGATATTTTCATCCTGGGTGAGCATGATTTCAGTAAAACTGACAGCACGCACCTTGGTGGTGTTGACGACCGTCACCTGGTCCACGAGCGGAGGGTTCCAGTGCAGGCCCGGTTGCACTGTGTTGAGGTACTTACCCAGCCGCAGCACAACGCCGCGTTCCTGCTGGTCCACCTGATAAATGCCGAGCATGCCCCACACAGCGATGGCCACCAGCAACAACACGATAAGTGCCCTGCCAGAGAGACCACCACCGCCGCCGCCAGACGACGAGCCGCCGCCAAACAGGCCGCCGAACCGCTCCTGTAGTTTCTTCAGTGCTTCGTCCAGATCCGGCGGCCCTTGATCACCACCACCCCAGGGATCCTTGGGGTTCTTGTTACCCCCACCCGGTTCATTCCAGGCCATAGTCAACTCCTGTCGCTAAAGTCGGCAAGTCTATCAAATCTGCGGAGAGCGGCAGAGCGCTTTTTTCGAAATCTGCCGCCGTGCGGCCCCGTGTGGGGGCTTTTTCCCGGCGCTGTTCACCAGGAAGCCTCGGCACCACGCTTCATCAGGCGGTTCCAGTCGGCTCGCGGCAGGCGTACACAGAGGCGAGCGACACCGTCGGTGCCGTATTCCTCGGATTCGACCGCCCCCATCTCGTAGAGCGCTGCGCGCAGCCCTCCCTGGGCAGGCTCGAGCAGCACTTCCTCGGCAACCATATCATGCGCGAGCAGCTCCACCACCGCTTCGCGCAGCAGCTCGGTCCCCTCGCCCGTGACCGCGCTCACCCAGACACGCTGCGGCATACCATCCTCACCCCGATCTATACGCGCGGGCTGCTGCAGCAGATCGAGCTTGTTGAACACCTGCAAGCAGGGAATTTTGTCCGCGCCAATTTCGCTCAGGACCTCCTGTACTTCATACATGTTGCGATCGCGCTCGACATCCGCCGCGTCCACCACATGCAACAGCAGGTGCGCTCTCAAGGTCTCTTCCAGTGTTGCCTTGAACGCATCGACCAGGCGGTGCGGCAGGTGCGCGATAAAGCCCACTGTGTCTGCGAGCACCACCGGCCCGATGTTGGCAAGCTGAATACGGCGCAACGTTGGGTCCAGGGTGGCGAAAAGCTGATCGGCGGCGTACACGGAAGCATCGGTGAGCTGGTTGAACAGCGAGGACTTCCCGGCGTTGGTGTAGCCCACCAGCGACACCGTGGGAATTTCCGCGCGGCTGCGCGAACGACGGCCCTGTTCCCGCTGACGACCAACCTTCTGCAACCTTGCGGTGATAGATTTAATGCGCGCGCGCAGCAACCGCCGGTCGGTCTCGAGCTGCGTTTCTCCCGGACCGCGCAGGCCGATGCCGCCCTTTTGCCGCTCAAGGTGGGTCCAGCCGCGAACCAGGCGGGTGCTCATGTGCTCAAGCTGGGCCAGCTCGACCTGCAACTTACCTTCGTGGGTGCGAGCCCGCTGGGCGAATATATCGAGGATCAGGCCGGTACGATCCAGCACCCGGCACTCCAGCTCGCGCTCGAGGTTACGCTCCTGACTGGGGCTGAGAGCATGGTTGAACATGACGATCTCGGCCTCGTGAGCGCACTTTGCGGCCGCAATTTCAGCCAGCTTTCCGCTGCCGACAAATGTTCGCGGATGCGGAGCCGTGCGCGCGCCCATGATGTATGCCACCGGGTCTCCGCCAGCAGACAACACCAGCTCCTCGAACTCCATCGGGTCTTCCCGCTGGGTCTCGGATGCCAGGTCGAGATGCACAAGCACGGCGCGTTCCCCCGATTCGGGGCGCTCGAAAAACACTGCTACCTCATTTGCGGGGTGCCCTAACCGACACCCGGCACCCGCAGAAGACTATCGATTGGGTGGTCAGCTACCGTCCTCATCTTCTTCCTGGGGGTTCTGCAACGGCAGACGCACCACGCGAGACGGTACAACCGTGGAAATCGCGTGCTTGTACACCATCTGGCTGACGGTGTTTTTCAGCAACACGACAAATTGATCGAAAGATTCTATCTGACCCTGGAGTTTGATTCCGTTGACAAGATAAATTGACACCGGAACCCGTTCTTTGCGCAGGATGTTCAGATAAGGGTCTTGTAGCGTGTGCCCTTTTGACATGGCTAGCTCCTAATTGAGGCCCAACCCGGGCCGAAAAAGATTAATAAAATTAGCCTCTTATCCCACTCGACACGCCTATCCCTGAAGACGGTGCGAACGGATATCGGGCCTTTGAATACAACCTAAACCATTATAGTGCATTTACACAACTCTATGTTGACGCTAAGTCGATATAGTTGCACGCGGCCTCGACACGCTGACGCCCATTCCCCCCACTCTCAACAGGGATATGCAGCAGGTCGGGCCATTTTCTCAACCAGGTAAGCTGTCGCTTTGCGAGCTGCCGGGTCGCTGCGGTGGCGCTGGCGACAGCCTCTTCCAGGCTGCAGCGTCCTTCGAGATGCGCCCAGAGCTGCCGGTAGCCGACAGCGCGCAGCGCGGGCAGGCCCGCGTGCAAGTCCCCCCGGCACCTGAGATTGCGCACTTCCTCAAGCAGCCCGGCGCGCAGCATGCCTTGCAGACGGCTCTCGATACGCCGATGCAAGGCAGCGCGATCCTCGGGCCAGAGCGCCAGTTGTACCACCCGATATTTCGAGAAAGGATCGAAGTCAGCGCCCGAGTCGCGGTGCCAGGTTGACAAGGGCGTGCCGCTCACCCGGTAGACTTCAAGCGCCCGGCTGAGGCGCTGCGAATGGTTTGGGTGAATCCGCCGGGCCGACTCCGGATCAACCTCAGCCAGCTCCGCGTGCACGCGAGGCCAGCCATGCTGCTGCGCCCGGGTCTCGATCTCCGCGCGCACTGCCGGATCCGCCGGCGGCATCGCTGCCAGGCCGTAAAGAAACGCGCGAAAATACAGCATCGTGCCACCGACCAACAGCGGGGTCGCGCCCCGCGCGCACACCTCGGCCGCAACGCGCCGCGCATCGGTCGCAAACTCGGCGGCCGAATAGGTTTGCGCCGGATCGCGAATGTCCACCAGGTGGTGCGGGTACCCGGGCTTCGCACTACCGATATCCATACCCCGATAGACCACCGCCGAATCGACGCTGACCAGCTCACAATTGCGCCGCTCGGCCAACTCTATCGCCAGCTCTGTTTTGCCACAGGCCGTGGGGCCCATCAGGCAGATGAGCAGGGGCCGCGAATCGGACGCTCTCACAGGTGCCTCAGCGACCGCGTAAAAACAGTCGGTCGAGCTCGTCGAGCGACAGCCTTGTCCAGGTGGGCCGGCCGTGATTGCACTGCCCGGAGCGTTCGGTCGCCTCCATGTCGCGCAACAGCGCGTTCATCTCCGGCAGGGTCAGGCGTCGATTGGCGCGCACGGAACCGTGGCACGCCATGGTGGACAGGATGTCGTCCATATGCGCCTCGATACGCTCCGAACTGCCGTACTCGATCAGGTCTGCCAGCACATCCCGCAGTAACTGTTCCACATCGGATTCGCGCAGCGCCACCGGAATCTGCCGGATGATGAGCAGTTCGTCACCACCCTCATCCACCTCGAGTCCGAGACGCTGGAAAAAGGCAGCCTGTTCCAGCGCCACTGCCACCTCCTTGCGGCTGACGGCAACACTCATTGGCACAAGCAGAGGCTGGCAATGCACGCCGCTGTCATCCCGGGCGGCCTTCAACCGCTCGTAGGTGATGCGCTCGTGGGCGGCGTGCATGTCTACCAGCACCAGGCCTTCGGCATTTTCGGCGAGTATGTACACACCTTTGAGTTGTGCCAGCGCGTAACCCAGCGGCGGTGCCGCCTCGGCGGACGCCTCCGCTGCGAGAGCGGGCTCGTGCAGTTGCCCGTAACTGTGCATCTGTTCCCGTATGCGGTCGCGCGAGTACGCCGCATGCGGCATCGCCGAAGGATTCCGGTGCTGTGCTCCCCAGGCGAGCGCCCCCTGGGGCCTGAGTTCACCGGTGGCAGTATCGACGGTCAAGCCATCGCCAGCGGCGATCACGGGCGCGATCGGCGCGGCACCCTGGTCACCCGGGCGGACATCCGAGAGCGCCCGATGCAGGCTGGAAAACAGGAAGTCGTGTACGCCGCGGCCGTCGCGAAACCGCACTTCGTGCTTGGAAGGATGCACGTTCACATCGACCTGCGCGGGATCGAGCTCCAGATACAACACAAACGCCGGGTGGCGTCCGTGATAGAGCACGTCGCGATACGCCTGGCGTACCGCGTGGGCTACAAGTTTGTCGCGAATGATGCGCCCGTTGACAAAAAAGTACTGCAGATCCGCCTGGCTGCGGGAAAATGTCGGTAGCCCCACCCAGCCCCACAGGCGGTAGGCACCCGCGGCGGCCTCGATCGCGATGGACTGCTGCGCAAAGGCGGGGCCACACACGGTGGCCACGCGCCGCTGTTGCTCGGACTGGTTCGAAGCGCACTTCAGGTTGTGGATCACGCGGCCATTGTGACGCAGGCTGAAAGACACCTCGAAACGCGACAAGGCGAGGCGTTTGACCACCTCTTCGAGGTGGTTGAACTCGGTTTTCTCGGTTCGCAGAAACTTGCGCCGCGCCGGGGTGTTAAAGAACAAATCGCGCACTTCGACCGTGGTGCCACGAGGGTGCGGGGCAGGCTTGACCTCCACCTCCATGTTGCGGCCCTCGCAGGAGGCCAGGCGCCCCTCGCTGCCCTCGGCGCTGGCATTGCTGGTGATGGTGAGCCGCGAAACGGAGCCGATACTCGCCAGCGCCTCGCCGCGGAAGCCGAGGCTGCCGACCTGTTCGAGATCTTCAAGCGATGCAATCTTGCTGGTGGCGTGACGCGCCAGCGCGAGGGGTAGATCTGCGGCCTCGATACCCGACCCGTTGTCGCGCACGCGCATCAAGCGGGTTCCACCCGCCTCCGCTTCAATCTCGATACGACTGGCACCGGCATCCAGACTGTTCTCAAGCACTTCCTTTACTACAGAGGCGGGTCGCTCAACCACCTCGCCAGCGGCGATCTGGTTTGCCAGCCGGGAGCTGAGTACTTGGATTGGAGGCATGCGGCGCGGTCAGTTGTCCCGGGTCAGGTATTGGGTATTGTCAGCTTCTGTCCCACCAGGATTCTGGTGTCGTTCAGGCTGTTGTAGCTCTTCAGATCCGCGAGCGACACGCTGAACCTGTGGGCGATGCCCGAGAGTGTATCACCTCTGGCTATTATGTACTCCCGGCCGCCCTGCTCCTTCTGCCACGCGAGCAGCGTCCCGGAGGGCGGGTGAGCGAGAAACCAGTCGCGAATACCACGATGAATGGCCGCCGCTATCTTTTTCTGATGGCTGGCGGTGGAAAGCTTCCTGGCCTCGGCCGGGTTGGAAATAAAACCGGTTTCCACGAGGATTGATGGAATGTCCGGCGACTTGAGCACGGCAAACCCCGCCTGTTCGATCCGGTTTTTGTGCAGCCTGGTCACCGTATCCATATTGCGCAGCACCCGGTCGCCGAGTTTCAGACTGGTATCCAGGGTTGAGGTCATCGAGAGATCGGCCAACACACCGGCCAGTACTTCGTCCTTGTCGGATAAACGCACACCGCCGACCAGGTCCGCTGCGTTTTCGCGTTGGGCGAGGTAGCGTGCCGCGGTGCTGGTTGCCCCACTGGTCGAGAGCGCATACACCGAAGCCCCGTTGGCCTCACTGCGACGGAAGGCATCGGCATGAATCGAGACAAAGAGGTCCGCCTGGCGTTCACGCGCAAGGTCCCGACGCCCACGCAAGCTGATGTAGTAGTCGCCCGTGCGGATCAAGGTGGGCTCAAAACCGCTGTCGGCGGCGAGCAGGCGCTCCAGTTCCCTGGATATCGCCAGCACCACATCTTTTTCACGCTGCCGGTTCGGCCCGATCGCACCGGGGTCTTCCCCACCGTGTCCGGCGTCAATCGCTATCACGATATTGCGCCGGGCGTTCTGGGTAACACTTTTCTTCACCGCCGCGACGGACGGGGCTTTATCGTACAGATCCAGGACCAGGCGATCGCCGGCCTGCTCGTTGGCTTGCAGGGAAAAACTGCGCGGGTCTACCGCCGCACTCATGTCCAGAACCACGCGCAGGTCGTCGCCATCGCGCACGCCGGAGCGTACCCTGACAATGGGTGTGTTTTCCAGGGATAGCCGGTCAAGCTCGGCGCGCAAGCGGGTGTCGACAAGATCGAGCACGATCCTGCGCGGGTTTTCCAGCACGATCAGGTTGTGTTCCGCGGGCGTGGTGAGATCGAACACAATGCGGGTATGATCCGGCGCGCGCCACAAGCGCACTTCGTGCACTTCCCCCGCATACACCCATCCCGAGGCCAAAACCCCGAGAAGTAGCATTACCCATCCCCTGCCCGTTGACATCGCGTTGCCCAAGCCACGTCCCTCTGGTCTCAGGGCGACCCTCCTTCCAGCTGCGACACGCCACTCTCAAGCACCGATCTGCCGGAATCAGTGCTCGCGTAAATGGACAGCCGACGCCCCGAGCCCTCGCTCGTTATCGTTATTACTATATCTGCCAGCGGCAAAACACCCAAGCCCCGCTCCGGCCACTCCACCAAACACACGGAATTTTCACCAAAATAATCGCGAATACCCATGTATTCGAGCTCACCGGCATCCTCTAAACGATAAAAATCAAAGTGATACACGGTCAGTGCCGGCAGTTCGTAAGGCTCCACCAGCGTATAAGTGGGGCTCTTGACGGCGCCGGCGTGCCCGAGGCCCTGCAGCATGCCCCGTGCCAGCGTTGTCTTGCCCATCCCCAGATCGCCCTCGAGAAACACCACCAGCGGCGCCCTGAACCGGCCGGCCAGCTGCTCACCGAGCTCCACCATGCCGGTCTCATCGGCCAGGTACACGCTGTACGGGGTAGCGTTCATCCCAACAGGGCACGCAAATGGGGGGCCAGGTCACTCGCGGCGAGCCCGCGCTCGCCGTCCTCAGCAGCCAGATCGGCCGCCGCGCCATGCAGGCAAACGCCGAGACAGGCGGCTTCGAGGGATGCCAGACCCTGACCCAGCAAGGCACCCAGCACGCCGCTGAGCACATCCCCCATACCGCCGCTGGCCATCCCGGGGTTGCCGTAATCGCTCAGCAGCAGTTCGTCTGCGCCCGCGATCAGGCTGCCATTTCCCTTGAGTACCGCGACACCTCCGAAGCGCCGTTGCAGGGCTCGCGCAGCAGCGAACCTGTCTGCCTGTACTTCGGCTGTGCCCGTGGCAAGCAAGCGCGCCGCCTCCCCCGGATGCGGCGTCAGTAGCCAGTCGCCGCGGGCGCTGGCCCCGCTGGCGGCGAGCAGGTTGAGGGCATCGGCATCCAGTATCATCGGCTTGTCGGACGCCACCGCCGCCGCAAACAGCGCCGAGGACCAGGCCGACTGGCCGAGCCCGGGCCCCACCACCAGCACATCCGAGGCCGCCACCAGCGGAGCCAGCTCCTCGGCCGATGCCACCGCGCGTGGCATCACCTCCGGTGTACGGGCAACAATTGCCGCCACGTGTTCGGCGCGGGTAGCCACGCGCACCAGCCCCGCTCCACAGCGCAGCGCCGCCTCGGCCGCCATCGCCACAGCACCTGCCATGCCGAAATCGCCGCCGATCACCAATACATTGCCGTACAGGCCCTTGTGGGCCGAGGCCGGTCGCTGCGGCAGCAGGTCGAGCAGCGGTGCCAGTTCCAGCCGACTCAGATTGCATTCGACGCTTGCGTAAACCGCCGGAGGTACTTCGAGGTCATTGAACTCCACTTCCCCGGTGCAGTCCGGCCCGTGCAGTGAAAAGAGACCGCGTTTCAAAGCGATAAAGGTGACCGTTGCATCCGCCCGCACAGCGCAACCGAGCACCTCACCGGTGTCGGCACACAGGCCCGAGGGTATATCTATCGCCAGCACCGGCGCAGCGCAGGCGTTGATCGCCGCTATCGCCTGCGCATACCCGGCGCGAACCTCACCGCCCAGGCCCGTGCCGAGCATGGCGTCCACCAGCACTCCCGCCGGGCGCAGCGAAGATTCCGTGAACGGCTGGAAAGCCACACCGCCGGCAAGCGCGGCTTCGCGTGCGCGCAGCGCATCGCCCGCAATGTGTGAGGCATCGCCAAGCTGCAGCACACACACGGGAATGCCGCGCTTATGCGCCAGCTCTGCCAGCAAAAAGCCGTCACCGCCGTTATTGCCGGTGCCGCAAAGCACCTGCAGGCACTCCGGTTGCGGCCAGCGCCTGACCAATTGTCGATACGCTGCTTCCGCAGCCCGCGCCATCAGGCGAATGCCGGGAATGCCGTGTTCGCGAATGGCGCACTGGTCGAGCGCGCGGGTCTGTTCTGCGGTATAGAGCTTTTCTGTTCCGAGCATTGCACCACCTGCCTGTATCATCCGGTAAAATTATACCCAGATGGCGCCCGGAGGAATCCCCATTGCGCAAACAATCCGGCGAAATACCCGCGGACCGGAGTCGGGACCTGCCGAGCCCGGCCCAACTCGACGACCTCGTGGCCAAGCTGCACACCTGGGCCGGGGAACTCGGTTTCCAGCAGGTGGGTATAGCGGGAGTGGACCCCGGCGAGCACGCCGCGCAATTACAGCGCTGGCTGGATGCCGGGCATCACGGCGAGATGCGCTACATGGCCGACCACGGCAGCAAGCGCGCCCGCCCGGAAGAACTGGTGCCGGGTACCGCCCGCGTGATCTCCCTGCGCATGGACTATCTGGTGCAGGGCACACAACCCGAGCGCGTGCTCGCGTCCACCGACCGGGCCTATATTTCTCGCTATGCGCTGGGGCGCGACTACCACAAGCTGATCCGCAAGCGGCTGGCGATCCTGGCGCGGCGCATCGAGGCGGAGGCCCGGGCGGGGCAATATCGCGCCTTCGTAGACAGCGCTCCGGTGCTGGAGCGCGCCTTTGCGGAACAGGCAGGGCTCGGCTGGATAGCCAAGAACAGCATGCTGATCAACGCCGATGCGGGCTCCTGGTTTTTTCTCGGTGAAATATTCACTGACTTGCCACTGCCTCTTTCCACGCCACAAAGCAGCAAGCACTGCGGCACCTGCACGGCCTGCCTCGACATCTGTCCCACCGAGGCATTCGTGGGTCCGTTTCAACTGGACGCGCGCCGCTGTATCTCCTATCTCACGATCGAACATGCCGGCAGCATCGACCCGGCGCTGCGCCCGTTAATGGGCAACCGCATATTCGGCTGCGATGACTGTCAGCTGTGCTGCCCGTGGAACAAGTTTGCGCAAGCTACCGGGGAGCGGGATTTCCAGCCCCGGCATGGCCTGGCTGACGCCGAGCTGGCAGAACTGATGCTGTGGGACGAGACCACCTACCTGGCCAACACCGAGGGCTCGGCTATCCGCCGGATCGGGCACGAGCGCTGGTTGCGCAACCTCGCCGTCGCGCTCGGCAACGCCCCGTCCTCCGGGGCCGTCATACGGGCTCTCGAGGCGCGCCGCGATCACGCCTCACCGCTGGTGCGGGAGCACGTCGCCTGGGCGCTTGCACGCCACGGCATCAGCCCAGCCTGAGAAAGTGCTCGCGGTAGTAGCGCATCTCGTTAATGGACTCCCGGATATCATCCAGGGCCAGGTGTGTGCCCGTTTTCTCCAGGCCCGCCTCAAGCTCGGGGCGCCAGCGCTGCATCAGGATTTTCAGCGTGCTGACATCCAGATTACGATAATGAAACCAGGCCTCGAGCTGCGGCAAATGCCGAGCCATGAAGCGCCTGTCCTGGCAAATGGTGTTGCCACACATGGGCGAGGCCCCCGCGGGCACCCACTGCTCGAGAAATTTCAGGGTCTCCGTGGCTGCAGCGTCCTCATCGTAGCGGCTCGCGCGCACCCTTTCGACCAACCCTGACCGATTGTGCTGACGCGTGTTCCACTCATCCATGGCGGCAAGGCGTTCATCACTCTGGTGCAGGGCAATCACCGGCCCCTCGGCGAGGGTATTCAAATCGGTATCGGTGACAATGGTCGCGATTTCTATCACCACATCGTTTTCCGGGCTGAGGCCGGTCATTTCCATGTCTACCCAGATGAGGTTTGATTCGTCTTGCATTGCGCTGGTCCGGCTTTCAACGAAGGCACCGCAGTGTAACAAATTGCCTCGACAGGCAAAGCGCACCCACCAATAATAAAGCCCATGAGCACACTGGTTACATGAGCAAGCGCAAGCTGAGTCGGCAACAGGCCTGGCGCATCGAGAAAATTCAGGATGAGCGTGCGAAGCGCGCGCAGCGTCGCGGTTCGCAGGCCGACCAGGCGCTGGCGAGCAACGCCCTGGGGCCGGAACGCGAGGGCTTGATCACCGCCCACTACGGCACGCAGGTGACCGTCGAGGCGCCTACCGGCGAACAGCAGCGTTGCCATCTCCGCGCCAACCTTGAGGGCCTGGTAACCGGTGACCAGGTAGTGTGGTGCGCCGGCGACCCCATGGGTGTGGTGGTGGCACAACTCGAGCGGAAGAGCGCGCTGTTGCGCCCCGACGCCCACGGCAACCTCAAACCGGTGGCGGCCAATATTGATCAGATCATGCTGGTCATCGCGCCACTGCCAGAACCGCATGCCAACCTGATCGACCGCTACCTGGTCGCGGCGTCCGCGGTGAGTATCGAACCGACGATCGTGCTCAACAAGTGCGACCTGCTGCTCGAGGAACCGGCATTGCGGGCAAAGCTGCACGCGCTGCTCGCACCCTATCCGGCGCTCGGTTACAAGGTGATCGAAGCCAGTGCGCTGGAGGGCGGTACGCAGGAACTGCAACAGGCGCTCGCCGGGCGCACCAGCGTGTTTGTCGGCCAGTCGGGTGTCGGAAAATCCTCGCTGGTCAATCAGCTGGTGCCGGCGGCGGAACTGCGCGTGGGCGCACTCTCGACGCACGCTGGCAAGGGCACTCACACCACCACCACCGCGCACCTCCTGCACCTCGGTTGCGGCGGCAGCCTTATCGACTCTCCGGGTATCCGCGAGTTCGGGCTCTGGCACATGGATCGCGCAAGCATTGAACAGGGGTTTATTGAGTTCCGGCCACTGCTGGGCCACTGCCGCTTTCGCGACTGCAGTCACACGCAGGAACCGGGCTGCGCCATTCTTGACGCGGTGCGCCGCGAGGACATCACCCCGCGGCGGATGGCGAGCTATCGGCACATACTGGCCAGCCTGAATTAATCTGCGTCGCTCCCGCGAGCGGCATCCAGCAGCCGCGCGGGAGGGTCACCACTCACTGGACAAAGTCGGCGAGACGACTGCCCATCAGCGTTGCGCTGCCTGCGACCCAGTCCTGCCGCCAGACTACGCTCTTCGCGGGAAACAACAGGATCACCGTGGAACCGAGGCAGAATCGCCCCATTTCCACGCCCTTATCCAATGCGACCGGCTCGGGAAGATCGCGGTAATCCAGACTGAACGGCCTGCGCGGCGGCGGGGCCACGCGCCCGGACCACACCGTCTCGATACCCGCGACTATCATCGCGCCAACGAGGACCATCGCCAGCGGACCGGCCTGTGTATCGAAATAACATACCAGCCGCTCATTGCGCGCAAACAAACCCTCTACCCTGCCGGCGGTGACACTGTTCACTGAGAAAAGTTGACCGGGGATGTAGGTCGTGGCGGTGAGAGCGCCGGCCAGGGGCATATGCACGCGGTGATAGTCCCGGGGCGAGAGGTAGATCGTGGCAAAACTACCGCCATCAAAATCACGGGCCCGGCGTACGTCGCCACCCAGCAGGTCCAGCGTGCTGAAGCGGCGCCCTTTCGCCTGCAACAGACTGCCATGCTGGATGTCGCCAATCTGGCTGATGACGCCATCCACAGGGCAGAGGACATCGGCGCTGGCCAGCGGACGTGCAGCATTTCGCAACGCGCGTGTGAAAAAGTCATTGAAACTGGCGTAGCGTCGGTAATCGGGCTGTTCCGCCTCGTCCATCTCCACGCCGAATATGCGTATGAAGGCCGAAATAGCCAAATTAATTAACCACTTGGGACGCTCGAGGTCCGCCAGGAATGCAGTACACCGCGACAGCATATGATGTGGCGTAATGAACTGAAAAAAGATGAAAAGTCGCTCCATTCGCCGTAGTGTAATCTGCCAGGAGCCAATAGGTAAGTGGTGAAAACGCGTGCGAACCGGTCTGCTCTGTCTGCTGCTGCTGCTTCCCCTGCCCGGGGTGGCAGGCGCTGCAGTGGGCGCCCCACAGACGCCCGCGCCGGAAGGCGACAGGGCCCAGTCAAGTCAGCCACCGGCTAACGGCCAGCAAGAGCCTGCCGATGACCCCGATATCACCTGGGTGGACAACACGCACGCCTACGCCACTGACCAGGCCCAGGCACTCACCGAATGGATGGACGGCTTTTTCGGCGATGCCAATTACGACCTGGAGCAGCCGGAGTCCCTGTTGCGACTCGAATGGGCAAATACCTGGGATGAAGAAGACGGCAGCGACAGCCGTTTGCGCCTGCGCGGCAAGCTCCAACTGCCCGCGCTGTCAGAACGCCTCAACCTGGTGTTCAGCGGCGAGGACGGCGATGAACTGGAGGAGGATGAGCGCGAAAGCGTGGACGACGTGGGCATCCTCTACAAGCTGGGGGAACGCACGGGCTCACGGGTTGATCTCACCCTCGGGGTTGACTGGGGTGAACTCACCCCCGGCGTGCGCTACCGCAGCCAGGGACCACTGGGTGATCGCTACCGCTACCGCTTTACCCAACGCCTGGAACACGAGACAGACGACGGCCTGTACTCCACGGGCGAACTGAACCTTGATCGCGCCCAGACCGAAGACAAACTGATTCGCTGGAGCACGCGGGCGATCTACGGCGAGGAAACCGAGGGCGTGGAGTGGCGCACGCGGCTGGCGGTGCGTCAACGCTTTGCGACGCCCGCCCTGCATGACCCCTTCGTGTTCAGCTACTTTGCCAGCGTAAACGGGGTGACAGACCCGGACTACGTCAAGAACTACCGCCTCGGCCTGCGCTTCAGGCGACAGGTACTTCGCCGCTATTTTTTTGCTGAACTTGAACCGTCCTACAACTTCCGCAAACGTGAAGGCGAACCGCGCAACGGTGTCTGGAACATCACCCTGCGCTTTGAATTACTGCTGGAGCCCGACCGCAGACGAACCGCGGCGGTGCTGGAGCAGGAACGCTCTCCGCATACTGATCCCCGGAAGGACGCTGACACGCTGGCTGAAGGCCCGGGGCTTGGTGGAGATCCGTCGCAAGCCTGCGAGGCCCCCGACGCCTCTTGCTGACACCCCGTGCCACCGGCCGAACCGCGGCGAGGGACGCGGGCTAGAGATTTTCCTCCGCAAAAGCCGCCAGTCGCGAGCGCACGATACCATTGACATGCATGCTGCCCGCGTGCGGATACGCCTTGCTCTTCTCTACCAGGTAGGTCAGCCCCGAGGTCAGCGGTGATATGTACTTGTTGTCGATCTGCGCAAGATTCCCCAGCACCACGATTTTGGAATCCGCCCCCACGCGGGAGATGATCGATTTCAACTGGAACTGCGTCAGCCCCTGGGCTTCGTCAATAATGATATAGGCATTGTTGAATGATCGCCCACGCATGAAATTCAACGACTTGAACTGAATATTCGCGCGCTCCTTGACGTAATCGATACTGCCGTGGCACGACTCGTCAGTACCGTGCAGGATCTCCAGGTTATCGTCGAAAGCCGCCAGCCACGGGGCCATTTTTTCCTCCTCCGTGCCCGGGAGAAAACCTATCTCCTCGGCGATGGGAGGTGTCGAACGGGCGACAATCAGCTTGCTGAACTTGCGTTGCTCCAGGATGGCATGCAGACCATAGGCCAGGGCCAGCAGCGTCTTGCCGGAACCGGCAGGGCCGGTCATCACGGTGAGGTCTACGCTGTCATCCTCCAGCAGCGACATCGCCATGGCCTGCTCCAGGTTGCGGGGCACCAGGCCCCAGAACCGCTGGTTCATGAGGCTGTCGCGACTGTCGCAGCGAAGATAGATGAAATCCCTGTCCACGCGCTTGACGAAAGCCAGAAAAGCCTGGTCGTCATAGACGTACATATTGGGATAGGCCTGCGGCAAGGATTTGGCCGGAATACGATGCAGTGTGCAGTCGCCCTCTCGCAGGGTATCGACTTCGCTGATGGTCGACCAGAAGTCGCCGGGTATGTGTTCGTAACCACGGGCCAACAGGTCAATATCATCCAGAACCCTGTCGCGCCGGTAGTCTTCCACATGCGCAAGGCCGGAGCCCTTGGCCTTGATGCGCATGTTGATATCCTTGGTCACCAGGCACACGAATTCTTCCGGGCATTCGGCCTGCAGACGCAGCGCGACGTTGATGATCCGATTATCATTCGCCTGGGCCGGCGTGCCATCGAGATAGGGCACTGTCGAATTTTCGCCAAGGCACTGATCGGGAAATATTGCCAGCGTGCCCGGGCCGAGGCCGTCTACCTCGGAGCCAGGCACCGGCACACCCTCCTGAATGGCCTGGGGTGATGCGGTGTCCACGACTTTGTCGATCATCTGAATGGCGATACGCGCCTCGCGACTGACAGTTTTATCGTGGCGATCCTTGATGTGGTCGAGTTCCTCCAGCACGGTCATGGGAATGACAATATGGTGTTGCTTGAACGCCGTTACTGCCGTGGGGTCATGTAACAGGACGTTGGTATCGAGAACGTAGGTTTTCCTTACAACGGGTTTCAGGTGAGTGGTTTTTTCCATGCGCAGGGTTGAACCTGAGTCCATTAAGTCTTCCTCATTGGTGGGGTAGCAATCGCGACAGGCAAAGGGAGAGCGACGCGTACGGTCCGGTCCCGGGAGACACGCGCGGGTCTGGAGTTACAGGAGAAATACAGGATTTGCGGGGTAGCGTTGGAACGCCGGTCTGCGTTGCGCCGTAGCCGGTACCGCAGCACCCGCGCACAAGACTTTCGGGAGTACACGGTGGGGCTTGCAACGCCCGGCATCCGTAAATAATTCAAAGGCACGTCCCAACGGCTCTTTCAAGGGATTATCGCCACGCTCTCGCGCAACTGTCAATTGCTGCCGTGCAATTAAACCGGGCATCGCCGGCCGGCGGCCTGGACGCCCTGACACGGATGACGTTTTCCGCTAGGATGGAGCGCTTACACTACAGAATCATTACACATGCTCAACCATGAGTCCCTTTCTCAACTGAAAGGGCTGAAATCACAGATGGAGGCCGAGAAGGAACGGGCCGAGGCGGTGGTGAAAGGCACTCAGGCGCGCTATGGCTTCGCCGTTCTGGATGACGGTCGCGAAATATTCATCCCGCCGCAGGAAATGCTCAAGGCCTTCCCGGAGGACCGCGTCAGGGTCTGTATTCGCCCGGCTCCCGACAATAAAACCATAGCCGAGATCGAGAAGCTGGTCGACAGCCCGCTGGGTGACTTTACCGGCCGCTGTGTGCGCAAGGGCAAGGCGCTGTTCGTGGAGCCGGACCTGCCGCACTTGCGCCGCTGGCTGTTCCTGCCCCCGCACGCACGCAACGGCGTCAAAGAACATGACTACGTGCGCTGCGCCGTACTGCGCCACCCGATACGCGACGGCAAGCCCCAGGCCAAGATACTCTCGGTGATCGGCGACGACTCGACACCCGGCATCGAAAACCTGTATTGCATGGCGAAATACCGGTTGCCGACACAATGGAGCAGCGCCAGCAGAGAATCGGTCTCGGCCTGCCTGGCCTCCCCCGGCCCGCTGGTAACCGAACGCCGCCGGGACCTGACGGACCTGGAGTTCATTTCCATCGATGCCGCGAAAACACTGGATATCGACGACGTCCTTTATGCCGAGAGCAGCAATAACGGTTGGACGCTGTTCGTGGGTATTGCCGATCCCACTGCATACATAGCGGGCCAGGCCGAACTACGCGCGGAGATCGCTGCGCGCGGCACCTCCGTGTACTTCCACGGCGACCTGTTGCCGATGCTGCCCGAGGAGCTGTCCCAGGATGCCTGTGCGCTCTCCGAAGGCAATGACCGACCGGCGCTGGTTTGCAAGATTGCCATCAGCGACGCCGGCGAACTGGGCGATTTTGAGTTTATCGAAGCGACCATTCGTTCCCGTGCAAAGCTTTCCTACTTCGCCGTAGACCGCTATATCAGCGGGCAATACGATGAACTGATGAGCCACGCGACCCCACTGGAGGCGCTGTACAAGGTCTATCAGGCGCTGCGCAGCCAGCGCGAAACATACGGCCTGGTGATGGAGGATCGACAGGAGTATCGCTGGTTACTGAACGACGCCAAACAGGTTGAAAGCATCGAGCCCTACGACAAACTACTGTCACAGAAGCTGGTTGAGGAATGCATGGTGGCGGCCAATCGCTGCGCTGCAAGTTTCCTCGCACAGCATGGCGCGAACGGCCCCTTCGTGGTTCATCCGGGCTTTCGTGCCAACCGCGGTGATGAACTGCACAAGTTTTTGCAGTTGCATGCGCCCACAGTCGCCGATGAAGATCCCTTCACGCTGGAAGGCTACCGCAATATTCTGAGCGCGCTTTCCACCAGCGACTCCGCCCTGCCGCTGCGCTCAATGGTCAACCGGCTGATGACGCGCGCCCAACTGAGCTGCGAACCGGCCCCACATATGGGCATGGCGCTACCGGCCTATACCAACTGCACATCGCCGCTGCGCAAGTACGTCGATTTTCTCGTGCACTTGCAGATCAAGTCAGTGTTGAATGGCGGTGAGGCACAGGAAATGTGCAGCGACGTTCTGGAAGCGCTGGGCGCACGCCTCGCCAGCTGTCGTGCAGCAACGCTCGAGGCCGATCGCTGGCTGGCCAACCGCTATCTCGCGCGGTTGACGGGTGCAGAGAATCCGGTATTCCGCGCTCGCATAGCCCACGTGAACAGCAGCGGCTGTAACGTTCGACTCATCGACAACGGCCTTGAGGGCTTCGTGGACCTGCGTCCGGATGCGGAAAAATTCAGCTACGACAAATGGACTGCAAGCCTCACCAGCACCACGCGACGCTTCCAGTTGCAGGATGAAGTGCAGGTGCACTATCTGGGTTCAGACCGTGAAAACCAGTGGCAGCCGCGCTTCGCCATGACACCCGAGAGCGGCCTGAAAGCGCCACGTTCCGACGACACGGGGGCTGCGCCACCAATGCCCACCGCTGCGCAGGAGAGCGAGGCACTGGGCGCCACGGACCAGGACGCTGCTTCGCGGGCCTAGGCCCTGCTGTTTCGCCGCTGAACCGTCACGCCATCTTTGGCGCCACACGGCACAACACGGGGGTCCATCTCAATCTGCTCACGGATACGCGCGACGAGATGGATCATCTCCCGCACACCGAGAGTACGCAGATATTCACCGATCTGCTCAGGTGTATCTCGCAGCACATTGGCATCCACGCTACGCAAGGCCGCCAGTATCCTGCGCTCGCGCGTACCGAACTGCTCGACATCCGCGAAAATCAGGCGCGTGAACGTATCCACGATCAGCATCTCATTCACCGAGCCATACTGGCTGAAATTCGGGCCGTGGCGCATACGAAGTCCTCCGGGCGCCCGACCGTCGAGCGCTCAACCCAGGGCCGCTCCGCACTATCCCGGCTCGCCCTGATCTGCGTTGACTATCAGTATGGCTAATGTGCGCGTCCCACCACGCCGATTTTTGGGCACTTTTACACAAACAGGGCCGCTCGGCGGGTGAGAAATACCCGAATGGGTCAGCAGCCAGGGGCCTAGAAGTGCGCGTTGCCGGGCGTGCGCGGAAAGGGAATCGCGTCCCGCACGTTGTCCATGCCGGTCACGTAGTTGAGCAGTCGTTCAAACCCCAGGCCAAAACCCGCGTGCGGTACGCTGCCGTAACGCCGCAGGTCACGGTACCACCAGAGCTCTTCCGCCAGGCCTGGATCCATGCGCGACTCGAGTACGTCCAGACGCTCCTCACGCTGGCTACCACCGATAATTTCTCCGATACCCGGCGCGAGGACGTCCATCGCCGCGACAGTCCGCTGGTCATCGTTCAGGCGCATATAGAATGCCTTGATGTCCTTCGGGTAGTTGGTCAGCACCACCGGCCTGCCAACATGCTGCTCGGTAAGGTAACGCTCATGTTCGGAGGCCAGGTCAATACCCCACGCAACGGGAAACTCGAATGCCACCTCCGCCTGCTCAAGAATGCGGATGGCATCACTGTATTCCATGCGCTCAAAAGGACTGTCGATCACTCCCCGCAGTCGCTCTATCACCGAGTCGTCGACGTGTTTCTGGAAGAAGGCCATGTCGTCTTCCCGCTCCTCCAGAACGCGCGACAACACGTGGCGCAGCAACTCTTCCGCCAGCGCGGCGTTGTCATCGAGATCTGCAAATGCAACCTCCGGCTCTACCATCCAGAATTCCGCGAGGTGCCGGCTGGTGTTGGAGTTCTCCGCACGGAAAGTCGGCCCGAAGGTATACACCTTGCTCATGGCGAGGCAGTAGGCCTCGACTGCCAGCTGTCCGGATACGGTCAGGAACGCCTCGCCGGCAAAGAAGTCCTGTTGAAAATCGACCTCTCCGCCTGGCGTGCGTGGCAGGTTGGCCAGGTCCAGCGTGCTCACCCGGAACAACTCTCCGGCACCCTCACAATCGCTGCCGGTGATGATCGGGGTGTTGATCCAGTGAAACCCGCGCGTGTAAAAATAGTTGTGGATGGCATTTGCCAGCGTGGTGCGCACCCGGGTGATCGCGCCGAAGGTGTTGGTGCGCGGCCGCAAATGCGCCTGTGAGCGCAGATACTCAAAACTGTGCCGTTTCTTGGCTATCGGGTAGCTTTCCGGGTCTTCGATCAGCCCCACGACTTCAACGCTGCGGGCCTGTATCTCCAACGCCTGCCCCCTTCCCTGGGAGGCCACCAGTTCACCGGTAACGGCCACCGCACAACCCGTGGTGAGTTTCAGTACCTCACTGGCATAGTTTTCCAGCGTGTCGGGGACTACCGCCTGAATTGGCTCGAAGGAAGACCCGTCGTGCACCGCCAGGAAGGATATACCCGCCCGGGAATCACGTTTGCTGCGCAGCCAGCCGCGCACGCTGACCGTGGTTTCGAGTTGGCTCTGTGCACGCAGAAGGTCGGCAACAGACTGGTATTGAGGCATGAGACAGACACTTGCAGGCTTATCGATGCCCGGCAGGATAACGGGAACGGGCGGTGGCTGCCAGCGGCCGGGTGAGGGCTACCCGGCCGCCAGCAGTCTGTCAGCGCAGGATTCGGGTAATACGATCTCCGTCCAGCGCATGGCCCGACACCAGGCCGTCTTCGGAAAATACCATTCCCAGTTGTGCCTCGCGGCTCTCGAGCGCGTAGCTACCATCAGGCGCGACCGGTACCTGCACATGTTCGCCAACTTTCAGCGAGCGCTGGGCACGAAAGGTATCGAGAGCTTCCTCGGTCATGAAAAAGATCGCCTTGGCCTTGAATTCAGACTCAGGCCCCATACCGAAGGTCTCGCCAGCGGTGGCGTAATAATCGATGGTCTGGCCGCGCACCATCAGCGATCCCTCGCCAAACTCGCCACCCACGCCAAAGCCCATCTCGACAATATCGGGGAAGATCAGCACGCCGGCGGCGCGTTCCAGCAGTTGCTCGGTGTGCACGCCGGTGGCGCGCAGCCAGTTCAGTGCGCGTTCGGTATTCGCATCAATCATCGCCTTGTCGTCGGCGCGCGTCAGCCCGGCACCCCCCAGTAGCAGCGAACCCGCCAGGGCGGTCGCCAGTAACTTTGCAGTACGCTTCATCGGTATAGCCCTCATTGCCTGTTTATAGATCGAATGACTGCCCCACCAGTGTCTCCGACAGGGCCCACAGCCGCTCGGCGGCCGCCGCATCCAACGCATAGGATTCTACTCCAGAGTCGCCGCCTTGCACCGCCGGTTTCCCGATTTGGCAATTTTCCAGATAAATTCCTCCCCTGTCGGCCAGTTCGGGGGCGACAGCCGCCCAGACGGAGGTGGCCGCCCCCTGTGCGAGCGTCTTGAAGCTCAGGGGGGCATCTCCGGGCGCGCGCTCACTCAATGACTGCAGATCGGCTTCGTCCATGTGGCGGGCAAGCCCGGTCATAATCACACCGGGGTGGACGGCATAAGCGCGCACCCCGCGCTCGCGCAGGCGCGTATCCAGGCCCACGGTGAACAGGGCATTGGCGGTTTTGGATTCACCGTAGGCCTGCCATTTGTCGTAGTCGCGCTGCAGGTAATTCGGGTCGCCAAAATCCACGTTCGCGAACTTGTGGCCCGCAGAACTGAGGTTGACCACCCGGGCGGGCGCAGCGGCAAGCAGGGCCGGCGCAATCAGGCAGCTGAACAGGAAATGACCAAGGTGATTGGTGCCAAACTGCATCTCAAAGCCCTGCGCGGTGCGCATCAGCGGGCAGGCCATGACGCCGGCGTTATTGATCAGCAGGTCAATCGCCGGAAAGGCCTCGAGCACGCTGGCGGCAGCGCTACGCACGCTATCCAGGTCTGCGAGATCCATCAGCAGGGGCTGTAGCTCAGCGGCGGGTTCGGTCTCGCGTATCTCTGCCATCGCCGCATCCAGTTTGCCCTGGTCGCGCGCACACATGATCACGCCGGCACCGGCGCTCGCCAGTGCGCGGGAGGTCTCTATACCCAGCCCGGAGGAGGCTCCGGTAACCAGCGCCAGCTTGCCTGCAAGCGAAACCTGCGCGATCACGTCATCGGTTGTCGTATTGGCGTCGAGCATCGACATAACAGGGAACTCCAGAGAATTGATAGCAACGTATTGTAGCCCGCCATGGATGGCGCTTTAATGGCCGCAACGGCCAGCAAGCGCCGTCCGCGACAGGAGCCCACATGAACACGGCGGATATCGAGTTTCTCGAAGGCGGCAATTACATCAGCTTTGCCACACGTAAACGCTCGGGAGAATGGGTCGCCACGCCGGTCTGGTTTGCCCCGGACGGCGCCAGCTATTACGTATTTTCCGCGAGTGATGCGGGCAAGGTCAAACGTCTCGGCAACTTCAGCGAGAGCCGCATTGCCCCGTGTACTGTCACGGGCACCATCACCGGCGACTGGCTCGATACCCGGGCGTACGTGCTCACCGCCCCGGAAGACTCTGCCACGGCGCTGCGCGCCCTGCACCGCAAGTACGGTTGGCAGATGCGCCTGACGGACCTCTTGTCACGGCTCACCGGCAAGCTGCAGCGGCGCGCCTATATCCGCATCGACCCTGCCGCAGAGCAAACGCAACACTGAATACCGCGGCGCCCGGGTCGTCGACTGAAAGCGGCGGCCACAACTCCCCACGCTGCCACTGATTGCAACCTAGCTATCGGTGGCCGCGCCCACCGGACGCAGCGCCCGTCCCTCCTGCAATGCGCGCAACTGCGCCGCATAATTATCGATATCGGAGCGCAACACCGCGTGCTCTATCGCGCTTCGAAGGTAGACGCCAGCCAGTGCCGGCTCGTCGAGTTCGGCATGCGCCAGCCCCAGCGCATGCAGCAGACGGCTGTCCTCGGGTGCCAGCTCCAGCGCTCGCTGGTAGTGATCGCGTGCGCTGCGCCAATCCCCGCTTTGTGCGGCCTGATCCCCCCGCCACGCGTGGAAGTAGGGGTTGGCATCACGATAGCTGGCAACGCGCTCTTCCCAGTAGGCGAGCGCTGTGTCACGCCCATCCATACGGTAGAGCACCACGAGATTATTCATCGCGGAATGATTGCCCGGGTCGAGCTCGAGCGCACGCAGGTAACTGCGCTCGGCGGCGGCGTGCTGCCCCGCGTAGCGGTACACCGCGCCAAGGTTCACCCACAGGTAGGGCAAGGCGGGGCCCAGCTGGAGTGCGCGCACACTGTGCAGCCAGGCATCCTCGACCTGCAAGGCCGCCAGGGCCTGCATCGCGATATTACTGTGATACAGCGCGGCGGCGTCCGCATCGCTGAGGCGGCGCGTGCCGGTGATATTGCCGGTGGGCACCGGGTCGATATCGACCATAAAACTGTCGCCGCGGCCTACCGATACCGCGGTATTCACGTGCATCCTTACCAGCACGCGCTCCCCCTGGCGGGTCCATTGAGGTCGCACGGTCACCCACTGGTAATCGGCGCTCAAGCCGGCCTCACGCGCCAGGGCCACAAACAGCGTGGCATAGGACAGGCAATTTGCGGTCGTGCGATGAAACGCCTGTGTGGCGGTACCTTCGGCCAGGGGGTCGTAGCGGATGCCAAGCGTCGCCTGCCCCCGCACCGCGCGGTGCAGTGCGAGAAGACGCTGACGCGGATGCACAATACCCTCGGTATAGCGTTGCACAAATTCGCGCATGGCCGCATCCGTGGCCAGCAGTTCGGGCGTGTGCACTTGCTCTGCCACGTCGTCCACTGTGACGGTGCGCCCCGCATGCTCAAGCGCCGGCAACCCGGCCACCGGAAGACCGCCCCCGAGCGCTGCACAGCCGCCGACCGCGGCGGCGAGCAGTACCACTGCGAGCGCCCGGAGCCAGTGTTGCGTGAGCGCTGCGAACCTTCCTTCCCGCGCTGCCATGCTGACCTCTCCACAGACGCCGCGTCGCCCGCGCCCTGCATAGCGGGCGCTATCGAAGCGCGTCAGCCATCAGTATACCGCAGGTTCGCCCCTGGGCCACCGACCGACCGGGGCGCAAACAGGGCGCAAGCCGCGGACTCAGGCCTCAGTGTGCAGGCCGCATTCACGACCGTCCCAGGCTTTCGTCGGGTCGAAATAGTGTTTGCAAGTAGGCAGGCCGTGGCTTGCCATATACTGCTCTACGTCGTCGTCCGACCAGTAGAAAATCGGCGCGACCTTGACAATGCCACGACCGTCGAGCGAGACGATATCCAGCGTTTTGCGGTGCTCCGTTTCCTCGCGGCGGATGCCTGTCAGCCAGATATCCGGCCGCAACTGCGCCAGCGCGCGCTCGAAGGGCTCCAGCTTCACCTGCCGGGTAAACTCCCGGTGTCGCTCCTCTTCTTCCACCGTTGGAATACCCCCCATAATGGCGTTGCGCCTCTCGGAGGTCATTTCGGGAGTAAACACATGCATGTTCAGTTGAAGGTCGCGAATGAGACGCTCGGCGACCACGTAGGTATCGCGCAGGTTATAGCCCGTATCCACCCATACCGTGGGCACTGATTTATTCACTTCACTGACGATGTGCAACATCACGGCCGCGTTGCGCCCCATGCTGGTCGTGGCGATGGTGGTGCCGCCCTGCGCCAGTGCCCACGCCACGATCTCGCCGGCACTGGCAGTGCGCAATGCCGCATTAGCGCTGTCGAGGTCTATCTCCACGCGGTTCCCATTCGGTTGCTTCAAGTCAGGTGCGGGACTTTATAGAACCAAAAACAGATCGACAAATAACTAGATATTATAAGGATATATGCCGTGGCATCAGGCCGCCCCGGCCTCGAGCTCCGCATGCAAGGCGAGAAACTGCCCGGTGAGCTTGTGGCCGGGTGCCAGGTCAATCAGCGGGCGATGATCACGGTGTGACTCTTTCATCTTTACGGAACTGCCGAGAAAGGAGCTGAACACGGGCAGGCCCTCGTCCTGGAGCTCCTGCACGAGTTCGGCGGGCAGATTCGCCTGGGAATTAAACTGGTTGATCACAATACCCTCAACCTCCAGCTCGGGATTGTGATCCTCCTGAAGCTCGGCAAGGTTGTCCAACAGGGCGTACAGGCTCTGGCGCGCAAAGCTGTCACAGTCGAAGGGGATTAGTACGGTATCGGCGGCAATCAGCGCCGCCTTGGAATAGAAATTGAAGTTGGGCGGTGTATCGATATAGATCCGGTCGTACTCACCGTCGAGTTTCGCCAGCGCATCGCGCAGCTTGTAAATCTTGTAACGGGATTCCAGCTCCTTCTCCATCACCGCCAGCGCGGGGCTGGACGGCAGCAAAAAGAGATTCTCATAGGGTGTTTCCCAAACGAAGGAATCTGGATTCTGACGCATTTTGCGCGACCCGACCGTCTGCTTGAACAGCCCCGCCACGCCCTGCGCCTCGGCCGGAAAGGCATCCGCATCAATCTCGCCCACCAGGTAGTGCGTGGTGTTGCCCTGTACATCCAGGTCTATCACCAGTGTGCGATAGCCCATCGCCGCGCCGATCGCCGCGAGATTGCAGGTGATACTGGTCTTGCCCACCCCGCCTTTCTGATTGAAAACCACTCGCTTCATGGCAGCTATGTCCATCGTCAACTGGAGAGAACCTGAGCTCGCATGCACTCAACTGACAGTGTAAACAATGACGCGGCTCGCTGTCAGTGTATGCCGCAGCGGAGGACCGCTTTTTTTGGGGAGGAGCCGGTGTGCCGCCTGAGAGAGCCCAGGGCAACCGGCATTCTACACCCGCGGCGCTACTCCCAGGCGCGCTCATACAGGGCAATGATGTCGGCGGCATCAGCAAGCCGGGGGTTATTCGCCGGCGATCCGGAGTCGAGGGCCTGTTGCGCCATCAACGGCAGGGAGTCGAACCATTGCGTTGTGTCGATTCCCCAGGCAGCGGGGCCGGGCACCGCCAGATCGGCATTCAGCTCACGCAGGCCCTGCACCAGCTTTTCCAGCGCTGCCGGGTCGCTATCGGCGGCATCCGCCATGCCCATCGCACGCGCGCACACCGCATATCGCGCGGGAGAACCGTGCACCGACCAGGCCGTCACCACAGGCAGCAACATGGCATTGCCAAGCCCGTGCGGCACATGAAACAGGGCGCCGATGGGTCGGCTCATACCGTGGATGAGCGTTACCGAGGCGTTCGCGAATGCCATACCGCCCTGCGTCGCAGCCAGCATCATCGCCGCACGCGCGTCGCGATTATCGGGCTCGTAACAGGCGGTGCGGATATTCTTGTAGATCGTCGCCATGGCGGTGAGCGCCACGCTGTCTGTAAACGGGTTGGCGCGGCGACTGACATAGGCCTCCAGGGCATGGCAAAGGCTGTCGATACCGGTGTCTGCGGTGAGTCTGAAAGGCATGCTCAGGGTCAGCTCGTAGTCCACCAGCGCCGCTAACGGCATCAGGCCGAGCCCCATACAGAGCATCTTTTCGCTGGTTTCCGTGTCGGTGATGACCGCCACCCGCGTCGCCTCGGAACCCGTACCCGCAGTGGTGGGGATAGCGATGATCGGGAGGCCGCGATCGGTCTGCACCGGCGCTTTGTAATCGCGCATCGGGCCTCCGCCCGAAGCCAGCACCGCGACCGCCTTGGCGGTGTCTATCGAACTGCCACCACCCAGGCCCACCACGCAGTCGTGCCCACCAGACAGAAGCACCTCGAGTGCCGCGTACACACTGTCAGTGGTCGGGTCGGGCACGCACTCTGCAAACAACCCCCATGGAATACCGGCGGCATCCAGCTGGCTCTGCAGGCGCTCACAGTAACCGCACGCGAGTATGTGCGGGTCGGTCACCAGAAGCGGTCGCGCCAGGTCCAGGGCGCGCAGCGTGCTGGCGAGTTCGCCACTGGCCCCGGCACCAACTTTCATAATTCGCGGCAGGGTGATGTTTGCCTGATCGGACACGGTGATCTCCAGCGCGCGCCACCACAACCCGGGGGCGATTGCGCTATGCTACGGAATTGAGGCTGGCACCATAGCATATGCTCCGGGGAGAGGGCGCGCCGCATGCGAGAGGACGCGATAGAGGCGATTCACGACTTCTGGTTCGGCGAGCTGGACGCCGACGGGCTGACACACAGCGACCGCAGCTCGCTCTGGTTCAAGGCCGACCCGGCGACCGATGCCGCGTGCCGCCGGCGCTTCGGCACTGACCTCGCCCGTGCGCGGAGCGGAGAACTGGCGCACTGGTCGGACAGCGACAGGGGCCTGGTAGCGCTGGTGGTACTGCTGGACCAGTTCAGCCGCAACATTCATCGCGGCACGCCACAGGCCTTCGCCGCCGATGCTCGCGCCCTCGCCCTGTCGCGCACCTGCATCGACACGGCACGCGATACCCGCCTGCCCGCGATTCATCGCGTTTTCATGTATCTGCCTCTCGAACACTGCGAAGACCTGGCCACACAACGCGAATGCGTGGCCCTGTTTTCCGGGCTGGCAGACGCCCACCCGGGCACGGCCGATTTTCTGCGTTTCGCCATCGCCCACCGCGAGGTGATCGAACAGTTCGGGCGCTTCCCCCACCGCAACGCCATTCTCGGGCGACCCTCGACCGCGGCTGAGCTCGAGTACCTCGAAACGCATCGCGGATTCTGAGGGGTGCGCGGGCGTCAGCCCGGGTGTTCGGATACGGGACGCAGGGCGTAGTGAGTGTCGGTCATTTCCGCTTGCCACACGCCGAAGGCGCCGCTGTCGAGATCGTCATACGCCTGCAAGATGGAATCGTTCACCTGCGGGTACGCAACCTGATCCCAGGGACACTCATCCCGGGTATAGAACCGGCAATCGAGAGATTCGCCGCCAGGGATGCAGAAATCGCTGTCGACCAGGGCTCTGAAGCCGACATAAATCTGATTGATGAAAGTGATCGAGCCGGTCATATACAGCGCGAGCTGATTCGCGTCCAACTGCACACCAGCCTCCTCGTAGAGCTCGCGCGCAGCGCCCTCCGCGAGGGTCTCGCCGGCCTCCAGAAAACCGCCGGGTATCGCCCACTTACCGCGCTGCGGCTCAAGGTCGCGCTGCACCCAGAGCAGGCGTGAGCCGCTGGCGACAAAAGCCGTCACCACGACCATGGGGTGCTCGTGACGCGGTGCGGCACAGCGCGCACACCAGGCATGCCGGCGCTCTTCATTGCCTACACGGTGGGGCAGCAGGGGCCCCCCACAATCATGACAGAAGCGAATGTCGGCCAAGCCAGGCTCCTCGTTTGCACGCATCGCGGGCGGCCCGGAGCCCCTGCACCTTTGTATTAACCACGCATAAGGCCAGCCGCACCCGCCCGAAAACAATAGCACTTTGCTCTCATGAAAGCATTGCAGCTATGCTTGCGCACGCTTCGTCCGATAAGGAACCATCATGTCCAGCGCTCCTCTCAACGTGCAACTGCTGCTCACCGGCAATGAAATCATGAGCGGCGACACCGTCGATTCAAATTCCGCGATGATCGCCCAGCGCCTGAATGAACTGGGCGCCGGTATCTACCGCAAGGTCGCCGTCGGTGACGACGTGCCACTGCTGTGCGCGGAATTGTCCGCCATGGTAGCGGAGGCAGACCTGGTGATCGTGAATGGCGGGCTCGGCCCGACCATCGACGATCTCACCGCCGAAGTGCTGGCGGCCGTGGCATCCGTGCCGCTCGCGGAACACCCCGAAGCACTGGCGCACCTCGAACGCTGGTGTGCACGGCGCAACCTGACACTCAACGCGGCCAACCGCAAGCAAGCGATGCTCCCCGAAGGCTGTGAGATCGTTCCCAATGCGATCGGCAGCGCAGTGGGCTTCGCCATGACCCTCGGCACCTGTCGCGTGGTTTGCACGCCGGGCGTGCCCGGGGAACTGGCAGCCATGCTCGACGGTATTCTTGACGATACACGCTCACGCCTCGCCGCACCCGTGGAACGCGACATACTCAGGTTACAGACTTTCGGCCTGGGGGAGTCCACCGCGCAGCAACTCATCAGTGATGCCATCGCAAGCTGGCCACCGGACGTTGAACTCGGATTTCGCGCCGGAGCGCCACAGATGGAAATCAAGCTCAGCGTGGACCAGGCGAGCGCCCTGCCGGCGCGCCAGCGCTGCAGGGAACGCCTGGATGAGCTGTTCGGCGATCACATTATTGGCGAGGGTAATATCCGCCTCGCTGAACGGGTGGTACAACTGCTTACAGAGCAGGGCGCCAGGGTCACGACCGCGGAGTCCTGCACAGGCGGGCTGATCGCCTCCATGCTGACCTCGGTTCCCGGTTCATCGCAGGTTTTTCACGCTGGTTTCGTCACCTACGCCAACCCGGTCAAGCACAGCGTACTGGGGGTATCCGAGAATACACTCGCCACTGAGGGCGCGGTGAGCGAAGCGGTCGTGCGGGAAATGGCGCAAGGTGCCCTGGCGCGCAGCAGCGCGGACTACGTGCTGGCAGTTTCCGGCGTTGCCGGGCCGGATGGCGGTTCCGCGGAAAAGCCGGTGGGCACCGTCTGGCTGGCCTGGGGCGACCACCAGAACCTGCAAACTCGATGCCTTTACTGGCCGGTGGAGCGCACCCTCTTTCAGACCATGATCGCCGCGGCCTCGCTGGATATGCTGCGCCGCCGGCTGCTGGGTATCGCCAGCGAGCCGCGCTATTTCGAGCAAAGACGCGTCGGCTGAGCGCCGTCGCTACCCGGCCCGCACCTCGACCTCTCCCGGGGCGGGCAACTTGTGCCAGACCAGTGCATGGAACCGGGTAATACCGCCGACCTCGTCCTTGCCACTGAGTACCAGCGTCTGACCGTCCAGCTCGACATGGCGCAGCTGTTCGGTGCCGGGAAGATTCGGGTTCAGGCTGTGGGTCACGGCGTGAGTCACGCTGCCATCGCGCACTTCGTAGCGTCCGGCATAGTGGAAACTGGCGGAAAACGCGGCGGCCTTCAGCGCCTCGGGAATACGCCCGAAGCTTACATCGTCGGGCAACCGCTCCCGCTCACGGTGATTGATGGAAACGCTCATCCAGCCCTCGGGGGTGTACATGAGAATGCCGTCGGGCTCATCGCCGAAGGGTGCGCTGATCTCGTCGCGATCCGAGTAACCTATGGTCCAGGATTCCAGTTGCCACGTGCCGAAAAGCTGTTTCTCACTGAGCATGCTCCCTCCTTAATGAGTTGCCAGACCAAACATGCAATGACGCGACGTCCTCAGGGCTGAAGTTGCTCCACGGTCCAGCCACCGGCAGCCGCGGGCGTGTACACGAAACGGTCGTGCAGGCGGTGCTCGCCTCCCTGCCAGAACTCGATGCGAACAGGCTTCACGCGAAACCCGCCCCAGAATGTCGGCATGGGAATCTCTCCCCGGCCAAACTTTTCACGCATGCTGCGCGCCTGCTGCTCAAGCACCGCGCGCGCGGAAATCGGTCGCGACTGTTGCGAAGCCCACGCGGCCACCTGGCTTTCCCGCGGCCGTGTCGCAAAATAGGCGAACGACTCCGCCCTGCCCATTTTTTCCGCGTTGCCGCGCACAATGACCTGCCGGTCCAGGGCATTCCAGGGAAACAATAGTGACACGCACGCGTTTGCGTCAATTGCCCGCGCTTTGTCACTGTCATAGTTGGTATAGAACACGAAGCCCCCTTGCGACAGACCCTTCAGCAGGACGATACGCTGCCACGGCAGGTCGTGCTCATCGATGGTCGCCAGAACCATGGCGGTGGGGTCATCCAGGCGCGCGGTCACCGCCTGTTCCAACCAGTGTTCAAACTGCCGCAGTGGGCAGTCGTCAAGCATCTCCCGGCTGAGACCGCCCGCAGTGTATTCTCGCCGAAAATCCTGATAGTGCACTGTGCGAGAGCCTCTGCTTGAATACTGTTACCCTTTCCCTCTTTATCTTACGCTAGCGCGACCGGCAGAGGCAAAACCCAAAGCATGCACAGCGCACCCACCATCCGCAACGGCGAAGCCAGCGACCTGCAGACCCTGGTGTCGACGCTGAGCGATAGTTTCCAACAGGATCCGGTTCTCAACTGGGTTATACCGCGAAGACAACTGTACCCCGCCTTTTTCAGGCTATTGATCCGTGACGTGTTCCTGCCACGCGGTATTATTCATGTTGAGGAACACGGTCGCGCCGCCGCACTCTGGTTGCCACCGGCCCACCGCCATGAACTGGCGCCACCCCTGGGTCTGCTGCGCCTGGTGCTGTCTCTGCTCGCATACGAGGGCCCGCGCCCGCTGTGGCGCCTCCGTGCGCAGGGCCGCGTCTACTCGTACCACCTGCCCATGGAGCCCCACTACTACCTGCAGTTCATCGGTTGCAGAGAGCAGGATCGGGGCAGAGGGATTGGCGCGGCCCTGCTCAAACGGGGCATCCGGGTGTGCGACGAGCAGGGTATGCCGGCCTACCTGGAGAGCTCAAACAGACTCAACGTGCCACTGTACGAACGACATGGCTTTGAAACCATAGCCAGTGAGCCCATCTCCAGGCAGGGTCCCACCGCCTGGTTCATGTGGCGCAAGCCCCGCTAGCTGCGGTTATTCGCTGGTACTGGGGTAAACCGGCGCCCGCTTCGCCATCGCCGGTATCTGGGGAAAGCTGAAATACTCAGCCCAATCCGCGCCAAAATCATCCTCGACGCCACAGCCAAAGGCAGCCCGATAACACTGCTGCATGAGTGCCGAGACTTCTGCTTCACTGGCGATTTCCGCGATCGACGCCGCTTCCATCATGCCCTCGGCCCGCAAACGCGCCGTGGGCGGCAGGTCATCGCCCGCGGCCAGCGCCGCGAACATGTGCGCGAAACGCCGCTCTAGTTCATCCAGCAGTACATGCATTGGCTTCTCCCGTTGGGGTATCGGCACCCGGTCGACCGCCGAGTATGCGACGAGAGCCAAAACAGTTAAAGTCTTGGCCAAACACTGCAAGGACACCCTGAACGTGACGACATTTCGCTTTCTCTCCCTGGCACTGCTGCTGCAATTCACCAGCGCGGAGCTTTACTCGGCGACGCCCGGCGACTCCGGGCCGATAATAGATCATCGACAGCGCTTCCTGCCGGTTGTTGCGCAACACGGCATGGTCGTGGGGCCCGAACAACTGGCCGCGGAGGTGGGCCTGCAAATTCTGCGCGACGGCGGCAATGCCGTAGATGCGGCCGTCGCCACAGGCTTTGCCCTGGCTGTCACCTACCCACGTGCCGGCAATCTCGGCGGGGGCGGCTTCATGCTGATCCACCTGGCGGAGGAGGCACGCCAGACTTTGATCGACTACCGGGAAACCGCGCCTGAAGCAGCGGGACCAGACCTCTTCCTGGATGCCAGCGGCAAGGTCGATCGCATGCGCGAGTATTTCAGTCATCAATCTGCCGCTGTCCCCGGGACGGTCGCAGGCTTGCTCTACGCACTGGACACCTACGGCAGCATCAGCCGCAAACAGGCGCTGGCGCCGGCTATCGCCCTGGCGAGCAAGGGCATTGCGGTTTCTTTCGCCCTGAACTATGAAATCAACGCGCGCGCCGAACGGCTCGGCCACAACGCCGAGGCGGCGCGACTGTTTCTCGACAAAGACGGTGCGGCGCCCGCCATCGGCAGCGTTTGGCGACAGCCCGAACTTGCCTGGACCCTGAAGCAGATTGCCCGGGGCGGCCGCGACGGTTTTTACAAGGGCCAGGTCGCCGAGCGTATCGCGGCGGAGATGGCGCGGGCAGACGGCCTCATCACGCTGGGAGACCTGGCCGGCTACCAACCTGTGGAGCGCGCACCGGTGCGCGGTACCTATCGGGGATTCGAGGTGGTTTCCACACCACCGCCCTCCTCCGGTGGCGTGCACATCCTGCAAATGCTGAATATTCTCGAGGGCTTTGAGCTGGGGGACATGGGCCACAACTCGGCCGCCTACCTGCACCACCTTACCGAGACCATGAAGCTGGCCTACGCCGATCGCAGCGTTTACCTTGGCGACCCCGATTTCGTGGATGTGCCCGTCGCGAAACTCACCGACAAAGCCTACGCGGCGCGCCAGCGAGCGCTGATCAAGTTGAACCGGGCCACACCCAGCTCGGAGATCCAGCCCGGGCAGGCATTGCCCGCACAGGGTACCGAAACCACGCACTACACGGTGGCCGATGCCGCGGGCAACGTCGTCAGCAACACCTACACCCTGAACTTCAGTTTCGGTTCCCATATCGCGGTACCGGGCACCGGCATGCTGCTGAACAATGAAATGGGGGATTTTTCCGCCAGGCCAGGCGAAGCCAACGCCTATGGGCTGGTGCAGGGTGAGGCAAACCGCATACAACCGGGGAAGCGCCCGCTGTCATCCATGAGCCCCACCCTGGTGCTGCGCGATGGCCAGGCGTGGCTTGCCACAGGCAGCCCCGGCGGCGGCGTGATCATCAACACGGTGCTGCAGACCATCCTCAATGCCATGGATTTCGATATGAACGTCGCCGCGGCAGCGGCAGCGCCGCGTGTGCATCACCAGTGGCTGCCCGACGTGCTGCGGGTCGAGGAGGGTATCAGCTCCGACACGCTGAAACTGCTGCGTGACATGGGCCACGAGGTGGACATCAGTGAGCGCACCCAGGGGCGCACCAACTCCATCATGTTACGCGACGGCTGGCTGCTGGGTGCTACCGATACGCGCCGTCCGGGTGGCTGGGTAGCCGGGTATTGAACCGGAGAGCAGCACCTCCAGCGGCGAAGAATATCGCCTTGCTCCGGCAACGCGCCCCTCAGGTACCCCCACCCGGACGACGGACAGGGCTTCAGCGCGGCAGGCGAAACTTCGCGGTCTGTCGGCTCAAGGCAACCAGCGTACCGGCGCTATCCCAGTAGAGGCCGTCCTCTTCCACGACACCCCGGGTCAACTCGCGTGATGTCAGGCTGAACTGCAGGGGTCCGGGTGCGGGATTGGCCCGCACCTGCACTGTCAGCTCCACGGTAGGCACCCAACCCACGGGGCCATACAGGGTAAAGACAGGCGGTGGCGCGGCATCGGCGAACATCAACAGGCCAAGGGCGTCCGGGTCGCTGCCATCACGGTGCTGCACCCAACCGTGAAACTCGCCGCTACCATTCCCGCGACGCTCGCGAAACACCTCATGTCCGGATACCAGCCTGAGTTCCACCCGCTGGCGAAACTCGACGCCCTTTTGCGGTGCGGGTTCGCAAGCCTCCCACGGGGGATATTCCGGCCGTTCCAGCCCGGACCAGCTCTCGCCACGCAGCCGGTCGAGATCAGTGAAGGCCGCCGTCACGCGCACCTTCATCTCGCCCTCCTGGAACAGACTGGCCGAGGCAAAACTGGTACCGCCGCCCTCGCGCAGCACCTCCACCCGACACTCAATGGGCCCGAGCACCGTGGGTGAGAGATAAAAGGCGTTAACGCTCAGGGGGTCTTTGTGCGGCAGCGCGTCACGCAGCGCCCGGCCCGCCACCGCCAGCACGTAGCCGCCGTTTGGCACCGCGCCGATTCGCCAGCCTTCAACGAGTTCTCCGAAATAGGTGCCGTCGCCGGTTTTTTCGACGGCGGTCTCCCTGGCAAACTGTCCGGGTTTGCTGCGGTCTGACATACCACTGCCCAATTCAATTTCAGACGGCTATTTTGTCGGTCGGGTCCAGGAATGTATATACTTCCAGGGGCGCCCGGTTTGAGGGAGCAGGGCGGCAAAGGTAAGGCATATGAGCAGACCTACACAATCCGTGCTGGCAGCGCTGTTGCTGCTCGCCAGCCAGTCGGGCACTGCTGCTGACAGTGCAGACAGCAGCGACGCGGTCACGGGCGACGATCTCGACGCCTACTACGCCGCTCTGGAGTCGGCCGAACTGCGGGGCGGCGCCTACAATGATGAGTTAACCGAGCCACTGCTGGGCCTGGCGATGGCGCTACAGGCAAGGGGGGAGCACGACGACGCACTGGCGCTGTTCAAACGTGGCGCCCATCTCGCGCGTATCAATGACGGGCTGCACAGCAGCCGCCAGATTCCGCTGCTCCGCGGTGAAATCGCAAGCCTCATCGCCAGTGGGGACTACGCTGTGGCGGACGACCGGCAACGCTACCTGTACCGGGTGCAGTTACGCAAGGGCGAACGCCTCGCCGAGGCCTATATGGAACACGCCGACTGGCAATACCAGGCCTACCGGTTACGGCTCGAAAGCGAGGGCTTTGACCGCCTGATCAATATGGCGAATCTCTATCGGGCCGCGCTCAAGGAGGTCGTGGAGCATGAGGGAGACACCTCGCCCGCAACGCTGCCGCCGTTGCAGGGCTTGCTCAGGGCCCAGTACCTGATCGCCGGCTACGACCTGGGCCCTTTGACACAGGCGCCGGTTGAAGATGTCCGCGCGCGTCAGAACCTTTACCGTTTCGCGGCCTACAAGCGCCAGAGCTACGCCACGGGGCAATCGATCATCCAGGCCATGCACGACATCGGCTCGCGCGCCCCCGATGCGCGGCAACGGGCACTGGATTCAGCGCACACACTCGCCATGCTCGGTGACTGGCATCTGTGGAACGATCAGCGGCAATCGGCCGAGCAAGCCTATGCAGGGGCCTGGTTGGAACTTGCCGGGCTGGATGATGCCCAAGATCAGGCCTCGGCGCTACTCGGTGCGCCGGTAGCCCTGCCCGCGCTCGCGGGGTTGGAGCCACTACCACCAGAGGCGCAAGACGACCCCGACGCGGTACAGCTGATGTTCAGCGTCACCGCGAGCGGTCGAACCAGGAGTCTGCGGCGCCTGGACGACAACGCCGAGTTGGACGGGCGCGCATTTCGCCTTATGCGCACCCTGCGAGCAACCAGATTCCGCCCACGGTTTGAGGCGGGACAACCTGCGGAGACGCAACAGCTTGTCAAAGCTTTCGACCTCAAGTAGCCCGATGCTACGACCTATTATCGCCACCGGCGCGGTTATCGGTCTGTGCCTGTTGTTGGCGGGCTGTCCGATGGGCAGCAATCCCACGCAAACAGAGAGTTCGACGACGTCCTCGTCCTCCGGCGCGTCTGCGGGCGGTGCGAGCGGAGCGCCCGGCAGCAGTTCGGGTGGCGCTACAGGCTCTGCCGCAGGGAGCGCCTCCGGCCCGGGCACGAACCCCGGCGGCACAACAGGGGATGGCGCAAGCGGGGGTGCGTCGGGCGGTGTGGCAGGCGGCGCCGGCGATAGTCCCGGGGGCAGCATCGACGGGTCAGACGCGGGGAATCCCGCGGAACCGGGTTTTGGCGATGCCGTGTCAACGGCGGAGAACCTGCCGGACCTCCGCGATACGTCGTTACCTGACGCCGGCGCTACAACCGCTGCAGGGGGGCAGACTGGCCAGGACGCTGCAGGCACAGGCGGCAGCGGAGAAGGCCCTGGCCGGTCCACCAGCAAGGCTACAAGTCCGCGGGGCGCATCCGGAAGCGAGCCAGACGGGTCATTGACTCCGGAAGAGCGGGTCGCGGTGCTGGATGCCGAGCTGGAACGCGGCACCGGTGAGTTCGACGCGCTTATCATAGAAACGCAGGAAGCCCAGCGCCAGGCGGCGCGCAACGCACAGACGCAAGCGGCGGACCGAGACAGCACTGTCAACAGTGGCGACGACGGCGGCGATTCGCCCTACGATGGCGGCCTCGCAGAGGCCGGCGGCTACAGCACCGGCGGTGGCATCGGCGGCACCGCGGGTGGCGGGCGCATGCCCGGTAACACCGCTAAATACCCGCCGCCCGGCGATATTCCCAGTGGCAATGATGACGATGTGGTGGCACGCCAACTGCGCGAGGCGGCCATGCGTGAACCCGACCCCGCGGTGCGCGAACGCCTCTGGGATGAATACCGCAAATACAAGGGGCTGAGCCAGTGAAGCGGGGTCTTGCGCTGCTTTGCCTGGCCCTGTGCACAGTGCTTGCCGGCTGCGTGAACCAGTCGATCAAGAGCAACTCTGTACCGTCCATCGAGACACCGGCAACGCAGGTACCGGAGGCACTGCTGCTGGATGTGGGTGTAGTGGTCTTCGATCCCGGTATCGATGACTACGACGGGGATGGTGATGCGAGGGTCTACCCGGAAGTGCGCCGTGCGGAGTCGCGCTATATGCCCGGCCTGCTGGTGGAGGCCCTGCAGCAAAGTGGCGCCTGGGGCGCTGTCCGGGTGGTTCCCGAACACCAGCAACTCACCGATCTCAAGGTCACCGCTGAAATACTGCACTCGGACGGCGAAGAGCTGTCGCTGGACGTGGTCGCCACGGATTCGCGCGGGAAGGTCTGGCTGGACAAAACCTATACCGGCAACGCCAGCCGCTACGCCTACGACAACCGGACCCGTGCAAGCTTTGATCCCTTCCAGGCTGTCTACAACACGGTCGCCAACGACCTTTTCGAGCAACTACAGCGGCTCGGCGCCGAAGAACGCCGCAGAGTGCGCCTGGTCACCGAGCTGTTGTTCGCCCGCAGCTTTTCGCCGGAGGCTTTCGACGGGTATCTCCAACAGGACCGCAATGACACCTGGCAGGTGATCCGCTTGCCCGCCGAGAACGACCCGATGCTGGAGCGGGTGCGCCAGATTCGCGAACGCGACCGCCTGTTCATCGACACCCTGCAGGAGTATTACAGTAACTTTGATACGCAGATGACCGGCCCCTACCAGGAGTGGCGCAAACTGAGTTACGAGGAAGTCGTGGCACTGGAAGCACTGCGCGCGGAAAGCCGCCAGCGCATGCTGACCGGCGCGCTGGCTGTTGTCGCGGGCATCGCCGCAGCCACCAGTAACAACAGCGGCACCGATGGCGCGCTCACCCGGACCGCCGGCAACGTGGCCATTCTGGGCGGCGGCTACCTGCTGAAAACAGGCCTCGAGAAACGCGCAGAAGCCCAGATCCATGTGCAGGCACTGGAGGAAATCGGCCTCTCGCTGGAGGCCGAGATTACCCCGCAGGTGATAGAGCTGGAAGACCGCACCGTGATGCTGAGTGGCAACGTCAATGAGCAGTATGCCCAGTGGCGGGAGCTGCTGGCAGACATCTACCGGGCTGAAATTGGCGACCTCAGCCTGCCGGGTGACGCCGCTGGTGCGACTGATACACTCTGACCTCAGCGGCTAACTCTCAAGGTCCTCGCCAACCGAATGCCTCCCAGACAGCACGAGCAAGTTGAACCCACGCCCTTCGAGGCAGCGCAACCGGCAGCACAATCCCGCGTGCCCCACGCCCAGGAGCCGCACGCCAGCCGCGTTTCCTGGTTGCTGCCAACCTTTGCCGCCCTGCTGGCGATAGCCGTACTCGTTATATTCTGGTTGCCCGGCAAGGTCGCCGCCCCGGGTTCCGCAGAGGCAACAGCAGCGCAGGTGAGCGAGCCGTTGACGCAGCCGACGAACCAGCCCGCCGCGGAGCCCTCCGCCAACGACACCACCCCCTGGACGGAAGCGCAACAGGCGAAGCTGCGCAAAGAAGCGCAGGATGTCCTCGAGACGCTACTGGACACCCAGTTCAGGCTGGAGGAAAGCGGCGTCACGCAATGGGCGCCCGGGCCATTCAGCGCTGCCGGTGAGCAAGCCATGCTGGCCGACGATCACTATCGCAACCGCGACTACCCGGCCGCCACGGAGAGCTATCGAGAAGCACTCAGCACGCTACAGGCGCTGGAAAAGAGCATACCCGAGGTGCGCGAGGATTTGCTCGAGCGCACCCTCGCCGCGCTCGAAGCCAGCGACGCAGCCAGCGCTGCGGGGCTGCTGGAAACACTCACGCGCCTGGACCCCGACCACGCCGAATTGCCCGTCCTGCGCACGCGACTGGAGGTCGTGCCGACGCTTATCCCGTTACTGGAGGAAGCGGCGACCATGGAGGAGGCAGGCGATCTTGCGGCCGCCGAGCTGCGCCTGCGTCAGGCCAGCAAGCTCGACCCACAGCACCGGGGTGCGGCCCAGGCGCTGGCGCGAGTCACCGCGGCGCTGGAGACGCGGCGCTTCAACGCCGCCATGAGTGAAGGCTACTCGGCGCTCGACGCACAGCGCTACGCCGATGCGAAAGCGGCGTTTCGCAAAGCTGCCCGGCTGCGCCCCGACGCAAAGGAAACGGCGAGCGCACTCGTCGAAGTCGCCAACGCGGAAACCGCCGCGGAGCTGGCCTCCCTGCGCCGCGTCGGCCGCCAGTACGAAGATCGTGAACGCTGGCAAGCTGCACGGCAGACGTACCAGCAGGCACTGCAGACGGACGACAGCCTGTTGTTCGCACAGGAGGGCCTGGCGCGTGTCAGCCCGCGGGCCGAGCTGGACCAGAAGCTGCAAGCCGTGATCGCAAATCCCCAGCGCCTGGGTGATACGGGGGTGGCGGCAGACACTGCGGCACTGCTGGAGGAAGCCCAACGGCTCAGCCCCGCGGGGCCCGTACTGCAGGAACAGATAAGCACCCTCGAGCAGTTGCTTGAGCGCGCCAACACGCCGGTGGAGGTCCGCCTGCGTTCCGACGGGGAGACCGTGGTCACCGTGTACAAAGTGGCGAGGCTGGGACGTTTTAACGAGCGGCAACTGCAACTTCGCCCGGGCAATTACACAGCGACGGGTACACGCCTGGGCTACCGCGATGTGCGGGTGCAGTTTGAGGTGTCACACACCGGGAACACCCCGTCCATTACCATTGCCTGCACGGACCCGATCTGACATGCGTGACCAGCGGCCCGGTGCCCCCCCGCGCACCATCACACCCAGCGAGTTCACGCCTCTCACCGATGCGGCGGCGCCCCGCCCGGCGAAGCGACGCCCTCTGCGCGCACTTCTGCTAATAGGCCTGGCGCTGTTTGTCGCCGCCCTCGCCTTCCTCCTCGGGGCACGCTCACTGCAGCTCGTCATCGATACGGAAACCGCAGCAGACGCGGACCTCGGCGGCCTCGCGCTGCCATTCGGCGGTCATCGCTACCTGTTATGGCCCGGTGAATACACGCTGCGCATTACCGCCGAGGGTTACCTGCCGCTCGCTACGCGCATCACGGTCAACAACGACGACAGCCAGACTCTCAGCCTGGCCCCGCAACCCTTGCCGGGCCTGGTTTCGATCCTCAGCGAGCCCGATGGTGCCCGTGTGCTGATCGCCGGTGAGGCGGTCGGCCAGACTCCGCTGGTCGACCTGCCCCTGGCGCCCCGTGAGTACCAGGTGTCCGTTCAGGCCCCTCGCTTTCAAAGTCAATCACTGGTTCTCGATGTTGAAGGCCGTGCCACCCGCCAGCGGCTGGAACTCGAACTCGTCCCCGCCTGGGCCGAGATTACGCTGGACAGCGCGCCCGGCGGTGCCCGCATCAGCGTAGATGGCGAGGAGTTCGGCGAGACACCTGCGACAGTCGAACTGCTGGAGGGCGAACGCGAGCTGCTGCTGCGGCGGGCCGGCCACGCCGCGTGGACAAAAACGCTGGCAGTGGTCGCCGGGCAACCCCAGGATCTCGGTGTCGTCACCCTCGAGCGCGCGCCGGGCGAGTTGTACCTGAAAACGCAACCGTCCGGCGCGAACGTGACCCTGAACGGCGAGTTCCAGGGCCAGACCCCGCTGACGCTGGCACTGCCACCCGATCGGGAGAACCGGCTCGCGGTGTCCAAACCCGGTTACACGCGGCATACGGAAAATCTCAGCCTGTCGGCAGGTGAAAGCGATGAGCGCAGTCTGACCTTGCGCCCGATGCTTGGTGAAGTGCGCCTGCGCGTGAGCCCGGAAAACGCCCTGGTGCGCGTCAATGGGCGTGAAGTGGGGCGCGGCAGTCGCACGCTGTCGCTACCCACGGTAGCGCATGCCATCGAGGTAAGTCTCGACGGACACGCCACCGCGCGGCAGCGGGTCACGCCGCGCACGGGCCTGGCGCAGCAACTGGACATCGCGCTGCTCACCCTGCAACAGGCGCGCATGGCCGGCATCCCCCCGGAAATCACCACCTCCCTCGGGCAGACATTGCTGTTGTTCCGGCCCGAAGAGTCGGCGCTGGCGGATTTCAGCATGGGCGCGTCCCGGCGCGACCCCGGCCGGCGGGCCAACGAAGTTCTGCACCCGGTGGGGCTGCGCCGGATGTTCTACGTACAGACCACCGAGGTCAGCAACGCGCAGTTCCGCCAGTTCCAGGGCGGTCACAACTCCGGGCAGGTTGACGGCCAGAGCCTGAACCGCGATCACCAGCCTGCCGCGCAGCTGAGCTGGCAACAGGCGGCGGCTTTCTGTAACTGGCTCAGCCGGCGAGAGGGCCTGCCGCTTTTCTACCGCGAACAACAGGGCATCATCACCGGCTTCAACCCCTCCGCTACCGGCTACCGGCTGCCCACGGAAGCGGAGTGGGCCTGGGTGGCCCGCGCCAATGGCGCAGCGCTTCTGAAGTTCCCCTGGGGGGACAACTTTCCGCCCACGCAGGCAGTAGAGAATTACGCCGACGCCAGTTCCGCCTTCGTTACCGGCCGGGTACTCAACAACTACAATGACGGCGAGGTGGTCAGCGCCACCGTGGCGTCATTCCCGCCCAATCAGCACGGCCTGTATGACCTCGGCGGCAACGTGGCGGAATGGATACACGATGTGTACGCCATTCCCGCGGACGACGGTCGACCGGCTATCGATCCACTGGGCAAGGCCACCGGCGACAACTACGTGATTCGTGGTGCGGCGTGGACCCGGGCCAAATTGAGCGAGCTGCGACTGTCCTATCGCGATTATGGGCAAGCGGGACGCGATGACGTAGGATTTCGTATCGCACGGTACGCGGAGTAAGGCATGGCAAAAGCAGCGTTTTTCGCACCGTTGGCAATCGCAATGGCGCTGGCGACCGCGGGCCTTCACGGCCAGGTGCCGGGGCAGCCAGCGCAAACGACACAGGATGCCGAGCGCGCATCGGGCCCGGCATCTCCGGGTGCCCACACAGGTGAATCACAGGGCGCACAGGGGCAGGCTGAGGACGGCGCAAACGATGCGCAGGCCGGCGCAGCCGACTCACCATTTATCTATGAACCTTCAGAGGATATTTCCGAAGACCTCTCGGTATCCTTCCCGGTGGACATCTAGGACCCCTGCATGAAACAGAGACTCTCCCAGGAATTCATCTTTCAGCTGTTCGCCCTGCTGATTTCTATCATCGTGGTACACGCCGCCTATGTCGGCGCCATCCGCCCCGCTGCCAACGCGCAGTTGCAACAGGACGCCGAGGCGCAGGCCGCGGGCGGTGACTATGTTGCCAAGCGGAGCCTGGTGGTGGTCATCCGGGATTTCGAGCAGGAAGCCTGTTTCATCCTGCTGTTCTGGGCGCTCGCTATCATGGCGTACAAGGCACAGCGCATCATGCGCGAGCGGGAAACGCTTGAGCGCAGCCTGCTCGACATCCCCGAGGGTACCACCGTGCTGCCAGAGGACGCCCGCGAGTACAGCCGCGCGCTGGAGGCGCTGCCGCCGCGGGAGCAGGAATACCTGCTGCCCCGGACCCTGCTGGCGGCGCTGCAGCGCTTCGCGACCACCGGCAGCATCCAGGCGGTATCCGACACGATCAAGGAACACAGCGAGGTGGAGTCCGAGCGGCTCGACTCGGAAATGTCCATGGTGCGCTACATCGCCTGGGCCATACCTTCTATCGGGTTCATCGGCACGGTGCGCGGCATCGGCGATGCGTTGGGCCAGGCCTACAAGGCCGTAGCGGGCGACATTTCCGGCGTCACCGCCAGCCTCGGCGTGGCATTCAACAGCACCTTTGTCGCCCTGGTGCTGAGTATTGTCATCATGTTCTGCCTGCACCAGTTGCAGCAGGCGCAGGACAGGCTGGTGCTGGATTCGCAGCGCTACGCCGACACCCGCCTGCTGCGCTTTTTGGTCGCCCACTGATGAGCATCGGCCTGCTCGACCTGAGCGATAGCAACCTGCGTCTCTGGCACGGCGACACGCTGGTGCAAAGCCCGGGGTACGCGCTGCTCAGCGGAAGCGGCTACGTGTTTGGACAGGCGGCGCGAGCCGCGGCGCGCTTAAGGCCGCGGGATACCAACACCCGCTACTGGTGGCAACTCGGTACCGAACCACTGCAACCCGCCCTGGGACCATCGAGGCATACCGCGGATCTCGCACACGCGCACCTCGAGGCTTTGCACCGCGAGGCCGGAGAGCCCGCCGAGCTGATCCTTGCCGTACCCGGCAGCATGCAGCGAGAGCAGCTTTCGCTGCTGCTCGGCATCGTACAGCAGTGTCCGTTTGCCGCCGTGGGCCTGCTGCACCGCAGCGTGGCGCTTGCCAGCCTGTTCCCCGCGCCGCGTGTGGCGCACCTCGAGATCCAGCTACACCAGGCGGTGCTCAGCGAACTGACCACCGACGGCGATATGTTGACGCTGGAGCGCAGTTCACCGCTGCCGGGCTGCGGGTTGCTGCAACTGCAGGAAAGGCTGGTTGAGCTGATTGCCGCGAATTTCGTGCGCCAAACGCGCTTTGACCCCCGGCGCAAGGCAGAAACAGAGCAGCAACTCTACGACGCCCTGCCCGCGGCCTTACAGTCACTGCAGGTCGCGTCGGAAACCGTGTTTGACATAGGCGGCTACCGGGCGCGGGTGTCATTGCAGGACCTGCTCGGCACCGGCGAGCGCCTGTTCACCGCGGCAGAGCAAACGCTGGAGCGCGCAAACGAGCCGAGCCTGCTGCTGGCCGACCCACTGGCGGCGCTCCTGCCGGGTATCGGGGCGGCACTACCCGGTATCCAGGTCCTCGACGACGACGCCATGCACAGCGCCCTGAGTGCACACCAGGCGCGTGTGATCGAACGTGGCGAGGCCCTGAGCTTCGTCACCTCCTTGCCGCCACTGGCCGTGCGCGACGCCGCCGCAACACGCCCGGGTTCGCCGTCGCCCATCACGTCGGAGAGTCCAGCACCTGCTGCAACCGCCACAACAGCGTCCGGTCGATCCCCCACCCACTGGCTGTACAGCGCCCGCGCGCAACCGCTGCACCCCCGGGGCAGCCGGGTGCACCCGGCCTGGGAGATACATCAGACGCGCAATGGCTGGCAACTGCGTGCGCATGAGACCAACGGCCAGGCCGGGGCCGCATCGCAGGATCACGCTGCCGCAGGCAGACCACTGCCGCGGGTGAATGGCGATGCGTACCAGCCGGGACAGGCTCTGGGCTGCGGAGACGAGATTCGTATTGCGGATCGCACGATTCTGCTGATCGAGGTCGAACGCTGAGCATGATCAGGAAACGACGCCAGTTCAACACCTTCAACCTGAGCTTTCTGGACATCATGTCCTGTGGCTTCGGTGCAGTGGTGCTGGTCTACCTGATCATGAATCACGCGATTGAACAACAAACCGTGGACCGCAACGAGGATTTGCTCGCGGAAGTCAGCCTGCTGGAAGAAGACATTCGCGAGGGAAAAGCCGGCCTGGTGCAGTTGCGCAATACGCTGGACAGCGTTGACCTGGCAATCGTTGAAGCCCGGGGCCGCGCCACGCGCATCACTCAAGAGAAGGAAGAAGTGCAGGCCGAACTGCTGGAACTGCGCAGCGATGCACTGGCCAGCGAAGAGGACATCGCCGCGCTCAAGGCCGAACTGCTGGAGCTGGAACAGGAGGTGCAGGAGCTGCGTGCACAGGCCCAGGACGAGGGCGGGAGCAGCGCCCGCAGTTTCCTCGGCGATGGCAGTCGCCAGTACCTCACCGGGCTCAACCTGGGCGGCACACACATTGCGATTCTGCTGGATACCTCCGCCAGCATGCTTGCAGATCGCCTGGTGCAGATTATCCGCCTGCGCAACATGGATGCAGGCATCCAGCGCCGGGCGGACAAGTGGACACGCAGCCTAGCCACCGTCGACTGGCTGACCGCGCAGTTGCCCATCGCGGCCAACTACCAGGTCATTACCTTCAACACCGAGGCCCGGTTCGCCCTGCCCGACACGGCCGGTACGTGGCTTGAGGTGGCGGATGAGGCGCGCCTGGAGACGCTCTCCAGCGAGTTGCGCAAGGTACTTCCAGGCGGAGGCACGAGCCTGGAGAACGCTTTTCTGGCCCTCGGCAAGCTCAACCCACAGCCGGACAATATCTATCTCATCACTGACGGCCTGCCCACCCAGGGCAGGACCGCACCGCGCGGCAGCAAAGTGAGTGGCAACGAGCGGCTGAAACTGTATCGCCAGGCGATCAGTCAGTTGCCGCCCGGCGTGCCGGTAAACGTGATTCTGGCGCCGCTGGAGGGCGACCCGATGGCGGCATCGGCGCTGTGGCAACTGGCCCAGAGCAGCAAAGGTTCCTTTCTCAGCCCTTCCCGGGACTGGCCCTGAGGTCGATCGACGATGAAACGCAAACGCAGGGCTACCGAAGAATTTTCACTGTCGTTCCTGGACGTTATCTGCTGCGGCTTCGGCGCGGTAATCCTGTTGCTGATGATCACCAAAACCGTGGAACCGCAGATCATCGAGGCCTCCACCGTCAATCTCGAGGGACGCATGGCAGACCTGCAGGAGCAACTGTTTGCGCTGCGCGGCGAAACCCGGGTAATGAATCGCGATTTGAACGCCCGGCGGGAACAGCTGTCGGAACACGAGGAACGCATCGCCATACTGCGGGACGAACTGACGGCCGCCCGCGGGCGCCTGGCGACAGAGGCGGTAGCGACCACCAGCGATTCGGTGATCAACCAGCAGCTCGCCGTGGCCAGGCAGCAGCTCACGACCGAAATGCAACGTCTGCTGGGCCCCGCCTACCAGGCAAAGAACCAGTTGATCGGGGGCATCCCGGTAGACAGCGAGTACATCATTTTCGTCATCGACACCTCGGGCTCGATGTTCTCCTACGCCTGGCCCCGGGTGCTGCGCGAGGTAGAGGCGACACTCAGCATCTACCCGGAGGTGAAGGGCATCCAGGTGATGAACGATATGGGCAACTACCTGTTCAGCCGCTACCGCGGCAAATGGATTCCCGACACGCCGGGTCGGCGCAAAGTCATCCTGGAAAATTTACGCGGCTGGCACGTGTTCAGTAATTCCAGCCCCGTCGAGGGTATCACCGCCGCCATTCGCACGTTCTACGACCCGGGCAAACGCATCAGCATCTACGTGTTCGGCGACGAGTTCACCGGCCAGTCAATTTCAGAGGTGGTCGACACGGTGGACCGTATCAACCGGGAGGATGCCAACGGCGATCGCCTGGTGCGCATCCACGCGGTGGGTTTTCCCGTACAGTTCATCCGGGCACCGAATTTACAAACCACGGGCATTCGCTTCGCTACCCTGATGCGCGAACTCACGCACCGCAACGGAGGGACATTTGTCGCACTCAATGACTTCCGCTGATCTACTGCCACGGCGCTACTCACTGGCCCTGCTGCTGCTTCTGCTGGTCGGCTGTGGCCCCACACAGGTTGTCGTGGAGGGCAGCTTTCCACCACCGCTCATGACACCACTGCCGGTCACCCTCGGGGTGTGGTATGACGAGGCCTTCTCCCAACACGAGTTTGCCGATGAGGCGGCCAACCCCGGCGACTCGAGCTGGGTCGTCAGCACCGGAACAGCGCAGGTAGAAATGTGGAATACGCTTTTGCAGGGCATGTTCCACAAACTGGTGCCGATGCAGGGGGCACCCGGCCCCGACCAGCCCAACCCGGCGGTGGACGGCGTGCTGATTCCGCATGTGGACGAGTTGCAGTACGCGATTCCAGCGCACACCAGCGTCAAGGTCTACGAGATCTGGATGCGCTATCGCTTCGAACTGGTCTCGCTGGACGGCGAGCCCATCGCCGAGTGGAGCATGACCAGTTACGGCAAAACGCCCACTGCTTTCCTGCAAAGTGACCGGGCCGCGGTCAACCTGGCAGCGGTGATGGCGCTGCGGGATGCCGGCGCCAACTTTGCCACCGGCTTCACCCGGGTGCCCGCGGTAAACCAGTGGCTGGAAGCGCACAACGTACCGCCGGCGAGGGGGACGCCATGAGCCGCCTCATTGCGTTGCTACTGCCGGTACTCGCCACGGCGCTGAGCGGCTGCGTGACATCCACTGTGGACGAAATGGTGTTCAACGAGCCCGTCGAAGGCATCGGCGATGCCAGCGTGGTGATACTCGGGCGGCGCCACGCCAGTGACTACGACACGGAGCCGGAATTTATTCGCTGCCTGGGAGACCACATCACTGCGCGTGACAGCTCTATCACGGTGGTCGACGAACTGGATTTTGTGAACGCTCTGTATCCCTGGTTCGAGCCTCGCACCGCGCCCCTGCGGCCCGAGGAACTCAAGCGGCTGATGCGCCGGGCACCGGTGGCGGAGCGCCTGCGCGAAATGAATACCGAGTACATGATCTGGATCGACGGGACAACACTGCGCACGGATTCGGGTGGCTCCATGGCCTGCGGTATCGGCCCCGGAGGCGGCGGCTGCTTCGGTTTCGGCACCTGGAGCAATGACTCAGACTACGAGGCCACAATCTGGGACTTCACCGACCGCGCCGAGGTCGGCCGCGTCAATACCACGGCGACAGGACAATCCTACATGCCCGCACTGATCGTGCCGATTCCCATTATCGCGCCGGTGCAGGGAACTGCCTGTGATGGCCTTGGCGACCAGCTGCTGGAATTTCTTTCGGCTGAATACTAGGGCCTGTGCACACTATCCGGGTTGGCCCCGGGGAGGGTAGATATGCTTAGACTCACGCTGCTGCTTGGCGCCTGTATCGGCGTTGTGTTCACGCCCCTGCTGGCGGGATGTGCCGGCAACCCGGCCACCGGGGGCGCCAGCGTGGTGCTTTCCAGTGCCGCCGGCGAAACCCGCATCGGCGAACAAATGCATGCCGAGATGGTGGCCGAAGGGGCACTATATGACGATCCCGAGCTGCAGGCCTACGTGCGCCGGGTGGGCGAGCGCCTCGCGGCCAACAGCGACATGCCGGAACTCGACTTCAGCTTCAGCGTGATCGACAGCCCCGACATCAACGCCTTCGCCCTGCCGGGAGGCTACATCTACATTCATCGCGGCCTGCTGGCCTACCTCGACAGTGAGGCCGAACTCGCCGCCGTGCTCGGGCATGAAATCGGCCACATCACAGCGCGCCATCACGGCCGCCGCCAAACCGCCAGCATTACCAATACGGTACTCGCCACCACCGCGTATATTCTCACCGGCTCCGGGGACCTCGCACAGGCTTCCAACATGTACGGGGCCGAATTGATCAGCGGCTACGGCCGTGACATGGAGCTGGAGGCAGACGGCCTTGGCGCCAGCTACATGCACCGCTCCGGCTATGACCCGGACGCGCTGCTGGAGGTCATCGGCGTGCTCAAGTACCAGGAGCAATACCAGCGGTTGAAAGCCACGTCCAGCGGTAAGCCCAGCTCAACCTACCACGGCCTGTATGCCAGCCATCCGCGCAACGACCAGCGCCTGAAAGCGGTTATCAATGCCGCGTCAGAGCTGGACCTGGACGCATGGACTGCCGACCCGGCGGTGCCTGGAGAGTTTCGCCAGCGCACCCAGGGGCTGGTGTGGGGCGAGAGCGTGCAGGGCGAGCGGGAGGAGAATCGTTTCTATCACAGCCGACTCGCCTTCACCTTTGAACACCCGCCGGGCTGGCAGGTAGAGACCACCAAGAGCGAGATCATTGCACGCGCACCCGACGGCGCGGCCCGGGTGCAGATCAGGCTGTTGCCACGCAGTGCGACGTCCGGCCCGCAGGAGGTACTGGAAAGCAGGGCAAGCGGCACCCTGAGCGCCGCGCGCGCGCTCGAGCAGGCCGGTCTCAAAGGCTACACGGCAGTCGCCAGCGGTGGCGGCAGCGACCGGCGCATTGCGGTCATCGACTACAACGGCTACAGCTATCTGTTTGAGGGTAGCGGGAGCGATTTCAACGCCGATGACGTCCAGCTAGTGGCACTCATCGAGAGTTTCCGGCCCATTCACCCGCGCGAGCGCCGCGCGGCAAATCCGCGGCAGGTCCGCTACATTCAAGTGCCGCGCGGCGCCACGCTCGCCAGCCTCGCCGCGGGCATACAAATTGAAGACGCGGAGAATCAACTGCGCCTGATCAACGGGTTCTACCCGCGGGGTGAGCCGCGCACCGGCGACTGGATCAAGGTGATTCGCTAGCAGGCTGCACGAGAACCCAGGGCGCGGCTACCACAGCCCAGACCTCGGCATCCGCCGTGTACCAGGCCAGCGCCTGCTCCTCGCTCACGCCGCTGACCTGCCCACCCTCGATCCAGGCGGTGAAAGCATCGGTGTTGTCCAGCCCGAGCTGCACCGCCACCTCGATGAGATCAGTACCCGGTGCCACCACTACCACCCTGCCGCCAGCATAATGGGTTTGCAGCGCATGCCAGCGGATGCGCGCGGTCTGCGCATGGTATTCCCGACGCAACAGCGCCGCCCTCTCGTCCCCGGCATCAGCCATAACGCGCATCGGCGACGAAGGGATTGCTGCGTCGCTCCTGGCCGAAGGTGGACGTGGGGCCATGCCCCGGAACGAAGGTGATATCGTCGCCCAGTGGAAACAGCTTGCCGCGGATGCTGTCGACCAATTGCTGGTGGTCACCGCGCGGGAAATCCGTGCGACCGATGGAACCCTGGAAAAGCACATCACCGACCCAGGCAATGTGCTGCGGCGCATAGTAGAACACCACGTGCCCGGGAGTGTGCCCGGGACAGTGCAGCACCTGAAGTTGCTGCTCGCCCACGCTGACCGTATCGCCCTGCTCCAACCAGCGGTCGGGCAGGAAAGCGTCCGCGTGCGGGAAACCGGACATCGCACAGGCCTGCGGTAACGCCTGCAGCCAGAACTCGTCTTCGCGGTGCGGCCCTTCAATGGGCACCCCCAACTGTTTGCGCAGTACATCTGCGGCAGCGCAGTGGTCCATGTGTGCGTGCGTCAGGATGATCTTGTCGATAGCGGCGTGCATGTCCCTCACCGTCTCGAGAATGCGCTGGATATCGCCACCCGGGTCGACAATCGCCCCGCTGCCGGTGGCCTCACAACGAATGATTGAGCAGTTCTGCTGGTAGGGGGTCACGGGAACAATACTGCACTTGATTGACATGGCGGGTACCGACCTCCGACAAAAAACGGCCGCTATGCTAACACAGTGACCGGCGCGGGTCGGGGGCCGGGAGCTGCCGGCGGCACAAGGCTCGGGGCGCCCAGGCGATGGGCGCTAGGCCAGCGGCGAATCCTGCGCCTGGGTCCTTTCATCCCGATCTGTGTCAGGGTCGTGGTAGATTCCCCTGTCCAGCGCGTCTTCACTGCTGGCCACCAACAGCGAGACCGTGGCGTCCCCGGTCACGTTCACCGCAGTGCGCACCATATCCAGCAGGCGGTCTACGCCAATAATCAGCGCAATGCCTTCTACCGGCAGCCCGGCCTGTTCCAGCACCAGCGCCAGGGTGATCAAACCCACGCCCGGGACCGCCGCCGTGCCCACCGAGGCCAGTGTGGCGGTCAGGATAACGGTGATATACGCCGCCAGTGAGAGCTCGACGCCATACACCTGGGCGATAAACACGGTTGCGACACCCTGCATTATCGCTGTGCCATCCATATTGATCGTGGCGCCCAGCGGCACCGTGAAACCGGCGACCGAATTGTTCACCCCCAGCCCACGCTCGACTGTGCGCAGGGTAATCGGCAAAGTCGCGCCCGAGGAAGCCGTACTGAAAGCGAACGCCCAGACCGGGCGCATCTTGGTCAGCAAAATGCGCGGGGAGAGGCCGGTGAGCAGCTTGAGCAGTGAGCTATAAACCACCAGCGCATGAAACAGCAGCACCGCGATGACAGTGAAAAAGTAAGCCGCCAGATCGGCAATAGCGCTGATGCCCATCTCTGCAAACAGCCCGGCCAGAAGTGCAAACACGCCATACGGCGCCAACTGCATCAGCACATCGACCATTTTCATCACCACCGCTTCCAGGTCGCGGAAGAAACCGGCGATGCGGCGGCCCGGCTCACCCGCATGGGAGATCGCGAACCCCACCAGCAGGGCGAACACAATAATCTGCAACATCTTGCCCTCCGCCATGGCGCTCACCGGGTTGGAGGGCACAATATCCACCAGCACGTCGGAAAGCGGCGGGGCGGGCAGGGCCTGGTAGTCGACGTCCGTACTGAGGTCGAGCTCGGAGCCGGGCCCTACGAAGACTGCGAATAACAGCGCCGCGGACACGGCAAGCGCGGTGGTCATCAGGTAGAAAAACAGCGTCTTGCCGGCAATCGGGCCCATGCGCGCGCTATTGCCCAGCGAACTGCTACCGCAAATCAATGACACCAGCACCAGCGGAACGACCAGCAACTTTAGCGAGGCGACAAAAATTCGCCCCACGACATCGAACAACCCGCCGACCAGGTAGTCCTCAATACCGCTACGAATAACGGCGGCCAGAGCGTCGCTGTGCAGCAGCAGGTTACACAGGGACCCCAGCGCGATGCCCGCCAGCATGGCGATGAATATGCGATTGGTCAGGCTCATTCCGGGCAGGCGCCGGCCAGTGTCGCCACGACCTTGTCGTCTGCACAGGCGTTACAGGGGGAGGAGTACTGTTTGCGACTGCCATCGCCGAGCACGCCACAGGCAGGTTCGAACTGCATGGTACAGACCTGGGGCCGCGGCTCCGCACACAGAGTCTGCGCATTCGCTACGCCTGCTTCAGGGCCGCCACTTTGCATCGAGCCCGAACAGGCGCCAAGGAGCAGCGCGCACAACACCCCTGTCATCAACCGCGGATGCACTACCGTGCACATACCCTTCCCCTCGATACCGCAACGAACAGATTGCCAGAATAACACCTGCCGGGCAGCGCGCACATCCGGCCGGCATGCCGCAAGCGCCAGACAGCCAGCGTTTTCTCAGCGCGACGAACCGCGGCGCAGCATCTCGCGTGCAACCGCAATGGAATCCAGATAGCTCTGCACGCCGATATACTCGTCCGTGCCATGCACGCTGGACGCCTGTGCCGCGTCGATCAGCATACCGTGGAAGCGGTACTGGTCTGTCGCGAGACCCACGTAATGCCGGGTATCCGTCGTGGCGGTGAGCAGCGAGGGTACTACGAGGGCCTCGGGATAGACGGCAGAGACCGCCGCGGAAATCACCTCGAAGCCGGGCCCCTCGGGGTCGGCAACCGGCGGTACGCTATCCCAGTCATTGGTGAGTATCTCGATTTCGGGATCATCGACAATTTCCTCAATACGGGCCAGCAGCTGCGCGGGTGTATCGCCGGGCAGCAGCCGGAAGTTCACCTTTGCCTCGGCCCGCTGCGGCACCACGTTCTCTTTGACACCCGCGTTGAACATGGTCAACGCGGTAGTGCTGCGCACGAAGGAATTGGTCAACTGGTCTTCGCTCATGCGCCCCGCGACCAGCCCGCCCGTGAGCCACAGATTCTTGAAGATGAATCGCTCGGGCTGCGACATATGTGGCGCCATACCCTCAAGCATGGCGACCACAGGCGCGGGCAAGCGCGGCGGAAACGGGTTCTGCTCAATACGCGCAAGCGCGGCAGACAAGCGCCCGATCGTGCTTACCGGGGGCGGCCTGGAGGAGTGGCCGCCCTCCCCCGTGGCCACCAGCGTCAGCGTGACATAAGCCTTCTCCGCAATGTTGATCAGGGCAACATCGCGCTCGGGAAGCAGCGGGTTGCCGGCGACCACCATACCGCCTTCATCGACCATCCAGGCAAAGTACCAATCACGCTCGCGCATTCGCTCCGCGAGCTTGCGTGCACCGTCGTCGCCGCCGATCTCCTCGTCGTGGCCAAACGCAAACACCACGGAGCGTTGCGGCCTGTAACCCTCTGCCAACAGCTGTTGCGCGGCCTCCAGCAGACCCATCAGGCCCTGCTTGTCATCCAGGGTGCCACGCCCGTGAATTCGGCCCTCGGAAACCACTCCCGCAAAAGGCGGGTGCGGCCAGTCCTGCTCTGTACCCGGCTCTATCGGCACGACATCCATGTGCGCAGTGAACAAAATCGGTTCGAGTGTTTCGTTGGCGCCCCGCCAGTGCAGCAGCAGGCTGTGTTCGTTCACAGTTTCCACCTCAAGCGAGGCAAATACCCGGGGGAAACTGGCGCGCAGGAAGGTGTGAAAACGCTCAAACTCGCCGTAGTCAATCAGGCCCAGATCCTGGTAGCTGATCGTGCGAAAGCGGACTGCCTCGGCCAGCCGCTCGGTGGCGGGATCGTTCGCGGCAACGTGGCCGGGGAGTGGCAGCAGAATCACCACGGTTAATGCGAATGCGCGAAGCATGCAAACCTCCGTATCAGGCGCGCGACAACTGGCGCGGAAACAGGCTGTCCACGACCTGCCCACAACCTTCCTCCAGACTTCTCCAGTGCTCTGTTGCCAACGCCAGCTGCAGGTAGCCCGCGGTGGGCAGATTGTCTAGCACGGGGCGACCCACGAGCCGGTTCGCCAATTCGGTCAGGGCAGGATTGTGCGCAACGACAAACAATTCCGCGCGTTCGTCGGTATACGCGGCAACCCACTGCCACAGCTCATCGTAACGAAAACAATACAGGGCCTCCACCGTGATATGCGGTTGCGCACGCAGCGCGGGCCAGCCTGCGCACAAACCGGCAAGCGTGAGCCGGGCGCGGTGCGCGGGGCTCACATGCACTGCCATTGGCAACAGCCGGTCGGCGAGCGCGCGCCCCATGCGCGGCGCATCCCGGTGACCACGCCGGTTAAGGCCGCGGTCGCGGTCGGCAAGTTCCGGGTCGTCCCAGGCCGATTTTGCATGGCGCATCAGATGCAGTGTTTTCATCACCGGGTTGACCCCACGAAAGACTATACTGAATTATACTCGCGCCCCATCGGGTAGAAGGAGACAACTATGCTGCAATCCGTCAACTTGCGTGACCATATGCTGCCAAATCCCGCCAAAGTGGGCCCGGACGATAACATTCTGGATGCCATGCAGGTGATTCTCGACAACAGGATTTCCGGTGTCTGCGTGGTCGACAAGGCGGGTAATCTCGTTGGTATCCTGTCGGAACTGGACTGTCTGCGGGCAGCATTGGGCGCCACTTACAATGACAGCCACGTTGGCAAGGTGCGTGATTACATGGCCGCGGAAAACCTGGTCGTGGCCCACCCGAACGAAGACATTGTTGACGTGGCGCAGGATATGTTGCGCAAGAACAAGCGTCGCCGCCCCGTGGTGGAAGGCGGCAAGCTGGTCGGCCAGATCACCTGCCGCCAGTTACTCACCGCGGTCAGGCAATTCAACACCTGATACCCGGCTCACCGGGGCCGGGCAGCCCCGTGCTGAGACGCGGGAATCCAGTCGAAATCGCTGGCTCGCAGCCTGAGCCGGAAGCCCTCGGTCTGCATCACTTCGCTACGCAGCCATGGCGTAATGGCTTGCAACAAACCCGGACTGGCGTGAATCAGGGGCACGCTTGCCAGTAGTGTGTCCCCGGCGGCGTTCAGGCTCAGCGCATAATCCATACGACCCGGGAGCGGACTCAGGGAGAGCGCTTCCCAGTCAATGCGTACCGCGTGCCTCCGCTGCCACCCGATTTCCTGACTCAGCACAACCGCCTCGCGCAGCAACTGCTCGCAAGTAGCCCGCTTACGCGCAATGTCCGGGCCTGAGCCGAAATCGACCTCCAGTCCACGGTGACTGCAGACAGCGCCACTCTCGGTAAAGGTCCATTGTGGGTGCACATTCGCCGCACTTACCGGAATGGGTTCAAGCGCTGCCTGCCCGGGCGTGAATGCCGCACAATCGTGCCGGCGACAAAATGCCGTGAGTATCGATTGTTCAAACACAGCCTGCTGATCTGCACGCGGATGTATCAGCATCAGCCTGCGCCCGGCCACGCTGACAGAGAAGCTGCCATCACTCCCGGGAATCAGCCCCACGGGAAAACCCTGTTCGACGTCGTCAACCAGCCAGGGCAGCTGGCGCGCAAAGTGCTCCACAGCGCGCGCCCAGCCAAGCAGTTTCTCACCATCGGTAGCTGTCAGTGCCGCCTGACGCGCAAGTGAAGCCTCCTCCGCATAGGCATCGGCCAGCAGCGCGAGCGCGGTTGTTACAAAATCCGCGCGCATTTCCGCGTCCGATTGCTGCAGGTACAGCGCGGTGCGGGCAAACCGGGACTCCGACGGTGGCGCCTGGGCCGGGGAAACGGTTGACGACAGCGCGGCCTTCGCGGCAATCTCCGGCGTGCAGGCAAGCATAACCCCCAGCCACACAATCCGGGCCGGAACGCGCACCAGCGCCATGAACCGCGTCACCATGAACACCCCAAACTCCCCTCAGGACCAACGCCAACAGCCCGATTATCGGGCATCCGACGAAAACCGTCACGCGCGGCGCCTGTCAACCTGGATTCGCCCGCGAGCTGCGACACCTCACCGGCAAGCCGGTGCGCCTGTCATAAATACTTCATCGCAGTGTAATAACAATGCCGCTGAGGCGATTCACACTGGCGGCCATGAGTATCTTGTACGCACTGCAGAGACTCGACGTTCGCTTGTTCCTGGCGCTTTTTCACGGCGGCGAGCGACGCCTGATCCGCCCCCTGGCCAGGGCGCTCTCCCGCTCTGCCGACGGTTACCTGTACTTCTTTTTGCCCCTGCTGTTGTGGGCGACAGGCGCGGATCATGTCCCGGAGCTGATAATACTCCTTTGCTGCTCGCTGCTTCTGGAGCGCGGCACCTACTGGCTACTCAAGAACAGTTTGAAACGGCGTCGACCCCAGGAGGCTATGCCCGATTTTCGCAGCATTATCGTGGCTGCCGACAGATTCAGCTTCCCATCGGGCCACACCTCCGCAGCTTTCCTGCTCGCCACGTCACTGACACTGGTTTACCAGGAGCCCGCCATGGCGATGTATGCGTGGGCCACGGCTATCGCTTTTTCGCGCGTCATTCTGGGCGTGCACTATCCCGGTGACACGCTCGCAGGTGCCATCATGGGCAGCACCATCGCAATCTTTATTGCCGGCGGACCTGGGCTTTAGACCATGCGCATTCTCTACGGTGTACAGGCAACGGGGCAGGGCCATATCAGCAGGGCGAGGGCCATGGCCCGGGCACTCGCGGCCTACCAGGCGGATATCACCTGGCTTTTCTCTGGCCGCGACCGCGCGAAGCTGTTCGATATGCAGTGCTTCGGTCACTATCAACACCGGGAGGGGCTCAGCTTCCGCACCCGGGGCGGCAGCATTCAATACGCGGCCACGCTGAGCAACAGCCACCCGCTACGCTTCCTGAAAGAGGTCAGGGAACTCGACCTCACGGCATACGACCTGGTGATCACCGACTTTGAACCGATCAGCGCCTGGGCCGCGCGGCGCGCCGGGGTGCGCAGTGTCGGCATCGGTCATCAATACGCCTTCGGTCACAACACGCCGACCCGGGGCGGCAATATCATCACCAACGCGATCATGCATCACTTTGCCCCGGTCGATGTGCCGCTCGGCCTCCACTGGCACCCCTACGCAGACAACGTTCTACCGCCAATTCTGGACCTGCCGGACATCGCTGTCGAGAATCGGGGATACGTGCTCGTCTACCTGCCATTCGAGAACCAGCAGGCGGTCACAGATTTGTTGCTGCGGCTGCCCCACCATCAGTTCGTGCAGTACGCGAATGGGCTGGCGCAGGCCCGGATCAGGAACGTAACCCGGCACCCGGCCAGCACCACCGCCTTCAAACACCACCTGGCGGGCAGTGCAGGCGTGATCTGCAATAGTGGCTTCGAACTCATCAGTGAATGCCTGCAGTGGGCCAAGCCGGTTTTCACCAAGCCTCTCCATGGACAAGTGGAACAGCTCTCCAACGCGCTGGCGCTCGAGCAACTGGGCTACGCAAAAACGGTCAGCGCTCTCTCGGCAGATAGCATTGACGAATGGCTGACCGCGCCCCGCGCAGCGCCCCAATGCAACTTTCGCGATGTTGCCGGCGTGCTTGCCCGCTGGCTGGACGATGGCTGTCGGCAGACGCCGCAAGAGCTTGGCAAGACCCTCTGGCAAGGGTCGACCAACCGGCAATCATCCCGCGAAACGCGCAACTACCGGGACTGGCCTTACCCGGCCAGGGCCTCACAGCAACTCACAACACACCCCACTTGCGCCGACGCCTGACCCCGCGCACTGCAGGTCCATGACGGACCAGGGACTCCCGACTGCACTTGCATTGTTGTCATGTGCGACAGTATTGTAAGCCCGCTGGTTAAATGGGCAGAACAGCGCGCAGCCTGCTTACGCGCTCTCCACGCGTGATGAGACCAGCAGTAGCAAAATTATCCTTCTGTAACCAGGGTGTGGGACACCATGAGCCAAGTCATAACCCCGGAGGCGATCCTGACCAGGCCGGTAGACCGCAAACACCTGCTGTCTCCTGAGCAGGTCCACTACTTCGACACCTTCGGCTACCTGAAACTGCCCGGCCTGTTCCTCGAGGATATCGACGAGATTGTCGCAGGCTTCGAGGATCTTTTTGGCAATGAGGACCAGCCGGTGTGGGAGACACAGGAATCGCTGCACGGTGATGAACGCCGCGTTATCATTCCCGGTTTTATCGAACAGGCGCCGCGGCTGGCGCATCTGCAAACCGACCCGCGCGTGCTGGGCGTTGTGCAGAGCCTGATCGGCCCCGAGTACAAGTGGTCCAGCAGTGATGGCAACCTGTTTTACTGTGAGAGCCACTGGCACTCCGACATGTACGCCGCACCGTTGCAGCATTACCACGTGAAACTGTCATTCTACCTGGATGAGCTTGGCGGTGAGAGTGGCGCCATCCGCATCATCCCGGGCAGCCATTTTCACCAACAGACCTTCGCTCGCACTTTGCGCCGTGACTTCAACGACCCCGCTCGCATCAAGGCTGTCTACGGTGTCGAGGGCAGGGACATCCCTTCCGTGACGGTGGAGAGCACGCCGGGCGATCTCATCGTATGGAATTTTCGTACCGTCCACGCCAGCTACAACGGCGGCCAGCGCAGGCGCCTGTTTTCACTTAACTATGGCGAAAAAGAACCCGGGGGGTTCGATGCAAGCAACCGTGTCAGGACAGCGGCGGTCTGAAGCGCCGCCGCCTGCCGGCGCACCCCGGGCGACATATATACGCACGTGACGGCCGATAACAGACCGCTGCGCACTATGCTCCCGAGTCTCTACGCGCTCAAAAAGACGCTGATGTATCCGCGTAAACTGTATATGCGCCGCCGGGAGAACCTGCAACCCGGATTCCTGCGCAGCGCGCTCGAACTACACTACTACCGGCCTGCCTTCTATACCTGGCTGCGCGCCATCAGTGAAAACCGCGACCTGTTGCACAGCGCCGAACTCGACGAGCACAGCCTGGTGCTGGATGTGGGAGCCTACACCGGCGATTGGGCACAGGCGATGATCGACCGCTACAACCCGACCATTCTCGCCTTCGAACCTGACCCCAGGAATCTGCGGCACCTGCTTCACAGGGCGCAAGACATCCGGAAACTCCAGGTTCAGCCCTATGGACTGGGCGGCGAGACTGAAACGGTGCGCATGGCAATGCAACATCTCGGCTCCACAGTGCACACCGGGCACCTGGACAAAAGCAAACAGGAGTGGGCCGAGGTCGAAATCCGCGATATCCATTCCACCTGGCAATCGCTCGACCTGTCCGCGGTTGACCTGATGAAGATCAATATAGAAGGCGCTGAATTCCCGCTGCTGGAACGCATGATCGAGACCGGGTTGCTACCGAACGTCCGCTGTTTCCTCATCCAGTTTCACGAGTGGCACCCGCGCGCCTATCAACGGCGCAGAAGAATTCGGAAGGCGCTGGCGGAAACACATCGCCTCACGTGGGACTATCATTTCATCTGGGAAAAATGGGAGCGCAAAACAGGCTAGCTACTTGCGCACCCATTTTTCCCACACGAACTCGTAGTTCCACTCCTGGTGGTGAGTTATTGCCAGTCTCTCACGTATTCGCCGGCGTCTCGCGTGAGCGCCCGGGTGCCACTCGTGAAACTGGATCAGGAAGCACCCTACCTGACGCACCAGGTTGGCCTCAATCATGCGTTCCAGCAGCGGGAATTCAGCGCCTTCTATATTGATCTTCATCAGGTCAACTTCACCCAGCGCCAGTTCTGTCCAGACCTTGTCGATGGCTGCCATTCGCACCTGAATGCGGCGGGCATTGGCGTTTTCCGCCCGCTCTTCATACATCGAGGACCCCAGGCCATTCAGCGTGAAATCGACAGTGGCCTCGCGGTCTGCCAGCCCATATTGCAAAGGTTTGAGCTTCGGATTGCTGGCCGCCCGGTGCTGGAGACGCGCGAAGGATGTCGGGTTGGGCTCAAATGCATAGATCGAGGGATCGTAGCGATCGACGATGTTCTGCGCCCACTTGCCGGTAAAAGCCCCTACGTCAAGCACCACACTCCGATCGTCAATGGCAACCTCGTGCAGCACATGCGGATTTACCACGGTGGCACCAAGAAACTGGATAATTGCAGGGCTGTAGCGGTGCAGCTCCAGCATGGCGCGCAGGGAGTCGTTGACCTTCCTGAACTTCCAGCGCATGTATCGCGTGCGCGGCCACAACAGGCACTGCCTGAAGTGGTAACCGCCTGCTGAAAGTTTGCTCACAATGCTTCCCGGCCCCGCGTGCCCCACATTACTCTCATGTTGGCGCGCAATGGTATTATCTCGACCCAAGCCTGTCGACCAGAGAAAATTCTTGTCTTCGACGTCTCCAACCCTGTCCAGTCCACGCAACAGCCTTTTGCTCGCGCTACTGGCAATGGCTGCGCTTTCCTGGCTCAGTGGCGTGTTTGTCAGCATGTTTGCATGGGTGAAATCCGCAGCCCAGGAGGAAAGCCACAGACGACCGAACATCGTGTTGATCGTGGCCGACGATCTCGGCTACAACGATACATCTGCGATCAACCCGGGCGGCCTGGCCACCCCGGGCATTGCCCGGCTGGCATCCGAGGGTGTGACTTTCACCCGCCACTACGCGGATGCCACCTGCACCCCGAGCCGCGTCGCCATTCTGTCGGGGCGTTACCCGGAGCGCTCGGGCTTCCGGCCTGTCGGCGCTGAAATTCCCGAAGAATTCCCAACCATTGCGGAGATACTGCGCGATTCGGGCTATAAAACCTACCTCACAGGGAAATGGCACGCCGGCGAAGACAGGCGATCCGCCTGGCCCGACTACAAGGGATTCGACGGCTGGTTTGGTTTTCTCAATCAGTTTGAGCTCTCTGAGCCGCTGGATGCCTCCACGAACCAGGTGCGCAGACCACGCTACAACAACCCTCTGTTACGTGACAATGGCGGCGAACCGGAAGTTCATAGTGGACACCTGACGGATATACTCACGGATCACACTATCCGCAAAATTCGCGAGTTCCAGGCGTCCGATACGCCCTGGTTCATCTACCACGCTTTCCTCGCGCCACATGCACCGATCCAGCCTGCGGAGCGCTACCGAAAGCGTTTCAAGAACTCACCCGAGGGCGCTTACGCAGCCCTCGTTGCACAACTTGACGACGCGGTAGCGCGAATCGTCGACAGCGTGGATACGGACAATACGCTGGTGGTATTTGTCAGCGACAACGGCGGTACGAATGCGCAGAGGAACAATAATTTCCCGTTCTATGGCAGCAAGAACGAGGTCTATGAGGGCGCCTACCGAACACCACTTTTTATGCGCTGGCCCGGCAGGGTACCGACGAATATCCAACGCGATGACATCGTCATGAATGTCGATATCTATCCGACCATCCTGGCAGCGGCACAAGCGGTGCCGGTCGAGGGTATCGATGGTGAGAATCTCTGGCCTCTCATTCGCGGCCATGGCGTACCCGCGCAACGCCAGCGGAGTTGGGAAGTGTTCAGCGCGAACGTGAACAGCCTGAGCTTCAGCTTCCTGACGCGGGATGGTGAATGGCGCCTCGCGAGTAACAACGGGCTCACACCCGCGCTGTTCAACCTGAATAGAACGCCCGCCGGAGATGCAGATATCGCCGACGAGGTGCCCGCTACCGCGGCCTCGCTGACATCGCTGTTCTGGCAGAGCCACGCCGAAAAAAGCCGCCTGGCGGTGCGCGCGGTGCCCGGCGCCAGTCCCGGGCAGACGCTCTACAGCGGATTTGACGCCATGCGTACCCCGTTTCGCTACGGTTTCGCCTTCGGCCTGGAAATTGGCCCATTGCCAACTGAAGTGCAGCACGCGGCTTCCGGAGAAGAGTATATTCTTGCCGGCCAGCACGGTGCCTGGGAGCTGCGCTATGTTGCTGGTCACGGCTTGCAATGGCACATTGGCGAGGCGCTGCTGCGGGATGCGAGTTTCGAGCCGGCGCGTTGCAATGCGGTTGTTCTGACCGGTTACCTGCAGCCGCGGGGTCATCTCGCCACACGGGCGCCGCGCTCGCCGCTCAAGCTGTATTCCGATGGTTTCCTGCGGGACATACTGGCCGACCTGGGGACTCGCCCATTGCCGCCAGACGCGGGGCTCGACAATCCCACCTTTGTCAATTTCGGCGGCCGCGCGGTGTTCAGCAACATGCTGCAGAGTTCGTTTGCCGACCCTTACACGCCGCAAGTCTCCGAACAGTATGCACCGTTTTACAGAACTGCCTATCGCGAGAAGTCCCTCATGCTGGCGGACGTTAGCCAGTTTGGCGATGAACTCTGTGCGCGCTGAGCACCGGACTTTCACACCACTTCGCGGCCCCGACATCAAGACAGCACCCGGGGGCTGAGTGTACTGACGGGCCCCGGCGACAGCGGGCAGTGGCCCAGTTTGAATATTTACCAGGGAGAACGCATGAGGCGGCAAGGGCCCACCGAAACACGCCAAAAAGCGCACATCCCTGTACAGGCTCGGGCGGCGACGTCCTGTCGCCGCACGGTTTCAGTGGGCCCTTGCCGCCTCATGCTCCATGCGTGATTTCAAACTGAGCCACTACCCGACAGCGGCATTTCTTGACAGTTCATCACCGCCGGTGAGATCATTTTCGGCTAAGCGTGAGTTGAGACCGCTATGTCTATCAGCCCCATCTACCTGACTATCGACATCGAAATCACCAATCGATGCAATGCGACCTGCCATTTCTGCCCGCGCGATGCCACACCGCACCAGGGCATCATGGATGTGGCGACTTTTGACCGGGCGCTGGCACGCGCGGTGGAGTACCGGGAAGTGGTCAAGGAGGTTTCAGGACTGCCGGTGACCGTAAGCCTGTGCGGCCTCGGCGAACCGTTGATCAATCGCGAAGCCGTTTCTTTTGTCAGGAAGGTGAAAGCCGAGGGCTTCAAGTGCTCCATGTCATCCAACGGCAACCTGTTGACCGAAGACAAAGCCAATGCCCTGCTGGAAGCCGGGCTGGATGAAATCTATATCAATATTTCCGATATCGGCGAGGAATACGAAAAAGTATACAACCTCCCTTTCGAGCGGTCTTGCGAGAACATCACACGCTTCGCAGAGCTCGCCAAGGGCCGCTGCACGCCCGTGGTTATCCTCGTGGACCACCACAACGACCAGCAACATATCGAGGCCATGGAAGCCTTCTGGCGCGAGCGGGGCATTCGCCATTTCCATTCCTACAGCGTCATTAACCGCGGCGGCGCCTTGTTCGTGGAGCATATGCAGTTCGAGCAATACACGGAAATGGTGCAGGCTCGCAACCAGCTCACCGAGGGCGGCGCGCAACCGTTATGCGGCGCTCCCTGGGGTTTCCTCTTCATCGGCTACGACGGCAATTACTACCTGTGCTGCTCTGACTGGCGCAAGCAGGCCAGCCTCGGGTCGGTATTTGACTACAGCTTTCTACAGGTGACCCGCCAGAAGCTCGAAATGGTGGTAAGCAGGGAACCCGTGTGCAAGACCTGCAACCACGACCCGACCAATATGCTCACCGAAACACTACGCGCCTACAACCAGGGTGAGGCCAGTCTGGAGGACGTCGAAAAATTGCGCGCATCCCTGCGCGAAGGCAGTGCGGAAATCAACCTCAAGCTGGGTGAACTGCTCGACTATGCCGAGCGTCATCCCGATGGATTGCTGCCCGCAAGCGCCGACATTATTCCCGTAGTTGCAACGCGCTGAACATGCCGATGGCAGCCCCGGGAAACCCGCAACGATCAATGACATTCACGCAACAGGCACTGGGGTCGAGACTGGCATGACAAACGTGAGCCGCGCGATTGAAAATCTCATTTACCACTATGCGGAACTCATTGATCGCGGCGATCTCGAAGGCGTCGCGCAGCTTTTCCGACACGGGGAAATCGTATCCACCGCTCACAATTCCCGCCATGCCGGCTATGAAGAGGTACTCGATCTATACCGGAAATCCTGTCGCATCTACCCCGACTGCGGAACCCCGAAAACCCGGCACCTCACGACCAACGTCATTATTGAGGCCGAAGAGGATGCCACCCAGGCGGACGCCAGAGCATGCTTTACCGTTCTGCAGGCCACCCCGAGCCTGGCCCTCCAGCCCATAATCACAGGCCGGTATGAGGATCATTTCAAACTCACAGACGAAGGTTGGACGTTTGCTCGCCGGGAGATGTTTATTGACCTGGTGGGCGATATCTCGGCACATCTGCTGTATCCGGTGGACAGGACGCAGGCTCAGTAGTAGCCCAAGACCAACATGGACATAAGCATCAACATTGATATCGAAGCGACCAACCGCTGCAATGCGGTGTGTCATTTCTGCCCGCGCGATGCCACGCCTCATCAAGGCCACATGAGTATGGAGACGTTTGAGCAGACGCTGTTCAGGGCAGTTGAGCTGCGTGACCAGAATACCAGCCGCTCCCCGTACCCACTGAGGCTGGAGCCCAACGTGTGTGGATTGGGTGAGCCCCTGCTCAACCCGAATACCCCGGAGTTCATCCGCAGAATTCGCGGTGCGGGCTTTGACACGTGCAGCCTGTCGAGCAATGCCGCACTACTGGATGAAAAACGGGGCGCCGCCATCCTTGATGCGGGTGTTACGAGAATCAACATAAATATCTCCGACCTGGAAGAAGCCTACGAGGATATTTACAATCTGTCGTTTGCGACAACGCGCGACAACATCATTCGTTTCGTTGAAATGTCACGCGGACGCTGCGAGGTCCACATCGTACTGGTCAACCATCGCAAAGACCCGCAACATACCGCTGCGATGAAGGCATACTGGCTCGAGCACGGCGTAGACGGCTTCATGGAGTACGAAGTAATAAACCGCGGCGGCGCGCTTTTCGTCGATCACATGCAGTACGAGCAGTTTCCTGAGCGCGCGCAGGCAAGGGAGTTGATGCAGCGGCGCGGCGCCGACTGGGTCTGCCCGGTTCCATTCCTGTATATTTTCGTCGGATACGACGGGCTCTATTACCTGTGCTGCTCCGACTGGAAAAAGGAAGCGCCCATGGCGAGTGTGTTCGATGCTTCGATCCTCTCCATCAGCGAACAAAAACTTCACCATCTCATGACGCGCGAACCCGTGTGCAAGACCTGCAACCATGATCCGCTCAACGCCGTAACGGATATGATTCGCGCCGTGAACGCCGGAGAAAAATCGCAAGACGACCTGGACGCCATGGCGACCACGTTCTCGGAACAGAGCGATCAAGTGGCCATTTCGGTAAGCCTGGCCCGGGACTATACCGGGCAGGTGCGCACCAGCCATCTCGAAACGAGGGGCAAGCGGCTGATTCCTGTCATCGCTGTTTAATGCAGCCATCAGGTGTTCGCGCTGTAGCATGAATGTACCAACAAGCCTGTCCGCGAAGGCGCGCCGATGACACCAGGCCCGGAGTCGCGATTCTTTTTCGTGCACGTAATGAAGACAGGGGGCACGTCATTTTCCGAGTTGGTGAGAGCGAATTTCCGCAAGTTCGAGCGCTACCCCGATGTCGTGTTAGCGCCCGATTCGGACATTATTCGCCGTATGGAAGCCTACTCTTTCGCGCCCCGGTTGATCGAAGATGTAAATGCGCAACCCCGGTTACGGATGGTCCGAGGTCACGTGCCCTACGCGGTGCGCTCGCTGCTGAATGCAGACTATACCGCAATGACCATTCTCAGAAATCCCGTTGAGCGCACACTGTCTTACCTCCACCACTGTCGCAAGTTCCACGGCGAACACGCGAACACGCCAATTGAAGAAATTTACGAGCAACCCTGGTTCTATGAGACCTTCCTGCACAACTACCAGACCAAGCTTTTCTCGATGACACCAGATGAGGCGATGGCAGAAACGCGGTTCGGCGATATGGCAACGCCGCTACCTCCACGCCGCACATTCGCGGCCAACAAGGCTCTGGCGCCGGCGGCGCGCAAGCTCTTGAACGACTCGCCTGCCCGGTTCACGCTGGAGCTCTTCTCGTCCGCAACAGGTGTCATCGACGCGGACAGTACCCGGCTTGCCAGCGCCAGGCGCGCACTTGCAGAAGTCGACCTGGTGGGCGTCACGGAAGGCTATGAAAAGTTTCTCGCAAGATTGCGCGACCATCACGGGTGGCGCATTGATTCCGTTGCGCACCGCAACAGAGGCGAAACGCCGAAGGTTTCAAGCGAATTTCGCAAACGCATTGCCGAGGACAACAAGCTGGACATGTCTCTCTACGACCTCGCCTGCAGCCTGGCGACCTGAATGCGCGACCGCACCGGCTCCCCGTGCGACAATTTCGCGCGCCTTCAAAACACAACAGACTACCCCTTCGGAGTACACCCATGATCAGCCTCTGGAACGATGACGACGCAAAGGCTTTCGCCAACGACGAGCTCGCCATGCGTGTTTACACCTCGCGTCTGCTTGGTGCGGAGGAAGATCTCGTCATGCACGGTGGCGGCAATACCTCACTCAAAACAACCACCGCGGATTTCTTCGGCGACAGCGTGGAAGTCCTCTTTGTGAAGGGAAGCGGCTGGGACCTGAAAACCATCGAAGCTCCAGGGTTCCCGGCGATCCGTCTTGCCGAGACACGCCGCCTGGCTGAGCTTCCCACCCTGTCAGATACCGATATGGCGCGGCAACTTCGCGCGCTGATGCTGGACCCCTCGGCACCATCGCCGTCCGTGGAGGCGATCCTGCACGCCATCATCCCCTCCAGGTTCGTCGACCATACTCACGCGGACGCTATCATTACGCTCAGCAACAACCCCGGGGGAGCCGAAATACTCGCGGAGGTTTTTCCGGACTGTCTCGTGCTGCCTTATGTTATGCCGGGTTTCATTCTGTCGCGGCAGGTGAAAGAAGCGCTTGAGGCTGTGGATATCACCAACTATCGCGGCATGATTCTCATGCATCACGGTGTCTTTACTTTTAATGATGACGCACGTATCGCCTATGAAAACATGATCGAACTGGTGACCAGGGCCGAGCGCTATATTGAGGTAAACGGCAACCAGGTGCACCCGACAGCGGAAACCGACGTTAAACTCATTGATCTTGCGCGCATCAGGAGCGCCGTATCAACGGTACGCGGCGCCGCACAGCTGGCGGTACTGGATCGCTCTCCGGAGGCACAGGGTTTCGCTTCACTGCCAAACGTTGCAGAGATTGCCACGCGTGGCCCGATAACCCCCGACCATGTCATACGCACAAAACGCATTCCTGCTGTGGTTGCCAGACAACCCGCCGGAACTGTTCCCGAAATTGCGAAGTATGCTGAGGACTATCGCGAGTACTTCGAGCGCCTCGGCAACCCCGGGCTGACCATTCTCGACCAGGCTCCACGCTGCGCCATCTGGCAGGAATGCGGCTCCATCGCTTTTGGCAGCAGTCCAGCTGAATGCCGGATCATCTCCGATATCGCGCGCCACACGCGCCGGGCGGTGCAAACCGGCGAATCCATAGGCGGCTGGCAGGCACTCCCCGAGAAGGACATTTTTGAGCTTGAGTACTGGAGCCTTGAACAGGCAAAGCTCGGCAAGAGCTCAGGGCCGGGCAAGCCTCACCAGGGCAAGGTGGCACTCGTTACCGGCGCCTACAGCGGAATCGGCCGGGCCACCTGCGAAGCGCTGGCAGACCAGGGGGCGACAGTGGTTGGCCTGGACATCAACCCGCTGGTCGTTGATGAACTGGCGGCGGCAGGGATGCGCGGCCTGCTCTGCGATCTCACAGACGAGCAGGCCCTGCACGCAAGCATTGAGACCACTGTCGGTCTTTATGGCGGTATCGATATCGCCGTCTGCAATGCCGGCATATTTAAATCCGGCGAGACCCTGGAAGGCCACACCCGCGACACCTGGGACTCGGTTCTGGCAGTCAACCTCACGGCGACCCAACGTTTCGTGACAGCCGTTGTTCCGTTTCTCAAGCTGGGCGTAGGGCCCTCCCTGCTGCTGGTTGGCTCGCGCAACGTGGGCGCACCTGGCCCGGGGGCCTCCGCGTATTCCGTGAGCAAGGCTGGCGTAACACAACTCGCGAGGGTGGCAGCCATGGAACTGGCGTCCGCCGGCGTTCGCGTGAATGTTGTGCATCCTGATGCTGTTTTCGATACCGCCCTGTGGACGGAGGAGACACTTGAGCGGTCTGCCGCGCGCTACAACATGAGTGTTGCCCAGTACAAATCCCGCAACCTGCTGGGCCGGGAAGTCCGCGCGAGCGATGTAGCTAAGCTGTTGTCGACGATGGCCAGCGACATCTTCGGTGCGACCACCGGCGCACAGGTCCCCATTGATGGCGGCAGCGACCGCATTATCTAGCCTGGCGGCCGAGAGCACATTATCAAGGGGCAACCATGCCACCGCCGGGGACAATCCGGCGCGCCAACCGGGCAGTAACCATTTTCGAAACCGATTCCCGCGCTTCTTGCGATAATTTCCCCCGGCTGATTGCCAAGTGGGTGGAAATATTGCCATTATCGCGTCTCCAACTCTCATTTCGAGAGTCTTTCCCCGGAACCCGCACAAATGAACATCGCCCGAAGCGGAGACCACTGTAGATGGTCGGCGAGCGTTACAGTGCTCCTCGCGGTTTTATTTGGTACACAAGTGTTGGTCGCGCAGGCGACACCAACAGGCCGTAATATCCTGTTCATCGCGGTCGATGACCTGCGCAACTGGGTGGGTTATAACAGCGACTACGCCGGCACGGTGTATACACCGCACATAGACGCCCTGGCCGCGGAATCTACCCGCTACCTGAATGCCTATACATCGGTCCCCCAGTGCACAGGCTCACGCACCACGATCATGCTGGGTCAAAGCCCCGGCACCCATCGTATAACCAGGGCATCGTTCGGCACTGGAGACTCCGCGTACAATGCGATCTACAACAACCCGGAATTGGTGTCCTTGCCGGAAGTGATGAGCGCCAACGGCTACTACAGCGCCGCCAGCGGCAAGGTATTCAGCAACCCGCTCCCGGAGCGTTGGGACGAGCAGGGCCCCACAACGCTACTCGCCGAATTGTTCGACGGCTTTGATCCCCAGGTTGATAACACCTTCCTGAGCGCTTCGGTGACGCCCGCGAATACATTGCACCCGGACCAGCTCGTGGCCAACTGGTCATCGGAATTTGTCGCCCGCTACAATAGCAGCCAACCGTTCTTTCTTGCCGTAGGTTTCTACCTGCCGCACATCCCATGGGATGTGCCGCAATGGGCCTATGATCTGTATCCCATTCAGGATGTAGTGGTCCATACACCGCTGGCAGCCGACATGACCGACGAACCTCTGGCAGCGCGCGCCCTGGCCGATGCGCCGATCTTCGCACCACCGCTGACACAGTATGACCTGGTACAGCTGGCGGGCAGAGCGGCAAAGTACACGCAGGCTTACCTGGCGTCCGTTTCACATACCGACGCCATGGTGGGCCAGTTGTTGACAGCCCTGAACAACAGCCCGAACGCCACGAATACCGATGTTATCTTCTGGTCCGACAACGGTTTTCATCTGGGTGAGAAATTTCATTGGCGCAAGAACACCCTCTGGGAGCAAGCTGCCAGGGTGCCACTACTGGTAAGATCCACCGGCAACCCCGGGTACCCGCCCCGGGATGTGTCTGAACCGGTGAGCTTGCTGGATCTCGCACCCACCGTGTTGGACCTTGCTGGTTTGCCGCCGTTCTCCCAGTTTGAGGGTGTACCGCTGCACGACGCGGCCAACCGCGGACCCGTGGAAATCTTCTTCAACAATGGCCGGGCAACCCTTGTCAACGGTTTCAAAATTATCGACTACGATATCCATGCCCTCCCATCTATTACCGATATGGCGGCCTACTGGCTGGAGTTTGACCCTGGCGAAACCAACAATCTTATTCTGCCGTTGTTGGCGGCCATCATGAAATGTCAGGCCAGGAGTACCGGCTGTACAACTCATGTTCAGTGAAAAGACGGTTATTTATTCCGCGCGTGAACGATGCACCTCGCGACACTCGCTTGTCAGCCGTGGGGTTCAGCCTTAAGCTGGCGCTCTGGATACATTCCAACAGACGCCACGCGGCGCCTCTTGGCAGCACATACGGGAGACAACATTGATGCGCACACCCTTTGGCAAGCTTGGCGTATGGACATTCATCGACGGCATGAATGCGAAGGAGGTGGCGGCCTTCGCGCGTCGACTGGAAGGATGGGGTTACGGTGCATTGTGGCTACCGGAAGCTGTAGGGCGCGACCCTTTCAGCATGATCGGTTACCTGGCCGCGCAGACGGAGAAACTTGTTTTCGCAACGGGAATCGCCAATATATACGGACGCGACGCAATGAGTATGAACGCCATACGCCAGACGCTTGGCGAGCTCGCTCCGGGCAGATTCGTACTCGGCATCGGCGTCTCGCATGCGCCCCTCGTGGCAGACATCCGCGGCCACACTTATGGCAAACCTGTCTCCACCATGCGCGCGTATCTGGACGCAATGCAGCAGGCCTTGTTCATGTCTGTACCTCCCGAGCAGGAGGCACCGCTTTTGCTGGCGGCGTTGCGTACCAACATGCTGAAACTGAGCGCAGAAAGGGCGCAAGGGGCGCACCCCTACTTTGTACCACCTGAACACACTGCCAGGGCGCGCGAAATTCTCGGGCCGGAGGCATGGCTTTGCCCGGAGCAGATGGTTCTCCTCGAATCAGACCCAGAGAATGCCAGGCGCATTGCACGTCAGCATATGGCGACCTATATAGGACTGCCAAACTACTGCAACAATCTCAAGGAGCTGGGTTTCCGCGACGAGGATTTCGAGCATGGCGGAAGTGACCGGCTGGTGGATGCCATAGTGGCCTGGGGCGACGAAGACGCCATCCGATCGAGGATCAAGGCCCACTGGGATGCGGGCGCGGACCACGTCTGTATCCAGCCATTTAAAACCGATGGCAGCATGGGCCCCGACGAAGCATTGCTGGAGCTCCTCGCACCTGCCAACAGCTAGTGAAGCCGAAAGTCTGGAGCACAAAAACGAGAAAACCCCCGCGGCGCTATTGCTGCGTGGGTTTTGGGTTTGAAGCCTGGCGATGACCTACTACTGGTCGCAAGCTTTGCTTGGGATCCTGCGGACGCCTGCGGCGCCAGCTCTCCGCACCTTCGGTGCAGGGTCGCTCTCATGGCGGCTCCCGGGGCCGCTTAACGGGACAGCAACCCACCGCAATCCCAAATAAAAAGGGCCACCCCATCCGGGGTGGCCCTTGTCATTTGGAAGCCTGGCGATGACCTACTCTCACATGGGGAAACCCCACACTACCATCGGCGA
>CAZFJQ010000004.1:0-83867 GCA_964519755.1 uncultured Halioglobus sp.
GCGGCCTCCTGGCGAGTCTCGGGCCGCTCGACGAGCTCCCCGAGCGCTTCGCGTGCGTCCAGGTGCGAGGGCTCTCGCTCCACGACGCTGCGAAGATGTTCGAGGGCATCGGTCGGCGAGTCCTGTTTGCCGACGCCGAAGACAGCAATTTCTGGCGCGGTGTTGATCTTGCGGGTATTCGAGCGGCCATTCTCGCCATGGACGACATAGAAGCCAAGCTGATCGCGGCGCGCACTTTACGCGCAAAGGGTTTTACAGGCCCCATCATCTCCCATGCTCTGTACGAGGATCACGCGCAACAGATCACCGCCGCTGGCGCCACCCATACGCATCTTACGATGAATCAGGCCGGGATCAGCCTCGCGCAGCACGCGCAGGGGGCACTGACCGGTGACGAAACCCCGCGGGACAAGGGACAGTCCTGACACTCACGTTCAGCAGGCGGCGGTAACCTGGAGTGGTGTCTTGAGCACAGTTCGCGAGTATTTGCATTTTGTGGGTGGCTACCGACGCCTGCTCGCCTTCGGTGTGCTTGCCGCCATGCTGTCGGGCTTTGGTCAGACCTTTTACATCGGGCTGTTCAACCCGCAGTTGCGGGAAGACTTTGCGCTGGGGCACAGCGAGCTGGGCCTGATGTACGGGGGTGCCACGTTACTCAGCGCCGCCCTGTTGGCCTGGCTGGGCGGGTTCTACGACCGCAGTGACCAACGCTGGTTCGTGTCCGGTACGGTCATTCTGCTGGCGCTTGGCTGCCTGTCACTGTGGACAGCCACGGGCAGTTGGATGTTGTTCTGCGCCCTGTGCGCATTGCGCCTGGGTGGCCAGGGCCTGATGAGCCACATCGCGTTGACCACGATGGCCTTGCGCTTTCAACGCGGGCGGGGCAAGGCCGTGGCCGTTGCCGCCATGGGATTCCCCCTGGCGGAGGCGGTGTTTCCCGTGGTGGCTGTCGCGGCATTGGTCGTGCTGGAATGGAACCAGCTCTGGTTGGGCGGCGCGGTGTTGCTGATGGCCTCCCTTCCCCTCCTGCTGTGGTTGCTTGGAGGTACCGCGGAGGGAGACGTCGCGGACGATAAACGGGGGGGGAGAGTCGCGCGTGATTTCAGCCGGCGCGAGGTATTGCGCGACTGGCGCTTCGTGTTACTCGTCCCCGCCGCCGCAACGCCCGGTTTTATAGTCACTATTGCCTTTTTCCACCAGATACCTTTGACCGAACCCAAGGGCTGGAGCACCGAGCTGGTAGCCTCTGGCCTGGCGTTTTACGCGCTTGGCCACATCATCGGGCTGATGAGTGCCGGGCCACTGGTTGATCGCCTCACCGGTACCCGAATGCTGGTGCCCTCACTACTGCCCCTGCTCGGCGCGATACTCGTGCTGACCCTGTTCGAGGCGAGATGGGCGGCGTTTGTGTGGCCGGCTATGCTCGGCCTCGGCCAGGGCCTTGTTGCCACCGCGCTCACGGCCCTGTTGGCGGAACGTTATGGGCTGACCCACCTGGGCGCCATTCGCGCCACGCTGCAGGCATTTACGGTGGTTTCCACTGCGTTGGGGCCGCCCTTGATTGGCTGGCTGCTGGACGCAGGCGTTGCTGCGAGCGCCCTGACCGCCGGCCTCGCTGCCGTTGTACTCATTCACATCTCGCTCGCCCAGATCGCGCTGTCCGCCGGCGTGGGAGATCGTTGAGCTTACCTGGATGCCTGCCCAATACGCGGTCCAGTCATGCCCGCAGGTAAAAATATGCCGTCTGGGTGGGTGGGCCGAGGTCGGGATCCGGCTCGCCGATACCACCGAGCGCCACTCGATAGCCATTGCGCCGGGCGACGCCTTGCGCCCATTGCCCAAACCTCGCGCGATCCCACTCAAACTTGTGGTCGAGTTCGCGAAATTCGCCGGGATACAGGCCAAACAGCGGGTTGTACTCCCGGTTGGGGGTGGTCAGGTACACTGCTCGCGGCCGCATTTGTTCGAATACGACCCGCTCTACGCACGACAGCATCCCCGGCTTGATGTGTTCGATGGTTTCCACCATGGCGGCCGCGTCATAGCCGCGAAGGGATGGCTGCGGATCGGTAAAGGAGCCGTTGATAAGGGACAGGTGGGGGAATGGCCCCTGCGGGTGGTCTGACAGCAGTTGCCGTGCTTTTGCCAGCGCGCGGGGACAGCTTTCCAGGCCGACGATTTCTTCAAACTGCCGGTCTGTGGCAATCTGGTGAAGCAGCTGTCCGGAGCCGCAACCGAGATCGAGAATGCGGCGCGCGCCGTTGGTTTTAAGGCATTGCGCTATCGCATCGAGACGGGTCTCGTGCAACACCGAAACGCCTTCCATCATGGACGCGATTGAGGGTGAATCATCGAACATAGTGTGTATTGCCTCGCACGGGGAATGTGGCTCCTCCGGGTGCAGGTGGTAGCTGTAGCGAATGCCGATCCGGCTTTCGATAGCCCTGACGATGCGCTGCGTGAGGCCTATACGACGGAGCGGATGATCGCAGATATCGTCCGCGAACCCAAACGGGAATACACAAATTTGTGACTCGGGAATGTCCGGGGGCGCGTGGCAGGGCTGAATACGTGGTGCGCCGGGTGTTCGCGTGGCGCGGGCCTCAGAGTTTTTCGAGGTAGGACTGGTACTCGAGCAGGCTGATGCGCCGGCGGAACTCTTCAAGCTCCTGCCTTTTGGTGAGGGTGAAGATGCGCTGCAGTTCCGGTCCCAGGCTACTGCGGATGAAGTCGGAGTCGGCGAACAGGTTCACCGCATCCGGCATGTACACGGGCAGGGTGGATTCTTCCTGCGCATATCCGTCCCCGGATATGGGGTCGCCGGGTGAGATATTCTGCTCAATGCCATCCATCATGGCGGCCAGCAGCACGGCGAACAACAGGTATGGGTTGGCGTCTGAACCCGCCACCCGGTGTTCGAGTCTGCGCGCGGCGTGACTGCCCGCCGGCACGCGCACTGCGACGGTGCGGTTCTCGAAGCCCCAACTGGGATAGGTGGGCGCGTGTGCGCCGCGCTGGAATCGACGGTAGGCGTTGTAGCTGGGGGCGAACACGGTCATGGAGTCCGCCATGTTCAGCAGGCAGCCGCCGATGGCATTGTGTAGGAGAGGCGAGCCTTTTTCGGTGCCGTCGTCAAAGATATTCTTACCCTGTTCGTCCAGCAGGCTGCAGTGCACATGCATCCCGTTGCCCGATTCTTCCTCAAACGGTTTGGGCATGAAGCTGGCAATCAGGCCGTGCTTGCCGGCAACACCCTTGATGAGCCGTTTCATCATCATGATCTGCTTGGCCGCGAGCACCGGGTTATCCACATGCGCCATGTTGATCTCGTATTGCGATGGGGCCGATTCCTTCACTACTCCGTCAAAGGGCAGGTCCTGAACCTCGCAGGCGATACGCAGATCTTCCATCATGTCCTGGTGGTGGTTGAGTACATCGAGGCCGTAGGTGTTGCCGCCCACCGGGCTGCTGCCCGCGGGCGCAGGGCAGGTATGTTGCGGAATCCGTTCGTCCCACTGCACCAGGCTGAACTCGAGTTCGGCGGCGACAACCGGGCGCCAACCGGCGTCCTGGTAGCGGCTCAACACCTTTTTCAGGACATGGCGAGGATCGCCCAGATAGGGGCTGCCGTCACCGTCGAACATGGATAGCATAACCTGGCCGTGCTGTCCGCTCGCGGCCCACGGCGCGGGCAGCAGTGATCCCTCGACCGGCCTGCAGATGCCGTCGGCATCACCCGAAGCGAACACCAGTTCTTCCACGTCGCGGCCCCAGATGTCCAGGCTGAGTGCGGTCTTGGGAAGTTTGAGTTCGCCGTCGAAAATGGTGGCCAGTTTGTGGCGGGGTACCCATTTACCGCGCATGACACCGTTGCAATCGGGGAGCAGGGCCTCAATAGTTGTAATTTCGGGGTGAGCCCGCAGGAACCAATCGGCTTCAAGCGCCATGCATCCACCGTGAGTTTAGCGGTAAGGGCGCACTATCCATTCCCACTATCACAAGCTCAATGCCCTACTTGGGGCAACACGCGGACAGCTACTGAATTGCGCCTGCCTGGTGCCACTAGCGCGGCGACATATAGATGCTCAGCGGGTCCTGCCCCGCCGCCTCTCCCAGGCAGGACATGGCATTCAGGAAAAGGGAAAAGAGATCAGTCTGGGAGCTCACATCCAGCTTGCGATAGATGCTCTTGCGGTGGCGGCGCACGGTTTCCACCGCGATGTTGAGTCGCTCTGCCGAGATGTCGGTGCCGTAGCCGCGCAGCATGAGTTCCAGAACGTCCTTTTCCCTCGGCGACAGCATGGACGCACCGAAGGTGCGAAACGCGAGGTCGATCTGGTGATCAATGCCGGGTTGAATCAGGTTGGTGGCGGCGAAGTCCTGGAATTCGCTGTGGCTTTTGATCAGCTCGGAGACGGGCTCTGCGAGCAGATAGAGGGTTTCGTATTCCCTGTCGCTGAACGGGCCGTGGTCCGGAAGTCGCATCATGCTCAGGTTGATCACGTTGCCCGCCTGCAGTTTTGCGAGGTAGACCGCTTCATCGGCCGTTCCGGTGTCGCCGTAATAGTTCTGGTAGTAGTCGGATTCCTTGATTTTGCCCAGCGTGACCCGCGACAGCCAGTAAACCTTGGCGCGCGGCTGGTTCATGGAGGCCTGGTAGAAAGGGTCCTCGCGATAGGGGCCATCCAGGTACTGGTCTACCTGTGAGCTCACCGCATGCTCCGGAATCTCGTGATAGAGCACCCGGGGGGGTAGATCACGGTGATAGAGCCACACCTGGGGATAGTCTATTCTCACCTGGCCCCTGACGGCGGCGATGAGTGTCGGGAAAAACGCATCGGTGCCCAGAGCGGCAATCGCTTTGGAAAGATCCTTGTTCCATTTACTTAACTGGTTGGTCTGTGACATTCGATGGCAGACTATTTTTATAGGCAGGGCTCCCTACATAGTGCGGAGGCGACCCGGTGTTGTCAAACCCGCGCCGGCCCTTTTTACAAGCGGCATTGCTGCCTGGCACCCGCGGCCGTGGGGGAGGGTGGTCGGGGTGCGGAGGGTGCCGCGTCCCTGGTGGGTGGCGGCCCCTCTGGCGCCTGCTTGCTGGCAATGGTTTGCTATGCTTAACTCCCCCCGGAAGTGGAGGCCATGCGTGCCAGGATCTGCGGTGAATACTGCGCTGTATAACGAGTCAGTACCGATGGAGTTTACCCGGGCGCTGCTCGCCCAGGCGCGCGCGCACAACCGGGATGTCGGCGCAATTTTGCGTGCCGCGCGATTCCCCTTTGACCCGCTGCGCCAGGATGCGCAGACGTCCTTTATATCCCGGGAGCAATATTCGCGCCTGTGCCTGGAGTTGATTCGCGCGCTGGGCGACGAGTCCGGTGGAGTCATGCCCGATGTGCAGACGCCGGTGGGCACCACGCGACTGATTGCCCTGAGTATGATCAACAGCGCGACACTGGGAGCAGCACTGCGACGTAGTATCGAGTTCAATCGCGTATGCCGCGTGCGCCAGGGCGCGCAGGTGATCAACGACCTGCACATCGATCAGTCGCGGAAGGAGGCAACCCTCAGCTACCTGCTGAGTGACGATGACTCGGGGGTGCAGCACAGTGTGTTGTGTAACCTGGCCATGTGGATGCGTTTTGCCGGCTGGTTGATCGGCCAGCATATCGATATAACCACTGCGAGCTGCGCGGGCCCCAGGCCAGGGTTCATGGCTGGCATCCGCCACTTTCTTCCCTGCCCGGTAGACTACGAGCAGCCCCTGAATACGGTTACTTTCAGCGCGCGGCACCTCGATGCTGAACTGGTGCGCAGTGAAGCGGACCTTGCGGAGTTCCTGAAGCTGGCGCCCTACTATATGGTGATTGAGCCCCAGGCGAGCACCATGAGCATCACGCACCGGATCAGCGAAATTCTCGGCAACGATTTCCGCCAGGAAATGCCGAGCTTTGAGGCGCTGACCAGGCTGCTGAACATGTCCGCCCGCACGCTGCGTCGACGGCTGGAGAAGGAGGGCACGTCCTATCAGCGTATCAAGGACAATGTCCGGCGCGATGCCGCTATCTCCATGCTCAGCCGTGAAGGGCTGACGGTGAGTGAGGTGGCGGAGCTGGTGGGTTTCTCGGACCCGAGTGCATTTCATCGCTCTTTCAAGAAATGGACCGGTCAGTCCCCGGGATCTTATCGGTAGCCGGTAGCCGGTAGTCGGTAGCCGGGGGGTATTATCGCATAGCGCCTCTGAGCCCCTGATCCGCTAGTTCGCCCAGGCCAGCGGCCCGGTGCGCCAGTGATTGTTCCACGCGCGATACACCTTGTCGCTGTATACGGGACTTCCCAGGCTGCCGTTGTAGCGCTGCAGCGCCCGGCGCAGGTGGCCTTTTTCGCGTTGCAGGTAGAACTGCAGGATGCGGCAGCCGTATTCGAAGTTGGTGAGATTGTGGGTCAGATTGTCGTCGGGGCGCCCGATTTCATCGCGCCAGAACGGCATCACCTGCATCATGCCCTGCGCACCGGCACTCGACACCGCAAAGCGGTCAAAATGACTTTCAACCTCGATCACCGCGAGCACGAGTTCAGGGGGCAGGTCCGCGCGGGACGCGGCCGCGTGAATCTGTCGCAGTAGTTGCAGGCGTCGCACGGGGTCGTCGACAAAACGTGCCAGGCGCGCAGACATGTCAACCAGCCAGACCTCTGCATCGTAGCGGTCTTCAAAGCTTTCCGCACCGGAGATGGTCTGTTCGAGAAAGGCGCGCAGTGCGGCGTGTTCCTCGTCATCCGCTGGCTGGGCACTGGAGTTGAGGGTAATAAGCAGCAGGGTGATACCCAGGATCCAGTGCAGGGCGTTTCCAGGGTGAATGCGACTGGCCATCACAGTTTGTAGTTCAGTTCAGGCGGTTGAGCAGGAAATCCACGATCTCGTCACGGGCGACCAGTTGCGAGTCCGCATCGCGGCGACCCTTGTACTCGATGGCGCCCTCGTCCAGGGCGCGATCGCCGATGACGATGCGATGCGGAATACCAGTGAGTTCCATATCGGCAAACTTGACCCCCGGGCGCTCATTGCGATCATCCATTAACACCTCAATGCCCGCAGCCACCAGTTCGGTGTAGAGCGCCTCGGCACACTCCGCCACCGCCGGGGACTTCTGCATATTCAGGGGTACGATCGCGAGCTGGAAAGGCGCCATGGCATCCGGCCAGATAATCCCGCGCTCGTCGTGGTTCTGCTCAATCGCGGCGGCTACCACGCGGCTGACCCCCAGCCCGTAACAGCCCATGGCGAGCGTCACATTTTTACCGTTCTCATCCAGTACCTTCGCGGCCATGGCCTCACTGTACTTGTCGCCGAGCTGGAAAATATGCCCGACTTCAATGCCCCGCCGGATCAATAGCGTACCGCTGCCATCCGGGCTAGGGTCGCCTTCCACCACGTCGCGAATATCCGCGACCTCCACCTGCGGGCAATCCCTGCTCCAGTTCGCGCCGGTGAAATGCCAGCCATCCTCGTTGGCGCCGCACAGGAACTCGTGCATTGCCGCAGCGCTGCGATCAACGATGATCGGCAGCCCCAGACCCACGGGGCCGAGGGAGCCGAAACCCGCGCCGATTTCGCTGCGCACACGGGCTTCGTCGGCAAGTTGCAGGGGAGAGGCGACCCCTGGCAGCTTTGCCGCCTTGACCGCGTTGAGTTGGTGGTCGCCGCGTAACACCAGGGCGATGAGAGCGCCCTCATCCTCTGCCTGCACCACCAGCGTTTTCACGCATTCTTTTGCGGCTACCGAGAGGAACTCAGCCAGCGCATCAATGCTGCCCACTCCTGGGGTGGCGACCTTCTCAAGGGGTTGTTCGGAGGCCTCTGTTGCCGCCGCCGGCGCGATCGCCTCCGCCATTTCGATGTTGGCCGCGTAGTCGCTGCTGTCGCTGAACGCTATCGCGTCCTCGCCCGAGCCTGCCAGCACGTGAAACTCATGCGAGCGGCTGCCGCCGATGCTGCCGGTATCTGCAATTACCGGCCGGAACTCGAGCCCGAGCCGCGTGAATATGCTGGTGTAGGCCTCGAACATGGCCTGGTAGGTGTTTTCCAGGCATGCCTGGTCGACGTGGAACGAATAGGCGTCTTTCATGATGAACTCGCGCGAGCGAATGATACCGAAGCGGGGCCGGATCTCATCGCGCACCTTGGTTTGAATCTGGTACAGGTTCAGCGGTAGCTGCTTGTAGCTTCGGATCTCATCGCGCACCAGCGCGGTGATCACCTCTTCGTGGGTAGGGCCGAGGCAGAAGTCGCGTTCGTGGCGGTCGTGGATACGCAGCAGCTCTGGCCCGTATTGCTCCCAGCGACCGGATTCCTGCCACAGCTCGGCGGGCTGCATCACCGGCATGCTCACTTCCTGTGCCCCCGAGCGGTCCATCTCCTCGCGCACGATCGCTTCCACCTTGCGCATCACGCGCAGGCCGAGCGGCAGCCAGATATACAAACCCGCGGCCAGTTTGCGAATGAGTCCGGCGCGCAACATGAGTTGATGGCTGACGATCTCTGCATCAGCAGGCGTTTCTTTTTGCGTGGCGATTAGAAAGTTACTGGTGCGCATTTTGCTTCCGACAAGCTGCCCAAGAATAGCCGCCAAGTGTACGTCTGATCCTCGACACGGTACAGGTGTCCGCAGCCGCTTCCTGGCGATCAGGGGTGTGGGCATGCGCCGCCGTGATGCGAGCGCACGCAATCAGCCGCCGAGACTGGAAAAATAGGGTTTTTTTTGGCATGGGTGGCAAAAAGCGCTTGTATTATAGTGTTTTCTCTATTATACAATGGCGTGTGCCTCAGGGCGGTCTGCTTTCGTGAGGTTGGGAAGCGTGCGGCCCGGGTGCCAAACGAGATCCATTTTTCACTATTAGGGAAGGTTCATAATCTGATGGCAACCAGAAAAGCAGCACCCAAGAAAAAAGTAGCGGCCAAAAAATCGGCCAGGAAGGCGCCGGCTCGCAAAAAAGTCGCCCAGAAGGCAGCCCCCGCTAAAAAGGCGGCTCCAGCTATCAAGGAAAAGATGACCAAGAGCCAGATCATCTCCAGCATTGCAGACAGCACCAGCCTCAGTAAAAAAGACGTTAATGCCGTGATGGATGAATTCCACTCGCTGATTGAGCGCAGCATCAAGAAGCGCGCCGTGGGTGAGTTCACTATCCCCGGCATTATGAAAATCACCACTGTGAAGAAGCCTGCCCGCAAAGCGCGCAAAGGCATCAACCCCTTCACCGGTGAAGAAACTGTCTTCAAGGCGAAACCTGCGAGCACTGCTGTCAAGGTTCGACCCCTGAAGAAGCTGAAGGAGTTCGCCGAGTCCTGATCGGCGTGCGGGCCCGCCCGCCGGCGGCGGGCGGCCCCCTCTTCCGTTTCGCGCCTGCTGCGGCTGGTGCAACGGTTTTCTGCCCCTCGAAATTCCCTTCATCCTGCTTGGCGGTACGTCTACCTTGGGGTAGAATTCGCGCCTCCAAAATTTCGCATTTTCGCAGTAATCATTGGTGGAGTTGATCCATGCCGATTTATGAATACCAGTGCCAGAGCTGTGGCGAGGAAATTGAAGTATTGCAGAAGCTGAGCGACAGCCCGCTGGTGGATTGTCCCGCCTGCGGGCAGCCGGCGCTGCGCAAGAAGGTGTCCGCGGCGGCTTTCCGCCTGAAAGGCGGGGGCTGGTATGAAACGGATTTTAAAACCGGCAATAAAAAGAACCTCGCGGTCGGCTCGGAGAAAGCTGATAGCGGCGCCCCGAGTGGCGGTGAAAAGGCCGGGGCGGGTGGCGACAAGGCCGGTGGCGGCGGCGAGAAGGCCGGCACAGGGGGCGACAGCGCCAAGACGCCAAAAGAGAAAAAAGGCGACACCAAGAAATCAGCCTGATCCGGGTTCGCCCCGGGCGCGGCAAACCAAAGCGGATGGAACTGAAGTTATGCGCAGTCACTATTGCGGCGCCCTGGGCACAGACGATATCGATGACACTGTCACCCTGTGTGGCTGGGTCGACCGCCGCCGGGATCATGGCGGCGTCATCTTCCTCGACCTGCGAGACCGCGAGGGGATCGTCCAGGTCGTTTTCGATCCGGATACCGGGGAACACTTCGAGCGCGCGGACCGGGTTCGCGGGGAGTATGTGCTCAGAATCACCGGGCGGGTGAGGGCGCGTTCGACCGAGACGGTAAACCCGGCTATGGCGACCGGCGATATAGAAGTGCTGGGCCAGCAACTTGAAATCCTCAATAGCGCCGCGACGCCTCCCTTCCAGCTGGATGAATACACGCAGGTGGGTGAGGACGTGCGCCTGCAGTATCGCTACATGGATCTGCGCCGCCACGATATGCAGGAGCGTCTGATTTTGCGCTCCAGGATCACCTCCCGAGTCAGGAACTTTCTCGATGCCGAGGGTTTCCTCGATATTGAGACGCCCATTTTGACGCGAGCCACGCCCGAGGGGGCACGTGACTACCTGGTACCGAGCCGCACCCATCCGGGACAGTTCTTCGCGCTACCCCAGTCGCCGCAGTTGTTTAAACAGTTGCTGATGGTGTCCGGGTTCGATCGCTACTACCAGGTTGCCAAGTGCTTCCGCGACGAAGACCTCCGCGCGGATCGACAACCCGAGTTTACCCAGATCGACATTGAGACCGCGTTCCTCGACGAGGATGGCATCATGGAGATCACCGAGCGCATGATCCGCGAGCTCTTTCGCTCCGTGCTGGAGGTCGAACTCCCCGCGTTCCCGCGTATGCCCTATGCCGAGGCGATGGATCGTTACGGCTCCGACAAGCCGGACCTGCGTGTGCCGATGGAGCTGGTCAGTATCGATGACCTGATGTCGCAGGTGGAATTCAAGGTGTTCCGTGGCCCCGCCGAGGACCCGGCGGGACGCGTGGCGGCGCTCAAGGTGCCCGGTGGCGCGACGCTCAGCCGCAAGGAGATAGACGCCTACACGGAGTACGTGAGCATATTTGGCGCCCGGGGGCTGGCGTGGATAAAGGTGAATGACCTGGAGGCGGGTGTCGAGGGCTTGCAGTCACCCATTCTCAAGTTCATGCCCGAGGATATCGTGGCCACCATGATGCAGCGTCTCGATGCTGCCAGCGGTGATATCGTGTTCTTCGGTGCCGATACGACACGCGTAGTGAACGAGGCGCTCGGTGCGCTGCGGCTGCGGGTAGCCGAGGACCTCGACCTGGTTGCGCCGGGCTGGGCGCCGCTCTGGGTGGTGGATTTTCCGATGTTCGAGAAGGACAGCAGCGGTGGCTGGACCCCGCTGCACCACCCCTTTACGGCCCCTTCCTGTAACGCCGCGGAACTCGCCGAAAGCCCTGACGCGGCGCTTTCGCGCGCCTATGACATGGTGCTCAACGGCTGCGAACTGGGCGGTGGCAGCATTCGTATTCATCAGCGCGAGATGCAGGAAACCGTGTTTTCCGTACTCGGGATTGGCGAGGCGGAGGCGCGCGAAAAGTTCGGCTTTTTGCTGGACGCCCTGCAATACGGTGCCCCGCCGCACGGTGGCCTGGCCTTTGGTCTCGATCGCCTGGTCATGCTGATGGCCGGGGCGAGCTCGATCCGCGACGTCATCGCCTTTCCCAAGACGCAGAGCGCGGCCTGCCTGATGACCAATGCGCCGGGTGATGTGCCGGCACAGCAGTTGCGCGAGTTGAACCTGCGCCTGCGCCAGGCCCGTGCGGCGGAAGACGGCGCCAAACCTGAAACCAACTGAGGGAAGATTGCCATGGCCGGCCACAGCAAATGGGCCAACATCAAGCATCGCAAGGCCGCGCAGGACGCCAAGCGTGGCAAGGTGTTTACCAAGCTGATTCGCGAACTGGTGATCGCCGCCAGGCAGGGTGGTCCTGCTGTCGAAGATAACCCACGCCTGCGAACGGCCGTGGACAAGGCCCTGGCCGCAAATATGACCCGCGATACCATCGACCGGGCGGTTGCGCGGGGCGCTGGCACCAATGACGCCGATAACATGGAGGAGATCACCTACGAAGGGTACGCTCCCGGCGGAATCGCGGTGCTGGTTGAGGTGATGACAGATAATCGCAACCGCACCGTGGCTGAGGTACGTCACGCCTTCAGCAAGCGCGGTGGGAATCTCGGTACAGACGGCTCCGTGGCCTATTTGTTCACCCGCAAGGGCCACCTCAGCTTCGCCGCCGGCGTCGATGAAGACGCCCTGATGGAGGCCGCCCTGGAGGCGGGAGCGGAGGATCTCGAAGCGAACGACGATGGCTCTGTGGACCTCACCATGCCCTGGGAAGATTTCCACGCGGTTAAAGAAAGCCTCGAGGCGGCAGGCTTTGTCAGCGAAACGGGCGAAGTGGCGATGATCGCGGCCACCAGCGTGCCGGTAGACGCCGAGGGCGCGGAGTCACTGATGGGGCTGGTGGACGCACTGGAAGACCTGGACGACGTGCAGAATGTGTACACCAATGTGGATATACCCGACGAGGTGTATGCAACGCTGTGAGATGGCTCCCTCGCGGGCATTCTGCCGCGTAGCCGGCGCGCCGGTGCGACAGATCGTGCAAGCAGTTACTGACCGGCACTGTAAATTTGTACATAATACGGCTCTGGGGCCACCGGGGCAGAATTGGCATGTCGCTTATCCTCGGTATTGATCCCGGTTCTCGCAAAACCGGGTTCGGTATCATCAATCACGTCTGTGGGCGCAACGAGTACGTCACCAGCGGCGTGATCCGTCTGCCGGAAGGCGCCCTCCCGGAGCGCCTGCGCATCATCTTTGAGAGTGTTAGTGTGTTGCTGGAACAACACAGTCCCCAGGAGCTGGCCGTGGAACAGGTGTTCATGGCGCGCAGCGCCGGTTCGGCACTCAAGCTGGGACAGGCGCGCGGCGCGGCGATTGTCGCCTGCGTCGCGCAGAACATGCCGGTGGCCGAGTACAGCGCGCGTCAGATCAAGCAGTCGGTCGTGGGCACCGGCGCGGCAGACAAGGAGCAGGTGCAGCATATGGTCAGGGTTTTGCTCGGGCTGCCCGCCGCCCCCGCCGAAGACGCGGCCGACGCGCTGGCCGCAGCCCTGTGTCACGCGCATACACAACAAAGTCTCGTCAATATGGCCGGGGCCACGGCAACCCGCAGGCGGCGCCTGCGATGATTGGCAGTATCCGCGGCATACTGGCGGCCAAGCGTCCGCCCGACATTCTGGTCGAGGTGGGCGGTGTTGGCTATGAACTGCAGGTACCGATGACCACCCTGTTCCAGTTGCCGGAAATAGGCGCCGAAGTCGCGATGGTGACCCACCTGGTCGTGCGTGAAGACGCGCAGTTGCTGTACGGTTTCATCCACGAGGATGATCGCAGTCTGTTTCGACAGCTGATAAAGGTCAGCGGTGTGGGGCCGAAACTGGCGTTGACGATTTTGTCGGGTATGGATGCGGCGAGTTTTGCGCGCTGCGTGCATGCGGACGATGTCGCCACGCTGGTCGCGTTGCCCGGCGTGGGAAAGAAAACCGCAGAGCGCCTGCTGGTTGAAATGCGCGACCGGCTCGAAGAGTGGCTGACGCGTCCCGGTGGCAGCGGGGAGGGCGCTCCGCTCCCGGCTGCGCGGGCCAACGATGTCGTGGCCGATGCCGAGGGGGCCCTGGTCACGCTCGGATACAAACCGCAGGAGGCGAGCCGTATGATCGCCGCGGTGAATGACGACAGCGTTGCGAATAGCGAGGAGTTGATAAGACGCGCGCTGAAATCCGTGGTCAACACATGAGGATCCGCCGGTGATCGAGACAGACCGCCTGATCGCCCCCGGGGGGGCAGACGTCGCTGAAGAGGTTATGGATCGCGCCATCCGCCCGCGCAGCCTGGCGGAGTATGTCGGCCAGCGGGTCGTGCGCGAGCAGATGGAAATTTTCCTGGCGGCGGCAAAGGGGCGGGGTGAGCCGCTCGACCACACGCTGATTTTTGGCCCGCCGGGCCTGGGCAAAACCACCCTCGCCAGCATCATCGCTCACGAAATGGGCGTATCCCTGAAAACCACCTCCGGTCCGGTGTTGGAAAAGGCCGGTGACATCGCGGCGCTGATGACCAACCTGGAGCCCGGGGATGTGCTGTTCATCGATGAGATTCACCGGCTCAGCCCCTTTGTGGAGGAGATCCTGTATCCCGCCATGGAGGATTATCAGCTCGACATCATGATCGGCGAAGGGCCGGCGGCGCGCTCCATCAAGCTTGATCTTCCCCCCTTTACCCTGGTGGGCGCGACCACGCGAGCGGGTTTGCTTACCTCGCCACTGCGCGATCGTTTCGGCATCGTGCAGCGCCTGGAGTTTTATGAAGTGGCGGACCTGGCGCATATCGTGACCCGCTCTGCGCAGATACTGGACATGGCGGTTGACGACGCGGGTGCGACGGAAATTGCACGCCGTTCCCGCGGCACGCCACGCATCGCCAACAGGCTGCTGCGGCGGGTGCGCGATTATGCCCAGGTGAAGGCGGATGGAAGAATTACAGCGGAGATCGCCGATCGCGCGCTGGCAATGTTGAGCGTTGACGAGCGCGGCTTTGATCATCTCGACCGGCGCCTGTTGCTGGCGCTGATAGAAAAGTTCGACGGCGGTCCGGTCGGCGTAGACAGCCTGGCCGCGTCGATTTCCGAGGAGCGCGGCACGATTGAAGATGTGCTCGAACCCTATCTCATCCAGCAGGGGTTTATGCTGCGTACACCACGCGGGCGCATGGTCACCCGCAACGCCTACCTGCATTTCGGCCTGCCGGCACCCGCCCGGCAGTCGCCTGACCAGAGTGACAACCTGCCGCTGGACCTGGGGGATGACTGATGTCGGCTGCGGAATTTTCCGTGCCCCTGCGGGTCTACATCGAAGATACCGATGCCGGGGGTATCGTCTACTACGTGAACTACCTGAAGTTCATGGAGCGTGCGCGCACTGAATTCATGCGCGTGCAGGGCTTTGGGAAACAGTACATATTCACCCAGGAGCTCATGTTCGTAGTGAGCAGTGCCCATATACACTATCGCGCACCGGCGCGGCTCGATGACGAGCTGCAGGCCACCGCATTGTTGAGCCGCGTGCGCGGCGCGAGCCTGTTGTTCCGCCAGCGCGTGCTGCGCGCCGGGGAGTCGTTGGCGGAAGCGGATATCAGCATTGCCTGTGTCCAGCGCAGTAGCATGCTGCCCCAGCGTATACCGCGGGCGTTGGGCGAGCGCCTGGCCGCATGTGTGCAACAACCGGACTGAAACCTGGAGAAAAACGTTGGAAGAACAACTGAGCCTGCTCGACCTGATCCTCAATGCCAGCTTCACGGTGCAGGCCGTGATGGCCGTGTTGCTGCTGGCGTCGATCGTGTCCTGGTACATGATCGTCAATCGCTTTATCTACTTCCGCAGTGCGCAGGATGAAATGTACATTTTTGAAGAGCGCTTCTGGTCGGGAATCGATCTGTCGCAGCTCTACCGGGAAGGCAACGAGAAAGCCTCCGATGGGCACGCGATTCTGGGCATGGAGAGTATTTTCCGCGCCGGTTTCAAGGAGTTCTCGCGCCTCGCCCAGCAGAAGGAAGTGGATTCCGACGGGGTGATAGAGGGCGCCCGGCGCGCCATGCGCGTGGCGGCCATGCGCGAGGAGGAGCGGCTTGAGCGGCACCTGTCCTTCCTGGCATCGGTAGGCTCAACCAGCCCGTACATCGGCCTGTTTGGTACGGTCTGGGGCATTATGCACTCGTTTCGCGGTCTCGCGAACTCCACGCAGGCGACGCTGGCAACCGTGGCGCCCGGTATTTCCGAGGCCCTGGTGGCAACCGCGATGGGCCTGTTTGCGGCTATCCCGGCGGTGCTGGCCTACAACCGGTTCGCCTCGCGGGTGGATGTATTCAGCGGCCGCTACGATACCTTTATGGATGAGTTCTCCAGCATTCTTTATCGACAGGCCTATGCCTTGCGCTCCAGCAACGGGGCGGGGAGTTAAACGCGGTGTCCACCAAGCGCAACAGGCACCGCCCCATGGCCGAGATCAACGTTGTGCCCTACATCGACGTAATGCTGGTGCTGCTGATCATCTTTATGGTCACCGCGCCGATGCTCATGCAGGGCGTCAAGGTCGATCTCCCCGAGGCCAGTGCCGCGCCGGTAGACAACCAGGATTCCGAGCCGTTGATTGTTTCGGTGGATGCATCGGGGCAGCTATTTCTGAACCTGGGTCAGGAAAAACAGGTATTGGCCCTGCCGACGATCAAGGATCGCGTGGCCGCGGTGATGCGCCGCAGCCCCGAGAAGCCGGTGCTGGTATGGGGTGACCGCGCGGTTCCCTACGGCGACGTGGTGACGGTGATGGTTGCACTACAGGAAGCCGGCGCGCCGAGCGTGGGGCTGGTCACCGAAGAACCGCAGTGAACAGCTCAATTTACGCCAAGCCAATCATGCCGCGTATTGTGCTCCGGCCGCTGCTGGTGACCCTGTTTCTGCACGCGTGCATGCTCTGGCTGTTGACGGTTAACTTCACCGACAGCCGGCGCGAAGTGGTAACCGTCAAACCCGCACCGAAGGTGATCAATGCGCGCCTGGTGGATGTCAGCGAACTGCAGCCGAAGCCCGCGCCGGCGCCGAAACCCAGGCCCAAACCCAGGCCGGAGCCGAAACCCAGGATAGAGGCCAAGCCAGAACCCGCACCGGCACCCAAACCCGCGCCGAAGCCCAAACCTGCGCCGAAGGCCGAGCCGAAGCCTGAAGTCAAGCCAGAGCCAGAGCCCGAGCCCACACCCCCCCGTATGAGCCCGCAGGAACTGGCAGCATTGGCGCGGGCCGAACTGAACGACCAGTTGTTGGCCGAGGAGGCGGCCAGTGCCAGCGCCACCGCGGACGAGATGGCGGCGAGTTTTGTGGCGCTGATTCAGCAAACGGTGGTGGGCTACTGGAGCCGGCCGCCGAGCGCCCGCAACGGCATGCAGGCGGAACTGCAAATTCAGTTGATTCCCACCGGCGAGGTAGTTAGCGTGCAGGTGGTGAAAAGCAGCGGCAACGTGGCTTTTGATCGCTCGGCGATCAATGCCGTACAGAAGGCGGGCGCCTTTCCCGAGCTACAAAAACTACCGAATACGGAATTCGAGCGACGCTTCAGGCGCTTCCGCCTTATATTCAGACCAGAGGATCTACGCTACTGATGACACACATGACGAGGCTGTTTGCCGGTGCGCTGCTGGTGCTGCTGGCGTGGGGTGCGCGCGCCGAACTTGCGATCGAAATCACCCAGGGCGTGGACAATCCCACGCCCATTGCCGTGGTGCCCTTTGCCTGGCAGGGCGGGGGCACCGCCCCTGAAGACGTGGCTGCGGTGATCGACGGCGACCTGGCGCGCAGTGGTCAGTTCAGTCCGGTCTCGCGTGCCGACATGCTCGGCCGGCCGAGCACCGAAGCCGAAGTGTTCTACCGCGACTGGCGGGCGATTGACTCCGATTACCTGCTCATAGGCCGCGTATCCACCGCGGGCGCCATGCGCATCGACTACGAGTTGTTCGACGTGCTGCGCCAGACGAGGGTCTTCTCGGGTTTTGAGGAGGGCCCGGCCAGTGAGGCGCGCATGCTGGCGCACCGTGTCGCCGATGCGGTGTACGAAAAACTCACCGGAATCCCCGGTGCCTTTGCCACCCGGTTGCTGTATGTCTCGGTGCAGCGGGTGCCTGGCGGTAAGGATTATTTCCGCTTGACGCTGTCTGACTCAGACGGCGCCCGGCCGATTGTGCTGCTGGAGTCCCGTGAGCCCGTGCTGGCGCCCACCTGGTCTCCGGATGGCAAGCAGATTGCCTATGTGTCCTTCGAGACCAATCGGCCCGCCATTTACCGCCAGGTGCTGGCCACCGGTGAGCGCGAGCAACTGACCAACTTCAAGGGACTCAACAGCTCACCCGCCTGGTCGCCGGACGGCAATACCATGGCCATGGTGCTGTCGAAGGATGGCAGCCCGGACATCTACCTGATGGACCTGGCCAGCAAGCGGCTGACGCGGGTGACGGACCACTATGCCATCGACACCGAACCGGTGTGGATGCCCGATGGCCGCTCAATCCTGTTTACCTCCGACCGGGGCGGCAAGCCACAGATCTACCGCTATGACCTGCGTGCGCGGGACGTGGCGCGCTTGACCTTCGAGGGCACTTACAACGCGCGAGCGCGGGTGGCACAGGACGGCCGCAACGTGGCCCTGGTGCATCAGCGGGATCGCCGCTTCCACATAGCCTTGCTGGATCTCGAGACAGATCGCCTGCACGTGCTGACGTCGACTGAACTTGATGAAAGCCCCAGTATCGCGCCCAATGGCTCTATGGTATTGTATTCCACCAAGTACGCGGGACGTGGCATTCTGGCCGCCGTTTCCGTTGACGGTGGCGTTAAATTCCGGCTGCCGGCGCGCGAGGGCGATGTAAGAGAACCTGCCTGGTCACCCTATATCCCTCGTTGATTCGCTACGTTTGCATGCCGTTTCTCAGTGCTTTAACAGGAAAGGACAAGGAAAGGACTATGAAACAGATACCGATGGTTGCCCGTTTGTGCAGCGTACTGTTCGCGGCGGCATTGCTGACCGCGTGTGCGGGCTCGGATACCAAGGAAGCTGACGAAGCGGCGGCACGCGCGGCGGCGGAAGCTGCCGCCGCGGCTCAGCAGGCGCAGGCTCAGGCCGCCGAAATGGAGCGCCTGGAGCAGGCGGCCGAGGCTGTTGGCAACGTGTTCTACTTTGAGTTCGACAGTTCCGCGCTGACGCAGGACGCGATCGAGAGGCTGAATGCCCACATCGCGCTACTGCAGAAAACCGATCGTTCGGTGCGTCTCGAAGGGCACACCGACGAGCGTGGCACACGGGAATACAACCTGGCGCTGGGTGAGCGACGAGCCAACTCCGTGCGCGATTATATGGTCGCCAACGGGATTGCCTCATTCCGCATCGAGACGGTCAGCTATGGCGAAGAACGGCCCGTGGCTTATGGTTCCGGTGAGGCCAACTGGTCGCAGAACCGCCGCGTGGAACTGAAGTAGCGGGCAAGCTGTGCACTCGCTGGGTAAACTGGTTGTTGCGGGCGGGCTGGTTTTAATAACCGGCCCGCTATCGTTTTCAGCGCTTGCGCAGGGTGGTTACGTGGATCTCGAGGCTGAGGCGGCGGCGCGCGAGGCAGCGGGCTTACCGGCACCGGAAGACCCTTACGGTGCGCGCCCGGCAGAGGCTTATCCGCCTGCGACCAGCTTCGGGGTAAACCGTACACAGGCTGCACCGGCTGTGACCGCCGCGCCGCAAGCCGGGAATGCGGCCCAGTCAACGGGTGGCAACCTGGGTAACCTGTTCCTGCAAATACAGCAGCTGCAGCAGGATGTGATGCGACTTAATGGCCAGGTCGAAGAGCAGGCCCACGAATTGCGCCAGTTGAAAGAGCAAAGCCTGGAACGCTATATGGAGCTGGATAAACGGCTGGCCAGCGGCGTGGCAGGCGAATCCGGATCCGAACCCTCAGCCGGGGCGCCTGCAGGTGCGTCCGCGCCTGCCACGACCGCGCCACCTTCGCGCTCTGGCTCGGACCCGCGCGATGTGCCGGCGGCACAGCCCGGAGAGCAGGCGTCCTACGATGCCGCCTATGCGCTGGTGGCGGGGCGGCAGTTCGAGCGTGCCCTGTCGGCATTCCAGGCGTTTCTGCAGGAGTATCCGGGCAGTCGCTATTCAGCGAATGCCCACTACTGGCTCGGGGAGTTGTACCTGGTGATTGACCCGCCGGATCTCGAGGCTTCGCGTCAGGCATTCGCATTGTTGATCAGCGAATACCCCGAGAACCCCAAGGCGCCGGACGCTCTGTACAAACTGGGCAAAGTGCAATTCATGAAGGGTAACCGGGAGAAGGCGCGGGAGTACCTGGATCTCGTGATCAGCCAGTATGGCAGCAGCGATGCCGCGGTTGCGAAGCTCGCCCGGGACTTCATAAACGAAAACTACTGAACGGCCCTGTTTGATGCCAGCGACCCTCGAAGAGGGTGATGCCGGCTCCGCACCAGAGGCGCAGACGCTACGCATCACCGAAATCTTTTATTCCCTGCAGGGGGAAGCCCGCACTGTGGGCCGCCCCACCGTCTTTGTGCGTCTCACCGGCTGTCCGCTGCGCTGTGTGTATTGCGACACCGCCTACGCGTTCAGCGGCGGCGAGATGCTCAGTATTGACCACATCTTCGCCGAGGTTGCATCCTATCAGCCGGAGTACGTTACCGTGACCGGCGGCGAGCCACTGGCTCAGCCTAACTGCCTGCCGTTGCTGGCCGCCCTGTGTGATGCAGGCTACGAAGTTTCCCTTGAAACCGGTGGTGCGCTGAGCCTCGAGGGCGTGGACTCGCGGGTGGTGACAGTGCTGGATTTGAAAACCCCGGCCTCCGGCGAGATGGCGCGCAATGACTACACGAATATTGCGCGGCTGAAACCACAGGATCAGGTGAAATTTGTCATCTGCGACCGTGCCGACTACGCGTGGGCGTGCTTCAAGCTGGATGAGTACCAGCTGGCCGAGCGGGTATCCGATGTGCTGTTTTCCCCGAGTTTCAACCAGCTTGAGGGCCGCGAACTGGCGGAATGGATTCTGAACGACAGGCTGCCGGTGCGGATGCAGCTCCAGTTGCACAAGCTGCTGTGGAACGATGCGCCCGGGCACTGACGCCGACGCCCGCAAGCGCGCGGTGGTGCTGGTGTCCGGCGGGCTTGATTCCACCACGGTGCTGGCCATGGCGCGCGCGGAGGGCTACGCGTGCTACACGCTGAGCTTTGACTACGGCCAGCGCCACCGCGCGGAACTGCACGCCGCCGAGCGTGTATCGAATGCGCAGGGTGACGTGGAGCACAAGGTGGTGACGCTCAATCTCGACAGCATCGGCGGTTCGGCACTGACCGACCCCGCGATTGCTGTGCCCGAGGAGGAAACCACAGGTATTCCGGTTACTTACGTGCCCGCACGCAATACCGTTTTTCTTGCAATCGCGCTCGGTTGGGCCGAGGTGCTCGGCGCGCACGATATTTTCATTGGCGTGAACGCGGTGGATTACTCGGGTTACCCGGATTGCCGGCCTGAATATATAGCGGCCTTTGAGGCCATGGCGAACCTCGCTACCCGCGAGGGCGTGGAAGGGCTCGCCACACGGATTCATACGCCCCTGATGCGCCTGGGCAAGGGCGACATCATCCGCGCCGGTCTGGCGCTCGGAGTGGACTACTCCCTCACGGTATCGTGCTACCAGGCGAGCAGTGAGGGCCTGGCCTGCGGCCGCTGCGACAGTTGCCGCCTGCGTCGGCAGGGCTTCCTCGACGCGGGCGTGGCAGACCCGACGCGCTATCACAACCCCTGATGATGCCGCGATTTACCGGGATTTGACCCTTGAGTTTTGCCCCTAAATCCGTACTATAGCCGGCTCCTTTCGGGGCCGTTAGCTCAGTTGGTAGAGCAGTTGGCTTTTAACCAATTGGTCGCTGGTTCGAATCCAGCACGGCCCACCATCTGAATCAAAAATGCCACCCTAGCGGTGGCATTTTTGATTTAGCCTTGGTGGCTCGTCTGGGGCGAACCATCGTTCGACAAAACGCGACCAGAGGAGCGTTTTGCAACGAGCGCCGCCAGGCGCGAAGCCCCGCAGGGGTGATTGTCGCCCTGAGGCGGCAATCATTTATCCAGCACGGCCCACCATTTTCCCCTCCATTATAAGAAGTTACGGCTCGTCCCCATTAAGGGGGAGATGCACCGATATTCACTGAATCCGGTTGATGATGCCATGCCACTCGCAATGGGTGGACCACGCCTCTTGTGAATCACGCCTGCGCATTCGCATGCTTGCGGTTGACGGCACCCAGCCCCAGCAGCGTGCACCCGAAAAGCCATAGTGTGGACGGAATAGAAACCTCTGACGCGTCACGATAGAACCAACCGCCGGGATTGTTCGGGATGGGCTCCAGGCCCGGCTCGAAAAACAGGTACGCGTCATTCGCTGCGTTTACTGTGGAGGTGTCGACAGTCACCGTATGCGCAATGCTGACGCCCACCCAGGAATAGTAGGCGTGGTAAGCACTGCCTGGAGGCCCTGCTGCGGCATCAGAGCTCCAGCCATCGATTAACGAGTAGGGCGCCCCCCCAGGGGTAAAGGTGGCGAAAGTTCTACGCCAGCCATCCTGGAAAAACAGGGAAAACGGTAAGGTGAAGAAAGTACCGGCATACTTGTCAGGCTTCGCAGGATCCAGGAGGTCGCCACCTGGGACGCCGCGCTGAATGAGATAGCTGTTAAAAAGCGCATTGGTGTCCGCCACTGACGCCCAGGTCCAACCGGACATGTCATAGCCATTTAATATCCCGGTGCCGCATGCCCCTGCCGGGCAGGCGCTGTTGATGTCATCCCAGGTGAGGCCGAGAAATAAATCGACCTGCGCCCATTCCCGATTATCGACGATCACGGTGTCGGTAATTGGCCCGGCGGAGGTGGCTGTGGCCCATGCAAGCGCAGTTGACGCCAAGGCTTTTCCAATTATTTTTTTCACGCAAGTTCGCTCTTTGCGAGGACTTTAGTGCTCATAGTGCTCCCGGGGTTTGCGGCCTGTCAAACGGAAAGAGTTGCACCAGCGCACCTGCGGCGAAAACAACAATGAAGTTCAGGAAGGCGAAGCAGGCGGTGTAACGCGTTATGTGAAGAATGCCTTCGCTGTCCATTCCCCGGGGCGCGGAGCTTACGACACAAATTGCGGCAGCAAACAGCCACCAGGATATGCGCCTGCCAGCCGCCAATGGGTTTGCCGCCACCACGGTGGCGAAGATCACCAGGCTTGCCGATCTGACGATAGAGGTAAAGACCGTTTGAGTGCGTAAGAAAGCCGGTTAACGAGACCAGCCTTCATAAAATGGAAGGGCTGATTTTTTTTGCGCAACCAGCATAATCGATGAATTGTACAACAGCATAGACTCATTTATTGTTGCCCCCTCCTCACGAACTATAAGAAGCACTGGAGATAAGGCTCTTGCAGATTTTCCGGCGCGAAATTTTCGTCTGTTCAAAGCTTCCTGTACTTGTCGCCATCGACCGCTCGACAGGCATCGGTCCCGCTTCCCTGGCCACACTTTTCAGCAGTACGTTGATCGGCAGTCGCCCGACCAGGCGTGACTACGGAACGGACTCGACCGGTGGTGTCACCGACGAAGAGTTCTGCGAGGTATTGGCGGATTTATTAATCGGAGAGATTGAACAATGAGCAAAAGAAGAACGTGCCGCTACCTATGCTTGCTGGTTGCTGCCGGGCTACTCGCTGCCTGTACCGCGCACAAGGGAATCGGCGAGAGGGAAGGCTCGCCCCGGGATGACCTGCCGGGCTACATCACTGAATTAAACGCGCTCGGGCCCGTGGTCAGACCGGCCTGGTCCGCCGACGGCAGCCGGTTCCTGTACCTGGACGATCTGGTCGGCGGTGTCCATGAATACGAAATCGCTACCGGAACATCGCGGCCGCTGACTGATCATTTCGAGCACCTGGGCTTTGCCCGCGCCCACTACCTGGCCAACGGAGATCTCCTGCTGTGTGGCCCGAGTGAGCGCGATCCCGACGATCCGGAGAAGGGCCGCTGGAACACGGATTTCTGGATTCTGGATGGCAGCCTGGAAAAAGCGGCCATCCCCCTGGGTGAGCCCTGTTTCGAGGGGCCGGCGGTGGCGAGGAATGACATGCGCATCGCCTGGACCCGTACCGACTACCCCGAACAATCGCCGTTAACGGCCAGATCTGAAATCTGGCTGGGCGAGATCGACGTCAGTGGCACGCGGCCGCGCATCGTCAATGAGCGCCTGCTGGTTGATCGCAGCGATTTTTTCTATTTCGCCATGCTCGAGCCGCAGGATTTCCGACCGCCCGACGAAGGGGAGCTGATCTTTACCGCCTATGCCTATCGCGGCGGAGAAGTGATGGGTGTCGACTTGCAGACCGGGAACGTGCGCAACTACTCCCGGAGCTGGTGGTACGAGGAAGTCGAGGGCATCGCCCCCGGTGGCGACTACACCACGCTGGAGCGGGAGTACACCCTGAGCCTCAGACCCTCGGGAAAAATCGACATCTGGCTGCTGCGCCTCGACGGTAGCGGTGAACACACCCGGCTGACCCACTTCAGCGACTTTCGCGGTTTTGGCGCCAATAATCCCGTGATCAGCCCCGATTGCAAGACGATGCTTTTCGCGATCCGCGAGGTCGGCGGCCTGGAAGGGAACAGCGACGGACTGTTTCTCTACGACCTGACAAAGTCGCCCCTTGCGCCGCCGGACCTGTGTGGCGACCACGTCGCCCGGCGGGGAAGTCGGTAGCGGGACGCGCAATCGTGAGCGCGCAAGTAAGAGCCTGGTTTTTAACTGAGGACATAATATGACGCTGTTGAAACAGTCCGGTTTGGCGCTCTTGATGGGGTGGCTGGTGCAGATGCCCGCATACGGGCAGGACACGACCGCAGAGAACGCGGGGAAAACGCAGCCCGCCCGCACCAAAGCGGGCCTGGTCATCGAGGAAGTGATCGTCACTACCTCCAAGCGCTCGGAATCCCTGCAGGACGTCATGGGATCGGTGTCGGCGTTGTCGGGAGAGATGCTCAACCGGAACAACGTGCAGGATTTCAGCACACTGGCGGATCTGATACCGGGCATGATCACCCAGAGTCAGGGACCGGACCAGGACGACAACGTGACCATGCGGGGTATCAGCCGCACCCGCGACGGCGCCTCGCCGGTGGCCTTCCATATCAATGACATGTTCACCAACATGCGCGGCGAACCCTATTACGACCTGTCGGCAATCGAGGTGGTGCGGGGACCTTCCGGTATCGCCTTTGGCCGCAATGCCACCGCCGGGGCGATCAATGCCAAGTGGCGCCGGCCCGAGGCGGGTTGGGGCGTGGGCGGCGACCTGCGCCTCTCCAACCTGGATGAGGAGCAATTGCGCGCCTATGTCAACGTTCCCCTGCTGGGCGAAAACGACCGCCGCCTGCTGGGGCGCTTTGCGGCGGTGAAGCGCCGGAATGACGGCAGCCTGGACAACCTCCTGGTCAGCGACGGGAAAGACCCGGGTAATATCGACGATGGTTTTGTGCGCGCGTATCTGACCAGTGAGCCCACGGCTTCCCTGCAGCTCGGTTTGCGGGCGGTTTACTACGAGAGTGATCCGCGCGGTGCAGCGCAGGTTTTCAGCCCGTCGCGGGAAACCCGACGCAGCGGTGTGCTGCAGGAGCTGGGCGCCGAGCCACTGCCGGACGATCTGCGCAAGGTGCGTTCGCGGGTGGACAGCACATTCGGCGAGATTTTTGACGAATTCGTCCGCATCGACGGGGACATCACCTGGTCGCTGCAGGATCTGCCGTTGGTGAACGATGTGGACGTGGTACTGATCGGCGGATTGATCGATCGTGACGCGGCGACGGTGTACGATCTGGACGGTACGGAGGAGCCGATTCTCGATGGGCGTACTGAGCTGCAGGACGATGAGCGGCGCTCGGCTGAACTGCGTTTCGTGTCCCAGAACGACAGTGGCATCGACTGGCTGGCCGGCCTGTTCTGGTACCGGCAGACCGTTACCAAAAACCGCTTTGTGCTGGCGCGCCAGTTTGCTGAACCGACCAGTCTGTCGACCGTGAACGCCGCGGTGAATACCCTGGGCGAGGACAATTTTGATCGCAGCCGGGCCATTTTCGCCAATACCAACCTGGACCTCGCGCAATTGTTCGGCTGGCCACATATAGAACTCACAATGGGCCTGCGCTACAACCAGGATAAATTCAGCCTGAAGACCGACAGCAACAGTATCTCGCTGGTTTCGGCAGCCACCGGCGAGACGACCCCGATAGTGGAACAGGAGAACCTGCGGCAGTTTGCGGATTTCGACGAGATTACCGGCGAAATCGGCGCGCGCTGGTTCTATGGCGACGAGGGCATGCTCTACCTGAAGTATGCCCGCGGCTACAAGCCCGGCCTGGCGCAGTTCGTGGAAAACCCCGACGGCACCACCATCCAGAATCCCGTCGACCCGGAATTCATTACGGCCTGGGAAACCGGCTGGAAGACGAGCTTTTTCGACCGGTCCCTCGGCCTTACCGTCGCCGCCTTTCACTACGACTACCGCGACCTGCAGGTCGCCCAGATCGCGCCCGCCGGCGTGATTACCGACAACGCCGCCGCAGCAACTATTAACGGCGTCGATGTGGAAGTGCAATGGTCACCTACCGCGGCATTTCGTCTGCAGTTGGCCATGGCCTATCTGGACGCCACCTACGACGAGTTCTGTGCCACCGATGAAGCGCTGGGGGATATCGAGCCGCAAGCCGGTTGCAACGAGGAGAATCCACTCAACCTGGAGGGCGAGACCTTAAAAACCGCACCGGAGTTCGCCGCTGCCCTGCTAGCCAGTTACACCTTCGATTTTGGCGATTTCGGTACGCTGACGCCCTCGCTGCAGACCAGCTGGATGGACGAGACAGATCGTCGGGGTCTGGGCGATACCCTTGGCGTGGATAATGTCCGCGACCACAGCAATACCGACATCCGTGTGACCTGGAAAAGCGCGGGCGGAACCTGGAAGGTCGAGGGCTTTGTGGAAAACATCGAGAATCACGACGATATTTTCTTCGAGGCATTTGCGCCGCTGGGCGGTCGCCCGGGCACGTTTACCCTGGCGGGAGGAACGCAGCCGCGGGTTGCCGGCATAGTGCTGGAGGTGGCGTTATGAGTTCACCAGCGCATGCCTAACGGCCCTGGCCTTTCAGGCCGAGGTAGAGCTGCCATGAATGATTGCTTCGATGTGTATTTTGCGCGTCTTCAGGCGTTGTCCAGGCTCGAAAATGCGGCATGAAAGCGCTGTACGGCAGTGGGCATTGCGGTGCTTGCCAACTGGGGCGCGTTTTATCGCAATACGTCGCTGATCTATCTCGGCGAGATTCTGGTGGACTACCGCAACCTCCAGGACACTGGAGCGCCACCTTAACCAGGCTTCCGCGCGATAACGTACTGACTCTTTGGCAGCAGTTGGTCCATCTGTTTTTTGAACTCCAGCCCTTTCGGCATATCGAGTATCGACTTCCACATGTCTGCCAGGTGGTGGATGTTCTGGTGAAAGGGCGGCTGAATCATTGTCTCGGATAGTGCGGGGGTATACGAACCTTCTTCTATTTGCTCATCGATAATAAGCCAGTGCATGCACATCCAGAACAGCATGAAGAACCCGTAAGCCTCATATCTTTCAATCTCCAGACCTGCGCCTTCAACCAGCGACACAAAGTCGTCTTTGCTGAATATGCGAATATGGTTCGGTGCCTCAAAGTATTCGGGCAGCGCAAATGCCTGCTGCATTTTTTCACCCGCCTCGCCGGGCACGGTGAGCAGGTATAACGCGCCGGGTTTGCCGACACGCACGAGTTCGCCAAGGACTTGCGCAGGATCCTCTACGTGCTCCAGTACCTCGCAACACATAATACGAGTCATGGATTCATCGTCGACCAGCAGCGGATTGCTGTCACCCACAATACCCCGGTAACGGTCGCAGGCTTCTACCTTGGCAATTGCTTTCTCAACCTCTGCGACCGCCTCCGGTAGTAGATCGGTAAAGGTCACATCAGCGCCCTGCTTTGCGCAAAACAAGCTGCTTGGTCCGTTACCGCACCCCAGATCAAGAACCGTATCTTCGGCAGTCACGGGAAATCCAGTGACGACTTCACCCGTGCCCGGCACATACCAGCCACTCTTGAGCCCATCAGCAAGGCCCACCCATATGGGATCCGTTGCGCCTTTAGGGGAGTCAGAATCTTTCACCGGTTTTTCTCCAGAACAGGATATATTATTGAATGCATCGTTGTGTGCTCGCTACCAATCGGTGGCTGTTCACTGGCGTGTTGATTTCGCGAAACGCGTGCACAACGACAGTGTCAGGCTCGATTGCAGCCGCGCTCAATGCCGTTGTGTTCCAGCCATGCAAGTGCGAATACCCGGTAGTGATGATGTGCGATCAGTGGAGTTTATTCAACTGCCCCTGGCCGTCCCCCATATTCGAGCATGCCTGAATTCGGGGAACTGAACATACTATGCTGCCTGCCTGGCGATTACCGCCGGTGTCCTGTTGCTTAACGAACGATGCGGTTCGGCATAGTGATATTCGCGGGCAGAGTATAAATCAGTCTGAATTGCCAGACGTTGCTGGAGCCGCAAAGTGAGTGCGCGCTGGCGCACATTGCTTTTACTTCTGCTCCCTATGTAACCAGAATAGCTTTAAGCACGGTCGCAAAAGCAATGGGCTGATCAAGCATCAGGTGATGCCTGGCTTCGGGAATTTCGATCATCGGTATGTGCTCGCCGCCACACTCGCGAACGTAGTCGGCGGAATCGGCATCAAACAAAGCGCTCTGTTCCCCATAAACGATCACCACACGGCCGGGAGCATTGGCAATTCGCGCCCCCTGTGCCATGAGGCGCTCACCCATGCCTTCATTGCTCTCGAATACGCTGGGATGAAACTTCCAGGACCAGCCGCCCTCAACCTCCTTCAATGAATGATAGGCCATGTAGTCAAACAGGTACGCTTCGTTCACCTTCTGCGGCGGCGACAATACGAAGCGGCTCTTGGCGGTTGCGTAGTCCGGGTACACTCGATTGGGCCGCCTTGGCTCCTGCGATCCCGGTGGCCCGCTCGCGATGTGCGGCTTCAGCCGCTCGGGGCGGAGTGTCATCAGATCGCAGATAACCAGGCGCGAGAACTGTTCGCAATACCGCTCGATCGCAGTCAGACCTACACTGCCGCCGTAAGAATGCGCAATGATGCCGGGCTTCCGGTCGTCAGCAAATAACCCGGTTTTCCGAGCAACATCCATCAACTCTTGCAGGCGAACCTCATCCGGATACTCCTCCCGCGCGCCCGAATCCCCCATGCCAGAAAAGTCATAGGCCACCACGTGATAGTCCCTGGCCAGAAATGGCGCGATAAACGCAAAACACCGCGCATGTGCGAGAAACCCGTGCAGTAGCAATACACCGGGATTGGCGGGGTTGCCCCAACTGAAGTAATGGATCGGGCAACCCGCGCTATCCAGCCAACCCTCCCGGCGTGGCGCGGCGAGCGCTTGCTCAAACCATTGCGGGATAGCGGTTGAATCGGCAGGTATTTCAACGGACAAGTCGGGGGAGGCTGCGGCAACGGTGTTCATAAACAGGGGCCCGGAAAAATGCAACGCTGCAGTTTACAGGAAAAATGGCAGGGCATAATGGCACGCTACAAAGGTGGCTGGTGGCGAGCAAGATTGCCGATTTTATCTATTTTACCAGCGGTTTTAAGATTTTCTGCGTGCTAGAGTATCGGGTGATTCGTGGTATCGCTGAGGACAACTGCCCCGATAGCAGCACCTTCGATGCTGTGAATACGAGCAGCGCGCTCTATTGCTTCGAGGACCATGGTCCCCGGGGTTGTCACAAGAAACATGCGTAAACGGCGCGTGTATTGCTGTGTAAAACCGGGCAATCGAAACAGCAAGCGGTTGGGAGGTAAATGATGAAAATCGAGGAATTGGCCCGCAACTGGCAGCAGGAGGCCGTCGGTGAGCAGCCGGTGCGGGAGTACGTGATAAAGCTCCCGCTGGAGGAGGCCTCAAAGGTGGAGGCTCTGGTGGAACTCTTCCCGCGTCGCAACCGCGAGCAACTGCTCACCGAAATGCTGTCTGCAGCACTGGATGATGTTATCTCTGTGCTGCCGTATGTGCAGGGTGATGAGGTAATCGCGCATGATGAGATGGGCGATCCCATCTTCGAAGATGTGGGCCTCACGCCGCGCTTCCTGACACTGGCGCGGGAGTACCACGAGCAACTCGCGCAAGAAAGTGGTGGTGACACCTGAGTGTAAGGAACAACCTTCTCGCGAGATACAGACAACGCCCTGCTGGAGTGAGACGCTGATCCATCGTCTGCACGGCACGAGGTGGAGTGCCCACCGCCATGTTGCTCGTCACTTTACATTTCGTAGGCGGCGTTGGCCTTGCGGCTGAAGGACTGTCCCTCCGCTTTTTCCAGTTGCAGAATGTCCCGCACCATTTCTCCCGCCGGCTCGGAGAGCGTTTCTTGCTGCGCACCCTCCAGCAGATCCACCAGGTAGCCGTGCAGTTGTTCACCAAGGCGGCCGATCTGCTCGATATCGAGTTCATCGTCGACTGGCGTAATGGATTCGATAAAAGCCGCTGGCTCTTGCTCGCGGGTGAACTGTAGCCGCGTGTCCAGGACGCCGTCCTCAACCTGGCTTTTCATCCTTTTCAGCAGGTCCGCCATGTGGGTCTCGTTGTGCGACATCTGCTGGAGCAGTTTTTTGTGGCGAGGGTCGGTGGTCTTTTCCTGCAGTGACTCATAGAGCGGCGCACTCAGGTGATGGCATTCGATGGCATTGTCTACCACGGCGCCGAGTGACTCGAAGGTGGTACTCATGAATATCCTCTCCTGTTCGGCAATTAAAGCGACGTTTGTCGACCCAGTGTGGAATATTTGCAGAATCAGGTCCAGCCGACCATGCATGAAGCATTGCGTTTGCGTGCCCGTTCAGTGTTTCCGAAACGCTGTGCTTCCCGGGTAGTTGATACGCAGCAGGGTACTACGCTAACGCACGGTATTTCCCCGGTGTGTGGCCGGGCTCAACGAAACGCCCAGCGCGGTCACTGACACCAGTATCAACCCCATGCCCAGGATTTGCGTGGCCACCAGGCGTTCGCTCAATACCACGAAACCGAACAGGGACGCGGTAACGGGTTCGACCATCGCGATGATCGAGGCCACGGCCGGTGCAGTATGGTTCAGGCCGACAACATACAGTACAAACGACAAACCCGCACCGAGCACACCAATCCCTGCGAATAGCGACCAATCCGCTGTGCTCAACGCGGCAACTGTCTGGCCGGTATCGGCCGGCCAGATAAGAAGGGTAGCGAGAACTGCAAATGCAATTGTAAGAATAGCCTGTGGGCTACCGTGTGGTGTGGCGTATTTGAACCCGAAAATGAATACGGCGTAGGAGAGCCCGGCGAGCAACCCGGCTGCCACGCCGATGGGCGTGACATCGCTCGCATTGATATCGTGTACCCGGGTAAGTAGCACGATGCCGAGCATCGCCATCGCAATTGCGGCCCATTTCGACGTCGAAGGCCTTTCCAGCCTGAGGGCAAAGGACACCAGATAGACAAATACCGGTGCGCAGTACATCAGTGTGGCGGCTACCGCGACGCTCCCCTCGGCGATACTGATGAAATAAAATGCAAAGTTACCGGCGACGCCCAGGCCGGCAATGACCGACCAGAACCTCAGCCGCGGACTGGACAGCCCGCTGCCGTGCGGGCGCAATAAAAGCCAGGTGAAGACGAACAGCAGCCCGATCGCACCCCGGTAAAATGCAACCACGAACGGGTCCCAACCGCCGAGCATGAGAAGTGCGGCAATTCCCCCCGATAGACCCCAGCAGAAAGCCGCCAACGCTACCAGAACTGTACCCGCGCCCACCATTGACCTCGCTGTTGATGAGTAAAAGAGACCGGCGGCAATGTATGCCGGGTCGCCGCGTAGGCCTGCGTCCAGCATGCAGCATCGAGTTCTGAAGCTCAAATTGCGCAGTCGCGATATCACCGTGGTGAATGCGGCGTCAGTTGATGGGCTGGTTTCCAGCAGTACAGGTTGCGGGCTGGTGCTGGCTCATGCAGTGAATGGCGCCGCCTTCCTGCAGTATTTCCCGGCAATCAAAGCCGAGCACCTTGCGCCCGGGGAAACAGCTTTGCAGCAGGGTGATGGCGCGCGCATCGTTTTCCGGCTGTCCGTAGGTTGGCACGATAACGCCGCCGTTCACCAGCAGGTAGTTCAGATAGCTCGCCGCCAGGCGTTCGCCGTGCAGATAAACGGGGTCGGGAATCGGTAGCTCGACGATAGTGAACGGGTTGCCCTCAACGGTACGAAACGCCCGGGCCCTCTGCAGGTTGTCATCCAGGGCTGCAAAATTCCCGTCCTCCTCCGCAGCGGATGCCAGGATGATGCCGTCGCGCGCGAAGAAACGCGCCAGGTTGTCAATGTGCCCATCGGTATCGTCACCGATCAACCCGTCCTTGAGCCATAACACCTCGCGCACGCTCAGGTGCTCCTCCAGCAGGGCTTCCACCGATGCACGATCCATCTCGCCGTTGCGATTGGGGTTGAGCAGCACCACTTCGGTGCTCAGCAACTGGCCTGCGCCGTTGCTTTCAATGGCGCCTCCCTCCAGCACGGCGTCCACCGGGAAGCGCGGCGTACCCAAGGTAGTCGCAATCCAGGCAGACGCCGCGTTGTCGCGCGCCTGCAGGGGGAACTTGTTGCCCCAGGCGTTGTAGCGCCAGTCGGATATCGCGAGCGCATCACCCTTTTCGCCGAGTAAAAACAGCGGGCCGAAATCGCGAATCCAGACGTCGTCACTGGCGTAATCAAAAAAGACAACCTGGCTGGAATCGCCCCACCGGTTCATGCGTTCGCGTACCGCGGGCTGCGCAGAAAGCGGGCATAGCAGGTACACGGGTTGCAAGCTGGAAACCAGCACGTAGAGCTCGCACAGGCGTTCCTGTACAACCGGCAACACGCCGCCCCAGAGATCCTCGCGTGTCGGCCAGGCAAACCACACCGCCGACTGTGGCTCCCATTCGGCCGGCAAGCGGTAACCGGCCTGCTTTGCAGAGTTTTCCATGAGCGGCTGCTACGCGGAGTCGTCGAGCATTCGCTGCGTGATTCCCGCAAAGCTGTCGATGCGGCGATCACGGAAGAACGGCCAGATCCGACGCATTGATTCGAGTGCCTGCAAATCGCAATCTGCCGTCAGTACGGTTTCCTCGGCCACTGGCGCCCGCGCCACCACCTGGCCGTAAAAATCGGACACGAAAGACTGCCCCCAGAATTCGGTATCGCCCTCCAGGCCCACGCGGTTGACCGCCGCCACGTAGCAACCATTGGCCACCGCGTGGCCGCGCTGCACCGTCTCCCAGGCGCTGTGTTGCGCGTCTCCCAGTTCGGCCTTTTCGTCGGCTAACCAGCCAATCGCGGTGGGGTAGAACAGGATTTCGGCGCCGCCCAGCGCTGCCAGGCGTGCCGCCTCCGGGTACCACTGGTCCCAGCAGATGAGCACGCCGATCTTGCCGAAGCGCGTATCCCAAACGGTGTAACCGAGATCGCCGGGGGTAAAGTAGAATTTCTCTTCGAAGCCCGGATCCTGCGGGATATGCATTTTTCGGTACTTGCCGAGATAGCTGCCGTCTGCATCCAGTACCGCCGCGGTGTTGTGGTATATGCCGGGCCCGCGCCGCTCGAACAGTGCGGCAATGATGACCACACCGAGTTCCCCGGCGAGTGCGCCCAGTGCAGTGGTAGTCTCACCCGGCACTGGCTCGGCGAGATCAAACAGCGCGGTATCCTGCGTTCTGCAGAAGTACGGTGTGTTGAACAACTCCTGCGTACAGATGATCTGCGCACCCAGCTCGGCGGCGTCGCGCACACGCGCGAGCGTGTAGTCCAGGTCTGCCTGTTTAGAACCTTTCTCACTGCCCTGGATCAGGGCGATTCGAACATTGCGCGGGGATGCTGCCAAAGTCTTTCCCTGTCACGTGTTGTGGGAAGTTCCAGTATACGACGTTGTCCAGCCTACAATCCACGCAGCCGCGATCCGGCTGCCTGCGCCGCTCAGGCCACGATGCCCGGCACAGCGCACGCGGTTCGAAGTATCCGTGCCGGATTCGTTGCCGGTTTACCGGGGTAACAGCTCCCCGGGCAAGGAACAGAACTTGCATCCCGAAGTGTTTACAACCTTTCAGATGTTGTCGAATGACTGTAATCACTCTCTGGGGCGCCACCGTTCCAGCCTGGCTGTTGCTGACAGGCACCGTACTTGTGCTGGCCGGGCTGCTGATGATGCTGAAACGGTTTGTTTTGGTGCATCTACAGCGCATCGCAGATCGCTCCCGCTACCGCTATGACGCTCTTTTCCTGCGCGCCCTGAGCATGCCGCTGACTATCGCGATAGCCGTGGCGGGCCTGTTCCTGCTGGAATTTCTGTTGCGTCAGAACGGCTACACGCCCAACGGCCTGAGCGCCAACGCCATGCTGATTGCGAAAATCTTGTTGATCTTCGCGCTGTTCCTGTTTGTGAATCGATTTGCCGTTGGCAGCCTGCAGCTCTATGCCGAGGGTTCTGAAGCGCTGCGCAGTAGCCGTGGCATTCTTGCGGGCGTGGCGCGCAGCGTCATTATCGGTCTCGGTTTGCTGATGGTGATGGGCACCATGGGTATTTCCATTACGCCGCTGATCGCCTCGCTGGGCATTACTTCGCTGGCCGTGGCGCTGGCACTGCAGCCGACGCTGGAGAACTTTTTCTCGGGCGTGCAGATGGTAATGGACAAGCCCGTGCGCGTGGGCGACTTCATCGAGCTGGAATCGGGCGAACAGGGCTTCGTGGACAAGATAGGCTGGCGCTCCACCTGGATTCGTATGTTGCCCAACAACACGATCATCATGCCCAACAGCGTGCTTTCGCAGTCGAAAATCATCAACTACTTTTATCCTTCAAAAGAGCTCTCGGTGCCGGTGGACGTGGGGGTGCACTACGGGTCGGACCTGGAACAGGTGGAGCGCGTAACCCTGGAGGTGGCACGTGAAATACTGCAGAGTCACGAGTGGGGAGTGAGCGACTACAAGACCTTCGTGGTGTTCCACACCTTCGACAGCTCCAGCATCAATTTCACGGTGATGCTGCGTGCCGGGGAATACTTCCAGCGGTTCTGGGTCAAGTCGGCTTTTGTCAAGGCATTGCACAGGCGCTATGCCGAAGAGGGTATCGTGATCCCCTATCCGATCCGTGCAATCAACACCGACCAGGAGCGCGCCGTATTTGGCGGCGACAAGGCTGGCCCGGAGCGCTGATGATGGCGCATTGGCACCGCGCTGTATGCTAGATTGGCGTCCATGACAGACGCCCGACATGTCCTGCAGACGACCTTTGGTTACGAAGAATTCAGAGGCAGCCAGGCCGAGATCATCGACAGTGTGATTCACGGGCACGATGCCCTCGTGCTCATGCCCACCGGTGGCGGAAAATCCCTGTGCTACCAGATTCCGGCGCTGGTGCGCAGCGGTTGCGCTGTGGTCATCTCGCCGCTGATTGCACTCATGCAGGACCAGGTGGATGCCGTGCGTGAACTGGGCGTGCGCGCCAGCTTCCTGAATTCCACTCTCGATGCCGCAGCCGCGCAGAGCATTGAGAACGCGCTGCTGTGCGGTGAGCTGGATCTTCTCTACATTGCGCCCGAGCGGCTCAGCCAGCAGCGTATGCTGGCGCTGTTGCAGCAATCTGAAATAGCCCTGTTTGCCATCGACGAGGCGCACTGCGTGTCGCAATGGGGGCATGATTTTCGCGCGGATTATCTGCGCCTGGGTATTTTGCACGAGGCGTTTCCCCAGGTGCCGCGTATCGCACTCACCGCCACGGCGGATGCACGTACCCGGGAGGAGATTGTACGACGCCTTGACCTGGGAACCGCGCGACAGTTCATTTCGGGCTTTGATCGCCCCAATATTCGCTACCGCATCGCGCTGAAAGACAACCTGAAGGCACAGCTCCTGCGCTTTTTGCGGGAGGAGCACCCCCGCGACGCGGGGATCGTGTACTGCCTGTCCCGCAAAAAAACCGAGCAAATCGCGCAGTGGCTGCAGGGCGAGGGGTTTAACGCGCTGGCCTATCACGCGGGGCTGCCCGGTGCGTTGCGGGCTACACATCAATCAAGGTTTTTGCGCGAAGAAGGGGTCATCATGGTGGCCACCATCGCCTTCGGTATGGGGATAGATAAACCCGATGTGCGCTTTGTGGCGCATCTGGACCTGCCGAAAACGGTGGAATCCTATTACCAGGAAACGGGTCGCGCGGGTCGTGACGGGCTGCCTGCGGATGCATGGATGATCTACGGCTTGCAAGACGTGATCAAGTTGCGCCAGATGATGGCGGACAGTGAAGGTAGTGAGGAGCACAAGCGCGCCGAGCAGCATCGTTTGAACGCGATGCTGGGCTTGTGTGAAATCACGAGTTGTCGCCGCCAGGCGTTGTTGAGCTATTTCGGGGATGAACTGGCCGCGCCCTGTGGCAACTGTGATACCTGTCTGCAGCCGCCTGATACATGGGATGGCTCCGAGGTATCGCGTATGGCCCTGAGCGCCTGTCATCGTACAGGCCAGCGCTTTGGCGTGAACCACCTTGTCGAAGTGCTGCGTGGCAGTGAGTCCGACAAGGTCCTGCAGAACGATCACCATCACCTCGGGGTATACGGGATGGGCGCCGACCTGGACAATAACCAGTGGCGGTCCGTGTTTCGCCAGTTGGTGGCCCGGGGCTATCTCAGTGTCGATATGGCGCGTTTCGGCGCACTGCGGCTGGAGGAGAAATGCAGGCCGCTGCTGCGTGGAGAAGAAGCACTCGAGTTGCGCAAGGATGTCAAACAGCCAGCCCGCAGTAAACGGCAGACCAGGGGGCCGCTACCCGATGATCTTGACGTGGGTTTATGGGAAGCCCTGCGCGAGCGTCGTCGCGAGCTGGCGGAGGAGCAGGGGGTGCCGCCCTATGTGATTTTCCACGACACTACGCTGCAGGAGATGTGCGCCAGTATGCCGCAATCGATGGCGGAGTTTGCACGACTGGGCGGTGTGGGGGAGCGCAAGCTGACGAAGTATGGCGGTGAATTCCTGCAGGTGATCAACCGGCACCTTGAGCGTTCGTCGCTGCCCGCCGGGGACGGGTAAGTTGCCGCTGCTTGCCGCGTCCGCAGGCGCTACTGTCCAGATTGTGTCGCCGCAAAGCATGGACAGCCGCTTCATCAGCTGGTTATGATCTGCCCTCAATAAAAATCACTGGTCAAGCCCATGCAAATCTCAGTACTCAAGGTGTTTCAACTTCTCTGCGCGGTGATTGCGACGAGCACTTTACTGGCCTGCTCAGACGGTAGCGATAACGCAAGCGGCCCGGGCGACAATTTCCTGCCTGTTGCCAATCCGGTGGTTTCCATGCCCCCGGATGTCGGCGCAATCAACCTGCTGGCGCAGAACTTTGACCTCGGCAGCGTGGGTTACCAGCAGGCGGAGTATTTTCTCGACGGCACGGCCTCCGCATTTACCAATGTCAACGAACTGCTGAGCGACGGGTTCTGGGACGTTGAGCCGGGTGAGCAGGCCGCCTACAAGACGCGAATCGTGGTCTATCGACCCATCGACCCGTCGGATTACAACGGCACGGTGCTGATGGAGTGGCTCAATGTGACAGCCGGGTTCGAAACGCCGCCAAGCTGGGGCACGGGCCAGCTCGAAATGCGCCGTGGGGGCTCGGTATGGATAGGGGTTTCTGCGCAGATTGTGGGTATAGAGGGTAGCCCCGGTGGCCTGTTGCCGCTGCACCTGAAAGCGGCGGACCCGGAGCGCTACGGCTCGCTCTTGCACCCCGGTGACAGCTTTTCCTACGATATTTTCTCCCAGGCGGCCCAGGCCGTGCGCAACCCCCAGGGCATCGACCCGCTGGATGGCCTGGCTGCCGAGCGGATCATCGCCTACGGCGAGTCGCAGTCGGCGGGGCGCCTGGCTACTTACGTCAACGCGATTCACCCGCTGTACAACACCTTTGACGGTTACATGATCCACAGTCGCGGCGACGGCAGTTCATCGCTGGCCCAGGCCCCGCTGGTGAGCATTCCGACCCCGGAGGCGCCCTTAATCCGCACTGACATCAACGTGCCGGTGATGACCTTCGAAACTGAAACAGATGTGGTGTTTCTGGAGTTCCTGAAAGCGCGTCAGCCAGACACCGATATGATCCGGACCTGGGAGGTAGCCGGTACCGCGCACGGCGATTACTACACTTTCGTCTCCGGACGCGATGACACCGTGGGCGATCCCGTTTTCGCATCGGTCGTCGAGGAGAACTCCGTACTGGGTTTCATCACCTGTGACAAGCCGATGAACAACGGGCCTCACCACTATGTATTCAATACCGCGGTGCGTGCGCTGAATAGCTGGGTTGAGTCGGGAACGTTGCCGCCAACATCACCACAACTTGAGGTGAACGCCGACGGCTCTGACTACATCTACGATGACCTGGGCAACGCGGTCGGTGGCATTCGCACCCCGTATGTTGATGCCCCGTCGGCGATATTGCGTGGCGAGCCCAATACGGGCAATGGTTTTTGCCGTCTCTTTGGCACCACCTCGCTGTTTGATGCGGCGCAGATGGCCAGTCTGTACACGGATGAAAGCGGCTTCGTTGCCGCCGTGACCGAGGCAACCAACGATGCGGTCGCTGCGGGCTTTCTGTTGCCCGAAGATGCCGACGCGATCATCACCTGGGCGCCACAACAGTGGCGCGCGCAAACCGGGGAATAGTTCGCGGGGCCCCTATAGAAAGCGCTTTTTTGGGCAGGGCCGGGGAGGCGGCAAGGTTGCGGTACGGCAAGCGCAATCCGCGAGGATTGCGCGCAGGGCGCTGCACACTCACGAAGAGTGAATAATCGACTATACTGCGGCTAACGCTTTGCAGGCTCGCATGGAAGTGCAGCGCCAACGCGAAACTCCGGAGCCATTTGAGGGCGTTAGCCGTCTTGTGGAAGCCTTCCGGGCGCAGAATTGTACTTTCATCACTGCCTCTGTCCTGCAACTGACAGCAGCTATTTGTTAACACAGGAGCAATCCAGAATGACGAGATTCCCGTTAAATGCCTGGCGTTCAGGCGCCAGCGTAGTGTTGGTCGGCGCGCTGTTGCTGGCGCAGGGCTGCAGCAGCACCCCACGACCCGAGGCCGAAATGGCCAGCGCGAGCACGGCGGTGTTCAGCGCGGAGAACCAGGACGCTGAGCTGCATGCACCGGTGGCGATGGACCGTGCGAAAGAGAAATTGCGCCGCGCGAAGCAGGCTATGCAAGATGAGGAATACGCCGAGGCAAGGCGACTGTCAGAGCAGGCCCAGGCGGATGCAGAGTATGCCCAGGCCTTCACCAGCAAGACCCGTGTCGAACAGGCACTGAGTGATATGCAATCCAGCATCGACGTGCTGCAAAGCGAAATTTCCCGCGGGCAGCGTAATTGAGCACGCTATCGAACCGATCAGGAGTCAGCATGAAAGTGTCAATATGGATGAAAATGGGCATGGCGACGATTGTGGCGGCATCGCTTGCTGCCTGCAGTAGCCTGCAGAAGAGCCCTTCGCTGCTGGAGGCGGAGGCGCTGTATGAGACAACCCGGCAGAACGAGGACGTGTTGCGCTACGCAAGCTCCGAGCTCGACCGGGCAGGGCAGGCGCTGGAGGCCGCCAGACAGGCGGAGACAGAAAAAGACATGAGTTCCCTCGCCTACGTGGCGAAGGTGCGCACCGAGACAGCCGTGGCCCTTGCCGAGCGCAAGGTCGCAAGCGAAGAACTCGCCTCACTCAGCAAGACCAGGGATCAAATTCTACTCTCTGCGCGGGAAACCGAGTTACAGCGCACGCGCACTGACGCGGAGGCACTGCGCCGTGAACTGCTGGCGTTGCAGGCGGTGAAAACCGATCGCGGTATGGTCATGACACTCGGTGATGTACTGTTCGCCACTGCCAAGGCGGAACTGCAACCCGGCGCGTTGAGCACGATCCGGCGGCTGGCGGAGTTCCTGGCCGAGTATCCCGAAAAAACAGTGCTGATCGAGGGGTTCACCGACAGCACGGGCAGCGCTGAATTCAATCAGCGGCTGTCTGAACGGCGCGCACTCGCGGTGCGTTCAGCGTTGCTTGATGCCGGCGTCAGCGCGCAACGCATCAGCACTGAAGGCTACGGAATGGCGCGGCCGGTGGCCGATAACGACACGGCCGAGGGGCGCCAGAGAAACCGCCGCGTAGAGATCGTAATCCAGGATTGACGGCTTGCACCGCGAGCCACACCCGCTCGCGCCAGGCTGCAGCGGGTTATTCCGCCGGCTGTGGCGTGCCATCTGCAGCGCGTGGTTGTTCGTTGCTCTCGCTTGCGTGCAATTCTATAGAGATATTGGCGTAGTTGATCAGCTTGTCCTTCAGGCGCTGCGAGTAGGTGACGAAGTTGGCGATTGCCCCGGCGTCGCGGCGCTCGGGGTCAGCGAGTAACTGAAACAGCTTTTCCTGGGTATGGTTCAGGTGGCGCTGCATCTCCCGTGCCCCGGCGGTGATCGCCTCCTGGTTGCCGCTCTCGATGTGACCGGTGAGGTCGCCAAACAGGTTCAGCGTCCGGCTGGATGTGTCTCTTATCAGTAGCAGGATGTCGCTTTTCAGCTCCACGTAGTGGTCTGCCAGAACCCGCTTTGTTTCAAACAGGTCGTTGATGGAATCGTGTACCTGGAACAGGTAATCGTACTGGTTGATCGTGGTGATCAGCAGGCGGGATTCCTGTTTGCCATGCATCCTGGATATCACTTTTGCAAAATAGCTTATGTATTCGCGTTTCACGAAGCCGAAGTACTCGATCCGTCGCTCCGCCGCATCGAAGATACTGCGGTAGTTGGATTCGATACTCAGGGTTACCAGGTTGTAGTTTTCCTGTAAAAAGCCCAGCAGCTCGCCCGTTTCCCCCTGTAGCCGGGCGTAAATGTCCTGGAAACGGTCTTCGTCGTTGAGCGCAGGCAGGTCCAGGCGCTTGAAATCCATTTTGCCTTCACCGATCACGCGGTCTATGAAACGTGTCAGGGGTGTGATCAGCAGCATGAACACCAGGCTGGTGGCAACATTGAACACCAGGTGTATTGCGGCGAGCGCGACGGCCGGATCGTGGCTTATTTCACCCAGCCGGTCCCGGTAGAGCAGCACCAGGGGAAGAAAAATGATCACGCCCCCCACGTTGAACAGCAGATGTGTCAACGCCGTTTTCCTGGCTGCAGCGTCCATGTTGAACATGGCGATCATCGCCGTCACGGTAGTGCCGATATTGGCGCCCATGATCAGGGGCACGGCATTTTCCAGCCCTAGCAGGCCCTGCTGGGTTAATACCACGGCGAGCCCGGTGGTAACCGAGCTGGATTGCACCAGTGCGGTAAAAACGCACCCCAGTAGTACGGCATACAGAGGGTTCAGAGGTTGCGACAGCAGCCCGATAAAAGCAGGCGCATCCTTCAGGGGTTCCAGTGTGCTGGATATCAGGTTGAGACTGAAAAACACGAAACCAAAGAAAAACACCGTCTTGCCGAAGATGGCGTAGCGCGAACGTACCAGGCTGAGGAAAAACCCCAATACAATGAATACGGGAGCGAAGGCGGTGAGCTTGAAGGCCACCAGCTGCGCCGTGATGGTCGTGCCGATGTTCGAGCCGAAGATGATACCGACGCTATTCTTGAAAGACAGGACGCCCGCGTTCACCAGGCCTATCGTAATAACGGATGTCGCCGAACTCGACTGAACGACGGCGGTGACCAGTGCGCCTATCAACAGGCCGACCACGGGTATGCGAGTGGCACGGCTTATAGCCCGGCGAAAGCGTTCGCCACTGATCTTTTCGATCTCGCGCGAGAAGTTTTCCAGCCCGTACACGAACAGGATGATGGCGGTGAGGCCCGCCACCAGAATCTGTAGGTTCTCTGCCAAGTCTGCTCCCTGGACTTGCTCGCGGCAACCTTGCCCGGGCTAAGCCGAAAAAAGGTCCACGCGATCCTTGCCCGCTGCTTTCGCCTGGTACATTGCCTGGTCCGCCCGGTTAAGGAGCTGATCCTGGTCGTCGTTGGAAAGGGCGGATGCCACCCCGATGCTACAGGTAACCGAAAGCGGTTCACCTGCTACAGTAATAGCCTGCCCGCGAATCTGCTCAAGCAAGCGCCTGGCGAAATTCGCGGCTTCTTCCTCGGAGGTCTCCGGCATGATGATGACGAACTCCTCACCGCCGTAGCGGCCGGTGATGTCCGTGATGCGGCCTTCAGAAGCGAGTAATGCGGCAACTTCACGGAGTACGACATCCCCGGCCTGGTGCCCGTGGCGGTCGTTGAGTGCTTTGAAATCATCTATATCCAGCATCAGCACGCTCATGGGATGACTGTAGCGCTGCGCGCGCGAGAGTTCCATGCCCAAGCGCCGTGTTAGCTCGCGACGGTTGCAAAGGCCTGTGAGCGGATCCTGGGACGCCAGCAACTCGAGCTCGCGTGTACGCTCCGACACCCGTTGCTCGAGCTCAAGATTAGCGGTTTGCAGTTCGACCTGCACAGCCCGCAGCTCCTGGTTTTTGGCATACAAAGCCTGGTGGCCGGGTATCGCCAGCGCAGTCGGCAACAGCCGCCAGATAATGATGGCAGTCGCCAGGGACACAATAGCGGTAGCCACCTTGGCAATGCCTTCAAGGTGATAGTACCCGTGCCATACATTGAGAGAACCGAGCGCATGTGTCACGCCGCAGAGGAAGATAAACAGGGCGAACATGACAAAAACCCCGTTAAACGCGAGGTCGACTCGAGCGCGCACGAGCTTCACCAGCGCGGCGGGTATTGCAAAGTAGGCGGCTGCGGTCGCCACGTCGCCGCCCACATGCATCAGGAGTAAATCGCGCCGCCACAGGAAGCAGTGTCCGTGCGGCATATACGCACCGTTGACCAGCTCGCTGAAAAAATCCATAGGGTGCCCCCTCCGGTGATACCGGTTTTCTTCGAGGAGAGACTGTGCCAGTCAGGCTGAGGGCGTCAGTGTCCCCTGTATTGTGCTTTCCGTCGCCAAAAGCAGGGAGCAGCGCCCTAAGCGAAATCCTGTTTCTCCATCCAGGGAATAATCCGCTCGAAAGCGCGTTTTATTTCTTCAGTACTGGTTGCATAGCTGATGCGCAGGGCGTTGCTGCAACTTTCTCCGAAAGTGTCGCCGCCGATGGTGCACACCCCGGTTTCGCGCAGGAGCCTGAGCGCGACGTTGCTGCCGTTGATCCCCTCGGGCAGCGATGGGAACATATAAAATGCGCCCTGCGGCCGGTAACTCTGCAGGTTGGGGGTTTGCTCAACCAGTTGCATCAGCAGATCACGCCGCGCCTGGTAGGTTTGCCGCACTGTTTCCAGGAACTCCTTGTCGCCGCGCAGCGCGGCGACACCACCCCACTGCGCGGGCGTGCTGGCAACAGTGGTGGTAAACATATGGTAGCGGCGCAGCTTCTTGATGGCGCCCTGGCTGGCGATCAGCCAGCCTACGCGCAGACCCGGAATGCTGAAGGTTTTGGAGAAACTGCTGATCACCATCACGTGGTCCAGGTCGCTGCAGCAGGACAGCGCGCTGGCGTAATCGAGATCGTCGAATACCAGGTGATCGTAGACTTCATCGCTGATGACGTAGATGCCGCGGTAAGCGGCTTCCTGCATAATTGCCTCGATAGTTGCGCGCGGATATACCGTGCCCGTGGGGTTGCTCGGGGAGTTGAGTACGATGGCGTGGGTATTGACGCTCATCGCTTCAATCACATCCTCGGGGTCAAGCTGGTGTCCGTTGTCGGCAGAGGTAGGCAGGTGGCGCACTTCACCGCCGTTCATTCTGATCAGCGGTGCATACAGCATGAACGCCGGGTCGACAACGAGAAACTCGCGGCCCGGCGCGGAGACGGCGGTCAGCGCAAGATAGAGCGCTTCGGTCGCCCCGGTCGTGATAAGGATGTTGTCAGCCGTCAACGGCCGCTGGCTGCGCTCGCCATAATACTCAGCCAGCGCTTCGACCAGTTCCGGCAGGCCGGCATCCATCGTGTAGCCGGTTTGTCCGGCGCGCAGCGCGGCAACTGTTGCCTCCACCACGTGCTCCGGCGCCGGCATGTCCGGCTGCCCCAGGGACAGGTGAACAACATCTTTCATGGTGGCGGCAAGGTTGACCATCTTGCGGATTCCCGGCACGGGTATTGTGTGCAGGGCCGGGTTCCACAGCGGGTCTTCCGACTCGTAAAAATCCATGTCCAGCTCGGGCATACTCAGGCCTCCCGGAACAGTGCCGGTCTGCGATCGGTCAGTGCTGCCGCCCGCTGGTAGGCGTGGCCGGCCCGCAGCACCGTGGCATCGTCGAAGCGTCGCCCCACCAGGTGAAGGCCAATGGGTAGGTTGCTGCTATCAAAACCACAGGGCACCGACAGCGCCGGCTGCCCGGTCATGTTGAAGGGGTAGGTGAAGGGCGTCCAGGACGGCCAGCGGGTGTGCGGCCAGTCCTCGGGCACTTCGCGCCCGGCGGTGAAGGCTGTCAGTGGCAGTGTCGGCGTCAGCAGCAAATCGTATTTGCGGTGGAAGGTCGCCATGCGCTCAGTGATCGCTGCGCGTTTGTTCACCGCATCCAGGTAGTCCAGCATGCTCAGTCGCGCAGCTTTCTCCGCTACCTTGACCAGCTCGGGGTCCATCAGGGCGCGTTTGCTGGCGCCCAGCTCGCGCATGGCGTTCGCAGCCCCGCTGTAAAACAGGTGGCCGAAAGCGGCCATGGGGCTGGCGAACCCGGGGTCTGTCTCCACCACGGTGGCGCCGAGGGATTCAAATACGGGCACCGCAGCCTGCACTGCGGCCTCGACCTCCGGGTCGACATCGACGTAGCCCAGGCTCGCGCTGTAGGCGATGCGCAGGCCATCGAGCCGCTCGCCATCGCGCAGCGCCTGTACGTAGTCGATGCCGCGACGTGGCGCCGCGTTGATATCGCGGTCATCCGCTTCGGTGAGTACGTTCATCATCAGGGCGCAGTCTTCTACCGTCCAGGTCATCGGCCCCGCGTGAGCCAGGGTACCAAAAGGACTCGCCGGCCAGTGAGGCACCTCGCCGAAAGTGGGCTTGTGCCCGACAATGCCACAAAACGCGGCAGGGATGCGTATTGAGCCCCCCGCATCGGTACCCAGTGCCAGTGGCCCCATGCCGAGCGCTACCGCCGAACCGCTGCCTCCGCTGGAGCCGCCGGATGTGGTCTCCGGGTTCCATGGGTTGCGCGTCACGCCGTCGATAGGATTGTCGGTGACCCCTTTCCAGCCGAATTCCGGCGTGGTGGTTTTGCCCAGCGGGACATAACCATGGCGCGACAGTGCAGCCACGGCCGGGGCCTCTTTTTGCATTGTAGACGCGGCCTGGACGGTTTTTGAGCCTTTCAGGGTGGGCCACATGGGCGTTAGGAACACGTCTTTGACCGCGACCGGCACGCCGTCCAGCAGGCCGTCGGCGGTACCCTTCGCGTAGCGCTTCTCCGAGGCCCGCGCCAGTTCCAGCGTGGTGTCCTCGTCCACCAGGCAGAATGCGTTGACGATGGGGTTCAGGCGCGACACCTGGTCGAGCATCGCGCGTGTAGCCTCAACCGGCGAGAGCGATTTATTGCGGTAGCTGTCGAGCAGTTGCACGGCTGACATGGCAAGAATTTCGTGGTCCATTCGATACCCCGGTGAGTGTGATCCAGTTGTCGCGCGAAGTGCCGACTGCACTTCGATCGCCTGTCCGGAGAGGGCCGACGATTTGCGCGGCTGCGCAACCAGCCTGTTTGATGCAGCGCCCGGCCCACCCGGCCGGGGCAACTGCCCGAAGCAGTTTGTGATTGCTAAGTGCCTGTGTCAACCTTGCCGGCGATTGCAGAGTCGAATGGGGGTGGTTAGAGGTGTCGTCTCGCTACAGTTACGCTGCTCTGGCAGAATTTGTCGCTGCCCTGTTTGAACAGGCAGGGCTGGCGCCCGAGCGCGCGTTGCGCATGGCTGAAGTGTTTATAGAGGGCGACCTGCTGGGTTTTACCACGCATGGCACCAACCGTGTGGCGAGCAATATAGAGTGGTTGCTGCACGGTGAAACCCGGGCCGCCGGCGCGCCGGTGGTGTTGGCGGATCACGGCAGTGTATTTAACTGGGATGCAAACTTTCTGCCCGGCCCCTGGGTGGTATCCAGTGCAATCGACCAGTTGATGGCGCGGGTCGCTGAACGCGGCCTGGTTGCCGCGACGCTGCGGCGCAGCCAGCACATTGCCAGTCTGGCCGCCTACTGCCCGAGAATCGTGGAGGCGGGATACGCCGTTTTCATGACCTGCTCAACCCCGTCGGAAAAAACCGTGAATGCATTCGGAGGCATTGATCCAGTGTTCTCCGCCAACCCCGTGGCTTTCGCTGCCCCGGCAGAGGGCTACCCGCTGTTGTTTGATATCAGTCTGTCGATCACCGCGGGGGGTTACGTGGCCCGGGCGTTGCGCGAAGGTGAGTCCCTCTCGCAGCAGTGTCTGCTGGATAACGCGGGCAATGCCACGGACGATCCCGCGGCCCTGTTCACCGAGCCACCCGGCAGCATCATGCCCATCGGTGGTCTGGAGCACGGCTACAAGGGCTACGCGCTGTGTTGGTTCAGCGAGATGCTGTCGATGGCGCTTGGCGGTTACGGGCGCGCGGATGATTGCACGGGCGATGGCGAAGCCAATTCAGTGTACGTCCAGTTAATTGACCCCGCCGCATTCGGTGAACTGGATGCGTTCAAGCGCCAGGCCGCAGCCATCCGTGAGATGTGCCAGCGCAGTCGCGTGGGAGAGGGTGCTCCGCCGGTGCGCGTGCCCGGTGAACGAGCCTGGCAGCGGCGCGCCGAGCAGTTGGCGCACGGCGTAGAGCTCTACCCTTCCATCATGCGTGATATGCAGCCCTGGGCAGAGAAACTGGGTATTCCGGTACCCCGGCCGCTAGACGGGCCCGCCGGAGCTTGATGGCCATTGGGATTGCTGTCGCGGGTTGAAGAGGGCGCTTAATGTCTTTATTCGTCAAAAAATGCGAATAAAGACAGATAAACGATACAAGTCGCCTATATTTACGATAAAGTTCTGTGGCATAGCGCAAGTCGTTATCTTTAACGAAATATTTGATAATAAGTGCTTTTATCGTAAGATATTACGATTATGGAAATATCAGGCTTGCTGACAGACAATGCCGTGCTCGCCGAAATCGGCCAGCGCATCGCCCGGCGCCGGCTCGACCTACAGCTCACCCAGGCGGCGGTGGCCGAGCAGGCAGGTATTGCCAAGCGCACGCTGGAGCGCATGGAGGCCGGCCACTCATCCCAGCTTTCCAGCCTGATTCGTGTGTTACGGGTGCTGGAGGCGATGCCCGGCCTGGAATCCCTGGTGCCGGAGTCCACGCCGCGCCCGATGGATCTGCTCAAGCGCAGGGGCAAGCAACGGCAGCGCGCATCCACCCCGCGCACGCGACGGTCGGCCGCCGGGCCCTGGCGCTGGGATGACGAGACATGAGCTCGCTCGCAGAGGTCAGGCTCTGGGGCAGAACCATCGGCGCGGTGTCACTGGAAGAAGGTAGCGAGGTTGCGGCCTTCGAGTACGATGCGGCGTTCGCCCGCAGCGGTATTGAGCTGTCGCCCATCGTCATGCCGTTATCCCGTCAGGTGTACCGGTTCCCGGGCCTGTCGCGGGAGACCTTCCTCGGCCTGCCCGGATTGTTGTCCGATTCGCTGCCGGACAAGTTCGGCAACGCGCTGATCGATGCCTGGCTGGCGTCAGAGGGTCGCGCGCCGGCATCCTTCAATGCGGTAGAGCGGCTGTGTTACACAGGGGAGCGCGGCATGGGTGCACTGGAATTTGCACCGGCCATCGGCCCGCAAGCCAGGCAGGCGAATCGCATTTCCGTGGATCGCTTGGTGGCGCTGGCCTCGGCAGTGCTGACGCACCGCAACGATCTGGAGGCGTCCTTCGCGAACGCAGGCAAAGAGGCCGCACTCCGCGATATTCTGCGGGTGGGCACCTCCGCCGGTGGCGCGCGCGCAAAAGCCGTTATCGCCTGGAATCCGCACACCAATGAAGTGCGCTCGGGCCAACTACCCACCGACAACGGCTTCGAGTACTGGCTGTTGAAGTTCGACGGTGTCAGCGGCAACCGCGACAAGGAGCTGGAAGATCCACAGGGCTATGGCTTGATCGAATACGCCTACTATCTGATGGCGCGTGCCTGTGGTATCGAGATCAGCGAATGCCGTCTGTTTGCGGAGAACGGCCGACGGCACTTTATGGCGCGTCGTTTCGATCGCCTCGCGGGCGGTGAAAAGCTGCACATGCAGTCGCTCTGTGCGTTGGCACACTTTGATTTCAACCTGGCGGGCGCGCACAGCTATGAACAGGCGCTGTTGGTGATGCGTCGCCTGCAACTGCCCATGCAGGCGCTGGAGCAGCAGTTTCGGCGCATGGTGTTCAACATCGTTGCCCGCAATCAGGACGATCATGTGAAAAATATCGCGTTCCTGATGGACAAGAGCGGCAACTGGTCACTGTCGCCGGCCTTCGATGTGACCTACAGTTTCAATCCACAGGGTGCCTGGACGGCCAGCCACCAGATGAGCATGAACGGCAAGCGCGAAGGCTTCCGGCTGGAGGATTTTCAGGCCTGCGCCAGAACCGCATCCATGAAGCGCGGGCGCGCCGAGGCAATCGTTGCCGAGGTGCAGCAGGTGGTTGCACAGTGGCGGGATTACGCGCGGGAGGCCGGTGTGTCGAATGAGGTGCGAGACAAGATTCACGCAACGCTGCTGCTGACCCCGTTCGCATCGTAACGTAGTTGATAACAGCGCAGTGGCGAGGCGCCCGGTTGCCGTTGCGGTCATTGCGTATGCCTGGCCGGCAACTGGTGCTGCGAAGCGGGACAGGAGGTTTGTATGCCGCAGGAAGAAAAGCAGGCCGACAGCGTGCTGAACATGACCTGGCTCAGGCGTTACGCCCGCCTGATGGACAGTTCCATCCGGCTGCCTTTTGGCGCACGCATCGGCCTCGACGGTGTGATCGGCCTGGTGCCCGGTTTGGGCGATATCGCGGGCGCGCTCTTCTCCAGCGTCATTCTCTTGCATGCCTGGCGAGGCGGCGTAAGCCTGCCCGTCATGTTGCGCTTGTTGTTGAATGTGCTCATCGAGGTGGTTGTCGGCAGCGTGCCGGTGGTCGGCGATATCTTTGATATGGCCTTCAAGGCGAACGAGCGCAATGTGCGCATTCTGGAACAGTTCGCGGAAAACCCGGGCAGGCTGAAAAGGCGCAGCCTTGCGGCCCTGTGGCTTTTTGTGGGAAGCCTGCTGGCGCTGTTTATCGGCCTTTGCGTGCTGATCTTCGCAATGCTGCACTGGCTTTTCATGCTGCTGTGAAGACCGCAGGATGCACAGGCGGATTGCAATTGGCCAGAATACTGTTCAGCCCATAGCGTCCGGGCTGGCACAGTGTATAAAACTTAGCAGTTCAGGAATCACCCGCTCATATGCGTCTTCCTGTATGTAGTGGCCTGCCGCCTCGATTCGCGTTACATCAGCCAGTGGAAACGCCTGCAACCACATGTTTTCGAGCATCTCCGGGCCGAAAGCCACATCCTGCATCGGCCATACAATCTTCACCGGTTTCTCTGAGAATGCCTGCTCCAGTCGGTCACCTTCGCGTGCGACGAAATCACTCACCACCCCCTCTGGCCCCGCCGGTATCTGCCGCGGAAAGGCCAGAATGCCGGTGCGTGACTCCCAACTCGGGTGTGGTGCCAGATAGGCGGCGCGGTCTGTGGCGGTGAGACGCGTGGGGTCATGCAGGCCCGCGCGAAACAGAAAGCCGCGCACGAAAGCGTGTAAACCCTTTACCAGGCACTCGCCCACCAACGGCGTGCGAAACAGTTTGAGCATGAATGGCAGTGGCACGCTGCTTGGTGGGCGTCGAAAAAACGTATTCAGCACGAAGAGTCGCGCAACGCGCTCGGGATGGCGCGACGCCCAGCTTAAGCCTATTGGCCCGCCCCAGTCCTGCACGACCAGCGTCGCATCTGTCAGGTTCAGGCTTTCCAGCAGGGCTTCGCAGCGGTCGGCGTGCGCGGCAATACTGTACAGTTTGGAATCACCGGGTTTGTCGGAGCGACCAAAGCCAAGGTGATCCATGACGACGGCGCGGTAGCCGGCCTCGGCAACAGCGGCGATGAAGCGGCGGTAAAGATACCCCCAGGTTGGATTGCCATGCACCATCACCACGGCGGGTGCAGTGCGCGAGCCCTCATCGACATAGTGCAGCCTGCCCTGTGGTGTGTCGAACCACCTGGGAGTGTAGGGCCACTCGCCGTGAAAGGTCCAGTCGGTTGTCTTCTTGCTCAAGTTTGTGCCCTCCGGTTTTTTATAAGGCCCGCCGCACCGAGCACGGCGACAAGGCTCCAGGGGTAGGGGGCAGGAGTCGACCACAATATGCTGTCGCCTAACAGTGCCAGCCCGACCGCCAGTGCCGCGAGCCCGGCGCTCATCGCAGTTGCAATACACGCTAGCAGGTGGAGAGTTGGCTGCCTCGCCGCCAATACGAACATCACCGCGATGGCCAGCACGCTCAGAGTACCCACATGCCAGGAAAAGTGATGCAGCCAGATCACATCCTGCGGCAGGCCGCACGTTGCTAGCGGGGCAAGCACCCGCGGCGCACCAAGGATTTCATGCGCAAGCGCGCCGAGGAAACACGCAAACGCCGCGGCGTAGTAGAGGTTCCTGCTCATAAACAGTCTCATTTCGGGTAGGGAATGTGCCGCACCGTGGGCATTATGGCTAATGCCAGGCTTGCTGTCGCGCTGCGTAAAGCGACTGTGAAGTACGACTCTGGAGTGCGGCTATGCTGTGCAGAGCAATGCAGAGGGATTGCGTTGCAGCAGGTGGGTGTTTTTCTGTGATGCGCAGAAAAGCGATGCTGAAAGCGTTGCGGGCGCGGTGGAAGGTCCCACCGCGCCCGCAGCGACTATACAGAAACTACACGGTAACGCGCGGGTTACAGATCAAAGCGATCCAGCTTCATCACCTTGCTCCAGGCCGCGACGAAGTCGTTCACGAACTTCTCCGCTCCGTCGTCTGAGGCATACACTTCCGCGACAGCCCGCAACTCCGAGTTGGAGCCGAACACAAGGTCAACCGGCGTGGCACGCCACTTCAGCTCGCCCGATGTGCGGTCGAGGCCCTCGTACACGCCTTCCGAGTCGGCGGATTTCTCCCAGCGGGTAGACATATCCAGCAGATTGACGAAAAAGTCGTTGCTGAGTTGCCCGGGCTTGTCCGTGAACACGCCGTGATTGGCTCCACCGTAGTTGGCGTCCAGCGCGCGCAGGCCGCCAACCAGCACCGTCATTTCAGGTACCGTCAACGTCAGCATGTCGGCGCGGTCCACCAGGGCTTCGGTGGGCGAGTGCCGGGCTTCCTGGCTGTAATAGTTGCGGAAGCCATCTGCCCTGGGTTCGAGCACGGCGAAGGATTCAACGTCCGTCTGCTCCTGCGTGGCATCCGCGCGGCCCGGGCTAAAGGGCACCTCCACCTCGTAGCCGGCGTCCTCTGCCGCCTTCTCGATAGCGGCAGCGCCACCCAGTACGATCAGGTCGGCCAGTGAAACCTGCTTTCGCTTGCCGTCGTTGAAAGCCTGCTGGATGTCGGTGAGGGTCGCCAGTACCTTGCTCAGCTCCTCCGGATTGTTCACCGCCCAGTCCTTCTGCGGTGCCAGGGCCAGGCGTGCGCCGTTAGCGCCACCGCGCATGTCGGTGCCACGGTAGTTGGCCGCGGATGCCCAGGCGGTCCGTACCAGTTCGGGCACGCTCAGGCCGGAATCGAGAATCTCCTCTTTCAGTTTCTCAATGTCGCGTTCGCTTACCAGTGGATAGTCGATCTCGGGGATCGGATCCTGCCAGCTCAGCGCCTCTGCCGGCACTTCCGTGCCGACGTAGCGCGCACGCGGGCCCATGTCGCGATGGGTCAGTTTGAACCAGGCCCTGGCATAGGCGTCCTCAAACTCTTCCGGATTTTCCAGGAAGCGCTTCGATATCTCGCGGTAGACCGGGTCGGCTTTGAGCGAGAGATCGGTGGTGAGCATGATCGGCGCATGCCGCAGATCCTCAACGTGAGCATCGGGCACCGTGTTGGCAGCCTGCCCGTCTTTGGGAATCCACTGGTGCGCGCCGGCGGGGCTTTTTGTGAGCTCCCACTCGAAGTTGAACAGGTTCTGCAGGTACATCATCGTCCACTGCGTGGGAGCGGCTGTCCAGGCGCCCTCCAGCCCGCTGGTAACCGTGTCCTCTGCATTGCCCTTGCCGCACTTGTTGTTCCATCCCAGCCCCTGCTGCTCCAGGGGCGCAGCGGCGGGCTCAGCGCCCACGCAGTCTTTCGGTGAGTGCGCGCCGTGTACCTTGCCGAAGGTATGCCCACCGGCGATCAGTGCAACGGTTTCTTCATCGTTCATGGCCATACGGCCGAAGGCGGTGCGAATCTGTTCGGCAGCCAACAGGGGGTCGGGATTACCGTTGGGGCCTTCCGGGTTCACATAAATGAGGCCCATGTGGGTCGCGCCCAGCGGCTCCTGCAGCTTGCCGTCCTTGTCGAAACGCTCACGGCCCATCATGTCGGCTTCCGGGCCCCAGTACACGAGGTCGGGCTCCCAGTCGTCCGCGCGGCCGCCGGCGAAGCCGAAAGTCTTGAAGCCCATGTCCTCCATCGCCACGGTGCCGGCCAGCACCAGCAGGTCAGCCCAGGACAGGTTGCGACCGTACTTCTGCTTGATCGGCCACAGCAGCCGGCGCGCTTTATCGAGGTTGGCGTTGTCCGGCCAGCTATTCAGCGGATCAAAGCGCTGCTGTCCACCGCCCGCGCCGCCGCGGCCATCGGTGACGCGGTAGGTGCCGGCTGCGTGCCAGGACATGCGCACAAACAGCGGTCCGTAGTGGCCCCAGTCCGCGGGCCACCAGTCTTGCGAGTCGGTCATCATGGCGCGCAGATCGGCCTTGAGCTCGGCGAAGTCGAGACTGGCGAAGGCCTCGGCGTAGTCAAAGTCTTCTCCGTAGGGGTTCGAGGAGGGGTCGTGGTCGCGCAATGGCGACAGGTTCAGTTGCTCGGGCCACCAGAACTGGTTGGATTTGGGTTGCTCGCCCTGGGCGGCAGTGATTCCAGAGTGCGCGGCCAGTGACATGGCCAGCGCGATTGACGCGGCGAGAGGTTTTCTGAGTGGGCGCATAATGGCTCTCCTTTTGGGTTGCGGGTAATAATTGCGGCCTCTATTAATATAATCTATTAGCGAGAGGTAAGAGATTATATTTTGCTATTGCAGCGATTGCCCCTTTTTATTGTGCCTGCCACGGGTCAGGGGTGTTCGCCGGCAGCCCGTTCGATCTCGACAAAAATACCGGACAGGTGCGACATGCCAGAGAGTGCCTCGATGTTGTCGGCGCCGTCGCCGGCAAGATGGTTGGAATTCACGCCGGGATGGGCCCTGGCGTGCTGCAATCCGTCGGCCTTGTGATGCCCCCAGCACTGGGGGATGGCCACTGTGCGTGGCATCATCTCGTCACTGACCTTCACCGGAATGCGGATGCTGCCGTAGTCTGAGCGCACAGTCACGTGATCGCCCGCTTGCACGCCAAGATCCGCGGCGTCCGGTTCACTCAGCCAGGCGTAATTGGTAGTGTCCTTTACCAGCCGGGGTATGTTGGCAGAGGCGGTGTTCATACGTTTGATTTCGCGCTTGCCGATCAGTTTGAACGCGTCGCGCCGGGCGCGCTCTTCATCGAAACGCTCTTCCACGCTGTCGGCGAACGTTTCCAGATACGCCGTCGGCGCGAGCTGCACCTTGCCATCGTCTGTGAGCACGCGGTCGGTGCCGAGAAAATTACCACCCTTATTGGCCGGAAGCAGCATGCCGTGGCGGAACATCCCGCGAAACTTGCGTAGCCCCGGCAGGCCGCCCTTCCTGAGCATGCCGTCGATCATTTTCTCCGGGGTCAGTGCCAGGCGGCGGAGTCCGTGCCATGGCGCGTAGGCGAGCCGCGTGTTGAGTTTCAGCAGTGCAGCCAGCCAGCGCTTGCCAAACATCGTTACCCCCGAGGCTTCCGCCAGCCGGCTGTAAATCCACCACTCGTGGCGCACCCCGGGCGGTGCCTCCACCACCGCATCGGAGTACGACATGTAGGGCACCGGCGTGCAGGCGGCAAAACTCTGCAGCGCGTAGGGCAGTTCGGCGCGCTCGAGCCAGGTGGGCGCTGGCAGCACATAGTGCGCGAGGCTGCCGACCTCGTTGCGAAACAGATCGATGCTCACCAGCAGTTCCAGGCCGGCGAAGGCCCGATCCAGCCTGCCGTTCGGGTTGGAGCAGGCGAGCAGCGGGTTGCTGGCTTCCACAATCATGCCGCGCACGCGGCCGCTCTCGAGGTCTTCCGCCAGCATGCCCGAGGGTTGCAGGCCGACGATGCTGACGAGACCGTCCTCGCGATCGCTGCGCGCGATGAGCTGGCCATCCTCTTTAACCTGTTTCGCCATATCCACGAGACCTTCGCCCATGAGCATGCCGCCGGTGCGATCCAGGTTGCCTGAGATGGCGTTGATGGCTTCCAGTAACCAGAAGCAAAGCGTACCGCTGCGGCCCTGGTTGACCCCGGTGGCCATGTACAGACAGGCGCCATTGGCAGCGATGTGCGAGGCCACCAGGTCGCGCAGAGTGTCCGCACTGACACCCGTGACTTCGCTCTGGCGCTCCGGTGTCCAGGCTTTTACGGCTTCTTGCAGGGCATCGAATCCCTGCATGTGCGCCGCGACCAGTGCCTCGTCGATGCCGCCACGCTGGATCAGCTCGTTGCAGAAGGCGGCCAGAAAATATACATCGGTATCCGGGCGGATGAAAAAGTGCTCACCGGCGAGTGCCGATTCAATGCGGCGGGGGTTGATGAACACCACGCGCCCGCCACGTTTGACCAAGGCCTTGAAGCGCTTTACCGAGGCCGGCAGGTGATACAGGGTATTACCCGATACCGCCGGGTTGGCTCCCAGTATCATCACGAACCCGGTGTTCTCTATATCCGGGTAGGCGAGACGAAAAGGCGAACCGTACAGGTCTTCGCAAACGCGGAATTTGTTGGTGGTATCACAGGTGCCGGTACCGTACATGCGGCGCGAACCCAGTGCCTGGTAGAACGCGTTGCGGAACATCGGCGCCAGCAGGTTGGCGCCGCCTGCTGAACCGACGAGATGGGCCACGCTGTCGGGGCCGTGCCGCTCGGCGAGTGCGCGGATTTTGCTGCCGATCTCGGTCAGCGCCTGCTCCCAGCTGATAGTCTGCCACTGTGTGCCCACGCGCTTTTGCGGCGCGGTAATGCGGTCCGGGCTGTTCTGCACCTTGTCGAAGTGAATGCCCTTGACGCAGGAGTAGCCTTTGCTCACCACATGCCGCTTGTCGGGTCGTATGCTGACAACGCGGTTGTCCTCCACGTCGACCTCCAGGCCGCAGGTGGCTTCACAGGTTCTGCAGAATGTATAGCGGGTTTCCATGAGCGACTCATTATCCGTATTGCCCTGGAGCATTTGACCACCTCTGGCTCCCGAACTAAAGTCACAATGCGGGCGTGGCGGTATCGCGCTGCTGAATAACACGTATAAGGATAATAATAGAGTGACAATTTCGATCGCAGTTCGCTGGCGCGGGGTGCCTGTTGTAGCGGCCTTGTTGCTGGCCTGGCCGTATGCCGTGTTCGCCGACCAGTCACCCGCAAAATCGCCCCCCGTGAAAGAAGCCTTGCCACTGGAGATGGTGATCGTCACAGCACGGCGCATCGAGCAGACCGCCAACGATGTGGGCATGGACGTGCAGGCCTTTACCGGTGAAAGGCTGGAGCGATTGCGTGTCAACAGCGTGGAGAGCCTGACAGCGGTTGTGCCGAGCTTCTCGCTGGCGCGCAGTTATCAGGGGGTGCCGACCTATACGCTGCGCGGTATCGGGTTCAATACCATCAATATGTCAGCCACCTCCACCGTGGGCACCTACGTGGATGAGGTGGCCTATCCCTACCCGATCCTGAACTCGGGGCCGGTGTTCGACCTGCAGCGCGTGGAGGTGCTGAAGGGCCCACAGGGCACGCTGTTCGGACGCAATACCACGGCGGGTCTGATCAACCTGGTGACCAACAAGCCCACGGACAGGTTCGCAGCCATGGGCCGCATCGAGGTGGGTAATTTCGGCACCACCAACGTGGAAGGTATGCTCAGCGGCCCGCTCACCACCGGGCTCGCCGGGCGCCTGGCGCTGCGCCGTGACTACAGTAGCGATGGCTGGCAGCGCTCGCAGAGTGGGCAGGGCGAACTGGGCAAAGTGGATAATCTGGGAGTCAGGGCTGCGCTCGGCTGGACACGCGGGGAGCGCCTGAGCGTTGATCTGTCCTACAACGGTTGGCGCAATCAATCCGACACACTGGCAGCCCAGGGCCTGGGACTCAGTGATGCCACCGCAGACAGCCCTTTCAATGCCGCGGGTCTTGCCGATTACCTCCTGAACAATCAGCCGCAAGACAATGACCAGGCCGACTGGGCCCCGCGCGCCCGGCGCAGCGCGGATATCGGTAGTGGCCTCGGGTTGAATGGCGAACTCGCGCAGGACAGTCACATGCACGCCTTCAAGCTGCATATCGACTACGCACTCAATGCCACAACGCGGCTGGTGGCCCTCACCGGGTATCACGATATGTCGCGCGAGGCGTTGGTAGACTTCGGTGGCGTTCCGAATGAGATTCTGCTGCAGGATCTCAAGGGTGACATCCGGAGTGTTTCCCAGGAACTGCGACTCGAAGGTGAGTCAGGTACCACTTCCTGGGTGCTGGGCGCCTACTATGCGCAGGACGAGCTACTGGACTCCAATCGCACGCTGCTTGGGGAGAACGCGAACGTCGGCCTGATCCGCACGTTCACCGTGCCGCTGCTGGGCACGGATTTCAATACTGGTGGCTATTCGCTGGTGGAGGGCAGCCAGGCTTTCCGTACTTTTCGTGACGAAGCCGACATCGACGTGCAATCCTGGAGCGTTTTCGCCAGTGCGAGCTATGCGCTGGATGAAAACCTCTCGCTGACCACCGGCCTGCGCTACACGGAGGATAGCCAGGACTATGCGGGCTGTTCGCGGGACTTCAACGGCAATATGCTGCCCGCCGTGAACGTGACGTTCCGTTCACTCTTTGCAACCAGTTACGGTGCGCTCGCGAGCGAGATCGGGCAGGGCGACTGCACCACTTTCGATCCTGAAGAGGGGCAGTTCGGGCTGGTTGAGTCCGAGCTCGATGAAGACAACGTCGCCTGGCGCGTGGCAATTGAATGGTCGGCAAGCCCGGACAGTCTTCTTTACGCCTCGATTTCGCAGGGCGCGAAGTCGGGCACTACACCGGTGAATGCCGCGAACATCGCCACGCAGAATGCGCCCGTGGGGCAGGAAAAACTGCTGGCTTACGAGGCAGGCCTGAAGTCGACCCTGTTTGACCAGCGCATGCAGTTCAACGCATCGCTGTTTTATTATGACTACGATGACAAGCAGCTCTCGGTGTATTTTGCCGACCCGATATTTACCGTGCTTGGGCGCCTCGCGAATATCCCGGATTCCGAGGCCTACGGCCTGGATGCCGAGTTGAGCTGGCGCCTGAGCACTCACTTGACCGCGGTCGCCGCCGCTACGCTGTTGCATACCGAGGTGCAACAGTACGCGGGTATAGATTCAACGGGCGCACCCGCTGACTACCAGGGTGCGGAGTTTCTCTACAGCCCGGACATGACCGGTACGCTCACGCTGCTGTACGACCGCCCGCTGAATGATTCCCTGGGGGTTGGCTTCAATCTCAACACGCGCTACCAGTCGAATGCAGAAGGTGACCTCGAAGGCAACGCATTTGCCCGAATCGATTCCTACAGCGTGTTGAACGCCGGCCTGGCCCTGTACTCGCTTGACCAGCGCTGGGAAGTTTCGCTGTGGGCGGCCAATCTCACGGATGAATACTACTGGGTATCCACCACGCAGAACGCCAATACCTGGGTGCGGCTACCGGGCAAGGCGCGTAGCTATGGCGCTTCGCTGACCTATCGTTTCTGAGGTGGGCCAGGCTTCTGGCCCCGCATCCAAGCCTGTATCAGCGTCGACCCGTTTGCGCCCGGGTTTGCGTAATCCGCGAAGTACACTAAATTAAAAAGTACCCGCCGAGTCTCAGTCATGTTGCGGGCCCCCATCTTAAAAAGGACAACAACGATGAAATGGATAACAGCAGCATCCTGGGTATGCTTTCTGGCAGTATCCAGTTGGGCCACCATAACCGTCGCACAGGACGACAGCGCGACCCCGGCAAGACCGGTGGAGGCGTTCTACTGCAACATGCAACAGGGCAAGGAAATGAAGGACCTGGTGCAGGTTGCGGAGCGTTTCAGCAAATGGGCGGAGGCGAACGATCCGGGTTACTCCGCCTGGATTCTGACGCCCATGTTTGGGCAATTCAATGAGCTTCCCGACGTGATCTGGCTTGGGTCAAACCAGTCGGGCAATGCCATGGGTGCGGGCCTTGATGCCTGGATCGCGGGCGGCCGGGATATTCAGCAGGACTTCGACAAAGTAGTGGAATGTGGCGCGCACGCTCTCGCCTCCTCGGTGGAAGTGAATGCGCCGAGCGGACCCCCGGGTGATGGTGTGGTGATGTTTACGCGCTGCAGTATTGCCCAGGACAGTGATTTCAACAGCGCCCTGGCGGCACACAAGCAGTACTCTGATGCGATGCGGAGTATGGGTGCAAAAAACTCCAACTGGTTGTTTGTGCCAATGCTCGGCGCCCCCGAGCATGAGTTTGACTACTGGGGGGTTTCTACCTTCAGCAACTGGACAGAGTATTTTGCGGCCTATGAGCTGTATGTGCGCGGTGGCTGGGAGAAAGGCATGCAGGCTCTGGAGGGCGTTGCCAGTTGTGAGCAGGGCACACCCAGCGTGTGGAATGTGAAACTGGTACGTGCGGGCGAGGAGTCCTAGCGTTAGCTCTGGCACGTTTGTGCAAGGGCCTGTGCGAGTGCGCAGGCCCTCTCATGCAAGCGGTTGTCGTTCTGCGGCCTCAGGTTGCGTGGCGGGTTGACGCCGCCGCGCGCCCTGCCAGCCGACCGAAAAAAGTCGCATCGCCCACCGACATGCCGCTGGCATAGCCTTTCGCCGTGCGCGGCAAGCCGGCGGTTGCACGCCCGGCGGCATACAGCCCCGGAATGGGCTCGTCATTCGCGTCCAATACCTCTCCGCTGGTGCGCGTTTTAAGGCCCCCGAGGGTGAATATGAGCGGCCCGATCGTGCCCGGCATGATGATCGCTCGCATCTCACTGGCGGAATACTCCACCAGGGCAAAGGGTGGCTTGTCCAGCGGTTTGAGCCACTCCGCTGTTTTCTGGTAGAGCGGATCTTCGCCGCGAGCCGCGTGTTCATTGTAGTAAGCGACCGTCCCGGCCAGCATGCCTGCTGGAAACGGCGCTTCCCCGGCAACTTCCTCAATGCTGTTGCCGGTGGCGACGATAGGTGCGCGTTCCAGGTAGTAGGACGCCTCGAAGTCCTCGTCCTGTGCCAGCAAATAGAACTTCTGGCCGGGCTGCTGGCACGAGTACCACGCCAGGCGTGCGAGGTAGGCATCCTCGTTGATATAGCGCTGGCCATGTGCATTGAGCAGGATTCCGTAGGTCAGTTTCGCCGGCGGGTACAGCGGGAAGGACATGAAGGCCTGATCCATGTTGATGGCCTGCCCACCCGCCGCCATGCCGAGCGCAATGCCGTCGCCCAGGTCGTAGGTATTACCGTAGGGCACGGCATACGCGTGAATCTCAGGCAGGTACTGCCGGGTCATCGTCTCGTTCATAACGAAGCCGCCGGTGGTGAGGATCACCGCCCGCTCCGCGCGTATTGCAACTTCGCGATTATCCAGCCTGGCCACCGCGCCGCGGATTGCGCCCGCTGCGTCCGCCAGCAAGGCGACTAACCGGCAGTCGTTCACCACCTCCACGCCGGCCGCAGTGACGTGCCGCATGATGGCGTCCATGAAAATGCGCCCGCCTTCATCGCCTTCCTTCGAAGGCACGTGACCGCGCGGCACGGGCGCTGCGACCGTGTTGAACGGGTGCGATTTCTCGTTGCCGGTGTACAGCAGGGATTCGTCCGTGAGCGGTACCACCGTGCGTTCAAGGAACGCCGCGCGTTTATAGGGCACTCCCAGTGCTTCCACCCAATCGAAGTGTGCTGCTGCCCCCTGCGCGTAGCAGTGGATTTTTTCCTCGTCGCCATGCGGGCCGAGCGCCGCGCGCAGGTAGGCGAGCATATTGTCGGTGCTGTCTTCCAGGCCGAGGTCCCTCTGCAGCGCCGTGCCTCCACTGCCGCCGAGGTACATTTCGCAACTCGACATGGCGGTGGAGCCGCCTCCGGCGCTTGCGCGCTCAAGAATCATCACCCGTGCGCCGCCCGCCGCGGCTTCCAGCGCCGCAGCTGCCCCCGCGCCGCCGTAGCCGCACACCAGCACGTCGGTTTGCAGCGCAAAGGCGGTGACTGCCTCGAACGGGCGGACAGGCGCGTTGCCGGACTTTGGATTCATTCTGCATCTCCGCATGATTTGCCCGGCTGTAAACCGGGGAAGCGTTCCGGAATGAGAGTCGGTACCGGCCCCTGCATCGGCATGTGCGGCCTGATACGGTCCTGAATGCTCACCAGAACGGGTTTCCCGGGGCCGAGAAAAGATCAAATAGTCTAGTAGGCCCGGGCAGGTGAGTCGATACATTCACCCGGCAGATCGTCATTTCCCGCGCTTGCGGCGGCTTCCTCCAAGCGCCAGTACCGCTTGCACCGCCTCTTGCATGGCGGCCTGATAGTCGCTGCCGTTACCGACAAAGGCAGCGGTGCTGAGAAACGTGATATTCACATGCTCTTCTGCGCTGGAGACGGTGTGGAAAAGCCCCATGTTGGGCGCCAGCGGGCCGAAACCCAGGTAGTCGATCAGCTTCGCACCGGCGAGGTAGGCGTCCCCCCGCGGCCCCGGTACATTGGTGACCACCGTGTTCACGGGTTGTGGCAGGTCGTCGAGATGCCCGGATGTCACCAGCCAGTGACTCAGGCCGAGAATAATAGCGGGATGAATTTCATCCGCCAGTTCGAGCATTGCGCGGTTGCTGCCTTTGCGGCCCTGGGCTTTTCCTTCAGATGCGTGGGCGCTGATGGAGCGCAGGCGCTGCGCAACGTCGTCGATAGTGGTGTAGAGCGCCACCCTGGCGATGCTCACGTGGTTGCCGATGCTGCCGTCCTCGCGCTCGTGGCGGATGTCGATCGGCATCAGTGTTTGCAAGTCCGTCTCCGGCAGGCAGTCCTGCGCGAGCAGGTACTCCCGCAAGGTGCCGGCGACCACGCACAGCGCGATATCATTGATCGTGCAGTGGAACTTGCTGACGATTTTTTTCAGTGCCGGTTTCTCCAGGCGCACATGCCCGACCACGCGATCAGCATCCACAAAGTGGTTGAAGGCCGTGCGTGGCACGCTGCCTTTCGCTGCGGATGTCGGGTCTTTGCGGTGCGCCGGCCACAGGCCGGGGAGCAACTTGCCCAGCGTCGCAATCAGTTCCACCGGTCGTTCCACACTGTGCCACCAGGCCAGGCCAAACTTGGCCAGCAGCGAGGGCGGTGAGAAGTCCCCGGCGTCGACGGGTTCCTGCGGTTGCCGTTCAATGAAGGTTGCGGCCCCGGGTTCCGGGTCGGGGCTGTGCAGGCCGGTGATCAGGCGCAGGGCGCTTTTGCCATCCACCACTGCGTGATGAATCTTCATGCACAGTGCCGTGCTGCCTTTGGGAATGCCGGCAACGTTATCCAGGCCCTCGACCAGCATCAGCTCCCAGAGTGGACGACTGCGGTCCAGCGGCTGGGCGTGAAACTGGCCGAATAGACGATACACTTCCTGCCAATTGGCGGGTCGGGGCAGTGCGACCCGTTTGATGTGGTAGCCGAGCTCAAAGTCGGTATCCTGAACCCAGTAGGCTTTGTCGAGGTTCAGCGGGACTTCTTCCAGCCGGCAGCGGAGAATCGGGAAATGGTTCTCCACCACGTCCACGAGGCGCGTGCACAAGCTGTTGTAAACGCGAGTAGCGCCGCGCCTGCCGCGCGTGTCATAGATCATCAATGCCGACATATGCAGGGGAATATTCGGCATTTCCCCCGCAATCATCAGGTTGTCGAGTGCGCCGAGTTGATGCATGGCGTGGCTTCCTATTCCGGCTGGTGCGGTGGGTCGATGTCCGGCGCCGGCGGTGGTGCATCGGCGCTTCCTGTCTCTTCCAATTGTTCCAGCCTTGCCCGCAGGAGGCTTGCGTGCTCGCGTTCTTCCGCTGCGAACTCCGAGGCGTGCTGTATGATTTCCGGGTCATCCGATTGCGCGGCGACGCCCGCGTAGAAATCGGCCGCGGCGCTTTCCTGCTCAATCATTGCACGCAGCGCTGCCTCCGGCTGCATGCTATAGCGCAGGCTTGCGTAGGCGCTCGTTTCCGGCGCTTCCTCATCGGGCCACGTGAATTCCCAGGGCTTCAGCCGAGGCAGGCTGATACCCTCGCAGACGGCCGCAATTTCCTGCGTGTGCAGGTCGCTGTAGACCGCCAGTTCGTCAAACAGCTCCGCCAGCGCGTGTTGCCGATGATGACGCATCGTGTCGGCGAACTCGCGCAGGCGCTCGGCGGATTCCTGTTCCAACTCCAGGCTGTGCGCGAGAAACAGCGGTAAATCCGACTCCAGCCCGGTCTTCATAGCGCCAGCTCCGAGCGAGGGTCGACCGCGCTGGCCTGCTCATGGGCTCGGGGCCACACCGGTCGCTGGCTGCGGTAGAGGATGCCCGTGGCGAAACCATCGTCCGCGTGAATCAGCGCTGCGGCCTCGGCCGCGGTTGCGGGCGTTGCATCGAGTTTGTGCACTTGCTGTTTCCACGCCTTTTGCTCCGGTACAAAGGTCACGCACTGGCTGAGGGCATGGATGAAAGCAAAACCGGGAAAGGCCATGCCCTCGTAGATGAGCTGCGCCAGGCCGTTGGGGTCACCGCTGTATCCGCGGGCAATAAAACCGGCACCACTGGCCAGTGCAATGGCGCAAGGCTGGAAGGCGCGCACCTCGGTGCCGTATGGCGTGAGCTTGCCATCCAGCCAGGACTCCGGGCTGGTGGGCGAGGCCTGCCCCTTGGTCATGCCGTAGACCTCGTTGTCCATCGCGATATAGACAATATCCACGTTGCGACGACAGGCGTGCAGAAAGTGGTTGCCCCCGATCGAAAAACCATCGCCGTCACCGCCGACCGCCACCACCTCAAGATCGGGGCGCGCCACTTTCAGGCCGGTCGCCAGCGGCAGGCCACGGCCGTGCACTCCGTGAAAGCCGTAGCTGTTGACGTAGGCGGGCAGGCGCGAGGAGCAACCTATGCCCGAGATGATCGCCGTTTCGTGAGAGGCAAGCTCGCTTGCGGCCATGGCCTTGGTGATTGCGTTGAGCACACTGTAGTGTCCGCAGCCCGGGCACCAGATCGGTTTGATGCCGGATTTGTAATCTTTGGCTTTAAGCGACATCGGCAACCTCCAGGGCGGCGAGAATATCCTCCGCCTGTATCGACGTGGGCCCCGGCAGCGCCAGGCTGTAGAAGGAAAACTGCGGTAGCTGGGAGCGCAGATAGTGCCAGAGTTGCGCGCCGTGGTTGTGCTCGACCACCAGCAGGCGGCCTGCCCCCTCGAGCAGGGGCGCGAGTCGGTCCAGTGGCAGGGGCGCCAGCAGGCGCAGGCTGAGCACCGCGATTGGCTGCTCGCTGGCGGCGAGAAACTCCTGTGCTTCCAGCGCACACGCGGTGACCGAGCCCATACAGATGACGAGATCGTGCCCGTCCTGCCCGCCGGTGAATTCCGCCCAGTGCTCGCCGAAATCGAAGCTGCCAAGCTTGCGCAGCCGTTTATTCAGCTGGATCCCGTGGTCGCTCGAACGGGGCGATGGGATGGCATTCTCGCCGTGTTCCAGGCCATCTGCCGTGAACATGTGGCCCGGATCTCCCGGTAGTGCGAGGGGCGATACACCGGAGGCCGTGTCGCGATAGCGCAGGTACGGTTCTGCCGGCGCTGTGCGCTCGACGACCGCCTGCGGGTATTCCCCGGACGGGGCGTCAAACACCTGTATGGACTGGCCCAGGGATTGGTCGCTGAGAACAATCACCAGTGTTTGCAGCCGCGTTGCCAGGTGCACTGCCCACGCGGTGGTGAAGTGGCAGTCGGCGATTGATTGCGGCGCCAGAACGATGTGTGGTGAATCGCCGTGCAGGCCGTAGAGGGCCAGGTTGAGATCGCTCTGCTCGCTCTTCGTGGGGATGCCGGTAGACGGCCCACAGCGCATGACGTCTACCACCACTGCCGCAGTCTCGCTCGCCACCGCAAGCCCCATGGACTCGGTCATGAGGGCCATGCCCGGGCCGGAGGTGGCGGTCATGGCGGGCACGCCGCCAAAACCTGCGCCAATGACCATGTTGATCGCCGCGAGTTCATCTTCGGCCTGCACCAGATGGCCGCCGTAATACTCGCTGTGGCGGGCCAGCCATTCAAGCAGGTCGGAGGCGGGCGTAATGGGGTAGGCTGCAATGAAGCGCACCCCCGCTTCGAGCGCACCCAGCGCCGCCATCTGGTTGCCGCTGGCGAGCCAGCGCGCTGGCGAGGAACGGGGTGTGGCACCGGGCACCAGTGGCTCGATGAAGGCTGCGAGTTGATCCGCCAGCGGGTCAGGAAGGGCCGCGGCAAAACCGGCCCGGAGTGCGCGACAGGCGGCCTCCTGAACCGCCTGCTCATGCTTACTCAAGCGCGCAAGCAACAGTGCTTCGGCCGCGGGCAGAGCGCAACCCAGACCCTGCGCAAGGAGTCCGAGGAATACCATGTTCAGCCAGCCCGAGTCCGCCGCTGAGGCAATCTGCGCGGCGTCAATCAGCAGTAATCTGTTGCCCGCCATGTCGGGCGGCGGTTCACCCGTACCGGTGTGCAGCACCAGGGTGTCCGCGCCGATGCTCAGTTCATCCGCAAAACGAGAGAAGTTCTGCCAGTCCAGCGCTATCAGCAGGTCGATCTTTGCAGGGATGGTAGACACCGGCGCACTGCCGAGACGCACGATGGCAGCGGCTTCACCGCCCCGAATCTGCGGGCTGAAGGTTTTTTTCAGAATACCGTAACAGCGGTTCCCCGCGGCCAGTTGCAGCACCAGTTCGCCGGTGGAAATCGCCCCGGCACCGCCGCTGCCGCTGATCGCCAGTGTGAGAGTCGTCATAAACCGTCCCTGTTGCGATTGCGAACGAGCACGTATCGAGGCTAGCAGAATCAGTTACTTGAGGTCAGCTCCATCGCTTGACCTGGCTCAAGGGACCGCGCGAACGCCACCCGTCCGGGGCTTGCGGGTCCGGGTTTTATTGCCGTCGATGGACCAGGCCTGTTTTCCGGCTTCAAGCGCGCCGCGCATTCTGTTATACCTGTGCGCTCCCCGGCACTGCCCGAAATCACAATGGAAGGTTACGCATGCAAGTCAATTTCGTAGAACAGCCGCCCCAATCCCCCCTGGAGTTCACCAGTGAGCCGGCGATGGATGCCGGGCAGGTGCAGCATGTGGCGGAGATATTCAACACCCCGCTTACCGGCGCCTACAACTGGGATTATTCCGAACAGGACAACCGGATAAAGAAACTCTACGCGCTTGGCAAGCAGCTCAACTGGGATGCCGAGATCGACATCGACTGGAGCCAGACGCCCGATGCGATTGACAAGCCAAAGCTTACGCAGGCAGAGAAAGAAGCGGCCCTGGAAAAACTCAGCCAGGGCTTCCCCTTCGCAGAGTATCAGCCCTACCTGGACATGGACGCCGACACGCGCTTGCAGCTCCACCACCACTTGCACAGCTGGTTCATCAGCCAGTTTTTGCACGGTGAACAGGGAGCGCTGCTGGTGGCATCGCAACTCGCGTCTTGCGCGCCGAGTTTCAATGCCAAGCTTTACGCTGCTTCGCAGACCTTTGACGAGGCACGTCATGTCGAGGTGTTCAACCGCTTTGTGCAACGCAAGATAGGTCTGATGTACCCGGTGAACCGCAGCCTGAAAGCCCTGCTGGACAAGATATTGACCGATCCGCGCTGGGACCTGAAGTTCATCGGTATGCAGATCGTGATAGAGGGCCTGGCGCTGGCGGCCTTCAACGTCGCCAAAATGAATACCCATGACCCGGTGCTCGGCGACATGCTGCACCTGGTCATTCGCGATGAGGCGCGGCACGTGACCTTCGGCGTCAACTACCTTGAAGACCATGTGAAATCATTGAGCCAGGAGGAGATTGAGGAGCGTGCCGAGTTTGCGCTCGAGGCCTGTATTGTGATGCGCGAGCGCATGGTGCCGGTGGATGTGCACGCGCATTTTGGTTGGGATACGCGGGAGACTCGCCAGATATCCCTGGGTGGCGAGGCGCGGCAGGAATTTCGAAACCTGGTGTTTGCGCGGATTATCCCCAACCTGAAGCGCATCGGCCTGCTGACAGAAAGTATCCGTCCGCGGTTTGATGAACTGGGTTTACTGGCGTTCGAAACCCTGCCGGATGACGGTGCCATCGATTGGGCGGAACTGTCCAAACCGTTGTACGAATCCTGATTGGGGGCATCGTCACGCCTGTCTTCCTCGCCAGTGTTGAGTAGCGGATGCGCAAACTGTTTGAATCCCCGAGCATCATCGAGCTCAGGTTACTGGCCAATTACCTGGAAAATGCGGGTATTCGCCTGGAGATCCTCAACGAACACCAGGGCGGCAGCCCGGGCGTGCCTCACTGGGGCCTGTCGGTATGGGCGGAACTCTGGGTGCGAGAGCCGGCGCAGTACGCGCGTGCCGAGCAGCTGCTCGCGGAGTACCGCAGTGTGCAAAGTGTTGCCGATGTGGGCGAATGGCGCTGCGCCGACTGTGGAGAAACAAACCCCGGCACCTTCGATGCATGCTGGAACTGTGCCGCGTTGCGCAACTAGGGGCCCACGGCCGGGCGCTGGCAGCCCGGCAGTGCCCGCGACCATTAGCATGAGGCGCGCGCGGTTTGCGTAGCCGCAGGTCCCTGCTGCCGTTTCTCGTTATTACGCTGCTGCTGGATGCCATTGGTTTCGGCATTATCCTGCCCGTAATGCCGCAGCTGATTATGGATGTCACGGGAGAAGACCTCTCGCGCGCCGCCGTCTACGGTGGTTGGCTGCTGTTTCTCTACGCGCTGGTGCAGTTTTTCTGCGCGCCGCTGATGGGTAACCTGTCGGACCGCTTTGGTCGGCGCAGGGTATTGCTCTGTTCGCTGCTGGCCTTCGGGCTGGATTACCTGTTGATGGGTTGGGCACCCACGCTGGGGTGGTTGATTGCAGGCCGCATCATCGCGGGCATCGCGTCTTCCACCTGGGCAGTGGCGAACGCCAGTATTGCCGACACTTTCCCCGTCGAGCATCGATCCAAAAACTTTGCGCTGCTGGGTGCCGCCTTTGGGGGCGGTTTCATTCTTGGCCCCGTGCTGGGCGGTGTACTGGGCGAACTGGGTCCACGTGTGCCATTTTACGCCACCGCGGGGCTGGCGTTGGTCAATTTCACTTTCGGTGCGCTGTTTTTCCCCGAGACACTGACGCCGGACCGGCGCCGCGCGTTCAGTCTTGCCCGGGCCAACCCGTTTGGCGCTTTTCGGCAATTGCGACGGTATCCCGCGGTGACAGGTTTGATCGTGGCCTGGTTTTTCTTTTTGCTGGCCCACCATGCCCTGCCGTCGACATGGAGCTACTTCACCATGGCGAAGTTTTCCTGGAGTGAAAGCCAGATAGGGCTCTCACTGGGCTTTATCGGTGTGCTGATGATGCTGTCCCAGGCCTGGCTTATCCGGGTGGTACTGGATGCCTACGGTCCGGTGACCACGGCGGTGATCGGCCTGTGTTGCGCGATGCTCAGCTTTCTGGGTTACGCGCTTTCCCCGCAAGCATGGATGGTTTACGTGTTTCTCGCCATTGGTGCGGCGCAGGGATTTCTCACGCCGGCGGTGCAGGGGTTGATGTCGGCCCGCGTACCCGCGGATGCGCAGGGCGAACTGCAGGGCGCGCTGGGGTCTGTGATGAGTCTTTCATCAATTATCAGCCCACTGGTGATGACGGGGCTGTTCGGCTACTTCACCGGCGCGACTGCACCGTTTTTCTTCCCGGGCGCGCCGTACTTGCTGTCTTTCGGGCTGTGCATTGTCAGCCTGTTACTGTTTATGCCGCAGTTGCGGCGTTGAGCGCCCCGGCCCACGATGGCTCTCACACTGGCCGGCTCCGGATGTGCCGCTGGTGCTGTCAGGGCCTGATGAAACAAGCGCACTGAAAAAAGGCGCCGCCGGGAGCAGCGCCACAGGGAGTCGAGCCCTCAGGAGTGCGGGTCAGTCAATCCTCGCCGCCGAACACGCCGAGGATCTGCAGCAGGCTGGCAAACAGGTTGTAGATGGTGACGAACAGGGTGACTGTCGCCATGATGTAGTTGTCCTCTCCGCCGCGCACGATCGCCTGGGTCTGCCACATGATGAGGCCCGACATGAGCAGCACGAACATGCCCGAGACGGCGAGTGACAGCGCCGGCATGGAAAAGAAGTAGGCCGCCAGCCCGAGTCCAAACGCCGCCAGGATGCCGATCATCAGGAAACTGGTGTAGCGCGACATATCCACCGCGGATTCCGAGCGCGCGTACCAGCTCAAACCGAGAAACACGAACGCCGTTGCGCCCATCGCCGTGACCACCATGGATGTGCCGTTGGGCAACGACAGGTATGCCGCCAGCAGCGGGCCGAGTGTGTAGCCCATAAAGCCGGTGAGTGCGAATACAGACAGTAACCCCCAGGCGCTGTTGCGCAGATAGCTGGTGAGAAACAGCAACCCGAAGTACCCGCCCAGGGTCAGCAGGATGCCGGGGTGTGGCAGCCCCAGAGTCGCCGTGCCGGCCGCAACCAGCGCACTGAAGGCCAGGGTGGCCGACAACAGGCGATAGGTGTCGCGCAGGACGCGGTGCGCTACCGGGTCGATCGCTGCTGCGGTGGACGCTGCGCCAACGGGGTGAGCAGACGCGCTGACTGTGCGGGATTTATCGTGATACATAGCAGGTACCTCCGTTTTCCATGGTTTGCACATTAGCGTGTTGATCGCTGCGTTCCAGTCGATCTTTATTGGCCCATTGTTCGTATAATCCGATGTAACAGTATCGCCACGTGGAGGCTCGCATGCGTCACCTGAACTACAGCCACTTGCATTACTTCTGGACCGTGGCGAACGAAGGCAGTATTGCCAGGGCATCCGAGACGTTGCACATCACGCCGCAGACCATCTCCGGGCAACTCAAACTGCTGGACGATGCCGTGGGTGAGCCCCTGTTCCAGCGCGCCGGCCGTGGCCTGGTGCTGTCGGACACAGGACGACTGGTAAAGCAGTATGCCGATGAGATTTTCGCCCTCGGTGCGGAGCTCAGCCGGGTTGTGCGCGGTGGGCAAGCGCAGGGGCGCGCGCTGCATGTGGGGCTGGTCAATTCGATTCCCAAACTCATCGCCTACCGTGTCCTGCATCCGGTTCTCGCGTCGCCGGAGCCGGTGACGTTGGTGTGTACCGAGGGTGCACTCGAGGATCTGCTTGCCAATCTCGGGGTGCATCGCCTGGACCTGGTGATTTCTGATCGACCGGTGCCCGTCGGCATGCGGGTAAAAGCCTACAACCACCCCCTCGGCAGCAGCCCGATCGGCTTTTTCAGCAAGCCTGCGGCGGTCGGGCAGTACCAGGCGGACTTCCCGACATCGCTGCACGCGGCTCCACTTTTGCTACCGGCTCACGCGTCAGCCCTGCGTCGCGAGTTGGATGACTGGTTTGAGCGCGTGGGTGTCGAGCCGCACATTGTCGCCGAGTTTGAAGACAGTGCGCTGCTTAAAATGTTCGGCGCTGCCGGCGCGGGCGTGTTTCCCGCGCCGCAGGCGATTGCGGCTGAAATTGAGCGGATGTATGGAGCGCGCTCAATCGGAGTGGCCTCTGACGTACATGAGTCCTACGTGGCGATATCGCCGGAACGAAGGCTGAAGCAACCGGTTGTGCTGGAAATTATCGAGCGCGCCAGGGAGCAGATATTTCAGCCCGAGGCGGCGGCATGACATCGAAATAACCGATCTGTCGCGCGTCTAAAAACCGGTTTGTGTGCGGCGCTCGCCCGGCGCACACTCCGGTCGAAGTTTTGAAACCCGGGAGGGACCGCAATGGACCTGAACAAGGTAATGTCCAGTCTTGCCGGCAGCGGCGTACTTGGGGGCCTCGCCGGCGGCGCCGTGAGCGGAGCGCTGATGAGCAACAAGAAGGCGCGCAAGACGGCCGGTACGCTGGCAAAAGCGGGGGGCATCGCGGCCCTCGGAACCCTGGCCTGGAAAGCGTACCAGAACTACCAGTCCGGCGGCGGCGCACAGAGCGCGACGGCCGGTGCCGCCTCCGGCCCAGGGGTTGAGCAAGCGCGGGACCCGGTGTGGCAGGGCATTCCACAGTCGCGTTTTGAGTTTCCCGACGATGCATCAGAGCAGGGCACGAGTGCATTGCTGCTGGTGCAGGCGATGATTGCCGCGGCCTGTGCCGACGGGCACCTGGATACGCAGGAGCGCCAGCGCATTTTTGATCGTATCGGCAGCCTGAAAATGGCGGCCGACGAGAAAGCCCTGGTGTTTGACTCCTTGCAGGCACCGCTCTCTCTGACGGAGCTCTGCCAGAGAGTTGATTCACCCGAGCTGGCGGCCGAGGTCTACCTGTCGTCGGTGATGGCGGTGGATAACACGCGCAGCGAAGCGAGGCTGTATCTCGATGCGCTGGCGTTTCGTCTCGGGTTGCCGCAGGGGCTGGTCGAGCGTGTGCATGAAGAGGTTGCGGCGGCCGCCGGGCCGCCCGTGGGGGGCTGAGCCAATGCGGTTTGTTCAAGGTCTGTGCGCTCGCCTCCAGACAGGCAGAGTGTCAGTGCACCAGCCACCGTGCATCGCTGACCAGGCAGATCCCACCGGAACGACTGAGTAGCGGGCGGATCGCTTCGATGACAGTCTGAACCAGCGTTTCGTCCTCGCAGGCAATGATGAACACGGTGTTGTTGGAATCTCCCGCGAGTTCATCGCCACGCCGCAGTCCGCGATCGCCCTTGCCACTGGCGTTGGCGAGCGCGGTGTAGCCGGAAACAGAGAGACGTTCCAGGATTTCTACCACACGCGGTGCCATCGGTTCTTCAATCACGATTTCGATACGTTTACAGGGTTTCACGGCGGCGCGTCCTCTGGCGGTGTCAGCTCGCCAGCAGCCACCTGGCCACCTGATGGTAGACCGGGATGCCGATGAGCAGGTTGAAGGGGAAGGTGATTGCCAGCGACATCGGCAGGTAGGTACTGGGATTGGCCTCGGGCAAAGCGAGACGCATCGCCGCGGGCACTGCAATATACGAGGCGCTGGCGCCGAGCACGGTGAGCAGTACCAGGTCGCCTTCGCCCAGGCCCAGTAGCAGCCCGGTCGCCATGGAGATTACTGCGTTGATCGCCGGGAAGAGCAGCGCCAGGCCGATCATCCACGGTAATGGTGAAGCGGACGCGCCCCCTCCGGAGAGAGAGCGACGCAGGTCCTTCAGCCGGCGGGCGGCTACGATTCCCATGTCCAGCAGGAACAGACACAGCACGCCGAGGAACAGCTCCTTGACCACCGGGGCGACCTGTTCCATGCCCGCCGGGCCGGTGATCCAGCCGATCAGCATGCTGCCGAGAATCAGTAGCACGGAACCGTTCAGGCAGGATTCCCGCAACAGCTCGGACCAGTTGATGCGTTGGCTGTCGGTGGGTTTCCCCTCGCGGAAACGCGTGTAGAGCAGGATCCCCACAATGATGGCGGGTGATTCCATCAGCGCCATGGCCGCGACCATGAAGCCACTCCAGTCGACGCCCTGTGCCGTAAGGTAGCCTGCCGCGGTGATGAAGGTGACAGCACTGACCGAGCCGTAGGTTGCGGCAGTGGCGGCGGCATCGGCAATGGAAAAGCGCAGTCGCAACAGGTAAAAGCTGTATAGCGGCACCAGCGCAGACAGTGCCATGACCGCCAGTAGCGTCAGCCAGACCGCACTGGTCAGCGTGGATTCCGCCAGCGCGACCCCGCCCTTGAAGCCGATGGCGAACAGCAGGTACAGGGAAAGGAACTTGGCGATCTGCCCCGGTACGTCGAGATCTGAGCGCACCAGCACGGCGAAGATGCCGAGGAAAAAAAACAGCAGTGGTGGCGAACTGAGATTATCCAGAAACATAGAGCGTGCTTATCTACCCTGTTCCAGACGCGAAACTTTTTCCAGTACTTTATCGCGCAGCGAATCCTTGTAGCGTGCGACACGTGCGCGCAGAGGGTCATCGCCGGTTGCCAGCATCTGCGCTGCGAGAATACCCGCGTTGGTGGCATTGTCGATGGCCACCGTTGCCACCGGCACGCCGGCAGGCATCTGCACGATGGACAGCAGCGCGTCCTCGCCTTCCAGGCGAGTGGCACTCACCGGTACGCCAATGACGGGCAGCGGCGTCAGGGCGGCTGCCATGCCCGGCAGGTGGGCGGCCCCGCCCGCGCCGGCGATGATCACGCGCAGGCCGCGGCTCTCTGCCTCCCGCGCATACGCGTAGAGTCTGTCGGGTGTGCGGTGCGCGCTGACAATAGTCAGCTCCCAGGACACTTCCAGTTCGTCCAGGATATCGGCAGCCGCCTGCATCACGGGCAGGTCGGAATCGCTGCCCATGATGATGCCGACGCGCGGCGCCATCAGGCGCGCGCCTGTTCGGAGGTGGGGCTGAGTTCGCCGCGGCGGATACGCTCAAGGCCGGCATGAGCCAGCGCCAGCGCCGCTGCCGGGGACTCCCCCAGTGCGGTGATATGACCCATCTTGCGGCCGCTGCGCGCCTCTGCCTTGCCGTACCAGCACAGGACTGTCTGCGATTCGAGTTGCATACTGTAGGGTTGACCTCTGTGAGCGGGAGCCATGCTGTCATCGTACAACAGGTTGAGCATGACCGCCGCATCCGCCAGTGGTTTTATCGGGGCGAGGGGCAGGCCCATCACCGCGCGGACGTGCTGTTCAAACTGGTTGTGTTGAAACCCGCTTAACGTGAGGTGCCCGGCATTGTGTACCCGCGGTGAAATCTCATTGATGAAGATGTCGCCCGAGGCGCTGACAAACAATTCTACTGCGAATACGCCAACGGCTTCGAGTGCACCGACGGCGCGCTCCGCGATGTCCGTGCAGGCTGCGCGCGTATCTGGTGCTACCCCGGCGGGATAAGTGACGGTGCTGACCGCGTTGAGAGTTTCGTCAAACGCCATTGAGACCGGCGGAAAGGCGCGGAGATTGCCCTGCGTGTCGCGGGCGACGACCACCGCGACTTCCGTGCAACCGAGGAGGGCGGGTTCAACGAGACCCGGCACCGGCCATAGCTGTGAGAGGTCTTCATCCTGCAGCAGGATCTGTACGCCCTTGCCATCGTAGCCGCCCTGGCGCGCTTTTTGTACCAGCGGGGTGGTAATCGGGCCTGCCAGTAAGGTTTCGGCAGTTGTATCGGGCTCGGTAAGAATAAACGGCAGTGTCGGCAGACCACTCTCCGCGAGCCAGGTTTTCTGACGTCCCTTGTCTTTCAACAGGGCCAGCGTCGCCACGCCGGGGTGCACGCTGATTGCAGAGCGCGAGACCGCGCGGGCCAGGTACTCCAGGGTGGAGTCGGGCACCGCCTCGAATTCAAATGTAATGATGGCGCACTGTTGAATCAGGTCCGCGAGGGCGCGCGGGTCGGTCATCGAGGCCAGCAGGACCGCGTCGGCGCTGTAAATTGCCGGTGCTGCAGGGTCGTCGGACAAGACCATGGTGCGCACACCCAACTCGCGCGCAGCCTCGCAGAGCAGCATGCCGAGCTGGCCGCTGCCGATGATGCCGAGCCAGCGCGACGCACTGCCTGCGGTCTTCCGGGGGGGTTGGCCAGTCGGCACAATGAGAACCTTTATCGCGTTCGAAAACCGGCTAGTATAGCGGCTTTGCCAGTCAGAGGAAGGCGTTCTGCGCGCGCCCGTTCACTTCGGTGTGGCGCCCGATGGCTGCGGTTGGCGAATATCCCTGGCAAGCAGGATGAGGTGGGGAGCATTCAGTACAGCCATGCGATAACCCGACTCAGACCAACTCATGCGCCGGGAGTGAGTCCAGCTTGTTTCGCCCGGCGTGCCGTGCAGGATGGGTTTGCCGTACTGCTGTGCCAGCGCTTCCGCCACCGCGAGGTGATCGCCCTCGAACAGGATGGCGATGCGATCCAGTGGCGCGTCGGCTTCCTGTGCCTCCAGGCCGATCCTGATGACGGTCTGCCCGGCGATTTTAAGGCTTGGCTGGTCGCGATCCCGTCGCCGGCACGTGGCTACGGTTGTCTCATCCATACAAGGCAGAAACTCGCAATGCAGCCTGAAATTGTCACTCGCGCGCGCCCTTGGGTCTGCGTCGCACACGCCTCCGAGCTCTTCCGCCCGCGCCGCTGCAGCCCCGGTCGTCAGGTCGATGTGTAAGCCCTGGATGGCAAAGGGCGATTCCGCCAGTGTCGGCGGTGAGATCACCGCTGAGGCAAGCCACAGCAGTATCCCCGACCAGTGAATCCGCGCACCCATATGTAGTCTCCCCGGTGGTGTCTCCGGGCGGGCGCCCATGCGTATCCCGACCGGTGCACAGCATAAACCCGGTTGCAGCAGAATGAAAAGGCGTGACTGTGTGCTCGCTGTGACCGTCCGTCCCGGTGGCGTGTTTGCGCCGTCGGGCGTGGCAATGGCATTCCGGCACAACACGCTGGCGGAATATCAGTACACTGGGCGCTCTTCAAAACAGCGGAGCGGGCGATTGAATCTGCCACACTTGAACGCGCCCCAGGCGCGCAGTATTCGGCTGGCCAATCGAATCGGCGACGCGCTGGCCCGCGTTGGCTTTGCGCCGCCGGCACTGGAAGCGGGCCGGCTGATGCGCCATGCAGAGCGCCGTACCGGGTTGCGGGACTGGGGCGACGACTCGTGTACCGCCGGGCTGAGGCAACTGGTGTCCGCGCTCAATACCGAGGCGGCGCTTTCCCCGGTGGGTCGAATTGCAGCCTACCTGAACCTGCTGGATCACCTGAGTGTGCGCCTGCGCCTGCTGCGCTACCGTGAGCAACACCCGCAAGTTCGCGATCAGCAGATCGGTCAGCCGCTGTTTATTGTCGGTCTGCCGCGTACAGGCACCACGATCCTGCATGAATTGATAGCCCGGGATCCGGCGATGCGCGCCCCCGCCAGTTGGGAAGTGGCGAGACCCCTGCCCCCTCCGCTTGCGGAGCACGCCACCGATGACCCGAGAATTGCCTCCACCCAGCGCCTGCTCGACCTGTTGGAGTGGCTGGCTCCCGGGTTCCAGGCCATTCACGCGGTGGGCGCGAAACTGCCGCAGGAGTGCGTTTACCTGCTGGCCTCCGCCTGTATGAGTGAGCAGTTTGGCTACATGTTCAACGTGCCGGCGTATCGCGACTGGCTCCTTGCGCAGGATATGACGGCCGCCTACCGCTGGCATGCGCAATTTCTGCAGCATCTGCAAATGGGTCATAACCGGCGCTGGGTGTTGAAGACGCCGGCGCATCTCGCCAATCTCAAATACCTGATGGCGCAGTATCCGGACGCGGTAGTCGTCTGGACCCATCGCAGGCCACTCGCAGCGATGGCCTCCTTCTCCAGCCTTGCGGCGACGTTGCGAGCAGGCTTCAGTGACCGGGTTGACCCGCTTGCTATCGGGCAGTACGAATCGCGGCATTTTGCGGCGGTGGTGGCGCGGGGCATGCGTGACCGGGCGAGCCTGGACAGCGAGCGCTTTTTTGACGTGAGTTTTGACGCCATCTGCAGGGATCCACTGGCGGTGGTCGAGGCGGTTTACCGGCGCTTCGGAATAACGCTGAGTGGTGAGGCGCGAGCCAGCATGCGCGCTTATCTCAGGCAGCGGCCGCGCAACCTGTACGGCGAACACCGCTACTCGCCGGGCGCCTTTGGACTGGATGCCGAAATTGAGGCCGGGCTGTTCGGCGATTACCGCGAACGCTTCAGTGCGTGCCTGGATAATGTCGAGTAATCGCGCCGTGTCCGTGTTTGCTCGCGGAACCGTGAACGCCATCACAGTGCGGGGACACAAGCGTTGCCGTCAATGGTGCCCCCGGTAATCTGGGAGACCGTCAGCAAATTTGACAGCGGGCATTGTCCGGCGTTGCCTGCCTGTCGATTAGCTCAGTGATATCAGCAGTTTGGCCAGACCGGGTATAAAAATTGCCTGATCGGAACGACGCGGTTGAACGAGCCCCGAATGTGCATGGAGATGTTTAACGGAGATTTCTCCAGAGGGCCGGGCAAGACAGCCAGGGGTGCAAACTGGGCCCTGAGAATGCCAGGCGCGGGCCTGGCGGAGCGGAAAATGTGGTTTCAGTGGCGCCGATCGCTTGCAAGTGCGCGCGTTCTGGGCTAGTTTTTTGACTCTATAGTCAGTGTTGGCGTGAGCGACGCCGCCTACTCCGGTAAAAATTATAAAGTGGAGTTCAGTAATGGAAAGCAAGCGCAATAGATTGCCCGGCGTCCTCGGTCGAGCGAAAAAAGGGTTGTTCACTGTATTGGCACTGGTGGCGGCGTTGGCCGCAACGAGCGCGGCGCCAACGATGGCCCAGCGTTCCTTCGTGACCTTTGAAAGCGGGCCGGTGCGGCCGGTTGCAATGACGCCGGACGGTTCCACCCTGCTGGCCGTGAACACCCCGGACAACCGACTCGAAGTCTTTGCCGTGAGCGGCGGCTCGCTGACCCTGGTCGATTCCATTCCTGTGGGCATGGAGCCTGTATCTGTGGCGGCCCGCAGCAACAGCGAAGTGTGGGTGGTGAACCACCTTTCCGATAGCGTGAGCGTGGTGGATATTGCCGCATCGCCCGCGCGTGTGGTGCGCACGCTGTTGGTGGGCGATGAGCCGCGGGATATCGTATTCGCCGGCACAGCTTTTGATCGCGCTTTCATTACCACCGCGCACCGCGGCCAGCATCGGACTCACCCCTCGATTGCGGCCGTGCCCGGCGCGGGTGACCCCCAGCTCACCACCGAGGGCATCGGCCGCGCCGATGTCTGGGTGTTTGACGCCACCAGCCCGGGTAATACGCTGGGCGGCACGCCCATTGAAATACTCAGTTTCTTCGCCGACACGCCCCGCGGTCTGGCGGTGACGCCGGATGGCAGCACGGTGTACGTGGCCGCGCATCACTCCGGGAACCAGACCACGGTAATAAATGAAACCGAGGTGCCGAATGGTTTCGGCCCCAACGGTGTGCCGGGCCCCCCGGATAACGTGGACGGCGACCCGGCTCCCGAGGTGGGTGTGATCGTAAAATTCAACGGCACGGACTGGGTAAGCTCCAAGGGCAGTGTTGCCAACAGCCTGGTGCGTTTCAACCTGCCGGATCACGATGTGTTCTCAATCAATGCCAACACGCTCGCCCCGGGCTCGGTGGTGGAGTACAACCATGTCGGCACCACGCTGTTCAACCTCGTGGTCAACCCGGTGAGCGGCAAGGTGTATGTCACCAATACCGAAAGCCCCAATCACATCGAGTTTGAAGGCCCCGGCGACCACGGTGGCAGTACCGTGCAGGGGCGGCTGTCCGAGTCCCGCATTACCGTGCTGGACCCGGCGGGGCCGAGTGTTGACCCGCAGCACCTGAACCAGCACATTGATTACAGTGCTCTGCATACCGACCCTGGCGCGGACCACGCCGCAATCAACGCGCAGCGCCATCACAGCCTGGCAACACCACTGCAACCGGTGGTGTCCAGCGATGGCTCGAAACTCTACGTGGCGGCCTTTGGTTCGGCGAAAATCGGCGTTTTTGATACGCCCGATATCGAGAACCCGAACTTCGAGAACGATTTTGACCCCACTGCCGAGAGCGCCTTTTACATCAATACCGGTGGCGGCCCCTCCGGCATGGTGCTGGATGAGCTGAACAATCGCCTGTATGTGCTGACGCGCTTTGCCAACCAGGTGGAAGTGATTGACCTCGGCACCAACAGCACGGTGGAGACGCACGCGCTGCACAACCCTGAACCGCCGGAAGTGGTAGCGGGTCGGCCGTTCCTGTACGACGCATTTCTTACTTCCGGCAACGGTGAGGCCTCCTGCGCCAGCTGTCACATTTTTGGTGACCTCGACCAACTGGCCTGGAACCTCGGTAACCCGGATGACCACGTGACGGTAAATACGCAGCCTTCGTCCACATTTCTGGCGCCGGAGACTGAGTTCCATCCTATGAAAGGTCCCATGACCACGCAAACCCTGCGCGGTATGGCCACGCAAGGCGCCCTGCACTGGCGGGGGGACCGCGTGGACGGCTTCTTTGGCCTCGACAGCTGTAGCGAACCGACCGGTGCGCCGTGTTCGGAGGAGTTTTCCTTCAACAATTTCATCGTGGCGTTTGAAGGTCTGGTGGGCATGGAGGGCACGATCACCGCGGGCGAGATGCAGCAGTTCACGGATTTCGCCATGGAGTTGATGTTGCCGCCGAACCCGGTCAGACCGCTTAATAATGTGCTCACCGGCGACGCGGCACTCGGCGAGTCACTGTTCTTCGGCCCGGTCACCGATACCGTTGCAACCTGTAACGGCTGTCACACGCTGGACCCCGGCGACGGCTTTTTCGGCACGGGTGGCGAGCAGAGCTTTGAAGGCGAAACGCAGCACTTTAAAGTGCCGCACATGCGCAATATGTACCACAAGGTGGGCATGTTCGGGCAGTCAGCGGGCAATGGTCCGAATACCGGCGACCAGATCCGTGGCGTGGGCTTCCTGCACGACGGCTCGGTGGATACCATCTTTAACTTCCTCGGCGCGGGTGTATTCAACCTTTCAAACACGCAACAGCAGCGCCTCGAGGCCTTCTCGTTGCAGTTTCCGTCAGACCTGGCGCCGGTAGTGGGTCAGCAGGTGACACTGACTGCCACCAACGGTGCCGAGGCCAACCCGCGTATCGATCTGTTGGTGTTCCGTGCGGGGCAGAGCTTTGATTCGCTCATGCTGGGCGGCACGGTGACCGAATGCGACCTGATCGTGAAGGGCACCGTCGGCGGCGTCGAGCGCGGCTGGGTGCGCGAGGCGAGCGGTAAGTTCCGCTCGGATACTGACGAAGAGCTCTTCGATGGCCAATTGCGAGCGCTGGCGACCAGTGAGGGGCCGCTGACCTACACCTGCGCGCCTCCTGGCTCCGGCTATCGGATGGGTATCAATCGCGATGAGGACGCCGTACTCGACGGGCTGGACAACTGCCCTGCGGCACCCAACGACGATCAGCAGGATACCAACCTGGACGGTATCGGCGATGTCTGTGACCCGGTCGACGACGCGGACGGTGACGGCGTGCTGGATGACGTCGACAACTGCCCGCTGATTGTAAATCCCGATCAGACGGATACCAGTGGTGATGGCCGCGGCGATGCCTGCGAGGGCCTGCCGCCGGGCTGCTGATAGTGGCCAATCCAGTCAGCTACAGACGCGCACTTCGGTGCGCGTTTTTCTTTTCTGAACGGCGACGCGGAGCAGGCTGATGTACCCCGGCGGTTTTTTCGGCCTCGACTGGCTGCGCGTACTGATCACGCCGATCGGCCTGTTCGGTATCGGCTTCTTCGTGCTCTACCTGCGCAACGACGGTGTGCGTGTCGGCAGGACGATTGCGCTGCTTCTGTCGATTGCGGTTGTCGCACTGCTGGGTGCCAAGCTGTTTTCGCTTTACGTCCGGGGTTGGGAGTTTTACACGCCGCTGTCGGCGGAATGGCGTGGCGGTTTGCGCTATCCGGGCGCACTGATCGGTATGCTGGTCTTCGGGCCGCTACTCAAACGCTGGCTGCTTCCCGAACTCCCGCTCGGGCGCTTTTTCGACGTGCTCGCCATTACCGTGTGCTTCTGTTTTGCGCTGGTACGCATCAGTTGCCTGTTGAACGGCTGCTGTACCGGCGTCGCCTGCGAGGGTTTTTACTGTTTGAGTTATGCCCCGGGCAGCCAGGCCTGGTATGTGCAGTTGCAGCAAGGCATGTTGCCTGCTCACACGCACCCGAGTCATCCCGTGCTGCCGCTGCACCTGCTGTTCATGGCGGCGTCGCTGGCGGTTGGACTCTTCCTGATGTGGTTCGATGGCCGGCGCAGTTTCAACGGCCAGACAGCTCTGCTGTACCTGGTACTGCACGAGGGGGCAAAAGGGCTGCTGGAATCCCTTCGCGAGCCCTATGTGTTGCAGCTACAGTTAACCTCGCTACTGATCAGCGCCGGCGCTCTGGCGGTGCTGCTGGCGATGCTTGCACGTTATCGCAAACGGGCCGATCAATCGCGAAAGCTGTAACGCACCGGCATGGATTTGAGCCCGCCAACGAAGTTGGCGTGTATCCACTGCGGCTCACCGGCAAGCTCAATGTGTTTCAGGCGGGGCAGTAGCTCGCGGTAGAAGCGCGCCACCTCGAGTACCGCCAGGTGCATGCCGAGGCACATGTGCTCGCCGTAGCCGAAGGCAATGTGTTTCTTCGGGTCTCTCTGTATGTCGAGTGTATTCGGCGCGTCGAATGCCTCCGGGTCGCGGTTCGCGGCCGGGAACCACAGGGCGATGGCATCGCCCGCGCGAATGTGCCTGCCGCGAAGCTCCACGTCCTCGGTAGCGGTGCGCAGCATGTGTCGGACCGGCGATACCCAGCGCATCAGTTCCTTGCTTGCGCTGTCATCCAGCGCCGGGTTTTCACGCCACAGCGCCATCTGCTCCGGGTGGTCCAGCAACGCCTGCATGCCCGCTCCCAGCACCGCGGAGGTGGTGTCGTGTCCGGCGGTGGCGGTGATGATGAAGTAACTCATCTGGTCCAGTGGGTCCATGGGTTGGCCGTCGACCTCGGCGTTGGCGAGGACTGTTGCCAGGTCGTCTGAGGGGTTTTTCTTGCGGTCTTCGATTATCTCGGTGAAATACTGGCCGAGCTCCTGCAGCGTGCCCATCTGTGCGTCCTGTGCGGACGGTTCGCGCTGGAGGTCGGGGTCGAGGGGGCCAAAAATCTCCTGCGTGAGCTTGAGCATGGTGGCTTCGGACTCACGTGGCAGCCCGAGAATCGACATGATGATACGCAATGGGTAGAGCAGGGTGATGTCCTTGATGAAATCGCATTCGCCGTCCATGTCGCGCATGCGGTCCACGTACTCCTTGCTCAGCTGCTTGACGTCTTCATCCAGTTTGGCGATGGAGCGGGGCAGAAACCACTCGCGGGTAACCCGGCGCAGTTTGAGGTGTTTGGGTTTGTCCATATGAATCAGGGTTTCGAGGCCGTTCTTTGTACCGAACTGCGCCTCGAGCTGGTTCTCCGCATCAATAGGCAGCAGCACCGTGCGCGGCGCATTCAGGAATTTGTCATTGTGGCTGCCGATATGCTTGATGTCGGCGTACTTGCTGAGGGACCAGAATGGTCTGTACTCCGGGTGTTCCACCCAGGCAACCGGGTCGGTTTCCCGCAGGTGATCAAACAGGGCGTGCATGCTGCGCGCATGGCCCATGATTTCAACATCGAGAACGTCGGCGGGTTTATAGTCAGGCACGTCGGGAGTTCCTTGTAGTATGGTTTGCAGGGTTGTCGCTGCGGGGCATGGCCAGGTCCTGTGCTGGCCTTATCAGCAGGTAGCAGGAAACGTGGCAAATTGGTCCGGCGGCTAATATGCCAGCATGCGCCAGGGTGGTCAAAGACCCCGTTCATCCCGTGGGGCAATCTGTAACACGCCGCCGTTTTCCGTGAGCAGGTAGAGCAAGCCGTCCGGGCCCTGAGCGAGATTCCTGGCGCGGAAACCGAAGCCCTCCAGCAGGCGCTCCTCTTCCGGCCTGGCCCCGGTATCGAGAGCCACGCGGCTCACCGAGAAAGAACGCAGTCCAGCGACAAACAGGTTGCCGCGCCAGCCGGGCAGGGCATCGCCGCTGTAGAAGGCGAGGCCGCCGGTGGCGATAGAGGGTACATAGTAGTACTCGGGTTGCGCCATCTCCGGTTGGTGGGTGCCCACGCCGATCTTGCCGCCGCCGTATTCCTCGCCGTAGCTGATTACCGGCCAGCCGTAGTTGGCGCCTGCCCGTAACAGGTTGATTTCGTCGCCGCCCTGGGGACCGTGTTCGGCCGCCCAGATGCGACCGCTGGCGTCATCCATGGCGAGTCCCTGCGGATTGCGGTGCCCGTAACTGTAGATTTCCGGGAGCGCGCCCGGGGTGGTGACGAAGGGGTTGTCGGGCGGGATGCTGCCATCGTCTTGCAGGCGAATGACTTTACCCATGTGCGCACCGAGATCTTGCGCGAGCAGGCGTTGCTTGCGATCGCCCACGGTGATGTATAGCAGGCCTGAACGGTCGAACAGCAGTGCGGAGCCGAAATGTATATTGGAATCGAAAGCCGGATGCGCCTCAAAAATGGTGGAGGCTTCAATGAGTTCGTCGCCCGCCAGGCGAAAGCGCCAGACCCGGGTGGTGCTCCTGGACTCGTCTACTGCCACGGCGGCGCTCAGGTAGATCAGGCCGTTCTCGGCAAACCCGGGGTGCGCAACCACATCCAGCAGCCCGCCCTGCCCTTTGTAGTGAACCGCCGGCACACCCTTCAGGCTTGTCAGGCTGTTGTCGCTGAGGTTCAGCAGGCGCACACGGCCGGGTTTTTCGGTGATGAGCAAGCGGCCACCGGGCAGAAAAGCCATGCCCCAGGGGAACTCGAGTTCATCCGTGAGAGCCCGAATCTGGAAATTTTGCCGGGTGCTCTGTGCCGCCACAGCACCTGCATCGACGGTGAGGCCTTTTTCCACCGCCATGTAGGTTTTCAGCGCGCCGTACTGCAGCGCGTCGCAAGCGCTGAGCAGGCTGACGGCGAACAACAGCGCGAAAATTCCGGGCATTCTGTGACCTCTGTAAATCCGGATGAGACAGGTACCAGCATAGCCTTCCCTGCCCGATCAGGTAAGAGGCGCCGCGGGCGCGTCAGGCGGTGTCGTCAGGGAGGGGGGCACCGGCCCGGGAGATTGTCGACACTTTTTGAAAATTCACCTCGAACACTATTGACAATCATTCGCATCGGTACTAATTTGAGAACCATTCTCAGGAAAAGTGGTGGAAGCGAGCCATGTACGTCTGTCTGTGTAAACGCATTACCGATGCCCAGATCCGCTCTGCAGTGCACGCAGGCGCAAGTTCGCTCGCCGAAGTTCGCGATACGCTGGGTGCCTCCAGCCAGTGCGGCAAATGCGGTAATCTCGCGCGCGAGATCGTGCGCGAGGCGCTGGCCGACTACGTGGATGACGAGTCACTGTTCTACGCGGCCTCCTGAACGCCCCCCGGGAGGTTTTTCTCCCGCTTTCCCTCACGCATTGCGCGCTCGGACGGATAGCCTGAGTGTAAATCGTAGTGATTATCATTCAATTTTATCCTTATAAATCAATGGCTTAGTTTGCGTTGGCGTGCGCTCTGGGCCATACTGTCGCCTCACTGCGAGGAGACAGGCAATGCAAGGCGATCCCAAAGTAATTGAGTACCTGAACAAGGTTCTCGGCAACGAATTGATAGCTATCAACCAGTATTTTCTACACGCAAAAATGTTTCTCGACTGGGGCCTCAAGGAACTCGGCGACTACGAGTACCACGAGTCGATCGATGAAATGAAGCATGCAGACAAGCTGGTGGAGCGTATTCTGTTTCTGGAGGGCCTGCCCAACCTGCAGGACCTCGGCAAGCTGTTAATTGGCGAAAACACCGAAGAAATGCTGCGCTGCGACCTGAAACTTGAAATGATAGCGCTGAAGGATCTCAAGGATGCCATCGCCTACTGCGAATCGGTGGCGGATTATGTGTCGCGAGATCTGTTCTCGGAGATTCTGGAATCCGAGGAAGAACATGTCGACTGGCTGGAGACGCAGATCAGCCTGATCGACAATGTGGGGCTACAGAACTACCTGCAGAGCATGATGGCAAAACCCGGCTGACGCGAGGAGCGGGG
>CAZFJQ010000004.1:83967-106142 GCA_964519755.1 uncultured Halioglobus sp.
GCGCCGGGCCTGGCGGGGAACTGTCGAGCCTCGAGGGGCGCTGCAACCGGACTACCTGTGCGTCCCCTGATGCACGGGTTTTTTTTCGCCCGTTGATCGTGTCCTGCGTGTCATATACGGCGACTCGACAGGTCACTCAGTATCACAGCGGGGGAGAATCGCAATGCACATACCCTTTACAACACCTGGTCGGTGGCTGACTGTAACGGTAGTCGCCGGCTTGTTTACACTGGCCCTGGCGGCCTGCGGCGGCGGTGGCTCCGGCAGCAGCGCGAATGAGAATACGCCCGAGCCAACACCGGCTCCCACTCCCGCTCCGCAGCCGCCTCCTGCGCCGCTTGCGCAGGCAGAGGCCTCGCGATTCCTCAGTCAGGCGAGTTTCGGGCCCAGCGAGCGCGGGGTGGAGGAACTTGTCGATCTCGGTCTGGAGCCCTGGTTTCTTGCGCAGCTCGAGGAGCCGCCCACGCTGCACCTGGAGACCGTGCTGGCGGGGTTCCCCGATGATGGCAGCTTCATCGGTGAGAACGGCAACCTGTTGCCCGGGCTGTTTTCCCTGCCTACCAATTCCTTCTGGCGCGCGGCGATCGAAGGTGAAGATCAGCTGCGGCAACGGATGGCTTTTGCCCTGTCGCAGATTCTGGTGATCTCATCCGAAAGCGCGCTCGACCGGGCGCCGCAGACAATCGCGCACTACATGGACATTCTCACGCAGGGCGCTTTCGGCAATTACCGCGATCTGCTGGAGACGGTGACCTATTCGCCCGCGATGGCAGTCTATCTCACGTATTTGCGGAACGAAAAGGCCGACCCGCAGACCGGGCGTGTGCCGGATGAGAACTACGCGCGGGAGCTGTTGCAGCTTTTCACGCTCGGCCTGATCGCGCTGCAGGGTGACGGTACGCCTGCAACCGATGGCAACGGCCAGGAGATCGAGCTGTATGACAACAGCGATGTAACCGAATTGGCGAAAGTGTTTACCGGTCTCAGTTTTGCCGGCGCGGGTTTCAATACCTCGTTGCGCCAGTTGCCGCTGCAAGCCTACTACTCGCCACTGGACACATTCGGCGCCTTTCATTCACTTGAGGCGAAGCGGTTTCTCGGGACGAGCATCCCCGCAGGCACCGGCCCCGCAGAAAGCATTGACCTGGCCCTGGATGCGATTTTTGCGCACCCCAACGTCGGCCCGTTTATCGGCCGTCAGTTGATCCAGCGGTTTGTTACCAGCTCTCCGGAGCCGGCCTATGTAGAACGGGTGGCTGCGGCTTTCGATGCGGGCAGTTATACGCTGCCCTCGGGCGAGCTCGTAGGAGAAGGGCGCCGGGGCGATCTCGCCGCCACGCTCGCTGCAGTACTTTTCGATACACAGGCGCGTAGCCCGCAGGCACGGCTGGCGCCCGGGTTTGGCAAATTGCGCGAACCGGTGCTGCGCTTCACACACTGGGCACGTGCCTTTGCTGTCAACAGCGCGGACGCCTCTAACGAGGCAGAGCTGCGCAATACCGGTCGCCTGGAAGCCCTGGGTCAGCAGCCCTATGGGTCGCCCTCGGTATTCAATTTCTATCGCCCGGGGTATATCGCACCCGGTACGCAAACCGGCGACGCCGGGCTGACTGCGCCGGAGCTGCAGATTACCAACGCGACAACCGTTGTGGGTTATCCCAATTTTCTCACCCGCTTCGCACTGGAAAACTCGGCTCAGGCGCGACCAGGGCTGCCACCTGCTTTTGTACCGGACTACGCGACCGAGGCTGCGCTGGCAGGTGACGTCGACGCGCTGCTTGCGCACCTGGACAGCAAACTGACGCACGGCACCCTGGGTACTACCACGCGTGAACGTATTGCACAGATAGTGTCGGTACTGGACGCGAGCTCGGAAGAGGGGCGCCAACTGCGGGCCAGGGTTGCAAGCGTGCTGGTTATGACTTCGCCCGAATACATCGTACTGCGCTAACCAGGGAGTATCCCATGCAGAAACGTCGCGATTTTCTCAAGACTTTCATGTCCCTGGCGGCCGCTTCCGCCGGAGGCTCCGCTTTGCAGTGCCTGCCCGTATCTTCGGCCGCGGCGGCAACGGTGGATGACTACCGGGCACTGGTCTGCGTGTTCCTGTTTGGCGGGATGGACTGTCACGACACGGTCCTGCCATACGATGCCACATCCTATGCCGGTTACGCACAGGTGCGCTCGTCACTGTTGAACGCCTACGCATTGCAACCCGGCGGTTCCAGTCGCGCGCTGGAGAACCTGTTACCGCTGGAGCTCACCGGGAGCAACTTCGGCGGGCGCGAATTTGCGCTACCTCCGCAACTGGGTGGTCTGCATTCGTTGTTCGCCGCTGGCCGGGCAGCGATAGTTGGCAATGTCGGCCCGTTGATCGAGCCTACCGACAGGGCTGCGCTGCTCGCGGGCACGGCAAACGTGCCCGCGCGATTGTTCTCCCACAACGACCAGCAGTCGACCTGGATGTCTTTTGCGCCCGAGGGTGCTCAGCTGGGCTGGGGTGGACGTTTCGGCGACGCGGCGGTGCAGTCGGGTGCGAACGTCGAGAGTATTTTTTCCCAGGTATCTCTGGCGGGGAACAATGTATTTCTCACCGGTGATCTCGTTTCACCCTACCAGATCAGTGCCAGCGGCGTGCCCTCGATTGAGTTGATTGAAGCCGCGGCAAGGCGCGCGGGGCCGGGCCTGGGCGGGATCATGCGCGATCATTTCGCCAGTGCCAATACCTCTTTCGACAATCTGTTTGCGCGGGATTTCGTGAATCTCAGCCGTGTTTCACTGGCCGCGAATGACACCCTGGATCAGGCATTGCGCGAGGGGAATTCCAGCCTCTCTGCAGCGTTTCCCACAACCGCGCTGGGGGCGCAGTTGCAGACAGTGGCGCAAACCATCGCGGTGCGCGAGGTGCTCGGAGCACGCCGCCAGGTCTTTTTCGTTGCACTCGGTGGTTTCGACACGCACTCCACCCAGGCAACGGACCTCCCGGGCCTGCAGCAGGATGTGGGTGACTCGATTGCCGCATTCTATGCGGCGACCCAGGAACTGGGCGTAGCGAACGCCGTCACCACGTTCACGGCGGCTGATTTTGGACGCACTCTGACGGTGAATGGCGACGGCACGGATCACGGCTGGGGTGCCCACCAGTTTGTCGTCGGCGGGGCAGTGAATGGCGGCCGGGTCTATGGTGAAATTCCGCCTTATTCGCTGGACCACTCGCAGGACGCGGGCAATGGCCGACTCATACCGACGACATCGGTGGAACAGTTTGCCGCTCCGCTAGGCCGTTGGTTCGGCCTCAGTGAGCCCGAACTCGCTGCTGCGCTGCCGGGGTTGAGCGCATTTCCCCCGGCGCCAACCTTTCTCTGACAAGGCGCTGGTGTGCTGCTGCAGGGCTCCCCGGAATTCGACGCTGGCCGCCTGCAGTGCATGACTCGCGATGAAAGCGTGGCCCCGGTACCGGCGCTGTTGCACGCGCTGCGGGAACAGCACACACGCAATTTCGGATGGGCGCTCGCATGCTGCAGCTGGCGTCGCGAGCAGGCCGAAGATGTGTTGCAGGAAGCCTATCTTCGTGTGCTGGACGGGCGGGCGAGCTTCAGCGGGCAGTCTGCCCCGGAGACATGGTTTTTTTCGGTGATAAAGCGGGTTGCCGCGGAAAGCCTTCGGCGGCAAAGAAGGCGCGACCTGCTCAGGCTGCAAGTGTTGCACAGCGCGGTATCCGATGTCGGGGAATTCGCCTGGGTGGAGAACGGAACGCAACTGGAACAAGCCGAATCTGCCGCCGCACTCAGGGTGGCGCTGCTGAAATTGCCGCAACGCCAGCGCGAAGTCCTGCACCTGGTGTTCTACTCCGAGCTGACACTGGAGCAGACCGCGCTGGTATTGCAGATTTCAGTGGGCTCGGTGCGCACACACTACCATCGGGGCAAGACAGCACTGGCGCAGCTGCTGGAACAGGATGAAGCGTATGACACCATCACCTGATATTCATGAGGAACACCTGTCCCGGCGTTTCCGCCAACTGCGTGAGGTGGAGAGCCAGACTGCACCACCACTGCCAGCGCTATCGGCAGTCACCGCGCGTCGCCAACAGCGAAATACCTTCGGGGTTCGGGCCGCGGCAGCAGTTGCCGTTTCCCTGGCGGCCTCCGTCATGGTGATGGTAGTGCTGCCCGCCCGGCAATCGCCAGAGACGTTGTATCTCGACATCATGCGGTCCAGCGTTCTGATCACCGAGGACCTGCTGCAGGCCGGCAGCACCTTGCCGGAGCACTACAGGATGCCGACAGACGAATTTGCGCCCGTGCCGGATCTTATGAGTGAACCCAATTGACCAGAAACGAGCCTGATACCGAGGAGATATTCCGATGAAAACTGTGCATTGCATGCTCGCAGCACTGTTGTTTGCATTGACGATGCCCGCGCTGGCGCAAGCCGTGGCGCTGGACAGCCCCCGGGCCCAACGCGAGGTGATTGCCATGGGCCTGTACCCCCCGGACCTGATCATGCGGCACCAGGAGACGCTGGGAATCAGCGCTGAACAGCGTGGCGCAATGCTCGAACTGGTGCGGGTTTTTCAGGACGCGGTGGCGGAGTTGCAGTGGAACCTGCAGAGGGAGCAACAGTTGCTGCGCGCGGATATGGCTCAGAACAGGATCGACATGGAGGCCGTGATGCCGCGGGTTGAACGCGTGCTGGCGCTGGAAAGTGATTTCAAGCGGGCGCACTTGCGGCTGTTGATAGGCATCAAGAATGAGCTGAGCACTGAACAGATCGCCACGATCAAGCAGCGCATCCGCCAGCGTCGCTCCTGAGCATCGGATTATTCCGCCGGCAGGGTGCGCACGCGGATGTTGCGATACCACACACGATCGCCATGATCCTGCAATACGATGTAGCCTGAATCGGCGCGACCAAAGCGTGGCATGTCGGCATACTTGCTCGCTTTAACCAGCGAGTTCCACTCTTCGGAGCCGCGTGTTACTTCTACGACCCTGACGCCATTCAACCAGTGTTCGATACGATTATCCTGTACGCGAATCAGGACGTCGTTCCATTCCCCCGGGGGACGCACAGTTTCGGGGTTGGCGGCGACCAGGTCGTAGAGATCGCCGGCGCGGTGTGTTTCGATCTGGCCATCGCTATGGCCCTCGTTGTCCAGCACCTGCATTTCCAGGCCGGTCAGCCATGGGTTTTTCTCCGTCTCGTCGGCCACCAGGTAAAAGATACCGCTGTTGCCGTTGGCGGCAACTTTCCATTGCAGGCTGAGCTCGAAGTTGCGGAATTTTTCCCGGTAGTAGATAAGGTCGTTGCTGCCGCCGCCAAACAGCGTGCTCTTGATGATGCCCCACAGCGGGAAGACGCCGGCCTCGGTGCGCGTGAGGCTGCCATTCTCGACCCGCCATTTGCGTATGGGTCCCTGCCCGCCATAGTTGCGCCATCCGTCCAGCGTGGCGCCGTCGAAGAGTTCCCGCCATCCATCTTTGACGGGTAAACCGGCCGCGGGTGTGCCGCTGGATGCGACCGGTGAGGATTCGCCGGATGAGGGAAGGCGATTCATTGTGTACCAGGCCTCTGCCGTCCACAGTTTTGCGCCGTCGGCCGCACGCAGGCGATCATTCAGTCGCAGATACACCACGTGACCTTCGCGCAGCCCCTGGACGCGCGCCCGCAGGTGGCGGCCGTCTTCCGAGCGCGTAAGCGTTGTGACGCCGAGTTGCGTGGTGTTGTACTTGGGCCCGCCGTATTGTTCGCTGGGCAGGTAAAACCACTGCCGCGCCAGCAGATCGTCTGTCTCAACCTGCACGTCTGCTGCGAGCGGCTGGGTGAGCTCAATGTCAAAACCATCACTCCGGGCGCGCACAGCGAGAATCTCAAATGCGTTGTTGCCCGCCCAGCGCAAGCGCTCGACACCGTGCCAGGCTTTGCCGTACTCGCCCCAGTTGGGTGGGTTGCCCACCTCGCCCACGTAGATGGCGTTGTCCGGACCGCGCAGCAAACGGTTCACGCCACCCTGGAAGCCCGCGCTGAAGTGGAATACGGCGCCTTGTTCCTGTCCCCCAACCTGTTCAAGGAACACGCGCTTGATACCGCCGTTGTAGACATCGCCGTGTATCAATTGCCCGGCGTACGGCCCTTCTCTCAGCGCCAGCGGTTGAGTGGGAGAGTTGCCCACCTCGTCCTGCGGTAGCCACACGGACGGCGGCAGTTCTGCGCGGCCCATGACGCCGGCATCGGGTACCGCGCGCGAACCGTAGAAGCCGCCGTTCCTGATACGTACCAGTTTGCTTGCCGGCAACCAGTCGCCCTGGTTGTCGGTTACGTAGATTGCGCCGTTATCGCCCCCGGCTATGCCATTGGGTGTGCGAAAGCCCGATGCGACGACTTCCACATTGCCTGCAAAATCCGCGCGCAACAGCTTGCCCTGCGTGGGCAGTTGTTCAGGGCAGCTCGCGCCGCCGGGCAGTACGCAGATCGACAACAGGAAGTAGAAGTGATCGTCCCGATGCAGCAGGCCGAAGGCGAACGAATGAAAGTTGGCGCTCGCGGGCCAGTCGTCGCTGATGGTAACGTAGCGGTCGATGATGTCGTCGCCGTCAATGTCAACCAGCTCGGTGAGTTCCTGCTTTTGCAGCACAAACAGCCGATCGTCGACAACGCTCAGGCCCAGCGGCTCGTGCAGGCCCTCTGCGATGCGCCTGACACGCGTTGCCGGTGGCGCCCCGGGCTCAATCAGGTAAACCGCGCCGTCGAGGTCCCAACTCGCGACCAGCAGGCGTCCGTCGGCACGGAAATCCATACCGCCGACTTTCGGCTCGAAGCCCTGTGGGGCGACATTGTCCAGCGTGAAAGACGGATGCACCGCGGTGAGCCTCGCGAGCGTGTCGAAATCGCGTGTGGCCGGGTACGGGTTGCCGGACGGGTCCAGGGGTGGGGTGACCTCCTGCTCCGGCTCGCCAACACTGAGGATGTACAGCACCGCGAGGCGAGCGTCCTCCTCGCTGAGCGTTGGGTGTGCCGGCATCGGGATCTGACCCCATACGCCGACACCCCCGTCAATCACGTGCTCGACCAGCGAAGCGACCACCTGCTCCTGTACCTTGCCACGGAATTTGCCGGATATCTGCGACCAGGCGGGCCCGGCAACGCGATGCTGTGGGGCGTGGCAGCTCAGGCAGTCGCTTCCGGCGATGATGGCCTTGCCCTGCTCGATTTCGCTGTCCTCGGCGTCACGGCCGCGTGTCGGTGTCGCCGCGGGCTCGATTGCGGTGGAGTTTGTGAGTGCAAACTCGAGCACTCCGCTGGCCTCATAACGCGAGCCATCGCCGGCATGGAAGCCCACCGTGGGGCCTGCCTCTTCCCGCGCAAAGCGGCGTGTGAAATAGCGCGTACCTTCTCGCTCGATCAGCTCCGGCTGTTCGCTCATGCGGATTGTTTCGCCGGCAGCGAGAACCTCGAAACGCATCAGCGCGGTGCGGCGCTCCGGGCCGTACTCGTGACCGAGGTAGCTGACCTCGGCCGGCAATTCCTGCCCGTCGATCTCGATGAACCAGCGTGCCGGAGAAGGCTCGCGCCAGTACCAGGCACCCTCGCTGCCGGGCTGTGGTCCATGCTGGTAATCGTAGGCAGCTCCCTCAAAGCGTACTTCGCCGGCCCATACCTGGTAGAGCGATTGCCCTGAGACGTCATAGGCGGCCCAGATGCCCGGTGCCAGCGCGAATTTCAGCATACGCGGCCGGCCATCGAGGTTGCCGCGAATTACCCAGGGTGCATGGCCTCGCCCCGCTACCTGCTCGCGTCCGTAGGCAGGGTCCGGCGCGTTACTGAGGTCCACGCCGTACAATTCGGTTTTGATTATCGAGACTACGGCACCGATGCCGTCGCGTTTGCCGATACTCACGAGGAACTGAAGGTCAGAGCGTGACACCTGTTGTGTCTGGACGGCGAACACGAGCACCAGGCCCACCAGCAGAGCAAGTGAAAAGGTGGTGATCAGCAGACCCAGGAACAGTTTTTTCATAGTATATCGGTGGCGAAAGACGCGCTCTGGTGTCGGGTGTGCCCATAGTATAGGCAGAAATTTTGTGCGCAAGGACGACGCCTGTTTTTTGCCAGACGCTTGGCTTATGCTTGTGCGGCCCTTGGTTTTCAGGCTGGCGCGATGCGATTTGAGGAAGCTGGTATATGACAGACTTTTACTACGAACAGGACGCCGATCTGCACGCGATCAGTGGCCAGACGCTGGCCATCGTAGGTTACGGGAACCAGGGTCGGCCCTGGGCATTGAATCTTCGCGACTCTGGCCTGCAGCCGCATGTCTGTGTGCGTAACGATGAAACGCGTGAGCGTGCCGCGGCGGATGGTTTTACAGTGGGCGACATCGCGGACGCGAATACCGCTGATATTGTCTGTATCCTCGTGCCCGACGATGCAATTCCCGGGTTGGGGCTGGCGCGTGATAAAGATCGTTTGACCATTCTCGCCAGCGGTTATTGCTATGCCTTCAACCGCTACAATCCCGCCGGCGATCAGGCCATGCTGGCCCCGCGCATGTTGGGGCCCGAGGTGCGCGAGTGTTATACAGAAGGCGCAGGCTTTATTACTGCACTGGGTGTGCAGCGCGATCTCACCGGCACCGCGCTGGCGCGCACGCTCGCCGTGGCACGCGCACTGGGCGGGTTGCGCGAGGGAGCCATCGTGTTGAGCCCCCACCAGGAGGCACTGCTCGATCTGGCCGTGGAGCAAGTGCTTTCGCCCGCACTTACCCATGTGAACAGCGCGTTTGTCAGCACCATGCTGGAGTACGGTTTGCCTCTCGAGGCCATTCTCACGGAACTCTTCCTCTCGGGGGAAGTGGAGCGTAATTTCGGCCTGTTACGCAGTGAGGGTTTTGTCGCGCAACTGGAACATCACTCGCCAGCCAGCCAGTACGGTCAACTCTCTCGTCGGGGCCGTTACGATGGCCTGGACTTTTCGCCGATCATGAAGGACACCGTCGCCTATATAGATAGTGGTGCTTTTGCCGATGAGTGGGACGAGGAAGCCGCCGGGGGTTACGAGCGACTGAAGGCGTTGAAAGACGTGCATGCGGGGGAGGGAGTTAAGGCAATGGAACGCGACCTGATGCGCAAGCTCGGTCCCGGCGTGCAACGCTAGGTTTGGCGGCGCAGGTGGCTGCTTTGTTGGAAAGTTTCTATTCCAGTTACGCGAGTTACGAGTTCGTGCTGGCGTCCTCCCAGCTTTTCCTGGCGATGCTCGGAATGGGGGCGTTACTGTCTCCGTCGGACTTCCTGCTGGAAATTCGCAAACCCCGCGGATTGTTGGTAGGGCTGGGTTGCCAGTGGTTGATTGTGCCGCTGGTGGCTTTCGCGCTGGGGGCGCTGCTGCCGGTACCCGTCGGTATTGCCGTGGGCCTGATACTGGTAGCCGCGGTGCCTGGAGGTACGCTCTCCAATATTCTCACGCTTTTTGGCCGCGGTAATATCGCCCTGTCTATTTCGATCACGTCGATTACCACCGTGGCGGCGCTGGTTGTCACGCCAACGGTGTTGGAGTTTCTCGCGGCCCAGCATCTGCCGGAAAACTTCAGCATGCCCACCGGTCGCCTGGCGGTGGATATTTTCGCGACCCTGATCACGCCGTTGCTGCTCGGAATGCTGGTGCGGCATCGCTTCAACACGGTGTTTGCGGCGAACTTTTCCAAGTGGGCGATACGTCTGAGCCTCGCACTCATCGCGGTCATGGTAGTGGGTGCAGGCGGTAGTGGACGCCTCGACCCGGCTGCCTACGGGTTGATGGGCATCGCGGCGCTAGTGGTGTTCTGCCTCGCGGTCCAGCTCAGTGCCCTGCTGACGGCGCGTCTCGTCGGCATGCCCGCCTTCGATACGCTTGCCGTGGTGGTGGAAGTCGGCTTTCGCAATATGTCGCTGGCGGTCGCTGTAAAGGCTGTCGTGTTTCCCGCGCAGCCCGGTGTCCTGGACCCGGTTGGCGATGCGGTGTTGTTTACGGTGCTGCTTTATGCCGGCGTCAGCCTGTTCATGAGCCTTGTACCAGTGCTGATCCAGCGTCGAAGCAGACGACCGCGCTGACCACCGGGAACTGCGGCGGTCACTGCGCGGGGAGCGTGAACCGGTAGGCGTGGCGCGCCAGGGGGTCAAGCACACCGACCTCGTAGGTGCTCACCTGCACAGTGTTGTCCGTCCTTATAGTAAATAGCCGGAACATGGGTGTATGCCGACTGGTATCCGGAATCCTGGTGCGTTCCAGCGCCGGGATATGCAGGTAATGAACAGAGCCGATCTGCCTGGAATGCTCGACGCGGTCCATGTCCATGTGCAGGTCTCCGGAGATGACGGCGGCGAGGTTCGGCTGTGCGATAACGTCGGCAAAACCGGCATGGGTGATGCCTTTCCCGGCATTTTCCGGATACACCCCGGTTTGCGCACCGTGCACGATCAGCAGGACGGGTTTCGGGTGTAGTTGCTGTATTTGCTCCAGTATCCACGCGATGCCCTCGTCGTTGAAGTCCCGGCCGAAGTCCGGAGATGAAAACACGAGCGCAACCGGTTCGCGCTCAAGGACATAACTCGGCGCACTGATTACGCGTTTTTTCCGACCCCAGCGATTGGCGTATTCCAGATACCGTTTCACTGTGCTGCCATGTTCCTCGTTCCCCATGATCGGGTAGAAGGGCAATTTCAGTTGCTCCAGCACCGCAGTGGCGTTTTCATACTGCACCAGCGTCCCATTGTGGGCGATATCTCCCACCCCCACCACGAAGTCCAGAGCCAGGGTGTCCGCCAGAGTGTTCACATCATCAACGGCTGCCGCCAGGTTTGGAAACTCGGGCCTCGGCTTGGGTTCGGCGTCACCGAATACCGCAAAACGCAGCACTACCTGCGCGTCTGTTTCGCTCGCTGTCCGGGCATTGCCCGCGAAGGCCAGGCACAGAACCGCGATTGTGAAGGCGATATTGCGGATAGCAGTCATCCTGTCTCCCATGGGATCATAAGGGCGTGGGTAGTGGCCGTTGCGCGCGATGGTTCATGCCCCATTCACCACCCCCGATAGTCTGACAATATGCCAATGATGACACATCAAGCAGAGAGAGAAGCGATGCCCGGGAAGGAGACGACGGCCCTCCGCATGCGATTGCTGGCGGAATCCCGGGAGGAGATGCCCGCATGACGCTGCAGCCCGGACGCTATCGGCATTTCAAGGGGGCCGAGTACGAAGTGCTCGGTGTTGCGACCCATTCCGAGAGTGGTGAAGCCCTCGTGGTATACCGCCCGCTTTACGGTGAAGGTGCCCTCTGGGTGCGCCCCCTGTCGATGTTCACGGAACAGGTTGAGCGCGATGGCACCAGCGTTGCGCGGTTTGCCCCCGTGGATGAGCCCGCCTCTGGTTGAGGCGCGCAGCGCGAGCCCGACTACTCGAAGTGGTAGTTGATATCGATACCGAGTGTCCTGCCGTCGCCCCAGATCACTGCGCGGCTCGCCTGGGGCAGGTTGCCCAGGGTGAACGCCTCGTAGTCGGAGTCCTGCAGGTTCTTGCCCCATGCGGCGACGGACCACTGGCCGCCCAGCGCTTTTAGCTCCGCCAGTGACAGTCGCGCGTTGACCAGACTGTAATCGTCGCGGAACACCGTGGCGCTGTCTTTTTGCCGGTCATCGATGAAATTGTAGCTGGCGTTGAGGCCGAGTAGTCCGCCAAAGGGGCGCACCTGGAAGCGGTAGTCTGCCACCAGGCTGTAGGTGTGTTCGGGGGCATTGGGGAAATTGAATGACTCCAGCTCTCCGCTGAACGGGTTGACCAGCTCGTCCAGCGCGCTGTGCAGGTAGGCATAGCTGAGCTGCAGGAAGAGACCGGCGGTGGGCATTGCCATCAGTTCCAGTTCGACGCCGCTCATTTCACCCTCGTCGACGTTGAACACGCGCGTATTCTGGATAGTGCCGGGAATCTGGAAGTTGTACTGGAAATCGTCGAAGCGCTGATGAAACATGGCAGCGTTCACACGCAGCATGCGATCCAGCAGTTCGCCCTTGAAACCCAGCTCAACGGAACGCAGTTTTTCTTCGGTGAAACCGTCACTGAAACCTTCCTCCTCCGGGTCACGGATATTGAAGCCGCCGCTCTTATAGGCCTCGGCGTACTTTGCGTACACGTTAAACCGCTCCGCCCACGCGTACTCGGCGATGAATGAGTAGGAGTCGTCGTCGAAATTGTCACCTGCATCCGCCGCAAAGGTGTTCTCGGGAATGAGTTGCTGTATGGCCGTGCCCTGATCAATGACCACCGCGTCGCTGACGCGCCGGACAGCTTCGCGGGAGTCCTCCGAGTGTCGCCAGCCCAGCGTGAGTTGCAGGCGGCGGCCCAGGATGTCCGGCGTCCAGGTCATCTGGCTGAAAAAAGCCCAGGCCTCGTTTTCAATCTCGTTGTATTCACTGCCGATGTTGTAGATTGTGCCGCCGCCGAACGGGAAGGCGCTGAATATATGTCGTACCGGCGTGGCGTCTTCTTCAGCCTTCTCATAAAACGCGTACACGCCCGCGAGATATTCAAAGGATTCGCCGAGACTACCCAGTACCTGAAACTCCTGTGAGAACTGCTCCTGCGTGAGCTCGGGTCGGCCCACGGGCAGTTCCAGGCGAGCATCGCCGGCCCCGGCGCCCAGTACTGCGGAGTTGAAATCAATTCGGAAACCCTCGGCAGCGCCACTGGCGAAATCAACATAGCTCTTGTCCGAGAGCTCGCGCCAGGCGCTGATAGCACGCAGCCTCAGCGCCGCATTCACCTCCCAGTCAATATTCAGCGCGTGGCCCTCAATTGTGGTGTCGGTAGGCAGCAGCGGGACCGTACTGGATAAGCGGTCGATGCGATTGTTGTCGTAACGGATGTACTGCTGTGCGATGTCGCCTATGACCGCGAGCAGGCCGGAACCGGATTCGCGCGGCAGAACGGCCTGTGCCGGCAGGTTGAAAAATTCGATCCGCGAGTGATCATAGGCGTAATCCAGGGTCAGCTTCTCGCCCAGACCGGCCCGCAAGTCGAGGCGGAAACCCTCCGAGTTGCGATCGCCCCAGCTTCCGCCCGGTCCGTCGTTGTCGGTAAAACCCTCTACATCCTCATAGAAATACGCGAGCTTGGCGGCGTACCTGTCAGAGAGGGGAATGTTCAGAGACGTTTTGCTGCGCAGCAGGCCCTGGTTACCCGCGCTCGCGTTCTGGTCGAATGTCAACGCAGTGACATCCGGCCGTTTCGTGATCAGGCGGATGGCCCCGCCCGTGGTATTGCGGCCGTAGAGTGTGCCCTGCGGGCCGCGCAGGACCTCAATACGCTCGAGATCGGCCACATCGAAGGCGAGGCCGGTTGAGCGGGCGATGTACGCGTCATTGAGGTAGACGCCCACCGCGGGGTCCTGGGTGATCTGTGTGTCTGTGAGGCCCACCCCGCGAATGAAAACCCGCAGGGTCTGGTTGTTGGCGGGAAAGTTGTCGATAGTGAGGTTGGGCACCAGGCCATTGAGATTGCCGATGTTGGAAATGCGCTGCTTCTCCAGCTGTTGCGCGTTCATGGTGAACAGGGAGATGGGCGTGGTCTGCGCGGATTCCTCCCGGTGCTGCGCCGTGACCAGCACTTCCTCCAGTGCATCCCCGCGTGATACTGCGGCCGCCTGGAGCTGCTGCCAGGGCAGTAGTGCGGCTGCAAGCAGCACGAGAGGCAAGTGCATTCAGATCTCCTGCTGTCACTTTTATGCGGTCGATTATGGCTTTGTTGACAATATATCAAATATTGGTTCTTCAGGAAGCAGAGGTCCTCTGTGCATCCCAAAAACTTCATTTTTCTGTCTTCGATCTGCAATGGGTTTGCGTGAAACTGCGCAGCTAACCGACAGGGGGTGTGCAGCGTGAAAACAGAGTCCAGAGCGACAAATTTCCTTGAAAAAGAGCGTATGCGCGCCGAGATCGAGGCGCAGATACGCGAATATTTGAGCAGGGGCGGCAGGATCAGCGTGGTGTCCACGCAATTGCGAACAGACTCCAAGGTGGTCGGCGGCGTGTGGCGCGGCCAGTTCGACGACGCCTTCCCAGCGCTATGAGCCGCCATAGAGGCTGCGCATAGAGACGTTCCCCGGGGAGCGCAACGCCGCATTAGTGCGCCGACACCGGCTCGCCGCTCGCAGCCTGGCGCGACCTGCCTAGCTCTGCTTCACCTCGTCGTACGCTGCCAGTGCGGCCTCGCGGGCGGCCTTGTGCTCGACGATGGGGGCGGGGTAAGTGTCGCCAAGCCGGATACCCGCCTGCGCCAGCACCTCGTCGGGAGCCGCCGCCGGCTCGTGAATATACTTGTCCGGCAAAGCTTCTATTTCCGGTACCCAGCGGCGGACGTAGTCGCCCCCTGCATCGAATTTTTTGCCCTGCAAGGTCGGGTTGAAGATGCGGAAATAGGGGGCGGCATCCGCGCCGCTGCCCGCCACCCACTGCCAGCCACAGACGTTGTTTGCCAGGTCTGCATCGACCAGCGTGTCTCGAAACCAGGCCTCGCCACGTTGCCAGTGAAGCAGCAGGTGCTTGGTGAGGAACGAAGCGACGATCATGCGCACGCGGTTGTGCATGTAGCCGGTGTGCCAGAGTTCCCGCATGCCTGCATCCACGATCGGGTAGCCGGTGCGGCCGCGTTGCCAGGCGCGCAGGTGCCTGGCGTTACCCAGCCAGGGAAAGTCCCTGAATTGCGTTTTGAAGGGCGCCTCTGGCAACGTGGGGAAGTGGTGTAGCAGGTGATAACAGAATTCCCGCCAACCCAGTTCCGAGAGGAATTTCCTGCGCTGTTCGACGAGTGCCCGCTTGCCCTCGCAGTGTGCCTGTACCGCGTGCCAGACCTGGCGGGGCGAAACCTCTCCGAAGTGCAGATGAGGGGAGAGGTGCGAGGTTGCGTTCAGGTGCGGGTGGTCGCGCCCCCTGGCATAGTCGTCCAGGGAGTTTTGCAAAAACTGTTGCAGTGTTTTGCGCGCGCCCTCCGCGCCGGGCTCCCAGAGGCTGTCCCAACCGGCAGCCCAATCGGGATTCTTCGGCGTCAGCGCGAACGATTCCAGGCTGAGACCGTCAGGCGTGTTGCGGTAAAAGCTGAGTGCGTCTCGTACCGACGATACCGGCGACGGCACCTCCTTCTGCATGCAGGCTTTCCAGAACGGGGTGAAAACCTTGAAGGGTCCGCCGCTCTGCGTCTCTACCGTTTCCGGTTCGAACAGCAGGGAACCGGGATAGCGCTTGAAGGCCACGCCGTCTTCCTGCAGCGTGTCGTGCAGGTCTTTCTCCAGCTCGGCTGCCCAGGGTTCGTAGCAGCGGCTGCAGTAGACGGCCTCGGCGTCCACGGCACGTGCAAGCTCTGTCAGCGCGTCGCGCGCGGAACCAGTCAGCAGCAGTAGGCGGCCGCCCTCCTGCTCGAGTTGGGCCGTCAGCGCGGCCAGGCTGTGGTGAAGCCACCATTGGCTGGCTGCGCCTGTTGCCAGTTCGCCCGGTGAGACTTCATCCAGCACATAGCACATTACGAGCGGCCTGCCGGTTGCCGCCGCGGCGGAGAGCCCGGGCAGGTCATCAATGCGCAGGTCTTGTCGGTACCAGAAGATAACGGGTTTGGGCATGCTTTATTCCCTTGTGTCGGGGCAGTTACGCGGCGCGGCCTGGAATAGCTCAGTCAGGCGCGAGTGTCCAATTTCTGTCCAGGTATCCGGGGGTGAGCCACCTGCGATTGTGAAATCTGTCACGGAAAGTTGTTCGTAACTTGAACACAGCTTTCCAATGGAAAAGGAGCAGACGATGTCCAGATTAGTCAAATTCGCAGCTTTGTTGATGCTGCCCTTCATGGTCGCGTGTAGCGACAACGATAACAACAATTCCGGCAACGATTCGGGTGACCCCCCACCTGCGCAGTTGCGCGTGACGCATGCTTCCGCGGATGCGCCCGCGGTGAACGTGTATGTGAACGGCGAACTCGCCCTGGAGAATGTTGATTTCAAACAGAGCTCCGGCCTGCTGGAGTTTGCAGCACCGGACACGCTGAGCGTGGAGGTGCGCGGAGTCCTGCCCGATGGCTCGGAGGTATCGGTGATCGGCCCGGTCGATGTCGCGCTGGAAAGCGCGATACGCACGGACGTACTGGCCATCGGGGATCTGTTTGATGCCGATGGGGCACTCAGTATCGCACCGAAGGTGCTTGACCCGGTGGACATCGAAGAGGGGATCAGTGACGTGCGTGTCAGCGTGGTGCACGCAGCACCCATGGTGGGAGCCGTGGATATCTACGTTACGGCGCCCGGGGATGCGCTCTCTAACAACACACCGATTGATGCCGGCTTCGGCGATGCGGCGGGCCCCGTCAGTCTCATGGCGGACACGCCCTACCAGGTGCGCATCACCGCAGACGGGGCGAGCGATGTTGTTTTCGACAGCGGTACCCTGCAATTCGCTGCGGGCACTGAACTGGTCCTGGCGGCAGTCGAGAACACCTACAAGGTTGGCGCCAGCCCCGTCACACTGCTGGCTGTGGGCCCCGAGGCGGCCTCGGAGGTACTTGATGTGAATATGGGCGGTAGCGTGCGTGTCGTGCACAACTCGGCTGATACACCCGCCGTGGACGTGCTGGTAGACGGTACCGAGGTGCTGGATGCAGTGCCCTTCCCGGCCGCGAGTGCCTACAGCGATATCGAAGCGCCTGCCGGCACCTACAATGTGGTGGTTGCGGCCGATGCCGACAACACGATCGCGCCGATCGATGTGGACCTCACGCTGGGCGCCGGGGAAAGTTTCACCGCGCTTGCCATCGGCTCCTTCGCTGACAGCACGGTTGAAGGGCTGTTGACCCAGGACGATCGTCGCAACATCGCCACTGCCGCTATCGTCGAGGTGATCCATGGTTCCTACCTGGTCGCTGCCGAGATACCGGTGGACGTGTATCTCACCCCGGATGGTGTTATCGCCGATGCTGAACCGGCGATCGCCGGTCTCGCCTACGGTGAAACCACGGACCAGCTGGCGCTCAGCCCGGGAGACTACTGGGTTACGGTCACAGCGGCCGGCGATAAATCGGTAGTGGCTTTCGACAGCGGCGGTGCGCTGGCGCTGGAAGGCGGAGTGAACTATACGGTGATCGCACGTGACCCGTCCGCAGAGGAAGTGTCCGGTAGCCCGCTGATCAACCTGAATATCCTGACGGATTGAGCAGGCAGCGCAAGACAGTGATCCGTTGAGTGGGGCAGTACGTATCACTTAACGGATTGACCGGAGTGGGGGCACCCTGCCGCACTCCGAAGACTCATCCAGGTCAATTGCCCGCGGCTATGCCGCGGGTTTTTTTTTGGTGCATTCGCAGCGCAAGGGTATGCTGCTGTTTCATTAATGTGTTGTCGAACCTGTGGGAATGAATTGAATGGCCGCGCGCATCAAAGGCCCCTGGGATCAGGCGGCGATCGACCAGTACCTTGAGCAAAGCCGGTACCCCATGCGTCTTGCCTGCGTGGGCGGGGACGGCTTTCCGCGTGTGGTCTCCGTCTGGTACTACTATGCAGAAGGCGAGCTGTACTGTGTTGCACATGGCTCGTCGCAGCTGGTCGGCCTGCTGCGGCGCTCAGACAAGGTCGGCTTTGAAGTAGCACCGAATGAACCGCCCTATTGCGGGGTGCGCGGGCAGGGTTTGGCGCGGCTGCAAGACAGCGGCCAGGAGGAGGTGCTCTCACTGCTGCTGACCCGTTACCTCGGCGGCACCGAGTCGTCACTGGGACGCTGGCTACTGTCCCGGGTCGCAGAGGAAGTGCTGATCAGCATCCAGCCGGTGCGCTTGTTCAGCTGGGATTATCGAGAGCGGATGGTCGATGATTGATCGCCCGGGTGGGCAGCGCCTGCACAACAGCTGCCAGTAACGCGCCAGCCGGGGAGCGCAGCTTCAGCACGGCGAGATCATCGGCGCGAGTAGTGCCGGGGTTGATGATAGCCACGGGCCTGCCCGACCGGTGCACGCTGCGGCAAAGCCTGAATCCGGAAAATACCTGCAGTGAAGTGCCCACGGCCAGCAGGCCGTCCGCACGTTCCAACGCCGCGGAACAGGTTTGCAGGCGCTCGGCGGGAATGTTGGCGCCAAAAAACACCACATCCGGTTTAAGGTCGCCCGCGCATGCCTCACAGCGCGGCAGGGCCACGCCGGCCGCCTGACCCTCGTCGATATCGCGATCGCCATCGGGGCGCGCGTTGCCCGCGTCTACCCGCTGCCAGTGATTGTCCCTCGCGAGCAGTGCCTGCACCTTTTCACGGTGTTGGGGTTGATCGCAGTCCAGGCAGCGCACCCGATCGAGGCGTCCGTGCAAATCCACCACCCGTCGGCTGCCTGCGCGCTGATGCAGGCGGTCGACGTTCTGCGTGATCAACAGTTCGATGTGGCCGGCATTTTCAAGCGCGGCCAGCGCCTTGTGCGCCGCGTTCGGCACGGCGTCGCGCACGGCGGGCCAGCCGTGCCAGGAGCGCGCCCAATAGCGCCGGCGCGTTTGTGCCCGGGAGATAAAGTCGTTGTGGCGGATGGGCTCGCTATGCAACCAGCGCCCATCGGCATCGCGGTAGGTCGGGATGCCTGAATCCGCGCTGACGCCCGCACCCGTCAAAATCACGAGTCGCGGAAAGTCGCGCAGGAACCCGTTGAGGGCCTGTATGTCGTGCGCAAGTATATCCACAGCCGCAGTATACGCAGCGTCTGTCGCGGGGGATCGCCTGATCTGTATCTCCAGCTTGACGTACACTGGTATAAGGAGCGTCGAACGGGCGGCGCTCCAACTCACAAGGAGACGCAGCATGCAGCTATTGGTCAGCGGTGGCACCGGTTTTATCGGCTCGGCGCTGGTGCAGGCTCTCACACACCAGGGTCATGAGGTAATCGTGCTGACGCGTCAGGCTCCCGGTTCGTGCGATGGCGTGCGTTTTATCCAGTCGCTGGATGCCATTGAGGCAAACGAACCCATCGACGCGATTGTCAATCTCGCCGGGGCGTCACTCGCTGCGAAACGCTGGAGTGGGGCCTACAAGCGCGAGCTGCTGAGCAGCCGTATCGATACTACCAGGGATATCCTGGCGCTGATCAGACGCCTCCAGCGCACGCCACAAACGCTACTGAGTGCCAGCGCCATTGGCTACTACGGGCACCACGGGGATGCGAAGCTCGCCGAGGATGCGGGTTCCAACCCGTGTTTTTCGCAGCAGCTGTGTCAGGCATGGGAGGCGCAGGCGATGGAAGCGAGCGCCGGGGGTACACGTGTGTGTCTGACGCGATTCGGAGTGGTGCTGGATGCGGGGGGTGGCGCGCTGACCGAAATGACGCGCTCTTTCCGGTTGGGGGTAGGTAGCTGGGCGGGTAGCGGCAGTCAATGGATGAGCTGGGTGCATCGAGCGGACGTGGTGCGGGCATTGCAATTCCTGCTGGAGCGCGACGATATCGCCGGACCGGTGAATGTTACGGCGCCTGTGCCGGTCACCGCGCGCGGCCTCGGGGAGGCGCTCTGCGAGTATTTTGCCACGGTACTGCGGGTGGGCGTGCCCGCCCCGGTGATGCGCCTGATGTTGGGTGAAATGGCGGAGGAACTTTTGTTGCACGGTCAGCGGGTAGTGCCCGCCGTCCTGGAAGAGGCGGGGTTTCGCTTCCTCTATCCGCAGATAGAGGAAGCTCTGGCGGCAATCTATGCGGATGAGCCTTCTTCACCCACTTCACCGAGATAGGTACCCAGCAGTTCCCGGTCCTGTCGCAGGGTTTGTAGTGCTGCAACCTCGAGCTGGCGCACGCGCTCGGCGGAAACGCCCATCTGCAGGCCGATTTCCGCGCGCGAGAGAGGCTGCCGGTTTTCCAATCCCCAGCGGCTGACGATTACTTTGCGCTCTGCGGGCTTGAGTTGCTGCAGGCGCTGCGTGAGAGACCTGCGCAGCGAGCGCTGTTCCGCGGCTTCCGCTGTGGCGCCGAAGGGGCCACCCGCCAGTGTCGAACCGAGGTTGATGCCGTCGTCGGGGTCCGCTGAGTGCGGCGTCTCCAGTGACAGGCCGAGGTTGCCCAGCATGCGCAGTTCTTCGACGTCGGCCAGGGGTAGCTGGAGTCGCTGTGCCAGCTCTTTCGCAGCGGGTTCACTGCCGGTGCGGTCGATGTGCTGCATGCGCTCGCGGTGGAGTCGTCCCACCTGCTCCATCACCTGGGTCGGCAGCCGCACAATGCCGTCCTGGTCCGCAAGCGCGCGGCGCATCGACTGGGTGATCCAGTTGTAGGCATAGGTACTGAAGCGATAGCCGCGGCTGCTCTGAAATTTTTCCGCGGCGCGCATGAGGCCGAAAACGCCCTCCTGCACGAGATCGCGGTAGGCGACGTTGCGATTGCCCAGGCGATTGCCGATGGAGAAAACCAGACGCAGATTATGATTTACGAGTGCCGTGCGTGCAGCGTCGTAATCGCGCAGGCGCTGGCGGATGCCCCGGCGCGTGGTTGCGGCCACGTCGATCCCCGGGAAGTCATCGTCGCTATCCCAGAGTGTTTGCCAGTGCTGTAGCGCGGCGGCCACGCCGCGAGGGGTGGGTTCACCGCTGAACAGCTCGCCCAACCCTGCAACCAGCGCGGCGGGTAGTTGCATCGCCTCAATCGTCGCCCGCGGCGTGTCCTCGCCCTCGCTGGTGAGCGCTTTGTGGAACGCCTGCAGCGCCTCGTGCAGGGGCTTTCCCGCCAGGTACGCTGACAAGTCCCGTTTGAGCAGGCGCCCGTGTTGTCTGTCGCGCACGTTGTTCGCGGTCGGCGGCGACGCCAGTAATTGCTGTGTCCAGCGCGCGAGGTAGGCACGGATGGCGTCGTCCGCGAGGAAGAGCAATTGCAGGTCGTCAACAGCCCGCCACTTCCTGGTGTCGATCGCAGCCTCTTCATCCGCGGTCAGGAGCGGATACCCGCGCGCCTGGGTGAATAGCCACTCAAGGCCGGCATCGTCATTATGGTAGAGGGTTTCCATGTTCACCTCGTCTCCCAGTGGGTTGCTTGAGTGATACGTGCCAGTCGCCGGGGATGACCAGCTTTGGCGGTAAATGTCCAGCCTGGGTCAGGTCAAAACGTGGTCATGTCATCCAAAACAACGCCCTTTGCGTAAATCCCGTGAAGTAACAGGAGAGACAAGATGGGTTCGATTCAGTTGCAACCGCGTCCGCTCTACGGCATTGGCACCGTAGCCAGACTCACCGGTATCAAGCCTGACACGCTGCGTATCTGGGAGCGGCGCTATCAACTTGGTGCAAGTCATAAATCTTCCTCCGGCAGGCGACAGTACACGCAGGCAGATCTCGAGCATCTGCAGCTTGTGGCGGCGCTGGTCGCGGAAGGGGCGCGAATCGGGGAGATTGCTTCATCCGAGCGCCGTACACTGGAGATGTTGCTGAGGGCGCGCAGTGATACCGCCAAGAACGGCGTTCCCGAGCCCAAGCCCCGGGTAATTTTCGTGGGGCAGGGGTTGTGCGACTGGCTGGAGGAACACCAGGGCTGCCTGGTCAATGTCAACGCCCTGCTTGCGCCCTGTCCGGTGACTGCGGTGGATGAGCGGCTGTTGCAGGATATTGGCGAGGTGGATGGTCTGGTTGCCGAGTGTGGGGGTTTGAACGGCGCACGGCTCGACGCCCTGAGGGCTCTGGCGGCCGCGTTGGGGACCAAAAACGTGCTGGCCCTGCACCAGTGCAGCTCCGAACGCTGGCGGAACGCCCTTGAGGAGCAGGGGTTTGTCTCCGCGCCCTTTCCGCCGGATGCAGCGTTTCTCGCCTTTCACCTCACACGCAGCTCAGCGGAGAAAGCCGCCAGTGCCGGCTCGGGCAACCTGGGCGACCTGGTTCACGGCAAACCGCGGCTGTTCAATGAACAGGAACTTTCCGCTGCGCGTGGGATCGAGGATGCGCTCGCCTGCGAGTGTCCGAAACACCTGGCCGACCTGGTGCGCGCGCTGGCAACCTTCGAGGAGTATTCGTCAGGCTGCTCGGTGGAGAACTGGGAGGACGCGTCCGTGCACGCCTGCGTTTACGCGTATGCGGGGCAGGCCCGCTGGCTCATGGAGAAAGCGCTGGGGCTGGTGGTGGATGCCCACAGTGAGGACGCCGCAGCCTGAAGCAGTGTTGCAAGGCAATTGTCTTGCGATC
>CAZFJQ010000005.1:0-75910 GCA_964519755.1 uncultured Halioglobus sp.
AACACCAGAGAATCAGTGACGGCGAAGCTGTCAGCGAATACGGCCTCGACAGCCTGCGGGCCCAGGAACTGCTGGACGCGGCGCGGGCGATGGGCCCCGCATTGCGCGAACGCCGCGCCCGGGCCAGTGAGGAGGTCAGGGTACCCGATGAGACCGTCGCGGATTTTCAGCGGGCGGGTTTCTTCAAGATTTTGCAGCCCGAACAGTGGGGCGGCTATGCCATGGACCCGCAGGTGTTCTATGCAGTGGGTCTGGAGGTCGCCAGGCACTGCCCCTCGAGTGCGTGGATTCTCGGCGTAATCGCCGTGCACAACTGGCAACTGGCGCTGTTCGATGATCAGGCGGCCCAGGATGTGTGGGCGGAAGATTCAAGTGTCCTGATATCCTCCTCCTACGCACCGGTTGGCAAGGTTAAAGTGGTCGAAGGGGGTTTCCGCCTGAGCGGGCGGTGGAGCTTTTCCAGTGGCTCGGAGCACTGCGAATGGGCGTTTCTGGGCGCCGTTGTGCCCACGCCCGAGGCGCCCTTTGACATGGCCAACTACCGGACTTTCCTGGTGCCGATCGAGGATTACAGCATCGTTCACAACTGGGATGTGGTCGGCCTGCAGGGTACCGGCAGCCACGATATCGTGGTGGATGACGTATTCGTGCCCGAGCATCGCACCCACAAATCCATCGATGGCTTCCTCTGCCAGAACCCGGGCAATGCGGTAAACGATGCACCCCTGTATCACATGCCCTTCATGCAGGTATTCGTGCGCGCGGTGTGCACCGCCACGCTGGGCGCCTGCGAGGGCGCGCTTGAGGCGTTCATAGAGGTCGCTAAAACCCGCCAGGTAGGCCCCAACAAGATGAAGGACGATCCCTTCGCCCGGGTGCTGGCCACGGAGGTGAAGGCAGAATTGGAAGAAATGAAACTCACCATGATCCGCAATTTCGACGCGATGATGGCGTGCTGCCGTGCCGGTGAAACCATCCCCATCGAGGATCGCGTGCGCTACCGTTACGATTCCGCGGTGGTGGCTGATCGCTGCCTGGCACTCTCCAGCAGGATGCTGAAGGCCGCCGGCAGCGGCGGAATCCGCAAGGATAGCGAACTGCTGGCCTATCACCTCGACATTCTCGCCAGCCAGGCGCACGTCGCAAACCATTCCATCCCTTTTGCGGTAAACATGGGCGGCGTGTTGTTTGGTGACGATAACCAGGATTTTGCCCTGTAGGGTGAAATTTCGTCAGGGTTGAGGAAGCGGTTATATGTCAATGCAAGGTCTTTTGCCGGAAGGGCGTTACGCCGAGTGTGAAAACGGCTACCGGATACACTACCTCGACGAGGGTGAAGGTGAGGTAGTTGTCTTTTTGCACGGTTCCGGCCCGGGAGCGAGTGGTCACAGTAATTTCAAGGGCAACTACCCCGCGCTGGTCGAGGCGGGCTATCGTTGCATCGTGCCCGACCATATCGGTTATGGCTTTTCCGATAAGCCCGACGATGTCGATCACCCCCTGGCATTTTTTGTGGAGTGCATCCGCCAGACGCTGGACGTTGCCGGCGTGGAACGCTGCACGCTGGTGGGAAACTCGTTGGGTGGAGCGGTGGCTTTTGGCCTGGCCCTGGACTACCCCGAACTGGTAGACAAACTCATCCTGATGGCGCCCGGTGGGCTCAGCGAGCTTGAGGAATACCAGGCCATGCCGGGCATGCAGAAGGTGTTCCAGGTGTTCGGCTCCGGTGAGCCCGTGACGCCCGCTGTAATGCAAGACCTGTTCGCAACCGGGCTGATGCATGACCCGGCTCATGCCACGGATGAACTGGTTGCCGAGCGCATGCAGGTCATGCAGCTCATGAACGGGCACGTGATGAAAACCATGCAGGTACCGGTGCTGGTGGACAGGTTGCCTGAAATAGACTGTCCTGTGCTCGGCTTCTGGGGCATGGACGAACGCATGATGCCGGAATCAGGCATCATGGCGATGGCGAAGAACCTGCGGCACATGCGGCTGATTCTGGTCAGCGAGTGCGGCCACTGGGTGATGGTGGAGCACGAGGGTATGTTCAATCGCGCCTGTTTGGACTTTCTCGAAAACGGGTAGTGTTTGCGGTCAGCCTTGCTGGTTCGCAAGGCATTTCGCCACCAGTTTCGGCGGATAGCAGAGTGAATAATTAAACCCGAAAATTACCCGAAAGCGTGTAAAATGCCGCCCCGTTGGCGATCGCGCGTGGTTGATCGATACGGCAGGTAATGGTGCAAGCATGGAACAGCAGCGAATAGACTCACTGGGCGATGAATTGTACGCCGCGCTGCGCGGGCAGCGTACCCTCGCGCCACTGACCGAGCGCGAACCCGACATCAGCATTGATGACGCCTACCATGTATCGCAACGTATGCTGGGCCTGCGGGTTCAGCACGACGGGGAACGCGTGGTCGGCAAGAAAATCGGCGTGACCAGTAAGCCAGTGCAAGAGATGCTCGGCGTTTTCCAGCCGGACTTTGGCTTTCTGACCAACAGCATGGAATACCCCGACGCCGCGGACATACCGATTGCGGGGAACCTGATCCAGCCGCGTGCGGAGGGTGAGATAGCCTTCCGGCTGCGACACGACCTTGCCGGCCCCGGCGTGACCGAGCAGGATGTTCTGGACGCCACCGCCACCATCATGCCCTGTTTTGAAATTGTGGACTCGCGCATACGCGACTGGCAGATACGCATACAGGATACCGTGGCAGATAACGCCTCTTGCGGGGTTTATGTGCTCGGGCTGGACGAGGTGGACCCGCGGGACTTCGACCTGCCAAAGCTGAAAATGCGCATTTACAAGAACGGCCAGCTACATTCCGAAGGGCTCGGTAGCGCGGTCCAGGGGAACCCGCTGACGGCGGTGGCCTGGCTGGCCAATACGCTGGGCGAGTTCGGCATCCCGTTCAAGGCGGGTGAAGTCATATTGTCCGGTTCCCTGGCCCCGCTTATTCCGGTGGTGGCCGGTGACCAAATGTCGCTAACTATTGATGGCATAGGAGGCTGTAGCTGTAAATTTGTGTAGAGTGGGCAAGCAGTGGATGGGCCTGCGCCTCTGGCGTTGGCGGCGTCCCCGGTCTCAGCAATACCCAATGACATAGCGGAATCAAACATGAGTAATAAAGTGAAAGCGGCCATTATCGGCCCCGGCAATATCGGCACCGACCTGCTGATGAAAGCCATGCGCAGTGACGTCATCGAGCCCGTGTGGATGGTGGGTGTGGTGCCCGATTCGCCGGGCCTCGCGCGGGCGGCGGAGATGGGTCTGAAAACCACGGCGGAAGGCGTAGACGGGATGTTGCCGAGCATGCGTGCAGATGGCGTGCAGATCTGTTTCGATGCCACCTCAGCTTACGTGCATGCCGAGAATAGCCGCAAGGTAAACGCGCAGGGCGCGGTCATGATCGACCTCACCCCGGCAGCAATCGGTCCATTTTGCGTGCCAACAGTCAACCTGTCGGAGGCCGTCGCCGCGCATGCCATGAACGTGAACATGGTGACCTGTGGCGGCCAGGCAACCATACCGATGGTTGCGGCCGTGAGCCGGGTTCAGCCGGTCTCCTATGGAGAGATCGTGGCTACCGTTAGCAGCAAATCCGCGGGGCCGGGCACCCGGAAGAATATTGACGAGTTCACGCGCACGACAGCAACCGGTATCGAACGTGTCGGTGGTGCGGCGAAGGGCAAGGCGATCATTGTCATCAACCCGGCGGAGCCGCCGCTGATCATGCGCGATACGATTCACTGCCTGACCGTGGATGAACCGGACCAGGACGCAATCAGGCGCTCGGTGGAGGAGATGATCAGCGAGGTACAGGTCTACGTGCCTGGCTATACACTCAAAAACGGCCCGGTGTTTGATGGCAAGCGGGTATCCATTTATATGGAAGTGGAAGGCCTGGGCGATTTCCTGCCGAAATACGCCGGCAATCTCGATATCATGACCGCAGCCGGACTGCGCACGGCTGAAATGTACGCGACGGAAATTCTGGCGGGTAACTTCACGCCCGTGGCGGCGTAGCCTCCAGGACAGCAACTGGCATCAACAGCGTGCGCCGCGCACGCAACAGGGAGACTCGAAGCCCATGGATCTGCAAGGCAAGAAGATCACAGTACACGACATGTGCCTGCGCGACGGCATGCATCCCAAGCAGCACCAGATCAGCGTCGAGCAGATGGTCACCATCGCCGCCGCGATGGACGAGGCGGGCATTCCGCTGATAGAGGTGACGCATGGCGACGGGCTCGGTGGCGCCTCGGTGAACTACGGCTTTCCCGCCGCCTCGGACGAAGAATACCTGACTGCCGTTTGCAAGGCAGTGAAGCGCACCCGGGTGTCAGCCTTGCTGCTGCCCGGTATCGGTACCGTCGACCATCTGAAAATGGCGGTGGATTGCGGTATCGGCACTATTCGTGTTGCCACCCACTGCACCGAGGCGGATGTTTCCGAGCAGCATCTGAGTATGGCCGCCGACATCAAGGGGTTGGATACGGTAGGCTTTCTCATGATGGCCCATATGATCGGCCCCGAGGAACTGGTAGCGCAGCTCAAGCTGATGGAGGACTACGGCGCGAACTGTGTGTACATCACGGATTCCGCCGGTTACATGCTGCCGGATGATGTCAGCTCACGCATTGCACTGGCGCGCGCTGAACTGAAGCCCGACACCGAACTCGGGTTCCACGGACACCACAACCTGGCCATGGGCATAGCCAACTCCCTGGCGGCGGTCGAGGCTGGCGCCAACCGGATCGACGGGTCGTTGGCCGGCCTGGGCGCGGGCGCGGGCAATACGCCGTTGGAGGTGTTCCTCGCGGTGTGCGACCGTATGGGCGTGGAGACCGGTGTCGATCTGTTCAAGGCGATGGATATTGCAGAGGACCTGATCGTGCCCATGATGGATCATCTGGTGCGCGTCGACCGTGATTCCCTGACCCTCGGCTGGGCCGGCGTCTACTCTTCCTTCCTGTTGTTTGCCAAGCGCAGCGCACAGAAATACGGCCTTTCCAGCCGGGACATCCTGGTTGAGTTGGGGCGACGCCGCACGGTGGGCGGGCAGGAAGACATGATTGAGGACCTGGCGCTGGATATGGCAAAGGAGCGCGGGGCAGCCTGATACGCCCGCCCCGGTAGTCGCGCGAGTCGGCTACTTCTTCTGCCAGCCTTCGCCGGTGCTGATGTATTGGCCGGCAGGGGTTTTTTCAATCGCTTTCTTGCCGGCGCGCACTTCTACCGCCGCCAGGCTGATGTCGTTTTTGCTCGCAATTTTCAGGTAGTGCGCCTTGCGCTGGCTATTGATGGAGCTCACCAGTGCCTCAACCTCGGCCGAGGACACCACGGGCGCGAGGTAGCCGCCGGAGGTTTCCCCCACGAGGCCGCGGCTTTTGGCTTCATCGAGGTCCAGCGCCAGGGCGGAGGTGGCTGTGAGCAGGGTGGCCAGCAGCAGGGGGGTGAACAGGTTGCGAATGGACATGGTCATCTACTCCTAGAAAAGTTCGCTGTCTTCGTCGAATAATTCATCCAGTTCTTTATCGACCTTGACGCGTATTTCGTGCTCGATCTTGACGTTCAGGTTGATGGTGATCGGCTCGTCCGGTGGTTTTACCTCCACCGTGGGCGTGCAGGCGCTGACAAGCCCCAGCAGGCCGATAAATAGTAGCGTTCGCATGGTTGGTCCTCACAGTAGTGGCGGCGGATTGCATCCGCGCCCTGGCAAGCTGCCATAGCCGCCTGGCGTGTACTTCGATTGCGGACAGTCGAGAAGGTTCAGCGCAATCCACCCTCTATATCCTGTAGCAGATTATCACCCATGCGCAGGCTCTGTAACAGCGGGTCGATATTCTGCTGCACATTGATGTTGAAATTGATCGTACGCCCCCGCTGCTGTGCCGGGTTGTGCCCCGAAAGGGCAAGGCCGAGCGTCAGCTCCCCGCTCTCGTCGAGGTCCACGCTGCTGCTGAGTTGATCAAAACGAAAGTCGCGCAGTAAATCCAGTGCCATGTTCAGCTCGCTGCTGCCAGCGGCCATGGACGCGGTCGATGTCTCGGGCTGGTAACGGATTGTCCCGCCGGGCGGTGCCGAGCGCAGAAAGCCCGATTGAATGATGATGCGTGAATCGTGCAGAACCACCGGCAGCTCGCCGTTGAGGCGGCCCTGCGCCTGTATGTTGCGGTTGGTCTGCAGGGCCACCAGCTCCGCGAGCGACCAGTTTTCGGCATGCAACTTCATGCTGTTGCGCGTAGCGCCGAAATCCCATGTAGTACTGTTTTTCAGCAGCACACGCCCGCCGAACAGTTTCGCGCTGAATGACTGCAGCGTCATGCTCGGGCTGGCAATTGGAGTACTCTCGGGGAGCTGGATGCTCGCCTCCAGCCCGGTAATACTGAAACCCGGCTCCAGTTGCGCGATGGAAAGCTGCAGCGGGCGGGTGGTTTGCCAGTATTCAATACCCTGCCATGCGGCGTCGAGGGCCAGGTCCGTAAAGGCGATATCGGCCAGCGTGCCGGACACGCCCTCCACGAGCAGCGTCGCCCGCTGGCGCCAACCGCTCATATCGAAGCCAGCGGTGCTGAGCTGGCTGTCGAGTTGCAAGCTTCCGGCGGTCAAATCCGGGGGGCTCTGCATGAGCTCGAACCTTTGCAAAAGCGGGTTCGCACTGTCGCTGGCGGCGCCCAGATCGGGAATGTTGAGCGCCAGGTTGTGCTCTCCGCTACCCTCGCGCAGATTCGCGGTGCCCGCGAGCTGCAGGGAGATACTGGCGGCCTCGTCGCGTACATTGAGCCGGTAGCGGCTTGCCTGAAGCGAGCCCGAATGTTCCAGCGTCAGCGGCAGGGGCGGCAGTTTGCGGCTATTCAGCAGCCCCTGCAGGGTGGTCTTCGCACTCAAGGCTAGCGGGCCGCCCAGGCCTGCATCCGGGCGGGCCTCGGCCGTGAGTGCTGCCAATCGCACCCGGGTGTTGCCTGTGCCCAGTGTTATCTCGGCCTCCCGGAGCGCCGCCTCCCACAGCCACGTGTCGCGATCCGTGAGTGCCGTGCTGAGCTCGAGACCCTGGCCAAGCTGCAGTGAAAAAGGTACATCTTCCTGCCAGCCCAGTTTTGCCAGCATCGCAGCAGATACAGGCAGCCGCTCTCGCGGCACGTTGCCTCGCAGCGTGCCGGAGGTGTTGCTGTTCCACCGCGACAGGGCGTGCTGTAGCTGCAGTTGCAGGCTTCCCTGCCCGGAATGCAGCGTGTCGCGGATGGCAATATCCGGAAACTCGCTCTGGAGCTGGCTCTCCAGTTCAAGGTCTTGCGGAACACGGCCTGCCAGCAGCGTATCCAGGGGTAGCAGGTCAGGCAGCGTGAGTGCCGCTTCCAGCCTGCTTTGGCCGGCGACCGACAGCGGCGCAATCGCGGAGGCGAGCTGTCCGTTGCCCAGCTCGCTCGCGGCTTGCCCTACCCATCGCAGCAATGCTGCGTGCTGCGCGCCGAGATTGATCTCGGCCAGCCAGCGCTGGGTGAGGGCAGGGCCCAGTGCACCGGACAGCTGCAGAAACTGCTCGCTGGATGCGACGTTTCCCAGCGTGAAACCGGTTGCCACGCCGCCATCGGCAATGTCGAGCGTAAGCCGCCACTCGCCGGCTGCAAACACCCCGGCAAGGGAGAGCGCGGTCTCCTTGCCCACCTGCAACCGCCCCTGGGCCTCCACGTGCGGCACGGACCCCGAGCGGTAGCTGAGCTGGATGTTCTCGAGCGCGAGCGTCTCCAGTGGGAGCAGTGTATTGACCGGCTCTGACAACCAGTTTGAGAGGCGCAGGCGAGGAGTGCCGGAGCCGGTAGTCGCCGGGGAACGTCGCTCCAGTTCGGCTGCGACCTGGTCGACCTGGACGCTGATCAGCTCTGCACGGCGCAGCGAGGCGATACTGTAGTCGGCTCGCAATTTCTGCAGGTCGACTGCGAAGAGCAGGCCGTCGCGCTTGCCGCTAAGGTGCAGCGATGCAAGTGTCAGATGATCGCGCGACAGGCCGATGTCGCCCAGGGTCACTTCTTCGACGCCCTGGTCTGCCAGCCAGCGTTCGATTTGCGCCTCGCTGAGCGATGCCAGATTACGTTGTGCGTACCACAACAACAGCGCGGTCCCCAGGAGAACCACGGAAGCAATAATTGTCAGGACGCGCAACACAGGCATGTGTGCCAGTCTAATGAACCGGCCGTGCGCTGTAACCTGCGGCGATCACTGCCTGACTACTCATTTGCCCGCCCGCCGGATATAGTAACGCGAGCAATTGCGTCACCGCAGCAACAGGGGGAAGGTATGCAACGCAAGCGTCTCGGCAAAAGCTCTATCGTGGTGTCCGACATCTGCATGGGCACCATGACCTTTGGCAATCAGGCGGATGAGAAGGCCGCATGCCGCATTCTCGATATGGCGTTTGAAGCCGGTGTCGATTTTTACGATACGGCAGAGATGTACCCGGTGCCGCCGGACGCGAAATATGTGGGCGCTACCGAGGAAATTCTCGGGCGCTGGATGAAAACCAAGGACCGCGACGCCCTGATCATCGCCTCCAAGGTGGCGGGGCCGAGCCATGTCTGGATTCAGGCGCCCTTGCGTGCCGCCAAAACCGGTCTCGATCGTCACCATATTGTGCGCGCAGTGGAAGCCAGCCTGGCGCGCCTCGATACCGATTATATTGATCTGTACCAGACTCACTGGCCGGACTGGGCCTACCCCCAGGAGGAAACCCTCGCGGCGCTCGATGATCTGGTGCGCGCCGGCAAAGTGCGCATTATCGGCTGCAGCAATGAGAACACCTGGGGCCTGATGAAAAACCTGTGGGCCAGCGACACGCACGGGCTGGCGCGCTTCGACACCATCCAGAACAACTTCAGCCTGAATAATCGCCGTTTCGAGGATGAACTGGCGGAGGCCTGTCGTCGCGAGAGTGTCAGTCTCATACCTTACTCGCCGCTGGCAGGTGGCGTGCTGAGCGGCAAGTACAATGGCGGTGCTTTCCCGGATGGCGCGCGCTTCACCTACTATCGCGATGCGCCGAAGCGCCAGCAGGTGATGATGCGGCGTTTCGTCAACGAAAAGTCATTGGCAGCGACCGAACGCTTTGGTGAAATCGCTGCGGACATCAACATGTCGCTGGTCACCATGGCGGTGGCCTGGAGCAAGCAACACGATTTTGTCGCCTCCACGATTGTGGGTGCAACGTCGCCGGAACAGGTGCCGGACTTGCTGGCTGCGGCGGATGTGGTACTGGACGCCGAGACCCTCGGGCGGATTGATGCCGTATCGCGCGAGATCGCCTATCCGATGGGGTAGGAACGGCTTCCGGTGGCCTTCCTGATGCATTCCCGCTCGTAGCCCGGCAAAAACTCCAGCCCTGTGAGGTAACTGACATGTTCCGCCGATGGTTTTTCCTGTTCTCCGCCGCGGTGCTGGTGCTGGTGCTGGCCTGGGCAGCCTGGTGGCCGCCGGTGCTGTGGTCGCTGGTGTTAATTGTGCCCCTGCTGGGGCGTGGCATGTACGATGCCCTGCAGCGCCGCCACACGCTGCTGCGCAATTTCCCGTTGCTCGCGCACGCGCGGTATTTCATGGAGATGGTGCGCCCGGAGATACAACAGTATTTTATTGAGAACAATATCGACGCGTTCCCGATAGAACGCGAGTTCCGCAGTGTAGCGTACCAGCGCGCCAAGGGTGAATTGGAAACCCAGCCATTCGGCACCCAGCGAAATGTCTATGCCGTCGGCTACGAGTGGGCCGGTCATTCAATTGCGGCGCGCAAGCCGTCCGAGGAGGCACCGCGCATCACGATCGGGGGAGCCGATTGCACACGGCCCTACTCGTCGTCGCTGTTGAACATTTCTGCCATGAGCTTCGGCGCCCTGTCCAGCAACGCCGTGCGTGCGCTCAATCGTGGGGCCAGACTCGGTGGCTTTGCCCACAATACCGGCGAGGGTGGAATCTCGCCCTATCATCTGGAACACGGTGGCGACCTGATCTGGCAGATCGGTACCGGCTACTTCGGCTGTCGTGACAGTAGGGGCAATTTTGATCCAACACTGTTTGCCGAGCGGGCTGCCCACGACAGCGTGCGCATGATAGAGATCAAGTTGTCCCAGGGTGCTAAACCCGGGCACGGGGGCGTGCTGCCCGCGGGCAAGGTGAACGCCGAAATTGCGCGCATCCGCGGGGTGCCCGAGGGCGAAACAGTGCTCTCGCCGCCGTCGCACTCCGCCTTTTCCACGCCGCTCGAACTGCTTGAATTTGTCGCCCGGCTCAGGGCGCTGTCCGGTGGCAAGCCGGTTGGTTTCAAGCTGTGTATCGGTCGCCGGGGGGATTTTGCCGCGGTCTGCAAGGCGATGCTGGCCACCGGTATCCGGCCGGATTTCATTAGCGTGGATGGCGGCGAGGGGGGCACCGGCGCGGCGCCCCTGGAGTTTGCCAATTCCATCGGTATGCCGGCGCGCGATGCCTGGATTTTTGTGCACAGTGTGTTGCGAGGTACTAACTTGCGCGATGACATCAAACTTATCGCCAGTGGCAAGATTCTTACCGGTTTTCACATGCTCAGGGCGATAGCACTGGGGGCAGACCTGTGCGCTTCCGCGCGCGGCATGATGCTGTCGTTGGGTTGTATCCAGTCGCTTCGCTGCAATAACAACACCTGTCCGACTGGCATTACCACGCAAAATCCGGCCCTGGTGTACGGACTGCACGTGGGAGACAAGAGTGAGCGCGTGCAGCGTTTTCAGGCGGGTACCCTGCACGGCTTTCTCGAATTGCTGGCTGCACTGGGGCTGGAACACCCCGATGAACTTCAACCTGGCCACGTGTTCAGGCGCGTGGACGATTTACGAATTCGCAACCTGGCAGAGATTTACGATTTTCTGGAACCGGGGCAGCTTCTGTCAGACGATACGCTGCCCGAGGGTGTTCGCCACGAGTGGCATCATGCACGCGCCGAGAGCTGGAGCTTCGAGGCTGAACAGGGTCTGCATGGCGGTCGAGCGATGCGTGACACCGTCGCCCGCTAGCGGCTGTCAGCGCCGCGCCAGGGTGGCCGGAATGCTCTCCGGAATCCTGAACAGAGAGGGCGCCCAGGTTACTTCTGCCGGGTTGATGTGGACTGCGCTGAAGCGCTCTGTCATGGCGCAGAAGGCGATCTCCGCATTCATACGCGCGAGGTGTGAGCCCAGGCAGAAATGAATGCCGCCGCCGAAGGAACAATGCCTGGCCTCGCGCCGGGTAATGTCGAACTCGTCGGGCCGGCTGAATATTTCGGGATCGCGGTTGGCCGCGATCAGCATCGCGTAGACAATGGAATTGGCCGGCACGGTGAAGCCGCCGAAATCGGTGTCTTCCCAGAGTATGCGGCGCGTGACGGGTACCGAGGGCTCAAAACGCAAGCACTCCTCTACCGCGGAGCCCGCGAGCTCGGGGCGCGCCGCGAGCAGCTCGAACGCTTGTGGATAGCGCGCGAAACACCGCATGCCGTTGGCGATGAGGCCGATAGTGGTTTCCAGACCGGCAATCAGCAGGCCGATACACTGCTGTAACAATTCATCGTTGCTCAAGCTGTCACCGGCTTCTTCCGCGCGCACCAGCAAACCCAGAATGTCATCGCTGGGTGCGCGCCGGCGCACCTCGATCAGCTCGAGCATGTAAGCAGCCAGCTCTACAATCGCGGCTTCGGCGTCCTGCTGCATTTCGGGAAGGGCAATTTTTGCCAGCCGGTAGGTAGCGAGGCTGACCAGCCGGGTGAGGCGGTGCCGGTCTGCGAAGGGTACGCCCAGCATGGCGCACATCGACGCGGCAGGCACCGTGAGTGCCAGGTCGGCAACGATATCCATGCTCTCCTGGTCCGCTACCCGGTCGAGTTCCGCCGCCAGCAGTGGCTCTATGGAGGGGCGTATGGCCTGCAGTGCGCGCGGCGTGAAGGCCTTGTTCACCAGATTGCGGATCCGGTCATGGTCGGGAGGATCCAGTCGCAGTATAAACTTGCTTGCGGCGCTGTCCTCGGGGGTTTCCTCCGGTATCAGGCCCGCGGTGTTGCGTACGCCGCTTTTGCTGTGCTTGAGAAGTTTCTGTACATCATCGTAGCGCGAAAGACGCCAGTCGCCCCGCGGGGTAAGATTGACCGGCTGGATTTCGCGCAGGCGCCCGTACGCCGCATGCGGGTCGGGTTTCAGGTCCATGCTGGTCGGATCGACCCCGTACCATCCCGCCACGGGTGTGGCGGGCTCTGACGCGACAGGATGTTGCATAGGATATGTTCCCGGGGGAGCGGTATGGCCTTAGTGTAGACTTGCCATCGACGCGGGTAAACGTGAGGTTTGATCCACGGTGAATGAATTCTGGTTGCTACCCATCGCGTTTCTGAGCTCTGGTCTGGCGGCAGTCATGGGTATGGGCGGGGGCATCCTGCTCATTGCGCTGATGCCCGGCTTCGTGCCGGTTGCCGCGATCCTGCCGCTGCACGCCGCCACGCAGCTCGCCAGCAATGCCTCACGAGCGGCGTTTGGCTGGTCGAGCATTGACTGGGGTATATTGCCTGCCTTCACGCTGGGCGCTCTGGCGGGGGCCTGGGTGGGCGGGGAGATCTACCAGAGTCTGGATCTGCGCTGGCTGCCTGCCATCATTGGTGCGCTGATACTGGTCATAACCTGGATACCGTTGCCGCAGATCCCGCGCGGTGGACAGTTTGCGTTGCTCACACTCGGTTTTTATCAGACCGGTCTGGGCATGCTCGCCGGGGCGACGGGCCCGGTGGGCGCCGCGGTGTTGCTGCAACGCAACACCGGGCGTGACTGGCTGGTCGTCAACACGGCGGTCTACATGAGTATTAACCATGCACTGCGTTTGGGCGCGTATACCGCGATGGGTTTCGGCTTTGCCGCCTGGTGGCCGCTGTTGGGCGGAATGATCGCAGCCGTGATATGCGGCTCCTGGGTAGGCACCCGTTTGCGGCAGCGCCTGGGTCAACTGAATTTTGCCCGGCTGTTTCGCTGGCTGTTGACGCTGCTTGCGCTGCGCCTGGTGGCCTTACCTTTTCTGGCGTAGCGGCGACGCCCCGTCACGTTTGCCGTCCTCATCGGTGCCGTGGCTTTGGAGCGTCTTGGCTGCGTTGGCTTTGACGCTATACTCCGTGAATGCACATTGATCCCCATTTCAGCCTGCTGCTTGGCGAGCTCTATAACGGGCCGCTTGAGGAGCCGCCCTGGCAGGCTTTTCTGGCACGCATGCGCAGTGAACTGGGTGCGCACCTGGTCACCCTGTTACTGCGCCCCCCCAGCCTGGAAGACCAGGTGGTGATGCTCGCGGATGGGGGGTCACTTTCCGCCATGCAAAGCTATAGCGCGGGAGAGTTTGTCCTCGACCCGTTTGTAAACCTGCCCTCCGGTGAGGTGTACAGCCTGCATGAGTACCTTTCCAGTTCGACGCTGCTGTCCAGCGATTTTTACCGGGTGATTATGCAGCCACAGGGCTGGTATGACTTCCTGGGCCTGGATATCCGCGACGGCAGTGAACTTGATGTGCGTTTTCGCGCCGGGCGCTACGCCGGCGCGGAAGCCTTCGGTGAGGCCGAAAAGGAACTGCTGCGCGCACTCGTACCGCATCTGCAACGCTCTATTCGCCTGCACACGCGGTTCAGTCGAATTGAGCGGGAAAGGGCCGTATATGCCGGCGCGGTGGAGCAGTTGCGCGTGGCCACGATGATCCTCGATGAGTCCGGCCAACTGCTGTCGATCAATGATGCCGCTGCCGCGTTGGCGTCTCACGGCGATGGCATTGTGCTGGTGGATAACCGGCCGCAGCTTACTGACCGGAAGGCCAATAGCGAGTTCAATGCGTTGCTGGCTACAATTCGCCAGCCGCGCGATGAGGCTGGCCCCAGGCCTGTGGCCGCCATGCAGATTCCGCGCAGCGTTGGTCGCAGTGAGCTCGGGCTCGTTGCACGGGAGGTGCCCCGTACAGCCGCGGCTCAGGGCCGCGGTATTCCGCGTATTGCGCTTTTCATCAGCGATCCCCAACAGGTGGCGGAGCCTCCCCAGCGTGTGGTTAGTCGCTTGTTTGACCTGACGCCCACGGAAGCCAGCCTCGCGCTTTTGCTGGCAAACGGTTTGAGCCTGGATGAAGCGTCGGAGAAACTGGCGATCAGCCGCAACACGGCGCGCGCGCACCTGCGCGCCGTGTTCGCCAAGACCGGTGTGGCCCGGCAGTCGGGCCTGGTGCGGCTCATTCTGCGCAGCGTTGCGCCGCTCGCGGACGCGGATTCGATTTAAGGCATTCAGCGCGCACGGCGGTGCAGGGACGCGGGCCGAAACCTCTTGTTTTACTGTCCTCAAGTACGGTTTTATCGAGCTATTTGATCGACATCAATATGGTTTGTAAGTGGCTGACATACTATGCTTCGCGGATTGGCGTGGCACGGGTGCGTCGCAATAAACTACGGAGCAGTGTTATGAAAAAAACGTTGACGATGGCAGTGGCTGCTGCTTTGACGGCCGCCTCTTTACCGGGCCTGGCCTATGAAAAGGGCGACTGGATCGTGCGTGCGGGTGCCGCCACGGTTGACCCCAATTCGGACAGTGACAATATCAATTTACCGACCGGCCTGGTTGCCCGGGCCGAAGTGGGCGACGATACCCAACTCGGCCTCACGGGCACCTACATGGTGGATACAAACTGGGGCATCGAACTGCTCGCTTCAACCCCGTTCTCGCACGATGTCGAAGCGGTGGGTCGGGGCGCGATTGCCGGCACCACGCTGGACGCGGGCTCATTGAAACACCTGCCGCCGACGGTGATGATCCAGTGGTATCCGCGTGGCGGGCAGTCGGGCTGGCAGCCGTATGTGGGCTTCGGTGCCAACTACACGCTGTTTTTCGACGAGGAGGTGGACAACGAACTGGTCGGTCTGCTCGGTTCGCTTACCGATGGCGCGGTAGATGACGCCAATCTCGACCTGGATGACTCTTTCGGTCTCGCGGGTCAGGTCGGTGTGGATATCCCCATCGGTGAGAACTGGGCGTTCAATGCCGCGGTGTGGTACATCGACATTGACACCAACGCCACCATTACCGCCAACGCAAATGGTTCGACGGCGGCGAAGGTAAAGTTTGATGTCGAGGTTGATCCCTGGGTCTACAACATCGGAATCGCGTACCGCTTCTGAGAGCACGGGTTGGCCGCTGCACCTGCGGTCAAACCCGCTTGAACGAGGCAGCAATTCCCTGTAGCCCCACGCCCTGTGCAGTGGGGCTTTTTTGTGTGCGAGCATTGGCATGGGGGCGTGGATCGCCGGCGCTCCCGGGTTATCGGGCGTGAACCGGCATCTCGTGCCCCGAATGATCCATTGGCTGTTGCCCGCCGTGCTGGTGATGCTCGCCGTGGCTGGCAACCACGTAGAGTGTCCAGGCTCCCGAGATGATCAGTAGCAGGGCGATCAGCAGTTTAAGGCCGCGCCTGCGCAGGAAGGCCTGCAGACGAGCCGCGCCCAGACTCACGGCAAGCATGGCCGGGAGCGTGCCCAGTCCGAACAGGAACATCATCGAAGCCGATGCGAGCGCGTCCTGCGCGGTCGCCGCAAGCGCGAGACTGCTGTAGATCAGGCCGCAGGGCATCAAGCCCCAGCAAAGCCCCAGCGCGAGCCCCTGGTACCAGTGCCGCGCCGGCAGCCAGGCGGAGGACAGGCGTTGTACCGGGGCCCACAGCCGCGCCCCGGCCCGCTCCAGCACTTGCATGCCGCGCCACCAGTTGGCGATGTAGAGCCCCATGCCGATCAGCAGGAAACCCGCGATATAGCGCAGGGCGATGGTCCAGGCGCTGAGGTCAATGCTGCCCGCCATAAAACCCAGCAGGCCGCCCAGCAGTGTATAACTGGCAATGCGCCCGGCGTGATACGACAAGGTTATGCCGGTGCCCCGCGCACCGCCAAGGTTCAGCGCGCCGGCGATACCGCCGCACATACCCAGGCAGTGCCCGGCGCCGGAGAGCCCCAGGAGCAAGGCAGCCCCCGCCTGTGAAGCCTCAAGCATGGTCGTCGTCGCTTCGCTGGCGAGTCACAGGGGGCTTGTCGCGAGCCGGCGTGTCTTCGTCGTCGTCGGCGAGAATTCGCCACGCCTCTTTGTCGAGGTCATCGTACTGGCCGCTACCGATCGCCCACAGGAGCAGCCTGATCGCGATGACACAGAACACCAGCGCAATGGGTATCAGGAGGTAGAGACTTTCCACAATGGCCCCCCTCCGGGACTGTTCTGTAGCGCTTGTTTCGGTTTGTTCAGGCGCAGTGAATTGAGTACCACAAGCAGCGAACTGAGCGACATGCCGAGCGCCGCCATCCAGGGTGGCACGAGGCCCGCCGCAGCCACCGGAATGGCACACAGGTTGTAGCCGAGTGCCCAGGCAAGATTCTGGCGAATGATACCGCGACAGCGCCTGGCCACGTCAAAGGCTTGCAGGACGCGCTGCAACCCGCCGTCGGTGATGACGAAATCCGCCTGGGTGCGCGCCAGGTCGGTTGCCCCGGAAACGGCAAACGATGTGTCAGCCAGCGCGAGCACCGGCGCATCATTGAGGCCATCGCCTACCATGCATACGCGTGCTCCGGTTGCCTGCAGGCTGCGCACACGCTGCATCTTTTCCTGCGGCGACAGACCGTGCCTGTGCACTGCCATTCCGAGTGCCGCGGCCAGCCGCGGGCCGCGCGGCGAGCTGTCGCCGGTGAGCAGTTCCACCTGCAGGTCGAGGTTGTCGCGAACCGTTGCTATGACGGCCTGTGCCTCCTCTCGTAGCGGGTCGTCCAGGCCAATCCAGGCCAGTGCCTGGTCATCGCTGCACAGTGCGATCCACAGGCGGTCGTCGTCAGGAGGCTCGGGCAGGGTGGGCGCGATAGCGTGGCAGAAGGCAGTGCTACCCATGCGGTAGCGTGTGGCGCCGCGTTGTCCCTGCAGACCGGCCCCGACGCGATAGCTCACGCTGTCGAAGGGCTCCCCGGCCGTCGGGTAGTGCGCAAATGCGCTGGCTACAGGGTGGCTTGCATGTATTTGCAAAGCTGCGCCCAGGGCGAGTATTCCGGTTTCTGACAGTGTTGAAAGGGGTATTACCTGTGCGACTTCCAGATGTCCCTCCGTCAGTGTGCCGGTCTTGTCGAACAGCATGTGCGTCGTCCGCGGCAACGCTTCGAGGGCGTCTTCCGTGCGCACCAGAATGCCCAGGGCGCGTAGCGAGGCGGCGGCACTGGTGAGGGCCGCCGGCGTCGCCAGCGCCAGCGCACAGGGGCAACTGATCACCAGTACGGAGAGCGTCACCCACAGCGCGCGCTCCGGGTCGATCTGCAGCCACGCAATCGCAGTAGCACTGGCCGCCAGCAGAATGCCGGCCACGAACCACGCGGCCACCTGATCTGCAAGCCGCGCGAGACGGGGCTTCGCGGCGCTCCCGATCTCAGCGGATTTCCGCAGTGCGGCAAGGCGGGTGTCGCGGTAGGTACCCAGTGCGACGGCCTGCAGATTGGCCTCCAGGTTTACTGTGCCCGCATAGACAGTGTCACCCTCGGTGACAGCGCGCGGCAGATGCTCGCCGCTGAAGGTGTCCTCGCGCACCGCGCTTTGCCCTTGCACGATTTGAGCATCTACCGGCACCGTATCGCCGTTGCGAATAAGCAGCTTGTCGCCGGCAACGAGGCGAATACGAGGTAGCGTCTCCCAGCCCTTGCCCCGCGCCACGGTTACTGCACCGGGGAGTTCATCCTCCGCATCCAGCCACGCTTCGGTGTGTTTACTGCGCGCGCGTTTCTCCAGAAAACGCCCCAGCAGGAGGAAAAATGTGAACATCACCACGGAATCAAAATACACCTGGCCACTGTTGCTGACAGTTGCCCACACACTTGCCAGGAACGCCAGGCCAATCGCCACGGCAACCGGTAGATCCATCACCAGTTTACCGTGCGTCAGGTGGCGCCAGGCGGTACTGAAAAACGACCGCGCGGAGTAGAGCACCACCACCGCCGCCACCGGCAGGCTGACCCATCGCAGCAACCCGGCGTACTCGGCCTGCATGCCCTGTATTTCGCCGGCGTGCAGGGCAATGGCGAACATACCCACCTGCATCATGCCAATGCCCGCCACGGCGAGCCGGCGCAGGTCGTCACGAAACTCCGCGCCAAGTTGCTCCCTGCGCGCGCCGTGGGCAAAAGGGCGAGGCCGGTACCCGAGTGCCTCGAGCTGGAAAAAAATATCACTCATGCGGAGTTGGCGGTTGTCGAACGCAACCTGAAGTCGCGATTGCTGCAGGTTCACCGTGGCAGCGGAGACGCCCTGAATGCGCTCAAGATGCTGTTCGATCAACCAGGTACAAGCGGCGCAACTGATCCCTCCTATCAGTATCCGGGCGTGTGTCATGTGTTGAGCGTCCGTTTCACTGAAGGTCGCCGCAAGTTCTGCGTCATCGTAGATGTGGAACGCTGCGGTTGCATCGGGGGATGCGGGCACTGTACCCGCCAGGGGACGTTCGTTGAAAGCGGTGCGACGACGGTAGAAACCGCCTAAACCGCTGCCATTGATCAGGCTGGCCACGGCCTTGCAGCCAGGACAGCACATATAGCGCTGTTCGCCGTCGATCTCGATACCGATGTTGCAGCCGTCGGGTATCGCTTCTCCACAATGGAAGCAGGCCGCTGTGGTTTGCGCGGGGCGTGTTTCAGTTATCGCGTTCATCCGCCATGTCCGCGTCGGCAACAACGCCGGCCAGCCGCCAGTCTCCGGCTTCTGTCGGCTGCAGGCTCCAGTGCCAGCGCGATGCGACGGCATTCTGCAAACGGCCGGCATACTGTCCCCGGGCAATGCGGGACAGGCGAGTGGAAAAATCCCGGTCCGCCTCCAGAGGGTGCGACATTTCTAGCTCGAGCATCTGCGGGTCGCCGGGCGGGTTCAAACCGACCCGGACGCTGACGCCCTCGAACTCCAGCACCGGTTTGAGCTCGAGTTCAGCGGCGCGCTGCAGTTCTTCCAGTTGACGGTTGATGGCCAGGCCCTCTTTATAGTACTCGTCTGCGACCAGGTCGTCGGCACCGGTGCTGGCAATATAAAGGGTCGTCAATGAGGCGATGACCACGCTGCCAGGTAGCAATATGAGAAACCAGGGCCAGAACTGTCTGTACCATGGCAATGTATCTGCATCAGTGAATGGTCGTGTGTTCACAGTGGCTTCAGGAACCGTGTTTCTGTTGTCACCCGTAAATCCGGGGTATCCGTGGCCCGGGCAGTGAACGAGAATTCGGTGTTGGGTGCCTCGACCGTCCCGGGCGGTACGCGAACGCGGATGTTGATCGTGCGCAGTTCTCCGGCATTCACGGTGTGTATGGCTTCGCCCACCAGGGTGGCACCGGGCAAACCGGCAAGGCTGATTTCAAATTCGTGCATGGACTCGTCCATATTAGCAAGTTGCAGTGTATAGATGTTTTCAATCGCGCCGCTATCGGTGGTGAGGAAGAGCGCATTGCGATCACGTATCGCGGTCATCTCCAGCGGAACGCGGTTGTACACCGTAAAGGAAAAAACGCCCACCATCAGCAGCAGCACCAGGGTATAGCCAATAATGCGCGGCCGTAGCCAGTGGGTTTTGCCGCCCTCGAGTTCCCGCTCGCTCGTGTAGCGTATCAGGCCGCGGGGGTAATGCATCTTGTCCATGACCGAGTTGCACGCGTCCACGCACAGCGCACAACCAATGCATTCGTATTGCAGCCCGTCGCGAATATCGATGCCTGTGGGACAGACCTGCACGCAGAGTTTACAGTCGATGCAGTCTCCAAGGCCGAGTTCCTCGCGGTCTGCATCGCGTTTGCGGGACCCGCGAGGTTCACCGCGCGTGGGATCATAGGAGACGATCAGGGTGTCGCGATCGAACATAACGGATTGGAACCGTGCATAGGGGCACATGTATGTGCACACCTGCTCCCGCATCCAGCCGGCATTGATATAGGTTGCCAGCGTGAAAAATACGATCCATGACACCGCCATCAACGGCAGTTCAAAGCTCCAGAGATCAAAAAGTAGCTCGTGAATCGGGTAGAAGTAGCCGACGAAGGTGAACCCGGTAAAGTAGGCAACCAGCAGCCACGAGACGTGTTTCATGGCTTTGCGGGTGAATTTGCGGGCGGACCAGGGTTCCTTGTCGAGGCGCATGCGCTGGTTGCGATTGCCCTCGGTCTTCTGTTCCAGCCACATGAAAATGCTGGTCCACACGGTTTGCGGGCAGGTATAGCCACACCAGATGCGCCCGGCGAATGTCGTGACCGCAAACAGGGCGAAGGCGGCGATCATCAGCAGGAAAGCCAGCATGGGGAAGTCCTGTGGCCAGAACGTCAGGCCCAGAACGTGAAATTTGCGCGCCGGCAGGTCAAACAGCACTAACTGACGTCCATCCCAGGACAGCCAGGGCAGCAGGAAATAGCCGATCAGTAGCGGCCAGCCCGTGTACATGCGAATGCGCTGGAAGAATCCTTCTATCTTGCGGGTGTAGATTTTTTCGCGGCGCTGGTAGAGGTCCAGTTCCGCGACCTCCGCAGGCGCAACCTCGGCGAGGTCGATCAACTCCGGGTCAGACATAGTGGCGCTACCGTACTGCTTGGCGTGAAAGCGCGGGGCCTGCCAATTCAACCTCCGCGAGTAAAGATTAGTGGCTCAGACCGTAAACATACGCGGTAAGTATATGGATCTTGTCCTCGCTCAACGTGTCCTTGAAGGCGGGCATCTGTCCGTTGCGCCCCGCGCGAAGTGTGTGGGCAATCTGCTCCCGCGTGCCGCCGTAGAGCCAGATGCCGTTGGTCAGGTCGGGGGCGCCCAACGCCATGTTCCCGGTGCCCTCGGCAGTATGGCATGCGACGCAATAGGTGGCGAAGTGCGCCTCACCTTTTTCCGCAAGTGCCGTATCCACGTCCCGACCATTCATCTGGAGTAAGTACTCTGTCGTCTCCTGGATACCCTTGTCCCCGAGGATGGCGCTCCACTCCGGCATGACGGCCTGGCGGCCGTTGACGAGCGTGGCCTTGATGCTAGCGGGGTCGCCGCCCCACAGCCAGTCATCGTCTGTCAGGTTGGGGAAGCCATAACTGCCTTTGGCGTCTGAGCCGTGGCACTGGGCACAGTTATTGCCGAACATCCGCATACCCATTTTGCGTACAGCGGGGTCATCGGCAATGTCTTCCACCGACATGGCCAGGTAGCGATCGCGCTCGGCGCGAAAGCGACTCTCGGCCTCGGCTACACGATTTTCGTACTGTTCGATCTGGGTCCACCCCAGCAGGCCCTTGAAATTTCCCATGCCGGGGTAGGCGATGAGGTAAGCAATGCCCCAGACAATGGTAATGACGAACATATTGAACCACCACGCCGGCAGCGGGTTATCGTATTCTTCAATGCCGTCGTAATTGTGTCCGGTGGTTTTTTCAACAGTCTCGTGTGTCCGTTTTCGATTGCCAAACAGCAGCCAGACCAACAGCACCAGGGTGATGACCGTCAGCACAATAATCCAAAGGCTCCAGAACTCAGTCATCCCGTTTGTTCTCCTGCACGGTGCGTTCGTTCATCTCATCGTCTGCAAACGGGAGGTTCGCGGCTTCATCGAACTCCCGTTTGCGCTTCTTGCTGTAGGCCCAGATACACACACCGAAGAATGTGATCATCAGAAAAACCGTGCTCAGGCCCCGCAGGTCGTTGATATCCATCAGCGTCTCGTTGTTACCAGAGTGCCGAGCTGTTGCAGGTAGGCCACCAGTGCATCAACTTCCTTTTTGCCTTCTACCGCAGCGCTCGCGCCGGCGATATCCTCGTCGGTGTAGGGGACGCCCACGCTGCGCAAGGCAGCCATTTTCTTGCCCGTGCGCTCGCCGTTTACCTCGGCTTCAAAAAGCCAGGGAAATGCCGGCATATTCGATTCGGGCACCACATCGCGGGGATTGTAGAGATGCGCCCGGTGCCAGGCATCGCTGTAGCGTTTACCGACACGCGCCAGGTCGGGCCCGGTGCGCTTGGAGCCCCAGAGGAAGGGGTGGTCGTAGACAAATTCACCGGCGACCGAGTAGTGCCCGTAGCGCTCGGTTTCGGCGCGCAGTGGCCGAATCATCTGTGAGTGGCAGGTATTACAGCCCTCGCGGATATAGATGTCCCGGCCTTCGAGCTCCAGCGCCGGCAGGGGCTTCAGCCCCGCTATGGGCTCGCTGGTGACGCGCGAGAACATCAGGGGCACCAGCTCTACCAGGGTGCCGAAGCTGATCGCCACGATGATCAGGATGATCATGATGCCGACGTTTTTCTCAACCTTGTCGTGATTCATGATCGACTCCTTACGCCGGGCTCGCGGAGCTGGCAACCGCTTCAGGCTGCACATCGCGTCGCGTTGTCATATAAACGTTGTAGGCCATCACCAGCATGCCGCTGAAGAAAATCAGGCCGCCGATGACGCGGACGATATAGCCGGGATGGCTTGCCGCCACCGACTCTACAAAAGTGTAGGTGAGCGTGCCGTCCTGGTTGTAGGCGCGCCACATCAGACCCTGCATGATGCCGTTTACCCACATGGAGGCGATGTACAGCACGGTGCCGATGGTGGACATCCAGAAATGGGTGTTGATCAGTCCCACGCTGTACATGCGCTCCTTGCCGAAGAGAATCGGGATAAGGTGATACATGGCGCCTATCGAGATCATGGCGACCCAGCCGAGAGCGCCCGAGTGCACGTGGCCGATGGTCCAGTCGGTGTAGTGCGAGAGGGCGTTCACCGTCCTGATGGACATCATCGGCCCCTCAAAGGTGGACATGCCGTAGAACGACAGGCTGACGACCAGGAAACGCAGGATTGGGTCCGTGCGTAATTTGTCCCAGGCGCCGGAGAGGGTCATGATGCCGTTGATCATGCCGCCCCAGGAGGGTGCCAGCAAAATGATAGACATGACCATGCCCAGGCTCTGGGCCCAGTCGGGCAGGGCAGTGTAGTGCAGGTGGTGGGGGCCGGCCCAGATATATACCGCTACCAGCGCCCAGAAGTGGACGATGCTCAGGCGATATGAGTACACCGGCCGCTCCGCCTGTTTGGGCACGAAGTAGTACATCATGCCGAGAAAGCCAGCCGTCAGGAAAAATCCTACCGCATTGTGGCCGTACCACCACTGCACCATGGCGTCCACGGTGCCGGCGTAGACCGAGTAAGACTTTGTCATGTCGACCGGCACCGCCATGCTGTTGATGATGTGCAGCACCGCAACGGCGAGAATATAGGCGCCAAAGAACCAGTTGGCGACGTAAATATGGCTTGTCTTGCGCTGCATGATGGTGCCGAAGAACACAATGGCATAAACAACCCAGACAATCGTGATGAGAATATCGATCGGCCACTCCAGCTCCGCGTACTCCTTGCTGCTGGTAAGGCCCAGTGGCAGCGTGACAGCGGCGGCAACGATCACCAGCTGCCAGCCCCAGAAGGTGAACGCCGCGAGTTTGTCCGAGATCAGCCTGGCCTGGCAGGTACGTTGTACTACGTAGTAGGACGTGGCGAACAGTGCGCTGCCACCGAAAGCGAAGATTACGGCGTTGGTATGCAGCGGGCGCAGGCGGCCGAAGTGGAACCACGGCAGATCAAAATTCAGTGCGGGCCAGGCCAGCTGTGCGGCGATTATCACGCCCACCAGCATGCCGACAATGCCCCAGACGACTGTCATGATGGCAAATTGGCGCACCACCTTGTAGTTGTACGTGGGGTGTTCCAGTGCAGGATTGAGCTCGCTCATGGTGTGATTCCAGTTGTTGAAGTGCTGCTAATGCTGCTGTGCCCGAAAAATCAGTCAGTGAATGCCGGGGCAGCGCCGAATTCCCACAGGAGAACGGAGCCCACCATCAGGCAGATCAGGATGACCAGCGCGATCGCCAGTACCGCGCTGGAAAAAAGGAAACCGCGTTCCTCTGGAATATCCATCACGATGGGAATGCCCAGATACATCAGGTAAACGGCCCAACTGACCGCGGCAACGCCCACCAGCATGTCCAGCCAGAGAATCGGGTAGAAGCCGACAACGCCGGCGACGAACATCGGCGTGGCTGTGAAGCCGGCGATGACGATACCCTTGACCACGGTGGAATTTGCGCCGTAGGTGTCCGACATCCAATGGATGGAATAGCCGATAATGGCCACGCAAGCCACCATGGTCAGGTAAAACAGAATACAGATCTGGCGCGCGCTTTCCACTGTCAGCCGGACTACCTGGCCGTCCCCCACTGCCCAGCCCACCTGCGTGGTGCCGTAGTAAAAAGCAACCGCCGGCAGTATTGCCATCACGCAGGGGTAGAGCATGAGAGTCGCCAGGGAGTTGGCCGGGAGATCTGCAATCGTGCGCCAGGCAACGCTGGGCCTGACTAGCAGGCCAAAACTGTGTTGTATCATTCGGCGTATTTCTCCCCGGAGTGGGCCATGTTGCGGAACTCCGCTGTATTTTAGCGATAACCCCGGTGCAGTTGTTGATGTGAATCAATACCGCGCGGACAGGGCATTATTGCGTGGCGGTATCAGGCGCTCACATTTGCCAGGCTGCGTATGCCCCCGGGGTCGAGGATTTCGATCTCTTTGTTATCCACGCGCAGCATATCCATTTTCTGCATCCGGCTGAATACCCGGCTGACGGTCTCGACCGTGAGACCCAGGTAGTTGCCAATATCAACCCGGGACATGGGCAGGCGGAATTTTGTCGCGCTGAGTTTGCGGCGTGCATTGCGGTTGGCGATACTCAGCATTAGCGCGGCGACGCGCTGTTCTGCGGAATTCTTGCTCAGCAGGGTGATAAGGAGCTGGTCTTCAATGATTTCCCGGCTCATAAGCTGGAAGAAGTGGCGCTGCAGGCTGGGCATCAGCGTGCTCAGGTTTGCCAACGAGGCAAACGGAATCTCGCACACGGCGGCGGTCTCCAGCGCGCGGGCGGAGGAGGCATGGCTATTGTGGCCGATGCCGTCCATACCCAGAATTTCCCCGGGGAAGTAAAAGCCCGTGACCTGTTCGCGGCCGTCGTCAGTGGTCTTGTATGCCTTCAGCGCACCAGAGCGCACTGCAAACACCGATTGGAACTCATCCCCCTCGCGGTACAGGTACTGGTTTTTCTGTAATGGTTTGCTGCGCTGGATGATGCTGTCCAGCTGGGCGATGTCATCGTGTTCGAGAGCCAGCGGCAGGCAGATGGCGTTGAGCCTGCAGTTGCCGCAGTTGACCCGGAAGTCATGTGGACACGGAGCTTCAGAGTAGGGGCTGTCAGAGCTGTTCAGGTGAGCGTTCATAGATGATATCCCGGGGCACTCACCCACAGTATACTCGAAAGACTGCGCTGTCTGTAAGCGGAGGTCTGGTTTCGATTTACGGGTTACGGTGAGGCAGGCCAGGACCAGACAGAGCGGGTGAACGGGTACTGCTCAGATCGTGGCGGAGAAGCTGACGGGCGAGGCCGGTTCGTTCGCGGCCGCGAGGTAGGAGTCAAAAACCATACAAATATTGCGCAAAAACGGCCGGCCGCGTTCGGTGACCTTCAGCGTCGACTCCTCCAGTCGCAGCAGTCCATCCTCGGCCATGCACTCCAGATGTTCGAGTTCGGCTTTGAATTGCTGTCTGAAATCGATGGCAAATTGCCGGTTACAATCAGGAATATCCAGTTCGAGTTGACAGATCAGGCGCATGATGATGAATCGTCGCAACTGGTCGTCATGGCTCAGGCGGCAGCCGCGCTCCAGTGCGCTGGCCTGCTGGTCCAGTCGTCGATAGTAAGCCCCCAGTTCGCGCACGTTCTGCAGGTAGAAATTCCCGATCTGGCTGATTGCGGATACGCCCAGCCCGAGCGTGTCCTCTGCCAGTCGCAGGGAATAGCCCTGGAAATTGCGCTGCAGGCGACCTTCGCGCTGGGCGATAGCGAGCTCGTCCGACGGCAGTACAAAATGGTCCATGCCGATGTGGATATAGCCGGCATCCAGCAGCGTGCGGCTGATGAGTTCGTGCAACAACAGTTTTTCCTGCGCCCGCGGTATGCTCTGCCGATCAATCGGACGCTGGCTGAGGAAGCGTTCGGGCAGGTGTGCATAGCTGTAGCAGGCGATGCGGTCGGGTGCCATGGCAATCACGGTTTTCAGCGTTTCCGCCATTGAATGGTGGTCCTGGTGGGGCAGGCCGTAGATCAGGTCGAAACTCAGTGAGTTGAAATTGTGCCGTCGCACCGCGCCAACCAGGTCCTCCACCATGGCCGGCGGCTGCACGCGGTTGATGGCTCTCTGTACCAGCGGATCAAAGTCCTGGATACCCATGCTGATGCGGTTGAAGCCAAGCCCGCGCAACAGGGCAATGGTGTCCGCCTTTACACCCCGTGGGTCAATTTCAATCGCGTATTCCCGGTCGGGACGATCCAGCAGGTGGAAATGAGTCGCCAGCAGGTGCATCAGGCGCGTCAGCTCCGGTGCATCGAAGTAGGTTGGCGTGCCGCCCCCCCAATGCAGTTGCGTAACCGGCCGGTGGCTGCCGATCAACCGCGACTGCTGTTCAATCTCCTTTTCGAGGCGCTGCAGGTATGCCGGAGCCGCATGCGGGTCCCGGGTGACCACCTTGTTGCAGGCGCAGTAGTAGCAGATGTCGCGACAGAATGGCAGGTGCACATAGATGGAGAGCGGTGCTGCGCTGGTTGTAGCCTGCTGCATCCAGCTCAGGTAGTCGTCAACGGCGTCCGGGTCGTTAAAATGTGGTGCCGTGGGGTAGGACGTGTAGCGCGGGCCGGGCCGGTCGTAGCGTGCGGCGAGAGCGACCTCGGCCGACATTTCCCGGGTATCGACACCGGACAAACCGACTCCCTGTTGGATTTCAGCCATGACTGCACCGTATCAAACCACAGGGCAGACACTAGCAGCCCGGCACGCGTGCAGTGTTGATTTAGGTCAACACCACCTCAGGCCAGCGCTGCTGCGCTCTTGAGGACCAGCCTGACCAGTTCCGCCTGACGTGAAACGCCGGTTTTGGCAAAGATGGCTTTTAACTGTGCGCGGGCCGTGTGTTGCGAGATGTTCTGCGCCCTCGACACCTCGGCCAGGCTGAGCCCTCGAGCGAGCAGCGTGGCCAGCCGGGCCTCGGCCGGTGTCAGGCTGAACAGCTCACCGAGAATCTGCTGTGAGGTCTCCACTTCCAGCTCCGGATCCGAAATAAAAATCGCGGCCGCCGGTATCACGCGGCTTTCTCCCTCCCGGGCGTTGGTGGCAGGCCTGATCACCAGGCCAAGGTCTGCCCGCCCGCCGGCGCGGGGCACGCGCAACGCCCTTACTACCGACGCCTCGCCATGCTGTTGGGCGCGAATGATAGCGGTGAGGGCTTCCTGCAGTTCGCGATTGATATCCCGGCCCTCGATATGCAGGCGCGCATCGCGCAGGCTCAGGCCGTCCGCCTGGTCGAGCAGTGCGCGGCCCACCTCGTTGGTAGTCAGCACACAGCCCTCTTCGTTGAGAATAATGGTGGCCACAGACAGCTGGTTGACGGCACCGGCGTACACGTCGCGCTCGGATATGGCACGGTTCAATCGCGCGTAGATTTCAATCGCGCGTCGCAGATGCGGAGTCAGGCGTGTCAGCAGCTCACGCTCTTGTTGCGCAAAGTAGGCATCACTGTTGCGGCGGGCGACGCGCAGCCGAGCCAGCATCCCGCCCGGTTCTGCCGTATCGACACCGAGAATCCGAAACAGACCGATGGGTTCAAGGTAGTGGAGGTAGTAGTCCGACTTGCGGAGCTCGGCGTCCGCGACAATGTCCTCGAGTGCAATGACCTTGTTCAGCGGCAGGTTGACGAACGGATCCAGGGAGAAGAACTGCTCACGGTAGGCGCTGGCCTGCCAGTCGTTCGGGTCTGCGAGTGGCTGTTGGTCATCGGCGCGGTCCCTGTCGGACCGCACACTGTTGAGGATTACACCCTGATCGTCGACCGTGGGTGGCCGCAGGACCAGTGACACCACGTCGGCATCCAGGCGCTCGCGCAACGCAGGCAGTGCGCTCTGCCAGGGCTGTTCCTCGAGTGTGCCCTGGTACAGCAGTCCAATCAGGCTATCGAAGTCCCGGTCGATTGCGTCGCTTGGCAAAGTGTGTGCTTCCAGCTATTTCTCGATAGTGGAGAGATCTTCGGTGATCTCCGCGAGTAGCTTGGGTTTCCCAATACCCCAGCCCTGCAGGTAATCGACCCCGATCTCTTCCAGTTTAGCAATGATTTCCGCGTTCTCGACCGACTCTGCAATGGTCTGCTGCCCGAGGAAGTGCGCGAGATCGTTGATGGAGCGGGCCATGGCATAATCGTTGCGATTCTTGTGGATGCCGGTGATAAAACTGCCGTCAATCTTGACGTAATCGACCGGGAGCTCGCGCAGGTAGTTGTGGCTGGCAAGCCCGGTACCAAAATCATCTATAGAGAACTTGCAACCGATGTTGCGGAATGCGCGTACGAAGTCGGCGGCTTTTACCAGGTTGGAAATCGTACCGGTCTCGGTGATCTCGAAACACAGGCGACTGGTGCCCACGCCGAATTCCGAAATCTGCTCCAACAGATAATCGAGAAAGGCATCGTCGGTCACGCTTGCGCCAGACAGGTTGATCGCCAGGTTGGGGATGACTTTCTGCGCGTCCATGAGCTGGCTGATCCAGCTGAAAGTTTCGCGCACTACCCAGCGGTCCACCAGGGTCATGAAGCCGTAGCGCTCGGCAGAGCGGATGAACTCCTCCGGGGAATCCAGTGTGCCATCCTTGTTTTTCAGGCCGAGCAGCAGCTCAAAGTGCTGGCTGGTATGCCCGCCGTCCTGCACGGCTGTCTGTACGATGGGCTGCGCGCGCAACACGAAGCGGTCGGTGGCCAGTGCCTCCTCCAGGTTCTGGCGGGTGTGGCGTTTCTGTGATTTGTATTGCTTTGCACCATCCTGTTCCGCGTTGTACTGGACCACCGTGTTCCTGCCGGCCTGCTTGGCGAGTTGCATGGCGCTGCGTGCGGCGTCCAGCACGTCTTCGACGCTCGGACTGTGCTCGGCGATTGCGACGACGCCGATGGAAACGGTGAAGCGCACGCTTTCGCCGTCGATATCCATGCTGCTCTCGGCAATATCCGCGCGGATTTTTTCGGCGAACTCCATTGCCGATTCAATCGGCCGGTCGAGCAGCAGAATGCCGAACTCGTCGGCGCGAATGCGTGCCGAGGAGGACTTTTTCCCGTGTAGCTGCGACAGCAACTTGGCGAATTCCAGGAGTACCTGGTCGCCGCTGATGCGGTCGTAGACTTCATTAACCAGGTTGAATTGGTCGATGTTCAGGTATAACACCGCGTGCTGGGTTAATTTGTGCCGACTGTGCCGCAGCGATCGCGCGATCTGGTCCAGGAAGGTTTCGCGGTTGATCAGCCGTGTGAGCGAGTCGTGATTGCGCGCGAAGCTGAGCGTCTTTTGCACGTGCTCCAGCGTTTGATACATGCTCTGGTCGACCACGGACAAGCGGTCCGCCGGCGCCGGTGGTTGCACGCCGCGGCTGAGTTGGCGTGCCAGCTTGACCGCGCTCAGGTCGGCGACTTTCTGGCCGCGTTCGTTGACAAAAATGTAGCGGTCGCGCGCCGGGCTTATCCACGCGAGCTGCATGCGTTTTTTCCGGCCACTTTTGTCCCGGTAGGTAAGCCAGTTGTCTTTTTCCAACTGTTCGACGCGCTTTACCCAGCGTCGCAGGCGCGGGAGGTCCTCGATTTTCTCGCGTACGCTGATGGGGTCGGGAGCCGGCGCCGCGATGCTGTCACCGACCTCGACCCGGTCCACCGGTGTGACACCAGCGAGGACGTCCCGCAGCTCCTCGAGCACGGCCTCGTGCGATATGTTGGTTGGCAATGCGGTAGAAATTTGTGTGGCGATCAGCTCCAGGAGTGGCTCCGCTTCCAGGCTGCGCTCTACGTTGCGGTCTTCATTTGTGTCGCCTGCCCGTTGTTCATCCAGCCAGTGGCAGAGCAATTTGAGGTTCTTCACCTGCTCGCGCCAGGATGCGCTATGTGGCCCGTCCTTGACGTGGGTCAGGACCATGGTGTCGCGCCAGCCGGACTCGATAAGATCTATCAGAATTTTTGGCGCGGTATCTTCCGGCATCGTCTGGCGAATGACCTTCGCGACCTCCCGGCGCGCCTCGGAGAGTTTTTCCTGCCCCTCCTGCGTACGCACCACACGCTCGATATTGCGCGAGAGTGCCCGTTCCTGTTGCGTCGCCAACCGCTCCACGTCCTGCAGCGCGTTGTCAAAGACATTGCTGTCGCTTGCATAATCCGCAATGATCGTGTCCACGATCTGGTTGATGCGCGCCTCCAGCGCCTTGTTTGGAAAGTTGGCGGAGGCCGCGAGTCGGGACAGTTTGTCCACCACCGTGCGCGCGGTGTGCCCCTGATCGACGAAAAAGCGCGGATCCATCAATGCCAGCTTGGCGAGGGGAATCTGCAGGGCCCCGAGTGCGGGTTTAAGCTCGCTGGTAATATCCAGCTGTGATCGGATCGTGCCAAACAGGTTGTCCACCATGTCGAGCTGGTTGAGGCTCTCGGCGGTGAGGCCGCTGCTGTCCTTGAGCGCCCCGATCTGGTCTTTGTGCTGTGCGAGATACGCACGCAGCGATTCGGCGTGAGAGACATCGTCCCGCGCCCCGGCATTGCGCTGCAGCTCGTCGAGCACCTGGGCAATCGCCTGCGCATCCGCGAGGCGGGTCTGATCCACCTCGGCACTGGCGACAGTATTGCCGTCCCACGTGCCGCTCAGGGATGCCCCACTGTCGAGGGTCTGGCCGCTGAGTAACCCCTGCGCCTCGCGCTTGAAGTTGAGTGCGTCCACAACCGACTTGTACAGGCTCGCTGGTGTAAAACGGCCCATGGCGCCACCAGGCTGGTCCCCCAGCTGACTGTGAACCTGGTCCACTGGGCCGGAGGAATACATTGCTGCGTATTGTGCGTCGGCCCCACCGCCACTGCCTGGATAGTAGCGCTCGTCCCGCGGCTTTTCCCTGCGGGCGCGGGGCGGCGGGTGAAAGGTTTCCTTGGGTTTCAGGAGAGAGCCCTTGGTGCTTATTTCTTTCTCTACCTCAGGCAGTACATCGGCATTCGCCAGCAAGCGGTTTAACGGTGCGTAGTACTCGCCGAGCTGGCGCAGAAAGCGTTTGGCGAAATAATCAAAGGCATGGGACAGCACTTCCTTGGGAACATCGACCGCCGTCATTGCGTTCTGCAGGGCACGGCACAGCTGCCGAATATGAACCGGGTTGCGCAGTGTATTCGGGTCCTCCGCGACCAATTCCGCCAGCCGCAGGGTCAGGGCCTCCAGCGGTACCCTGTGCAGGTCCTCTCCGTAGGTGATCATGCGGTCTATCAGCAGGTAGTCTTCAAACTCCTGCAGGTCCACCAGGTCGAGTTCGTCGGCGCCGCCGTTACTCTCGTGCCACAAGTGGTCGTCGGCCTCGTCGGGAACCATGTCTTCGTAGTAGGCGTCAATCTGGCTGACGAAGCGGCTGATAATCTCGCCCCTGCCGTGGCGCACGATAATCGCCGTGGCGTAGTGCTGGTTCTCGCCGTCCTTGCGCTGGCGAAGCTTCGATGACAATTCCAGCATGTAGTCGGTGAGGTCTCGCAGGAACGGCTCCAGCGCTTCGCCGAGTTGCTCAATGCTCTGCTTGCGCACCGCGTCCAGCAGTGCGGCATTCGACGCACTCGCGGGCTGTGCTTTCCCCGGGGGACGTTCGGTGTTGGCAGCTTTGGGTGGTTTGCGGGTGCCCGGGTTGTGCTGGCTCACCGTGCTGGTTATGGCGTCGCGAAATCGCTGAGCCTGGTCCGCATCGTCTGACGCAAACGCCAGTGCCAGCCTTTGTGCTGACACGTCGGTAATCCTGACCCGGATTTTGCCCAGCGAGGCACTGTAGTCGAACTCGGCCGGTACCGACAGCGTGGCATAGGCACCCGCGACGGGCAGGGAAGTGGCATCTGGTTCAGCGGGCGGCAGGTGCAGATCAAGACCGCCATCCGGCAGATTCTTCAGGCGTCCGGCGACGGCTGCCGCGCCATCCGTCTCAAGGGTTGCCGGTATGGTACCTGGCGGGGCAATGTCGTTGGGCATTGGACCTCTAGCCGTGGTTCGCCGTGCTCAGGCTATCGCCGATGAAGGCGGCGTATTTTTTTCCTGGGTACGGGGATTATACCGTTTAGTCAGCACCCGACAAGCGAAGTATCTCACCGTTGTGGGCCCGTCATTTTTTGGTATTGGCGGCGGCCAGGAATGCCGGCTTCTCCCCCCCACCGTGTACGGCAAACTGGGTGCCGCTGACATAGCTGGCCAGCGGCGACGCCAGAAACAGGCAGGCGTTGCCGACGTCTGAGGGCTGCGCCATGCGCCCCAGGGGAATGGTTTCGCCGACTGCCGCAATGCCTTCCTCGTCGCCGTAATGCAGGTGCGCCTGCTCGGTGACTGTGAGGCCGACAATCAGGGCGTTGACGCGCACGCGGGGGGCCCACTCTACCGCCAGCGAGGTGCCGAGGTTGACCAGGCCCGCCTTGGCCGCGCCGTAGGCGGCCGTGCCGGGGGAGGGACGCAGCGTACTAACGCTGGCGATGTTGATAATGCTGCCGCCGGAGGGCTGTTGCTGCATCACACGGTTGGCAACCTGGGCAAAGTTCAGCGGCGCGATGAGGTTGAGGCGGATGACTGACTCCGAGAACCGCGGAGAGACAGTTGCCGCCTCCGCCACGGGGGCTCCGCCCGCGTTGTTGACCAGTACGTCCAGGCGGCCGAGTTGGCGCACAGTTTCCTCTACGCAGGCTTCGATCTGCGCGTAATCTTTTACGTCGCAGGGATAGAAGATCGCGGATCGTCCACCGGCCTCGGGCAGGGTGTCCGGTGCCGAGCGTCCGCAAATCATGACTTGCGCGCCCGCCGCAAGAAAACATTCACTGATGCCGCGGCCGACGCCCTTGCCGCCGCCGGTAACAATCACCACCTTGCCGCTGAAATCCAGCGCGTTTTCCATGCCTGTCGACTCCCGTTGTCTCGGTGCTGAGTGCTTCTGTGTTGAGCTTGTGATCGGCGGGTGATTTAAATACTATGCGCGATCTGCCGCCATGCTAACCGAAAACCTCTGAGCAGCAAATTACGGGTTGGATTGGGCGCAGGTTCGTACAACACAATCCGCTCGCGGTCAGGAAGAGTGTACTGCCGCTCCGCATCGTTTTATCGGGAACCAGTTTTATGACAACAGACTCTTTGCCCGTGCTCGCCATACTTGGCGGCACCGGGGACCTCGGTACAGGACTCGCCCGGCGCTGGGCACAGGCCGGTTACCAGGTGATCATTGGCTCGCGCACGCAAGAGAAAGCGGAGGCCGCGGTGGCCGATTTGCGAGAGGTCATGGCCGAGCGCGGCGTGACCGCGGTGAACGTGCAGGCGATGGAAAACCTGGCCGCTGCCGAGGCGGCCGAAATCGTGACACTCACAGTTCCCTTCAGTCATCAGGCGGGTACGCTGGAACTGGTGAAGTCCGCGCTGCAGGGTAAGATTCTCATTGACGTGACCGTTCCGCTGGTGCCGCCCAAGGTGGCGCGCGTGCAGTTGCCGCCCGAAGGCAGCGCGGGGCAAATAGCGCAGGACCTGCTCGGCGAAGACGTTGCAGTGGTTTCGGCATTCCAGAATGTGGCGGCTGCACATCTGCAGGAAGGCCGTGGTATCGATTGCGATGTGCTGGTCTGCGGCAACCAGCGCAGTGCGCGCGAGCAGGTGATTACCCTGGTGGAGGCCGCGGGCATGCGCGGGTTTCACGCGGGCATGATCAACAACGCCGCGGCCGCGGAGGCACTCACTTCGGTTCTGATCAGTATCAACAAGCAGTACGGCGGCCACGCGGGCATCAAGATCAGTGGTCTCGGCGAGGACTGACGCCAGTCGCGATGACAGCCCGGCTTGAACTGCTGCCGCTGGTCGGCATGCCCCTCGTGGAGCCAGGCGACGATCTCGCTGCGCTTATCGTCGCGGCACTCGCGGACAACGCCCTTGAACTGGGCGAAGGTGACCTGTTTGTGGTCGCGCAGAAAATCGTATCCAAGTCCGAAAATCGCTATGTGTCCCTGTCCTCTGTCATCCCCGGCGCGGCTGCTTTAGCGCTGGCCGGGGAGGTCTGCAAGGACCCCCGGCAGGTGGAGGTGATTCTGCGCGAGAGTCGGGAAGTGCTGCGCGCGCGCCCCGGCGTGGTCATTGTCGAGCACCGCAATGGTTATGTGCACGCGAACGCCGGGATCGACCGTTCCAATATCGCCAGTGATGCGGATGATCCGCGGCTGCTGTTATTGCCTGAAGACCCCGATGCCTCGGCCGCGGCATTGCGATCCGCCCTGTTTGAGCTCACCGGCGTGGCGCCACAGGTCATAATCAATGACAGTTTCGGACGCGCGTGGCGCAATGGCACCGTGGGCGTGGCGATCGGCACTGCCGGGCTCTTGCCGCTGAAAAACCAGATTGGCGAGCGTGACCTGTTTGGCAATGTACTGGAGGTGACGGAAGCGGCGGTTGCCGATGAACTCGCGGCGGCGGCTTCGCTGGTGATGGGGCAGGCGGCCGAGGCTGTTCCGGTGGTGCTGGTGAGGGGCGCTGCACTGGCCAAGGCGGAAACCGGTTCCCGGGCGCTGTTGCGTGATCGCGCGATGGACCTGTTTCGCTGATGCAGCGTGTACTGGCACTCACGGGCGGCGTTGGCGGCGCTAAACTCGCACTCGGTCTCGCCGACCTGCCGGCCGAGGTAGAGCTGCACCTGCTGGTAAACACCGGCGACGATTTTAACCACCTGGGGCTGCACATCAGTCCGGACATAGACACCCTTTTGTATACCCTCGCGGGCATTGCGAATGCCGCTCAGGGGTGGGGTCTGGAAGGGGAAAGCTTCCACGCGCTGGAAGCGCTGGGACGCCTCGGTGGCGAGACATGGTTTCGCCTGGGTGATAGGGACCTGGCCACCCACCTGTGGCGCAGCCAGCGGCTGGCCGGGGGCGACACCCTGGCCGCGGTGACGACCGAACTCGCCCGACGCCTGGGTGTCGTGCCACGGGTGTACCCAATGACCGACGACAGCGTACGCACAACCGTGCACTGCGCTGCCCGGAGCCTGCCGTTTCAGCACTACTTTGTGCGCGAGCGCTGCGAACCGGCGGTGTCGGGTTTCAGTTACTCGGGTATAGAAGAGGCGCGGCCCAATGCCGAGGTGATGTCGTTGCTGGCGGACGGATACTTTTCCCGGGTGATCATTTGCCCCTCCAATCCATTTGTCAGCATCGATCCGATACTGCAGGTGCCTGGGCTCTGGTCTGCGCTGCGCGATACGGAGGCACCGGTCACACTGGTCTCGCCCATAGTGGCCGGCCGGGCGCTCAAGGGGCCCACGGCAAAGATGATGTCCGAACTGGGCGTGCCGACAACGGCAGCGGGAGTGGCCGCGCACTACCAGCGCGGCTACCCCGGCTTGTTAACCCATTTCGTTCTCGACTCCAGTGACGCTAAACTGTCGGCGGAAATTGCAGCCCAGGGAGTACAGGTGGTGACCGCGGAGACCGTTATGCACAATCGCGAGGACAAGCGGCGCCTGGCGCGTGCGCTTGTGCAACTCGAGCACAGCTAGCCTCATGTTGACCGCGCTGCTGCCGCTGAAGGATCTGTTGCTGGCGAAGAGCCGGCTCGCGGGCCTGCTGCATCCCTCGGAGCGTTGTGCCCTGACCCAGGCCATGGCCGAAGACGTTCTGGGCGTGCTCGCTTCGCATGCCGCCGTCCAGCGTATCGTGATCGTGTCTGACGACCCGGCTGCCGCGTTGCTGGCGAACAAGTACCGGGCGCAGCACTGGTCCGAAAGGTCACTGGGCTGTACCGGCCTCAACCCGGTCCTGCGCTGCGCAAGCAGCCGATTGTTGCGGGAAGGAGCGCTCAGTATTGTGACCTTGCACGCTGACCTGCCGCTGCTCTGCGCCGATGACATGGATGCTGTGCTGGCGGCTTTGCAAGGAGGTGCGTGCCCGCTCATTGGGCCGGATCGTCACGCAGTCGGCACGAACCTGCTGGCCTTCGCCGCGCCTTATCTGCCAGACTTCCGTTTTGGCAGCAACAGTTACGCCACCCATTGGCAGGCGGCACGCGCTGCGGGAGGCATGCCGCGCGAGATCGATCGCCCGGGTATTGCACTGGATGTCGACGAGCCTGGCGATCTCGCAGAACTACTGCCGAGACTGGATAAAGCCAGCCACACGGGCGAGTTGCTGGTAGGGTCCGAGCTTGGCGCACGGGTTACACTGGCCCTTGAAAGCATGCAATTATCGGTGAACCCGACGGCGGATGCCGTCGACGACAGAGGAGATGCGCGAGGGTGAGCCCCGAATGGAATGCGATGCAAATGCGTTTGTCAGCGGACGAACTGATCACTGAAGAACAGGCGTATGCTCTGGCCGAAGTGCACGATACTGCAGCGCTCGCCGCGCTTGCCGGAGAGCTGCGCGATCGTGTGCACGGCAATACCATCACCTATTCCCGCAAGGTGTTCATTCCACTCACCCACCTGTGCCGCGATGTCTGTCACTACTGCACCTTTGCCCGCACGCCGAAGAAAATAGAACAGCCTTTCATGCCGGTAGATGAGGTGCTCGAACTGTGTCGTGAGGGCGCCAGGCGAGGGTGCCAGGAGGCGCTTTTCACCCTCGGTGAGCGCCCGGAATTGCGCTACAGCGCCGCTCGCAGGGCGCTTGCCGAGCTGGGTTTTGGCAGCACGCTGGAGTACGTTGCCGAGGTCTCCGCCCGGGTTCTTGCGGAGACAGGTCTCCTGCCGCATATCAATGCCGGTTGTATGGATGCCGGGGAGTTTGCCCTGTTGCGTCCGGTAAGCGCGTCGATGGGGATTATGCTGGAATCGTCCTCGGAGCGCCTTGCGCAGAGGGGTATGCCGCATTTCGGCTCGCCCGATAAACAGCCTGCGCGTCGCCTGGAAACTCTCGAGCTGGCGGGTCAGGCGCGGGTGCCGTTCACGTCGGGGATTCTTATCGGGATAGGCGAAACACGCCGCGAGCGTATCGAATCGCTGTTGGCCTTGCGTAGCCTGCACATTCGATACGGCCATTTGCAGGAAGTGATCGTGCAGAATTTCCGCGCCAAGCCAGGCACCCTGATGGCGGCGGCCCCCGAGCCGGACCTGGATGACCTGCTGTGGACGATTGCCGTTGCGCGCCTGGTATTTGGCGGTGCCATGAACATACAGGCCCCGCCCAATCTCAGCCCGGGGGTGCTGCCGCAACTCGTGGCGGCGGGCATTAATGACTGGGGTGGTGTGTCGCCGCTCACGCCCGACCACGTTAACCCCGAGGCGCCCTGGCCGCACCTTCTGCAACTCGAGCGGGAAACCGCGGCGGCAGGCAAGTTTCTCGACCAGCGCCTGACCGTTTACCCGGGCTACGTGACAGCGGGTGAGCACTGGCTGGATGCGAATGTTCGGCCGGCGGTGCTCAAGCTCGCCGATGCCGGGGGCTACGCCCGTCGCGATGACTGGGTGCCGGGAGAGGACAGGCCGGTGCCTGCTCTCGAGACCGCACTGCTGGCCGCGTCGCCTGGTCGATCGCAGCCCGCTGCGGAATTGCGTGGGATCATAGAGCGCTGCCGGGCGTCTGAAGCGCTTAGCGAGCACGATGTTACGCGACTGTTCCTCGCGCGCGGCCCCGAGTTCGCGTATGTGGTGCGCGCGGCGGACGAGCTACGCCGCGAAGTATGTGGTGAGACCGTGAGTTATGTGGTCAACCGCAATATCAACTACACCAATGTGTGTTATTTCAAGTGCCAGTTCTGTGCGTTTTCCAAAGGCAAGCACAGCGAGAATCTGCGTGGGAAACCCTACGATATCAGCGGAGAGGAAATTGCGCGTCGCTGCCGGGAGGCCTGGCAGCGCGGTGCGACGGAAGTATGCATGCAGGGCGGCATTCATCCCGATTACACGGGGCAGACCTATCTGGATATCCTGCGTACCGTGCGTGATGCGACCCCGGAGATGCATGTGCATGCCTTTTCTCCGCTGGAGGTGTGGCAAGGTGCCGCAACGCTCGGACTGGGTATTGGCGAGTTTCTCGCTGCACTGCGCTCAGCGGGGCTGAAAACACTGCCGGGCACGGCGGCGGAAATCCTGCACGATGAAGTGCGCAGTGAGTTGTGCCCGGACAAGTTGAATACCGCTCAGTGGTTGCAGGTAATGGAGGCGGCACACGCGCAGGGTTTACGCAGTACTGCCACTATCATGTACGGGCATATCGATCGCCCGCAGCACTGGGCGGCGCATCTTCTGGCCGTGCGGGAGCTGCAGGGTCGCACGCGCGGGTTCACCGAGTTTGTACCGCTGCCATTCGTACATATGGAAGCGCCGATGTATCTCAAGGGCCGTGCTCGTTGCGGTCCCACGTACCGCGAATCGGTGCTGATGCACGCGGTCGCGCGCCTGGTGCTGCACGGCTTCATCGACAACATCCAGGCGTCCTGGGTGAAGATGGGGCGCGAAGGGGTAGCAGCCTGCCTGGCGGCCGGGGCGAATGACCTGGGTGGTTCACTGATGAACGAGAGTATTACCCGCGCCGCGGGTTCGGGCCATGGGCAGGAGTGGGCGCCCCGGGACATTGAGAGGCATCTGCGCAGCCTCGGACGGGTGCCGCGGATGCGCACAACCCTGTATGCCGACGCTCCGGTACAGCAGCGGCGGGCGGCTTTCGCCGCCGGGCCGATCACTGCAATAGCGAATGCGCCCGCGGGCAAGCGTCAACGCTTGAAACACATCGCAGCGGCGCCCGGTGGCACCGACACGGTAACCCTGTTGTTCCCCGCCGGGGCGCTGGAGTCGCATACAGAGCTTTACGAGCAGGTGGTGTTGATGGCTGCCTGTAACTGACTGAGGTGAGCGGGGCGGCGGTAAACCGCGGGCAGCTCAATGGCGACTGGCAGGCTGCGCTGGGCGGTGAGTTAAGCGAACCTTACATGCGCCGGCTGCGCGAATTTCTGCTGAGTGAAAAACGCGCCGGCAAACGTATATTTCCCCGCGGCGGCGATTTCTTCAACGCGTTCAGTCACACGCCGCTCGCGCGAGTCAAAGTGGTTATACTCGGCCAGGATCCCTACCACGGGGAGGGCCAGGCGCACGGTCTGAGCTTTTCGGTTAAACCCGGAGTCGCGATTCCGCCGTCTTTGATGAACATTTACAAAGAGTTGCATAGCGAGCTGGGGCTGCCCATTCCCACGCACGGCGATCTCACTGCCTGGGCGGATCGCGGTGTGTTGCTGCTCAACAGCGTGCTGTCGGTGGAGTGTGCTCGCGCCGGCTCGCACCGGGGCAGGGGTTGGGAACAATTTACCGACCGTGTGATCGAGGTGATCAATGCGCAACGCGAGGGGGTGGTATTCATGCTCTGGGGCAGTTACGCGCAGCGCAAGGGGGCAATCATCGATGCCCGTCGGCACTGTGTACTCAAGGCCCCGCACCCATCGCCCCTGAGCGCACACCGTGGTTTCTTCGGGTGCGGACATTTTGCCGCCGCCAACCACTACCTTATGAGCCGGGGGGAGAGCCCGATAGACTGGCAACTCCCGCCAGAACCTCAGTTGTCGCCCAGCGGGTAGGGCAATGCCAGTGCCTCAAGGGGGTTGTCATGGCTCGCATCGAGGTACAGCTCGTGTGCCGCATCCTCAATGCTCGCTGCAGCCAACAGACGGATTTGGTCTTCACAGGTGGCACTGTTGAGCACCTGGCCGGCTGCTTTCCCATTCGCGTTGAACACTGTCGCGCCAACCGCGGGCTCGCGATCGTCGTCGCGCCCGGCGGGGAGCTGGAAAAGGAAAGCACGCCGTTTTGACTTGCCCCGGTAGTGCAGCCGAGCCACGACTTCCTGACCGGTGTAGCAGCCCTTGTTAAAACTGACGTGCCCGGTCAGGTCGTAGTTGAGCACCTGTGGCACGAATTCGCCCAGCGTTGCATCCTCGATGCGCGCGATGCCCGCGCTGATTTCGGCAAAGCGCCAGCACGCTGGTGAGCCGGCCGCGGAGGCTTTGGTGAGGGCGTCGGCCCAGGCGCTATCGGTGGCCAGGAAGCACTCAAAGGCTTCACCCCCGGTGTCGGTTTGTACCAGCGCGAAGTCCTGGCCGCTCTGGCAGGCCATCGGAGAGCCTGGCGCGCTGCCAAAGACCTGTTCGAGTACGCCGCGGGCATCCGGGCCGCGGACGCCGGTAACCAGCCAGTCGCCGCGCCCGGCGGCTATCCTGGCGTTGGAGAAAACGACGTAGCGGGCGAAGGTGTCACGCGCCTGCTCGAGTATCTCGCTTCGCAATCGCAGTGCGTAATGTTCTTGAGCCAGCTGCAGCAGCAGGAAATCGCAGATCACCCGCCCCTGGGCCGTGCAGTACGCGCCCGGGGTTGCCCGGTCCGGCCCGATGTCACGCGTGTCACACGTCGTCTGCCCCTGCAGGAACTTGAGGGCGTCGGGTCCGGAAATGTGTAGCAGTCCCTCGTGCTCCAGCGGGGTGAATGTACATTGCATGGAAGACCTCAAGGTTGCGCACGCCGCGGATTGTCCCGCGACTGTCGCCATCATAGTGCCTGCGGTCCGTGCTGTCAGCTCCAGGGCCGCAGTTGCGGGCACTTGGGAGTTATAATGCGCGTCTTTGATGTGGCAATGACGAGCGGGGCAAAGGCATGATATCCACCGAAGAGTTCAATCGTATGCGCTGGGCCGCGCGAAGGGGCATGTTGGAGCTGGACCTGGTTCTCGAGCCCTTTGTGACGACCCGCTACGCGCAATTAAATGCCCGTGAGCGCCAGTGCCTGCAGACGCTGCTGACCTGCGAAGATCAGGACCTGTACGCGTGGTTGCTGCAACGCGAGGAGCCCGCAGACACGGAGCAGCGCGCCCTTGTCAGAAAGATACTCGAATTCGCCCGCACTGCACCTGCGGACCGGTAAGTCCCGAATCGGCCAGCTACTGCTGGCGGTTCTTGCTTTTGCCACTTGCTGCGCACTGGTAAATCTGCTGAGCGCAGGGCACTACGCCCTGGGCATACTGCTGTTGTTGCCGGCGCTTGGGCGGCTGCATAGCCTGCGCGGGGCCCTGTATACGCCGACCTGTCTGGGCTTTCGCTCGGGCCAGTGGTTCGTGCGGCTTGGCAACCACGACCAGCCGGCGCAACTGGAGCGCTACGCTGCGCTGCCGTGGATTCTATGCCTGGTTTTACGCGTGTCCCCCGCAGGGCGGCGCGTGAGGATATGGGTGTTCAGCGATGCAGCTGACCGGGAAACGCTGCGCCGCCTGCGAGTTCGCCTGGCGCTGTCAGCTTGACCACCCCGTAGCGGCAGACGTGGCCGCGGTCGGCGGTGCCAGCACTGTGTCCCGGGCGTCGGGAAGCAGCGACGGGTAGTCCAGCGTGTAGTGCAGCCCCCGGCTCTCCCGGCGCGCTATCGCGCAGTTGATCATCAGCTCCGCCACCATAGTGAGGTTGCGCAGCTCAAGCAGGTCGTTGCTGACTTTGTAGTTGCCGTAGTATTCGGCGATCTCTGCCTGCAGCAACTGTACCCGGTGCAGTGCCCTCTGCAGGCGCTTGTTGGTACGCACGATGCCCACATAATCCCACATGAAACGGCGCAGTTCGTCCCAGTTGTGTGAGATGACTACATCTTCGTCAGAATCGGTGACCTGGCTCTCATCCCAGGCCGGTGCGGCCCTGGGTCGGGGCGCGTTTGCTATGGTCTTCGCGATATGTCCGGCGGCGGCCTCCGCGTAGACGATACATTCCAGCAGGGAGTTGCTCGCCATACGATTGGCACCATGCAGCCCGGTGCACGAGGCCTCTCCCACCGCGTACAAGCCGGCGAGATCGGTGCAGCTTGAGTTGTCCACCACTATTCCGCCACAGGTGTAATGCGCTGCCGGGACCACGGGAATGGGCTCTGCGGCAATATCGATACCGTACTCGGCGCAGCGATCCATAACCGTGGGAAAGTGGCTGGCGAGAAATTCGCGCGGCTTGTGCGAAATATCAAGATACACGCACTTCGCCCCCAGGCGCTTCATCTCGTGGTCGATGGCACGGGCCACCACATCGCGCGGTGCCAGCTCGGCGCGATCGTCGAAGTGATGCATGAAAGCGCTGCCATCGGGCAACAACAATCTTCCGCCTTCTCCGCGAATCGCCTCGGTAATCAGGAATGACCGGGCCCGCGGATGGTACAGGCAGGTGGGGTGGAACTGGTTAAACTCGAGATTGGCGACCCGGCAGCCAGCGCGCCAGGCGATGGCTATGCCATCGCCACTGGCCCCGTCCGGATTGCTGGTATACAGGTAGGCCTTGCTGGCGCCGCCGGTGGCCAGCACGATGGCAGGCGCCTGAAACAGTTCCACGCGGTCGTTACGCTGATCGAGAATATAGGCGCCTTCACAGCGATTGTCGTTTGTTATCAGGTCGACCGCGGTGCGGTGCGTGAAGACTTCGATGTTGTCGGCGGCCAGGGCTTTCTCCGTCAGCACCTCGGATATGGCGCGACCGGTGCGATCCGCCGAGTGAATGATGCGACGATGACTGTGACCGCCTTCCCTGGTCAGGTGAAAAGCCGGGTCCGGGCTATCCGCGCCTGCGTCGTGCAGGTCGAAATCCACTCCCTGAGCGACCAGCCACTCCACGCATCGGCGACTGTTGCCGACCGTGAACTCGACCGCCTCCCTGCGACACAGCCCCGCGCCCGCCGCGAGGGTGTCCGCCACGTGGGAGTCGACGGTGTCGCTGTTGTCCAGCACTGCCGCCATACCGCCCTGTGCCCAGTAGGTCGAGCCCTGGTTCATGTCCGCCTTGGAGACCAGTGCGACCCGCAGGTGTGGTGGCAGGTGCAAGGCGACGCTGAGACCCGCGGCACCGCTGCCGATCACCAGAACATCGTGGTGGTAACGATTTGTCATCCGCTTTTCAGTTGCCGCTCAAGAGAGTGAAATATATGATGTGGCGGCAGCGCCCCGGGGACACTGCTGATTCGCTGGGAGTATATACGACCCGGCGCAGAAGACGAAAAGGCGTCTGTCGGGGAACTTTTCATCGCGCTTGCTCTCTCAGGTGGCACCAGACGAATTTGACTTCCAATTATGCAATGTCTCCCCCGTGCGCCGGAAAGGGCCTGCGGCAACGCGGGACTGAGCCCGAAGTGGATGCCAGGGAGGGTGTACGGGGGTGAGCGCCGCAGAGACGGATCAGCAGCTTGTAGCCAGAGTGCAGAAAGGGGACAGCCGCGCATTCGACATGCTGGTACTGAAATACCAACACAAGATATTCGCCTTGATCGGCCGCTATGTGCGTGACGCCGATGAAGTGCAGGACGTGGCACAGGAGGCTTTCATCAAGGCCTACAAGGCCTTGCCGCGGTTTCGTGGTGATAGTGCCTTCTATACCTGGCTGTACCGGATCGCGATCAATACGGCGAAAAATTACCTGGTGTCCCGCTCCAGGCGCCCGCCCGGTTCGGACGTGGATGTTGCGGATGCCGAGCACTACGAAAGTGGCGGAGCATTGCGTGACATTGAAAATCCGGAGAATGCGCTGTTCGGCAATGAGTTGAAAGCCGTGGTCGAGCGCGCGATCAGTGGCCTGCCCGATGATTTGCGCACGGCGGTAACTTTACGCGAATTCGATGGTCTGAGTTACGAAGATATTGCCGAGGTGATGGAGTGTCCCGTGGGTACGGTTCGATCGCGGATTTTTCGAGCGCGTGAAGCTATCGATCAGCAGGTGCGCACGCAACTCGGGTGGGAGGAGTGATGGCCGAGGTCGAGATGCCGAGGTCCAGATAGAGGAACAGCAGTATGGCTGAGAAGATGCACGAGTCGCTGTCGGCGATACTCGATGGTGAAGCGAATGAAGTGGAGCTGCAGCGCGTTCTTTCCTCGATTGGCGAGGACGCGGCATTGCGCCGGACATGGGCGCGCTATGCGGCGGTGCGAGGAGTGCTGCTGAACCAGCAGCAGACCGGCCTGGAGCCCGATATTTCGCAGCGTGTTCGGGCGGCGATAGCAGATGCCCCATCGAACGCGCAAACGCTGGACACGCGCCGGCGCCTGTGGCGGCCGCTGGCCAGTTTCGGCCTGGCGGCGTCGGTGGCGATGGTCGTTGTTATCGGCGGCCAACAACTCGCGCAGCAGGGCGCGGGTGAGGTGAATGTCGAAACGACAGCACTGGCAGCCCGGCCGTCCCCGGTGGGCATGCTCAACAGCCTTGGATCAACCCCGGTGCAGGCGTCCTATGGCACGCAGCCATTGCCTGTTTTGCAACCGGCGACCAGCACCGCTTACGAACAGCTGGCACGGCAACGCATGAGCCGGCATATGCAAGAGCATGCGGAGCACGCGGCGCTGAATTCACCCCAGGGCCTGATACCGTACGCCCGTGTCCCCGAGATCCGTGAGTAGACTTCAGTGGTGAAGCGCGCGCGACGGGTCGTTTTCGCAGTTTTCAGTACCCTGTTCGTACAGGGCGCAGTCGCTGCGTGCCCGGACGTGGACGAGGAGGCCCTCGCCTGGTTGGACAAGATGTCGCGCATCCCGCATGAGCAGAGCTACCACGGGGTAGTTACCCTGCAGCGGGGCGAAAGTATCGAGGTTTTCCAGGTATCGCACATCGTCGGTGACCGCCAGTCTTCCGAGCGTCTGACCCAGCTCACCGGCCAGGGTGCCCAGGTCGATCGAGCCAGCCATCCCCTGAACTGCATTCACCCCGGGCAGCAGCTATTGCGAATCGGCAGTCAAATGCGCATGGGGCAATGTGGAATTGCCGAACAGTACCGGATCAGCGTGGGTACGGATGCGCGGGTTGCCGGCCGGTCTGCGATCCAGCTCCACGTTGTGCCGCGCGATATGTATCGCTTCGGGTATCGTATGTTGCTGGATCGCGAGACGGCGCTGTTATTGCAGGCTGAAACATTCGGGCGCGGCAAAAAGCCGCTGGAGACTCTCAGGTTTGCCAGGGTGGCGTTTGGCCCCAGTGCTCCGGGTTCCGGTGTCGGCGACACCCTGCACCGCGCCGGGCATCCACATCCGGACACAATCTCCGGCAAGCCGGTGGTTGACCGACCCTGGCGGGTGAGCTGGTTACCGGGCGGCTTTACCGCCACGGACAGCCCGGACGCGTTTTCCGGGCGCCGGAGTTATACTGATGGCCTGGCCGTGATGTCAGTTTTTCTCGAGGAACTCGAGCGCGAATTGCATCCGGGCGAAGGGCTGGTGCGTGAAGGCGGCACGACCTCCTACACGCGGGGTATGCACATCGACGACCAGCCCGTTCTGGTGACGGTAATCGGCGAAGTGCCGGTGAATACGGCTCGTATGGTGGCTGACTCTGTGCAGTGGGTAGAGTGATATGTTGACGGAAACGGGGCGTGTGGTGGCAGTGGATTCCGATGGCCTGTGGGTGGAAACCATACGCCAGAGTACCTGTGGCAGCTGCGCCGCCCGCAAGGGCTGCGGTCATTCCCTGCTGAACCGCGTCTACGATGGGCGACGGGGCCTGATCCGTGTATTGCCTGGCGAGCTGGCGCTGGCAGATTGCCGCGTGCATGATGCAGTGCGCATCAGCATCCCCGAGGAGGTTATCCTGCGCGGTTCTATGGTCGCCTACGTGATGCCCCTGCTCTGCATGCTGGGCGGAGCCGTGCTGGCCGTGCAGTTGTTTACCGGCAGCGAAGACGTGCTGGCCGCCTGCGGCGCTCTGGGCGGGCTCGCTCTGGGTTTCGGCCTGTTGCGCTGGCACGCGACCCGGCATCACAATGACGCCAGCTTTCAGCCGGTGCTGGTGGAGGTGTTGCGTTCTCCGGGTGAGCCACTCGGGCTGACCTGACTGGAAACGCATCTGCAATTCTCGAATATGCTCTGGAAGTTCATCATGATTACCCAACGACAACTTGTTCGCAGTATCACCCTGTTGTGTGCCTTTTGGCTCTCCGCCTTCGCGGTAGCGGCGGAATTGCCCGATTTTCGCGATATCGTAAGCAAGAATTCACCCGCGGTTGTTAAAATAATCGTGCAACAGAGTGCGGCCCGGGCAGCGCAGGGAGATCAGCTGCCGGAGGAGATTCCGGAGTATCTGCGGCGCTTTTTTGAGTATCGCGGCGGGCCGTCGACCCCCAATCCGCGCATGGGCATGGGTTCGGGTTTTGTGATATCGCAGGATGGCTACATAGTGACCAACAATCATGTCGTGGAAGGCGCCGACAGTGTGCTGGTGCGCATGAATGACCGCCGGGAGTTCGACGCGGAAGTCATCGGCACTGACCCAAGATCTGACCTCGCCTTGCTGCGGGTTGAAGCCAGCGGATTGCCGGTGCTGAAGCTGGCGGCAGACGACGAGCTGGAAGTCGGAGAATGGGTGCTTGCCATAGGTTCGCCCTTCGGGCTGGACTACTCCGTGACGGCGGGCATTGTCAGCGCCAAGGGCCGCAGTCTCCCGACCGAGCGCAACGAGAATTACGTACCTTTCGTACAGACCGACGTAGCCATCAACCCCGGCAACTCCGGTGGCCCCTTGTTTAACCTCGACGGCCGGGTCGTGGGCGTCAATTCCCAGATTTTTACCCGCAGTGGCGGGTCGATCGGTCTCTCTTTCGCCATCCCGGTGAATGTGGTGCGCAACGTAGTCGAGCAATTGAAAAAAGATGGCCGGGTAACGCGCGGCTGGCTGGGTGTGACTATCCAGGACGTGGACAGGAACCTCGCGGAATCCTTTGGGCTGAAGCGTCCGCGCGGGGCGCTGATTTCCCAGGTCGCTGACGCGGGGCCTGCAGATAAATCCGGTCTCCTGCCCGGCGATATCATCCTCAGCTTTGACGGCAATGAAATTCCCGGCTCTGCCGCTTTGCCCCACGTCGTCGGCCTGGTGGCTCCCGGTTCGACGGTGGAGGTTGAGCTTCTGCGCGACAAGAAACGCTTCAGTCTCGACGTAACGGTCGGCGGGCTCGGCTCCGACGATAGCTATACATTGAGCGCGGGCAATGCGGCGGAGGACCGTGGCGGACGCATCGGTCTGGTGGTTGAAGATGTACCCCCCGAGAGCCTCGAACGCTTCGGCATCAGCGGCGGCGTACTGGTACGCAAAGTAGTTGCCGGTTCGGCGGCCGCCGAGGCGGGAATCGTCAGCGGTGATATCATTACGCTGATTGATTCCAGCCCGATAAAATCTGTCGAAGTGTACGAGCGCGTGGTCACCGGGCTGAACAGTGGCGGTTCCGTAGCGGTTCGGCTGATTCGCCGCGGGTCACCGATGTTCATCGGGCTGAAACTCACAGACTGACTCTGGATGTAGCAAAGCGCGTGGCGGGCTGGCCGCTGCACTGAAGAGCAGGGGCCAGTATCGCCAGCGGGAACATTTCCGCATGGCGGTTACCTGGCCGTTACGTTACAATCGCGCGTTTTTTGCAGTTGTCCGGGTAAGTGCCCGGGCACGTGTTCGACCTACCGGATTCAGTTGAGTGAGCGACCTCGGAAACATCCGCAATTTCTCCATCATTGCCCACATTGACCACGGAAAGTCCACCCTCGCAGATCGTTTTATCCAGCACTGCGGTGGTTTGAGTGCCCGGGAGATGAATGAGCAGGTGCTCGATTCCATGGATATCGAGCGCGAGCGCGGCATTACCATCAAAGCCCAGAGTGTGACGCTGGATTACCTTGCGCACAATGGCGAAACCTACCAGCTGAATTTCATTGATACGCCCGGCCACGTAGATTTTTCCTACGAAGTGTCCCGTTCGCTGGCAGCCTGCGAGGGTGCCCTGCTGGTGGTTGATGCCGGCCAGGGTGTGGAGGCACAGTCGGTAGCCAACTGTTATACCGCCATTGAGCAGGGCCTCGAAGTACTTCCCGTTCTGAACAAAATGGATCTGCCGCAAGCGGACCCGGACAAGGTGCGTCTGGAAATCGAGGAGATCATCGGCATTGATGCCAGCGAGGCGTGCCTGGTGAGTGCCAAATCCGGCATGGGCATTGAGGATGCACTGGAATACCTGGTCAGGCGGATTCCTCCCCCGGAAGGCGACCGCGACGGCCCCCTGCAGGCGCTCATTATTGATTCATGGTTCGACAATTACCTTGGGGTCGTGTCCCTGGTACGTGTCAAGCAGGGTGTGTTACGCAAGCGCGACAAGATTGTCGCCAAGTCCATCGGTAAGTCGCAACAGGTGGACAGCGTGGGTATTTTCACGCCAAAGCGTGTGGCCACAGACCTGCTGCAGGCGGGCGAGGTTGGCTTTGTGGTTGCCGGCATCAAGGATATTCACGGTGCCCCCGTGGGCGATACCCTGATCCACGCCGGGCACCCGGAAGTGCCGGCTCTGCCGGGCTTCCAGCGTGTCAAACCGCAGGTTTACGCGGGCATCTTTACCATCTCGTCCGACGACTACGAGGATTTTCGCGACGCGCTCGCCAAACTCACGCTGAATGATGCGTCGCTGTTCTACGAGCCAGAGACCTCGGATGCCCTGGGCTTCGGCTTTCGCTGCGGGTTTTTGGGCATGTTGCACATGGAGATTATCCAGGAACGCCTGGAGCGCGAATACGATCTGGATCTCATCACAACTGCCCCCACGGTAATTTATGAAGTGTTGAAAAATGACGGCACGATCCAGCAGGTGGACAATCCGTCGGCGCTGCCCGAGGTGGGTGAGATTCAGGAGATGCGCGAACCGATAGCACGCTGTAACATTCTGGTGCCGCAGGAATATCTTGGCAGTGTCATTACGCTGTGCAGTGAGAAGCGCGGCGTGCAGAAGGATATGCAGTTCCTGGGTGCTCAGGTTTCTGTCATTTATGATATTCCCATGGCCGAAGTGGTGCTGGATTTCTTTGACCGTTTGAAATCCGTCAGTCGCGGCTATGCCTCGCTCGATTACAGCTTTGAGCGATTTGAGGCCGCGCAGCTTTCCAGGCTCGACGTGCTTATCAATGGCGATCGTGTGGATGCGCTGGCGACCATTGTGCACAGGGATCACGTGCAGCACCGTGGTCGCATGCTCACGGAAAAAATGCAGGAGTTGATCCCGCGGCAAATGTTCGACGTCGCCATACAGGCCGCGGTCGGAGGCAAGATTGTCGCGCGCCAGACGGTTAAGGCCCTGCGCAAAAATGTCACGGCCAAGTGTTACGGTGGTGATGTATCGCGCAAGCGGAAACTGCTGGAAAAACAAAAAGCGGGGAAAAAACGTATGAAGCAGGTTGGAAGTGTCGAGATTCCGCAGTCCGCGTTTCTCGCAGTACTCAAGGTTGATGGCTGAGTCGTGGGCGACTTCACACTGGATTTTCCGCTTATTCTGGTAGCACTGGTCTTCGGCAGCGGCCTGTTGTGGCTGCTGGATGCACTGCTGCTGGCGCCCGGGAGGCGACGTGTGCTTGCCGAGCTTCGTGAGACTTACCCGGGCTGGGCCACCGAAGGCAGTGCGGATGCCTCCAGGTTTCAGGCGGCGGCCGACGAGAACGCCCGGGAACCCGTGGTGGTTGAGTACGCGCGGTCATTTTTCCCGGTGCTGCTGGTGGTATTTGTGCTCCGCTCGTTCCTGGTAGAGCCGTTTCAGATTCCCTCGTCCTCCATGGTGCCAACGCTACAGGTAGGCGACTATATTCTGGTCAACAAGTACACATACGGTATCCGCTTACCGGTGGTGAGAACCAAGGTCGTCGACCTCAATGAGCCGGAGCGGGGCGATGTGATGGTGTTTTTCCCCCCGCATATGAATGACACGTATTTCATAAAGCGGGTGGTAGGCCTGCCCGGCGATACCATCAGCTATCGCAGCAAGCAGATATTCGTGAACGGTGAATTGGTGGCTCGGGAAGTAGCGCCTGCAGTGGGTGATGTGCCGGCGCGCTACCGGTTTTCCAGGGAGCAATTGGGCGAATCCGGACATATGATGCAGGTCGACTCAGAAATTCCCGCGCGGGATTTCACGGTGGTGGTCAAGCCAGGCCACTATTTCATGATGGGTGATAACCGCGACAATAGCAGCGATAGCCGCATTTGGGGTCAGGTGCCGGAACGGGATATAGTAGGCAAGGCCTTCGCCATCTGGATGCACTGGGACTCGCTGCTCAGCTTGCCGAGTTTCAGCCGGGTCGGGTTGATAGAATAAGCACAAAGTACATACAGGAGACAGCACTGTGATCAAGCATCGTAGTCAGGCGGGAATGTCGATTCTGGGAACGCTCATCGTGCTTGTCATGGTGGGTTTTTTTGTGATGTGTGCGTTGCGACTCGGGCCTCCCTATTTTGAGTTTTTGAGTGTGCGCGACGTCGTCAGTCGTATCGCGATAGACCCCGAGACGGTGGGCGAGAGCAATACGGCGATACGTGGGCGCCTGGACACGATTTTCAACACCAACCGTATCAATGGCCTGAAAGCACGGGAGATAGAGATTTACCGTAAGGACGGGCATACCTACATCGATGCCGGGTACGAGGTACGGCTGCCTCTTGTCTGGCGGGTCGATGCGGTTATCAAGTTCGATGATCTGCTCTATCGTGTAGGTCAGGGGAAGGTGGCCCGCCCCGACCAGGCGCCAAAGTAAATACATGCCAGACCTGGCCCGCCTGCAGAAATTGCTGGGCTATCAGTTCAGTGATCCGACGCTGCTGGAACTCGCCCTGACGCACCGCAGCATGGGCAACAGGAACAATGAACGCCTGGAGTTTCTCGGCGACTCCATTCTGAACCATATTGTCGCAGAGGATCTCTATCGGCGGTTCCCCAGTGCGCGTGAGGGGGAACTCAGTCGCATGCGCGCAGCGATAGTACGCGGAGACAGCCTCGCCCGGGCCGCGGGTGAGCTCGCGCTGGGCGAGTATCTTCGGCTGGGGTCTGGCGAGCGCAAGAGTGGAGGTCATCGGCGGGCGTCGATTCTCGCCGACGCGCTCGAATCTGTGTTGGGAGCGATTCTTCTGGATGGCGGGGTGGACAGTTGTCGCCGTTGCGTGCTCGACTGGTTTGAAGAACCGTTGCTCGCTCTTGAAGAGGGTTCCGTCGCCAAGGACCCCAAGACAGCGTTGCAGGAATATCTCCAGGGGCGCAGTCGTTCGCTGCCGGAGTACGAGTTACTGGAGGTGATGGGAGAGGACCACGACCAGAGTTTTCGGGTTGCCTGTCGCCTGAGTCAACCCGCACTGGTGGTGGAGGGCAGCGGCAAAAGCCGCCGCAAGGCCGAACAGGTGGCCGCCAGCCATGCACTCGAACAGCTGGCGGCACAGGGTGGCTGAAGCGATTTCACGCTCGGGTTACGTCGCTATCGTCGGGCGGCCTAACGTCGGCAAATCCACGCTCCTCAATCATCTTTTGGGGCAAAAGATCAGCATTACCTCGCGCAAGCCGCAGACTACACGACACCAGATACTGGGGGTCAAGACAGAAAACGGCAATCAGGTCGTGTATGTCGATACGCCCGGTCTGCACCGCGATACCCCAAAGGCGATAAATCGCTTTATGAACCGGGCAGCCACCGCGGCATTACGGGACGTGGACCTCGTCGTGTTCGTGGTGGATCGGACCGCCTGGACAGAGCAGGATCAGGTGGTGCTGGAGTATGTTCGCCGCTCGGGGTTGCCCTGCTTGCTGGTCGTCAACAAGGTTGATCTACTGGCTGACAAGGGCGCGTTGTTACCGTGGTTGCAGACGCTGGCCGAGAAGGCGGATTTCTGTGAGATCGTACCGGTGTCGGCCCTGCGGCAGCATAATATCGAGGCTTTGGAAACTCAGATTCTGCAACGAATGCCGGTGGCGGATCACTACTTCCCGGAGGATCAACTGACTGATCGCAGCCAACGCTTCATGGCGGCAGAAATTGTACGCGAGAAAATCATGCGCCAGTTGGGTGATGAGATTCCCTACGCCGTGACAGTACAGATCGAGGATTTTGCGCAAGAAGAAGGCGTGCTGCATATTGCCGCTGTCATATTCGTGGAGCGAAACGGCCAGAAGAAAATCCTGATCGGCGAAAAAGGGGCGAGAATGCGGTCAATCGGGACGGATGCCCGGCGCGACATGGAGACGCTGTTCGATGCCAGGGTAATGCTGCGTCTCTGGGTGAAAGTGAAATCCGGCTGGTCGGACGACGAACGTGCGCTGCGCAGCCTCGGTTACGACGATAAACCGGCCTGACCTATGAGTCTGCGCGTAAACCTGCAGCCCGCGTACATACTGCACAGTCGTCCCTACCGTGACTCCAGTATGTTGCTGGAAGTATTTACCGCCGAGCATGGGCGCATCAGTCTGGCGGCGCGCGGAGCCAGGCGGCGCTCGCGCGGTGGCAGTAAAGCAGCGCTGCTGCAACCTTTCGTGCCACTTTTGGTGTCTTTTTCCGGGCGCGGAGAACTCAAGAGCCTGGTGGCGATTGAAGCCGCGGACGGCGCACTTTCCCTGCGCGGTGAAAGATTGTTCAGCGGGCTCTACCTGAACGAACTGCTGTTCCGGCTCCTGCACCGGCACGACGCGCATCCGCGGTTGTTTTCAGCCTACAGTAAAGCGCTGGGCGAATTGCCGCTTGCCGATCCCGTGGATCTGGTCTTGCGGCATTTTGAGTTCACTTTGCTCGCAGAGCTGGGCTACAGTTTCGACGTGACCACCGATTGTCTTACCGGCGAGGAGATGATGGCAGGCAGCTGGTATCGCTTCCAGCCCGGTCAGGGGCTCACGGCACTTGAATACGCCGGAGCGTCCGGTGACGGGGCGTTTGCCGGTGAGGACCTACTCTCGATTGCGCGCGGCGAATTTTCTGCGGCGTCGCGTCGTGCGTGCAAACGACTCTTGCGCGAAGCGCTTGCGGAACATCTCGGAGAATTACCCTTGCGCAGTCGCGAATTGTTCCAGTCTACGCTCTCCAAGCGCAGCGCTGACGCGGCGCGAGGACGTGAGGAAGGGCTATGATTGCAGTGGGTACCGATATCCTCCGGGTAGCGCGTATTGAGGAAGTATTGGTGCGCCAGGGCGAGCGATTTGTAAAGCGGATTCTTACGCAGTCAGAGCTGGCGGAATATGCTGTAAGCAAGCAGGCGACCCGTCTGCTGGCAAAGCGTTTTGCCGCCAAGGAAGCCGTCGCCAAAGCGCTGGGTACGGGTATAGGGCGCGGTGTCAGCTGGCAGGACATCTGTGTGACGCATGACGCCGCGGGCGCTCCGAAGGTGGTGCTCAGCGGGGGTGCCCGCACGGCGGCCCTGGCGCGCGGTGGCTCGCACGTGGAGCTGAGCCTGGCGGATGAGCTCGAATATGTCGTGGCCTTTGCCGTGTTGGCTGCCTGACAGGCGGCTGGTGCCACATTTCGATATACTTGGCGGCCTGTAATAAGCGGTTCCTCTGGTATGCCTGAATTTCCCACAATTGAAGCCTGTATCGGCAACACCCCCCTGGTTCGTTTGCAGCGATTGCCCGGGGAGACCAGCAATACCCTGCTGGTTAAGCTGGAAGGTACCAACCCGGCTGGTTCGGTAAAGGACAGGCCAGCCCTCAGCATGATCGCGCAAGCGCAGGCGCGTGGCGAAATTGCCCCGGGAGATACCCTGATTGAGGCGACCAGCGGCAATACCGGCATCGCGCTCGCCATGGCGGCGGCGATACGTGGGTATCGGCTGATCCTTATCATGCCCTCGCACATGAGCGACGAGCGGAAACTGGCCATGGCGGCCTACGGGGCAAAACTGGTTGAAGTGTCGAAGGAAGACGGCATGGAAGGTGCGCGTGATCTCGCGCTGAAAATGCAGGCTGAAGGTGTGGGCAAGGTGCTGGACCAGTTTGGCAACCCGGACAACCCACGAGCCCATAGCGAGGGTACCGGCCCCGAGCTGTGGCGACAGACTGGCGGCAGCATCACGCATTTTGTCAGTTCCATGGGAACCACCGGGACAATCATGGGCTGCTCCGCCTATCTCAAGCAGCAGAACCCGGACGTGCAGATCGTTGGGCTGCAGCCGATGGATGGATCGAGCATACCTGGGATACGGCGTTGGCCCGAGGCGTATCTGCCAGAGATCTTCGAGGCGCACCGCGTCGATCGCGTAATCGATATTTCGCAGCATGAGTCTGAGCAAACCATGCGTAGAATGGCATCCGAGGAGGGTATATTCTGTGGCGTGTCCTCGGGTGGAGCGGTGGCAGCCGCACTGCACTTGTCACAAGAGGTAGAGAATTCCGTGATCGTCGCAATCGTATGTGACCGTGGTGATCGGTACCTGTCCACTGGCGTGTTCGGCTAGCCCGGGAGCATTGCGTAAATGGTGCAGGTTCGACAGCAATCCTATCTTGACGCTGCCGGCGATGTGGATGTGCAGCGCTGGCTAGACGAGCTGCCGATCATTCTGGATGAGTCGCAGTACACGCTGCTTGCACGGGCCTGCGAAGTGGCGGCCGAGGCGCGCGGCAAGCCCGCTGCAGACACCCGCGACTGGGCAGGGCACAGCGATTGCTTTCTCACGGGCCTCGACATGGCACAGATTCTTGTCGAGCTACATGTAGACCCGGACTGCCTGGTGGCGACGGTGCTCTATCGGGCTGTACGGGAAGAGCGTGTCTCGCTGGAACGCGTAGAACAGTGTTTCGGCGGCAGTGTTACCCGGTTATTGCGCGGGGTACTGCGCATGGTGGCTATAGGTGAACTGCCGCTGAACCTCGACCGGCCAGTGCTCGGACAAGCTCACGGTCAGAAAGACAACGTGCGCAAGATGCTGATTGCGCTTGTGGACGATGTCAGGGTAGCGCTGATCAAACTGGCCGAGCGCACCTGCGCCCTACGCGCCGTGAAAAATGATGAGCGGCGGCGACAAGTTGCGCAGGAGGTGTTCGACGTCTATGCGCCACTGGCGCACCGGCTCGGAATCGGTCAGCTGAAATGGGAGTTGGAGGACCTTTCGTTTCGCTATCTCTACCCGGATGCCTATCGCAAGATAGCGCGACTACTTGATGGCAAACGACTCGAGCGTGACCAGTTTATTCAACGGGTGACCGAGGATCTCAGTCAGTTATTGCACCAGGCGGGAATACGCTTCGAGATCGGTGGACGGGCGAAGCATATATACAGTATATGGCGGAAAATGCAGCGCAAGGGTATCGGCTTCTCCCAGGTCTATGATATCCGTGCTTTGCGTATCATGGTTCCGGAGGTGCGCGACTGCTACGCCACGCTGGGGCTGGTCCACGGTTTGTGGCGCAATATTCCCAACGAGTTTGATGATTATATTGCCAATCCGAAGGAGAACGGTTATCGCTCGCTGCATACAGCGGTAATCGGTCCGGAGGGCAAGATAATGGAGGTGCAGATTCGAACCGGGCAGATGCACCAGGAGGCCGAGCTGGGTGTGTGCGCGCATTGGCGCTATAAAGGTTCGGATGCCGGCGGATTACTGGCAAGTACCTATGAAGAAAAGCTCGCGTGGTTGCGTCAGGTGCTCGACTGGCATGAAGAAACGGGTGACGCTGGTGGCGTTGCCGAGCAGTTCAGCTTCGACGTGGCTCAGGACAGAGTCTATGCGTTTACGCCGGATGGCGATGTTGTGAACCTGGCGCAAGGCGCCACTCCGCTGGATTTTGCCTATCATGTGCATACCGAGATCGGGCACCGCTGCCGCGGCGCGAAAGTCAATGGTTCCATCGTACCGCTGACCTACCAGCTCAAGATGGGCGAACGGGTTGAAGTGCTCACCAGCAAGGATGCAGTGCCGCGGCGAGACTGGCTGCAACACGGACTTGGATACATCAGGACCTCGCGCGCGCGCGCGAAGGTGCAGCAATGGTTTCGGAGCCAGGCGCGGGAAGACAATATCGCGGCGGGCCGCAACCTGCTGGCCAGGGAATTCAAGCGGCTGGCGCTCACCAGTATCGATTATCAGCGCATCGCGAAAAAGGTGCAGTGTAATTCAGTTGAGGATATGTACGCGGCGGTGGGCGCCGGGGATGTTTCGTCGGCACAGGTCATGAACGCTGCGCAAAGTCTGCTGCAGAACGCCCCCCGTACGCGCTTGCGCCTGGCCAGCCCCGGTGTTGATGGCTCTGGTCTCGTTGAAGTGAGCGGTGTAGGCAACCTGGTGACGCACTTTGCGGGCTGTTGTAAACCCGTTCCCGGCGATCTGATCAGTGGTTTTGTTACCAAGCATCGCGGGGTCAGCGTGCACCGCTCAGACTGCGGCCGGCTGATGCATCTTCAGCAAACGGCATTTGACCGTGTGATTGACGTTTCCTGGGGAGACAGGTCCACTGGAGACTACGAAGTGGAGGTTGCTATCGAGGCCTATGATCGTCAGGGCCTGTTGCGCGACATCACGGGGCAGTTTGCCAATGCGCGACTCAATGTATTGTCCATAAACACGAGTACCAACAAGGACAGCAACACTGCCACGATGCGGTTGCGCGTGGAGGTGCCGGACCTTGTGTCGTTGTCAAAACTGCTGGAGCGCATTGAGCGCCTGAAGAATGTCATCAACGTCCATCGGGTTTCTGACTGATGTCGGTGGCAAAGCGGCAGCAATACATGCTGGCTGACCTGCTGCGGGTGATGGCGCGACTTCGCGACCCTGAAACGGGCTGCCCCTGGGATATACAGCAGACTTTCAAAAGTATTGTTCCGTCTACCCTGGAAGAGTGCTACGAGCTCGCGCATGCCATTGAGCAGGGTGATTTCACGCAGGTGGCCGACGAACTCGGCGATGTACTCTTTCAGGTCGTGTTCTATGCGCAACTGGGGTCAGAGCAGGGTCTGTTCAGCTTTGATGATGTCGTGAATACCCTGGTGGAAAAACTATTGAGAAGACACCCGCATGTATTTGCCGACGGTGAGATTGAGGGCCAGGTCAAGGATTCCAGTACAATTGATGAGGTTCGGTTGAGTTGGGAACGTATCAAGAAGGCAGAAAGACGCAAACGCAATGCTCACGGTATTCTCGCCGATGTTCCTGTCGCACTGCCCGCGTTGCCGCGTGCCCAGAAACTGCAGAAGCGCGTTGCGGCGGTCAATTTCGACTGGCCGGACAGCACCGCAGTATTGGCAAAACTGGAGGAAGAACTGAGTGAGCTGCGCGCCGCAATCTCCGCCGGTGAACCTGCGGACATTGATGATGAGATGGGTGATGTACTGTTTAGTTCCGTCAACCTGGCGAGGCATCTCGGGCTGGATGCCGAATCAAGTTTGCGCAGGGCGTCAGCCAAATTCGAGCAGCGTTTTGGTGCGGTGGAATCATTGGCATCGGCGGATGGCGCAGCGCTGGAAGACCTCGACCTGGAAAAGTTGGAGGAGTACTGGCAGTTGGCAAAGGCTCTTCAGAGCTAGCCCAGGCCCGATATAGACCACCTTGTAACCATGCCAAGCGCTGTGTATCGTTAGCGCGCGTTTTGTACAGCTACTTCTTACACCGGCGCTCAGGACGTTTCCGATGCGCATAAAACCCGAGGATGTCACGCAATGCGATTAATTTTACTGGGCGCCCCGGGCGCGGGAAAAGGAACTCAGGCACAGTTCATCTGCGAACGCTATGGAATTCCCCAGATTTCAACTGGCGATATGCTGCGGGCGGCGGTTAAAGCTGGAACCCCACTGGGCCTGAAGGCAAAGGATGTGATGGAAAGCGGCGGACTGGTTTCCGATGAAATTATTATCGGTCTCGTGAAAGAGCGTATCGGCGCAGCTGATTGTCAGGCGGGTTTTCTGTTTGATGGTTTCCCGCGTACGATCGTACAGGCTGAAGCCATGGTTGATGCTGGCGTATCTCTGGATCACGTGGTGGAAATTTCAGTCGCAGACGAAGAGATAATTGCCCGTTTGATCGGGCGCCGGGTGCATCCTGCCTCCGGTCGCGTTTATCACGTTGTTTATAATCCGCCCCAGCGCGATGGCGTCGATGATGAAACGGGTGAGCCGCTCGTGCAGCGCGATGACGACGTTGAAGAAACTGTGCGCAAGCGTCTCGATATTTATCATGCGCAAACAAGTCCCCTGATTGAATTCTATAGCGGTATGAAAGGTGACGAGGCTCCTCTCTATCATCGTATAGATGGTGTAGGTTCCGTAGATCAAATTCGCGACCGGGTATTTGCCGCGCTCGACGCATCGTAGATAGCTATGCCGCAGCGTTGTTTAATAATGAATTAGCGTTCGACTTTTGTAGCGTTCGAAAGGTGTAACTTGCACATTATTTCGGTGCATTATTTTATTGTATCTGTCAGTTTTTGTTGCTAGCTTTGAATACGCTGTATCCTGAAAATGTTCTAGGAGATGTGCGAAATGGCAACGGCTGTTAAAAAAGCGCCCGCAAAACGCGCGAAAACAAAAAAGGTAGCGCGAAAGAAAGTGCCGGCGAAACGGAAAACGGCGGCAAAAAAATCCACTGTAAAGAAAGCGGCTCGCAAAGCGCCAACAAAACGCAAAGCGCCAACAAAACGAAAAGCCCCTGCTAAACGCAAAACTCCAGCTAAACGAAAAACTACCGCAAAGAAAACAGCACAGGCAAAGCGTTCGTCTTCTTCCCAGAAATCGGCAGTGTCAGCTCCAATGACGCCTGCACTCGCCCGGGCGCATGAAACCCTGGATAATTTGCAGAAGACAATGGACGCAGAGAAGAAATCTCTGGTCACGGCACGCAAGAAAGTAGAGCGTGCGCGCAAGACGGCGAAGAAAAACGCAACCGCCGCCAATAAACGCGCTGCAAAAGTTGCCTCCAATGCCGCAGCCCGAACTTCGACGAAAATCAAGTCACTGCGGGAGAGGGTTGCCGCAGCGAAGGAGCGAGCCCAGAAACTGAGAGAGGATGCCAAAGTCAGGGCGACCAGGCTTATTGCAGAGGAAAAGGTCTTCGCTCACAAGGCAGAGCTCGCGGCTAAAGCCGAGGTGGACAAGATCGCCGAGTTGGCGCGGCACGCCGAGCGTTGGGCCCGGGCGCGGGCGACAGCGGACGCCAGGAAGGTGGCCAAGCTGGAAAAGCGTCTGCTCAAGCAGGTGACAGCGGCTGAGAAAAAAGCCGCAAGCAAGGTGCGCGCCATAGAGAAAAAAGCTGAAGCAAAAGTGAAAGAGGCAGCGCGGAAACTGCGCGGCAAGCCAAAAAAGAAGGCCGCTCCCAAAAAAGCGAAAGCGTCACCCAAGCGCAAGACCAAAGCCGGGGCGGCCAGTAAAACGCGGGCGAAGAGTAAGTCCGGCACCGCAGCCAGGGGTCGTCCGGGCTCCAGGTCCAAAGTCAGGGCGAAGTCAAAAGCCGGGAGCAAGGCAAGGGCCAGACCAAAGGCCAGGGCTGCACGGAAGGCTCCAGCCAGCGCGGCGAGTTGAATGTGCTCACCCTGCGTCGTCTCCGGCGAAGCAAGCATAAAAAAAACCGCTGATAACTCAGCGGTTTTTTTTTGATACCCAGCGTGTGCCGGAGGGCAAGATAGCCCGTACCGACAGGTGACTATTCCATTTGATTGAAGTTTCTGAAGGCCTCGCGGCAGTCAGAAAAATCCACGGCGGCAACCCGCTTTTCCCGATACCAACGATGTACCGCTCGCTCACCAGTATCGAGAAAGCTCGAAAGAGTGTACAGACCACTATTGCGCATGCATGAACACAGGTAGTGCGCGCGTTCACCGTCATGCGCAAAACAGGCGTCCAGGGCCGGGTCCTCTTGCATTACGGCAAGTAATCTGCGTGCCAGATCCCCCGGGATAAGCGGTGTGTCGCAGGTTGTGACGAGGACGTACTCAGTGCTGATCCCGGGCAGGGCTGCTTCCAGCCCCGCCAGCGGTCCCTGAAAATTGGCACGCCTGTCTTCAACAACAGTGACGGCGTACTTCTTGTAGATATCCGGGTTGCGATTGCAGCTGATAATCAGTTCGGCCACTTGAGGCCTGATTCGCTCGCACACATGAGCGATCAGCGGTTTACCCAACCAGGGGACAAGCCCCTTGTCGCGATAGTCAACGCGCCGGCCTTTCCCCCCCGCAAGGATGAGTCCGGTTATCTGGCTCAAATCATCTGTTTGACAGAATTGCATCGTGGGAGTGGTGCCGCCAGGGTAGTGGCTGTGTGATAATTGTCAGTGATTACGGTAGCAGTTGCACGGGGTATTGGGTATTGGCGGAGCGAATGTATATTAGCGGGAAAGGCTGCGGGATTCTCGCCCTGGAGACTTCTTCGGACGCCTGTTCGGTCGCCGTTGCTATCGCGGAAGGCACATTTCAGCGCCACGAGGTGGCGCCACGCCAACACAGCCAGCGAATCTTCGCCTTGCTTGGCGAGTTGTTGCCGATTGGCGATTTGCGAGGGCAGGGTGTCGAGGCTATCGCCTACGGGTCGGGGCCGGGTTCTTTCACCGGGTTGCGTGTCGCCGCCAGTGCCGCGCAGGGTTTGGCCTACGCCAGTGGCCTGCCGGTCGTTCCGGTATCGTCTCTCGCGGCAATAGCCCAGGGCGCGATGAGAAGGGGGCTGCTGGATGAATCCGATACAGCGCTTTGCCTTGTAGATGCCAGACTGAATGAAGTGTACGCGGCCGTGTATGTTTTCGAGCAGGGACTCGCGGTGTTGCAACAGGGCCCCTGGGCTGTTGCGCCGGAAGACCTGGCGCCCGAAGGCCGTGAGCCGTTGACAGCGCTGGGTAATGGGTGCGCGTACCTCGACAGGTGCTCTGCCGCCTTGCGGCTGCGCGTAAACAGCGTGCATACGGATAGTCTGCCAGACGCCCGCGACATCGTTCCCCTGGCGCGACAGCTCATCACCCAGGGCGCTACCCAGGCACCGGCAGACGTCAACCCGGCCTATGTGCGCAATGAAATCAACTGGAAGAAGATCCCGGAGCAGGGTCGCCCGAAATGATTGAACTTTATCAGGCCCTTCTACTGGCCCTGGTGCAGGGGTTGACGGAATTTCTGCCTATATCCAGTTCTGCCCATCTGGTTATTCCCGCGCTGGTGATGGGATGGCCCGACCAGGGCCTCGCATTTGATGTGGCGGTGCATGTGGGCACGCTGGGCGCGGTGCTACTGTACTATCGCACAGACTTGCAGCGTATGGCGCAAGCGTGGATTGCGTCACTGCTCGGGAACCCCGCATCTGATGACAGTCGACTTGTCTGGTACCTTGCCGCGGCGACGATTCCCGCGGGGCTTGTCGGGCTGCTCGCGGGTGGATTCATAGAGAGTCATCTGCGCACATTGCCCGTCATAGCCTCCACCACACTGGTCTTCGGCCTGTTTCTCGGCCTCGCGGATTTGCGCGCCAGGCGAAGCCCGGCCGCGGGCCGCACGCTGACTCTCAACCTGGCGTTGCTCATTGGGCTGGCGCAGGCGTTGGCGCCGGTACCCGGGGTGTCGCGCTCGGGGGTTACCATTACCGCGGCTTTGATGTTGGGCATGAGTCGGCAGTCTGCCGCGCGTTTTTCGTTCCTGCTATCAATACCGATTATTCTCAGTGCAGGCGCGCTCAAGACCTGGGAGCTGGCGACATCGACAGCTACGATTGACTGGATGTCGCTGGGGGTCGCGGCGCTGGTTTCCGGCCTGACTGCCTACGCCAGTATTGCGCTGTTTCTGCGCCTTCTCGACCGTGTTGGGCTCATGCCGTTTGTTTACTACCGCATCGCTCTGGCGGGCCTTTTGTTTTGGCTCTGGTATGCACAGTAGAGGGAGTCTCTGATTGAAAATTGGATTTATTGGTCTCGGTGTCATGGGTTATCCCATGGCGGGTCACCTGCAATTGGCCGGCCATAGCGTGTGTGTGTATAACCGTACCGCAAGCAAGGCAGAGCAATGGGTCGCGCAGTATGGCGGCAGCCAGGCCTCCACGCCTGCGGCGGCCGCGCGGGAGGCCGCCATCGTGTGCCTGTGCGTGGGGAACGACGATGATGTCCGCAGCGTGGTTTATGGCGAACATGGTGTGATGCACGGTATTTCTGAGGGGGCGGTGATCGTTGATCACACCACGGCCTCTGCTGAACTCGCTCGCGAGGTCGCGCTGGAAGCTGCTGCAGGCGGTATCGGGTTTCTCGATGCGCCCGTTTCCGGCGGGCAGGCCGGTGCGGAGAATGGCCGCCTGACGGTCATGGTGGGCGGCGCGCAGAAGGATTTTGACAAGGTCGAATCAAGCCTGCGGAGTTATGCCCAATGCGTGCGGTTACTCGGAGATGCAGGAAGTGGGCAGCTTGCGAAGATGGTCAACCAGATATGTATTGCGGGTATTGTGCAGGGGCTCGCTGAAGCTATGATTTTTTCCGAGCAGGCCGGACTGGACACGGCTGCGGTGCTGGACGTTATTGCGCGCGGCGCCGCCCAGTCGTGGCAGATGGACAACCGCTACGAGAGCATGCTGGCTGGTCACTATGAGCATGGCTTCGCGGTAGACTGGATGCGCAAGGATCTAGGCATGGTGCTCGCTGAAAGTGAGAAGATGGCGCTGCAGCTACCGCTTACCAGCATGGTGGACGAGTTCTACGCGCAAGTGCAGGCGATGGGTGGTTCGCGCTGGGATACCTCCAGCCTGTTTGCGAGAATGCAGGCGCAAGCAAGGGGTGCAACACGCTTGCCACAAACGACAGATCGGGATTCAGTCAATGAATAGTGACGCTTTCAACGTTGAGCTCTGTGATTTTCTGGCGAGGGCGACCACCCCCTTTCACGCTGTCGCGGAGATGTCGCGGAGGCTGGACTCTGCCGGTTTCAGTCGCCTGGAGGTCGCTGATAACTGGGCTATTAAACCCGGTGGGCGCTATTACCTGACGCGCAACGGCAGCTCTATCATCGCTTTTGTGGCGGGAGAGGGGGATGCCGCTGCGGAGGGTATGCGTATCGTTGGTGCACACACCGATAGCCCTTGCCTGATGCTCAAGCCAGCACCGGAACTACAGCGGAACGGGTACCTGCAGCTGGGTGTGCAGGTTTATGGCGGGGCGCTGCTGAATCCATGGTTTGACCGCGACCTGTCTCTCGCTGGACGTGTAACCTTTAGCTGCGAGAGCGGTAATCTGCACTCCGCGTTGGTGGATTTTGGGAGGCCCGTGGCCGTTATTCCAAGCCTCGCGATACACCTTGACCGGGAAGCCAATCAGAATCGAAGCATCAACCCGCAGACAGACATTATACCGCTGCTTGGAAGCGCGCCCGCAGACAGCGGGTTCGATGTTCGAGCGCTGCTGCTCGAACATCTTCAGCGTGAGTATCCCGGCAGCGCTGCACGCGCCGTAATGGATTACGAACTCTGCTTCTACGATACACAGGCTCCGGCCCTGGTCGGACTGCAACGCGAGTTCATCGCTTCCGCGCGGCTCGACAACCTCCTCAGCTGCTTTGTCGGCTTACAGGCGTTGATACGTGCCGAGGGAGATGTGGGCGCGTTGCTGGTATGCAACGATCACGAAGAGGTGGGCAGCCAGTCGACGTCAGGTGCCCAGGGCCCCTTTCTGCATTCCGTGCTGCGGCGGCTTGCAGAGACAGAGCAGAGCTACGCGAGGATGGTTGAAAACTCGCTGGTAATTTCCGCTGACAACGCGCACGGCGTGCATCCGAATTACGCCGATAAACACGACGAAAATCACGGTCCCTTGTTGAATTGCGGGCCGGTGATCAAAGTGAATGCCAGTCAGCGGTACGCTACCAACAGTGAAACCGCCGCGCTGTTCAGGCAACTGTGCGCGGAGGCGGGTGTTGCCGTGCAAACGTTTGTCGTGCGCAATGATATGGCCTGTGGCAGCACCATCGGGCCAATCACCGCGGGCGTAACCGGCATTCGTACGCTGGATATCGGTGTGCCCACCTTCGCGATGCACTCGATTCGAGAGCTTGCGGGCGCATCGGACGCACACGCGTTGGCCGAGGTGCTAAGCGGTTTCTATAATCGAGCCGGCCCGCTGGCGGCGCGTTCTCCGGATAGCCTCTAGACGGCATTAACAGTATCATCTGCCCCTGTTTTCAGGCGGTCATTTTTCATGCAAAAGCAGCGAGTTCTGACAGGTATCACCACAACGGGCACACCGCACCTGGGCAACTACGTGGGCGCTATTCGCCCTTCAGTGGCGTTGTCCCGCGACCAATCGCTGGATGCCTATTTTTTTCTCGCGGATTATCATGCCTTGATCAAATGCCAGGATCCCGAGCAGGTCCGACAGTCCAGTAAGGAAATAGCCGCCACCTGGTTGGCCCTGGGCCTGGATACCGGGAAGGCGCTATTTTATCGCCAGTCTGATATTCCCGAGATCCCCGAGCTCACCTGGATACTCAGTTGCAGTACGGCCAAGGGTCTGATGAACCGGGCGCACGCCTACAAGGCTGCCGTGCAGGCGAATGAGGCAGCCGGCGAAGACGCCGATTTTGGTGTCACGATGGGCTTGTTCAGTTATCCCGTACTCATGGCCGCGGACATACTGATGTTTAATGCATCCAGGATCCCGGTAGGCCGGGACCAGATCCAGCACGTGGAGATGGCGCGAGATATCGCACAGCGCTTCAACCACAACTTCGCGGAAATTTTTACCTTGCCCGAAGCAGTAGTCGAGGATGATGTCGCCGTATTGAGAGGTCTGGACGGGCGCAAGATGAGCAAGAGTTACAACAACACCATTGCTTTGTTTCAGTCGGAAAAACAGTTGCGCAAGTCGATCAACCGCATCAAGACCAACCTGCTCGAGCCCGGCGAACCGAAAGACCCCGATGACTCTGCTGTTTTCCAGATATGGGCGGCGTTTGCTTCGGAGGATGAGACTACCCGCATGCGCAAGGCGTTTGGCGAGGGAATAGCCTGGGGCGAGGCAAAGAAGCAGCTCTTTGAGCTGGTGAATGCGGAACTCGCCGCTGCCCGTGAGGAATATGCGCGCCTGATGAATGATCCCGGCCATATCGAGGATGTGCTGCAACAGGGTGCTCACCGCGCGCGCGAACACAGCAGCGAGCTGTTGGCGAAGGTGCGCTCGGCGGTGGGTATCGGTGCTATCCGATAAGGGGCATCGGCGGCGCCGTGCTGTCAGTCAGGTGCCGCGTCCAGATCTTCAGGTAGTGAACGTGCGGCGAGCAGGAAGTGGCACGCCGACCACGCCATCACCAGCGGCAACAGGTACAGCATTGCCTGGCGCAGCGAGTGCACGCCGAAGGCGGGCTGCAGAAAATCGCTGAGCATCCCGACCAGCAGCGGCCCCAGGCCGAGACCGATCAGATTGAGGATGAGAAACAGGATAGCGCTCGAAAGGGCACGCATGCGCAGCCCAACGAGTGCATGGGTGGTGGCAATCGTGTTGCCCAGATAAACGTTGTGCAGCATGCCGGGAATGATCGACAGCAGCAGGGCGGAGTAGGCGCCGTCCACCAGGTATACCGCAGCGATAAACGGTACCGAGATCGCACCCGCAATAGCCGGTACCCACATGTACCAGCGCTTGTTCCCCAGCGAAAGCCGGTCGGCTATCACGCCGCCAAGCACCACGCCAATGGCGCCGCCAACGCCGGTTATCATTGCCAGCCAGGTACCGAGTTCCCCGGTGGTCATTTCGTGACTGCGAATCATGAAGGACGCGGTCCAGCTTGCCGAACCGTAGCCGGCGAAGGCATTGAGGGCCGCTGCAAACGCCATATGTCTAAAGGTTCTGCGGCTCCACAACAGCCGGATAACATCACTGAAGGGTACCGACTGGGCCTCGACGGCATGCTTTTCAGATATGCCGCGAATAGGCTCTCTGAGGGTTACGGCGACCAGCACGGCGAGGGCGATGCCCGGCAGTCCTACCACTACAAAGGCCGTTCTCCAGCCAAAAAATTCGTTCAGCCAGCCGCCCAGGAGAAAGCCGAACAGTATGCCGATATTGACACCGGTGCTGTACACGCCCAGAGCGGTGGCTCGCCTCTCCGGTGGGAAAATATCTGAGATAATGGAATGGGAGGGAGGGCTGCCTCCGGCCTCACCCACACCGACACCGATTCGTGCCAGCAGGAGCTGGATGTAATTCTGCGCGTAGCCGCTGACCGCGGTCATGAAACTCCAGATGAACACCGAGCCGGCGACAATATTGCGTCGGTTGGATCGATCGGCCCAGCGCGCGATGGGAATGCCGGCGGTGACGTAGAATACAGCGAAAGCGAAACCTGCCAGGAGGCCGAGCTGTCCATCGGTCAGGAGTAATTCCTCCTTGATCGACTCCTGGAGTATGGCGATCAACTGACGGTCGATGAAGTTGAAGGCGTACACCACCGTGAGCAGCCCCAGGGCGTAATAGCGCGCCGAGGGCCTGGAATAGCCTCCTGAGGAGGGCGGTGTTGGCATCAGCTGCGGCTCTCGCGCCCGGTGGGTGTGGCCCGTGCCCGCGTGATCTGATTCACAGATTCTTTCTGTTTGCCCGTGCATACGGGCAGAGCAACCGCCAAAAGCTTCATATTCCGGGTCTACTATGCCAAGGTGGTGCCAGTCACAGGCGCTGGATGACCTGAGTTGACAGGGGTTTTTATATTGTTTTCGGGCTTCCGCTACCAGGCACTCACAGGTGCCGCAGCGGTCGCCAAGACCACCTGTTTATACTACAGTAGCTGCCCAAATAAATAAAAGGAGAATCGATCAGCAATGGATCGTCCCGTGAAAGACCATGTAATCCTCTCGGCGGTGTTCGCCAAGATGGACGTTTTCGGCCTGGCCGTGGCGGCCGGCGTGTTGTGTGCAGTCGGTTTGTCGCTGGCGACGGCAGTGTTATTGCTGCAGTCAGTTCCCGAGCATTACCCGGTAGGCCCTCACCTCAGTGCATTAGCCGATTACCTGCCTGGCTACAGTGTCTCCTGGGGCGGGGCAGTAGTGGGCGCGGGCTACGGCTTTCTCGCAGGTGCGATAGCGGGCTTTGCCGGTGCGGTCTATTGGAATCTCGTACATTATGTTGCGCTGGGCGTGATGCTGATCAGTTCAGCCGAACTGGCCGATTAAGGTCCAGAAGATTATGGGGAATTACCAGAACATGCAGGCTGCGAATCGCAATGCAAACGGGGTGAATCTGAAGCTGCTGCACGCGGCCATCCGATTCAACGCAATGATGCTCGGCCTCACCGGGGGTACAGTGGGAGCAGTTGTGGTCTACTTTGCCACCCAGACCTCGATTGCGCGCTGGGGAGAGGACTCAGGGAATCTCCTGGGTTTGCTCGCGGTGTTTTTCCCGGGCTACTCGGTGACATCCGGTGGAGCCTGGATTGGAGCCTTCTGGGGCTTTATTTACGCTGGCCTGTTTAGCTGGCTAAGCTACCGGCTGTATGGCCGGGTGCTCGGTACGCGCATATCAGAAGTACTGCTCAGCACCACGCCTTCGGAGAACCCGGTATTGAAGCCCAGCATCATGCGTCTGCACGGCATCAGCCTGGGTGTGGCGATCGGTACCATGGCGGGCGTGGGGTTGTTCTGCTCCACTGCCTGGCTGGTGATTCGCGGGACTGCCAGCGAAAGTGTGCATGCCGCGCTTCTCTCAAACTACATTCCCGGTTACAGCGTCAGTATCACAGGTGGCCTCATCGGCGCCATTCAACTGTTTGCTTTCGTGTTCATTGGCTGCCTCTTGCTGGCGGCGGTGTACAACAAAATCGTCGAAATTCGTCACAAGTCAGTGTAGCGGTATGCATGGTATTAATCGTATGAATAACAATGAGCACGTAGTGATACTGGGCGCCGGGCCGGCAGGCCTTGCCACTGGCCACGAGCTGACTGCGAGTGGGGTCAGGGTTTCGGTCATAGAACGCAATGATTTCGTCGGCGGCCTGTGCAACACGAATGTACGGAACGGCTACAAGTTCGATCTGGGTGGCCATCGCTGGTTCACCAAGAATGAGGATTTGAACAACTGGTTCCGACGTCTCATGGGCGATGAAATCGTCTGGGTAGAGCGAATCAGCCGCATCTATTACGACGGCGGTTATTACTCCTACCCGATCAGCATCGGCAATGTTATCAAGAATGCCGGTCTGCCCACGATCATGCAGGCCGGCGTTACCTATCTCTGGTCGGCGTTGCAGTATTCCATTTTTGACAAGTCCATCAATAACATGAAGGACGCCTATGTTGCCCAGTTCGGGGGCAAGCTCTACGACATGTTTTTCCGCCGCTACAGTGAGAAAGTCTGGGGGCTGCCCTGCGAGAAACTCTCCTCCGACTGGGTGTCACAACGCAGTGCCGGCCTGTCCATCTGGACGGTAATCCAGGAATCACTGTTGAAGACCAAATCCGGCAATGAAAGCCTTATTGAGGAATTCATGTACCCGAGGGACGGCTACGTCAGGATTCCCCAGCGCCTGGCGGAAGACATTGAGAATGGCAGCCCGGAGAATGCGATTCACCTCGAGTCGACCGTGACGCGAATCGATTACAATGGGCCGAACGACTTCAATGTGGTCTACGCCGATGCAGAGGGGAACGAAACAACAGTGCATGCTACTTCTGTTGTATCGACCATCCCGCTGGGTGTCCTGCCGCGAATTTTGACACCAGGGCCCGATGAAGCTGTGATCACCGCTGCGAAAGGGCTCAGCTTCCGCGCGTTGCTCACAGTGAATGTTGTGCTGCGAAAAGAGCGCGTATCGATCGATACCTGGCTGTACGTGCAGGACGAGGATATTCTTTTTGGACGCCTGCATGAACCGAAAAACTGGAGCAAGGCGATGGTGCCCGACCAGTCAACCACGTCCCTTGTGCTGGAGTGTTTCTGTACCAAGGATGATCATATCTGGCAGATGACTGACGAGCAGGTCGGTGAACGTTGCGTAGCTGATCTGGAGCAGAAACTGGGATTTATCAAGGCATCCGAAGTCATCGATTTTCAGGTGGTCAGGACCCTGCAGGCCTACCCGGTGTACGACCTGGAATACGGCGACAAAATCAAGACGATTCATGACTATCTCGGCGGCTTTGAAGGCCTTCACATTGTCGGTCGCGGCGGTACGCACCGCTATAATAACGCCGACCATTCCATCGAGATGGGGCTGCTTCTCGGCAGGAAAATCCTCGGCTATGAAGTGGATTACATGGGCGTCAACACAGAGCCTGAGTACCACGAAATCAAGACAGCCAGGGACCCCAAGAGAGACTTTTACAAGGTGGAAGAAGAAGCCTGATCGCCTGGTTCTGCGCACGGCGCAATTTCACACCTCCGGTGGTGTCACTGGCCGGGCGCGAAGTTCAATACGGTAGGGGTAAGACCGTTGATTATTGGTGTTGACGCTACCTGCTGGTGGAATAATCGTGGGTTTGGGCGTTTCACACGTGAATTGCTTCGCGCGATGTTTCGCCTCGAACCACATGCACATACCTTCCACCTGTTCTCGGACCAGCCGATCGCCGAACTGGAATTGTACGCGAATGTAGAACAGACGCTGGTCAAGACTTCCCGTCCCACGATCGAAGCTGCCGTCGCCGACAGTCGGCGGTCACTGTTCGACATGCTACGTATGACCCGGGCAGTAGCGCGTGAACGGCTCGACAGCATGTTTTTCCCCGCAGTGTATTCATGGTTTCCGGTGCCTCCCCGCCTGCCCACCATGCTTACGGTGATGGATGCAATCGCGGAACACTATCCCGAGCTCATCTTTCCAGGCCGCCGCAGCCGCTTTTTCTGGTCACTGAAAATGCGCGGCGCGCTGTGGAACTGCGATCGCGTGCTGACCATTTCACAGGCGGCGAAGCAGGAGATCTCGAGCTATATTGGTGTCGATCCCTCGCGCATCGATGTTTGCAGTTGCGGGCCGGGCTCTGAGTTTGTGCAATTGACGCGTGAACCTGCCTTGAGCGATTTTCGGCGGCGTTCAAACCTGCCGCAGGCGGCGCCGGTCATCGTTTATGTGGGTGGCATGGCTCCCCACAAGAACCTGCATGGTTTGCTGGATGGATTTGAAGAGGCTCTGCGCTCAGGTGCAATGGGCGAGGCGCACCTTGCGTTGGTAGGTGACATGGCAGGCGCGGGTTTTCATTCCAACCATGGCAGCCTGGCCCAGCGCGTCGAGCACAGCCCCGAATTGAAAGCCCGCGTGCATTTTACGGGTTATCTGTCGGATGCTGACCTGGTCGCCCTGTATAGCTCGGCCAGGGCTGCAGCCATGCCGTCTTATTCCGAGGGTTTTGGGTTGCCGGCAATAGAAGCAATGGCGTGTGGTACACCGGTGTTGTCGAGTAAACTGGGTGCCCTGCCTGAGGTCGTTGGCGATGCCGGTCTTTACTTTGATCCTTTCGACAGTAGCGCAATAGCAGCGGCCATCGTGCGTATCGTCAATGATGATGAGTTGCGTGATTCGCTGGGTCGCAAGGCCCTTGCAAGGGCCGGTGAGTTTAGCTGGGAGCGCGCCGCGAGGATGGCGCTTGACCATCTCGAAAAGCTGTCGCGGTGCTGAGCAGTGAAATTCTGTATGGTCACCACGTTTTATCCACCCTACCATTTTGGCGGCGATGCCACCTATGTGAAGGCGCTGTCGGAAGCACTGGTTGCCTGTGGCCACGAGGTGACGGTTGTTCACTGTGAAGATGCGTTTCGGCTGCAGCGACATGCAAGTGTTGATCATGAGCCCGAACAGGGTTCGATCAGCGTGCACCGGCTGCATTCCCGGGCCGGTATGTTGTCGCCGCTCATTACCCAACAACTGGGCATTCCCGGGCTGAAATCCGCGGAACTCCGCCGGATACTGGACGACGAGTTCGATGTTGTGAACTTCCACAATATATCGCTCATCGGCGGCCCCGGCGTGCTGGCACTTAGTCGCGCGGAAGTAACCTTGTATACATTGCATGAGCACTGGCTACTGTGCGCAACTCACATCTTCTGGAAAAATCGTTCAAAGGCGTGTGATTCACGTCAGTGTATCCGCTGCAGTATTCGCTCCGGAATTCCTCCGCAATGGTGGCGCTACACCTCACTGACAAGACGCCAGTTAGAGCACGTGGATCGCTTTATCTCGCCCAGTGAGTACACCGCACGCCGGCACCGCGAGCTACTGGCGCCAAACGCCCCGATTGAGGTAATACCGTTGTTTTCCACGCTGGACCCGGGCCCCGCGCACCCCGAGGCAGCGGAAGCTGGCGAGTTTCTTTATGTCGGCAGAATCACTGCATCCAAGGGGCTGGATGAGCTGGCAGCTTCTTTTTCCCGCTGGCCGGACTATCGCCTGACCCTGGTTGGCGACGGCGACATGCTGTCGCTGCTGCGAGATCGCTACGCGGCCTTTGGCAATATTCGCTTCGTGGGCTCCATCCCGCAGGCTGAGTTGGTGGATGAGTATCGTCGCGCTTGCGCCTTGATTCTGCCCTCCCTGGCGCCCGAAACCTTCGGGCTTACAGTGGTTGAAGCTTTTGCCTGCGGTGTGCCCGCAATTGTTCGCGAAGCTGGCGGAAACCGGGCGGCGGTCGATCTCTCCGGCGCCGGATTCGTATATCATGATGAACCTGGCCTGCGCGAGGCTCTCGATGCGTTAGCCGGCGACGCCAGCCTGCGTCGCGTTATGGGCGACCAGGCTCGCAATGCGTATGAAACTTTCTTCACGGCAGAGGCGCATGTTGCGCGTTATCTTGCCCTGGTTGACACTGTGCGGGCTGAGAAACGAAATGGATGCCCTGTTGAGGCGGTGCAGAAATGAACAGCAATGAAACTCCGGGGCAGGGCGAAACGCGGGCGGAATCGTCGAGCATAAGTGTCATCATGCCGGTATTCAACGGCGAAGCGTTTATTGTGCATAGCCTGCCTCCCTTGATCGCGATGCGCGACAGGGGAGAGATCTTCGAAGTCTACATGGTGGACGACGGATCTACCGATGGCAGCCGGGAGTTGGCCGAGTCGCTTGGCGCAACAGTTATTCATTCGGGTGGGCGGCTCGGGCCCGGCGGTGCTCGTAATCGCGCGGCCCTGGTAGCCAGGGGCGAGATCCTGTGGTTCGTCGATGCGGATGTCGTTGTGCACGCAGAAGCCGCCAAAGCGCTGCGCGCGGGTTTCAGCGATGACCAGATTGTCGCCGTGTTCGGTTCATACGATGACCAGCCCCCCGCGAGAAATTTTTTTTCACAGTACAAGAATCTCGTGCACCACTTCTATCATCAACGGGCCAGGGAAGAGGCCCAGACGTTCTGGTCCGGCTGTGGCGCCGTTCGTGCAGACGCGTTCGCTGCGGCCGAAGGTTTCGATGTTGAACGTTACAAGTATCCGTCTATCGAGGACATCGAGTTGGGCTATCGACTGATCAAGGCGGGAGGCAGAATTCGGCTCTGCCGAAACGTCCAGTGTACGCACCTCAAGGTCTGGCGGTTCTGGAACCTGGTACATACCGAAGTAATGCGGCGCGCGGTGCCCTGGTCGAGGCTGATCCTTGGCAGCACGGGTTTGCCGAACGACCTCAACACCGGCATGGCGGAGCAGTTGCGCGCAATGCTCTCCGGGGTATTCCTGCTTTGCGCGCTCCTGGTGCTGTCGGGTTGGGCTCCCGTTGTGCTACTACCGGCAATGCTGTGCGTTGTGGCACTGGCAAACCGCGACATTCTGCGGTTGTTTTATCAGCGGGGTGGCGTGCTGTTTGCATTCGCCGCGCTGATGTTCCATCAGGTGTATTATCTCTACAGCTCGGCGTCTTTTGTCTATGTAATTTTCGAACAGGCCGTGGCCAGGCTATTCGGGCGGCATACCGGTAGTGCCTGAGGGTTTCTCCAGGTGGCTGTCTGGCCTGCTTGGGCGGGCCTCCAGGTTCGTCTATCGAATACTCGCAATTGGCGTTATCCGTCCACCTTTGCAATTGCTGCTGGAACTCACCCGCAAGAACCGTGTGCCTGCCGTGATCGAGGTGCCCTCGGCACGGCGAGTACTTGTCATCGCGCCCCACATGGACGATGAGACAATCGGCTGTGGGGGTGCAATTTGTGCCCATGTCGGCGCCGGTGCCAGCGTCCAGGTGGTATTCGTTACGGATGGCTCCCTGGGGTTTGACGCGGCAAGGCGGCGCAGGGACTCCGCCACCCGGCTTTCGGAGGTCCGTCGTGATGAAGCGGCGCAAGCCTGTGAGCTTCTCGGGGTTTCGGGACTGCATTTTCTCGATCTGCCCGATGGTCGCTCGGAAGTCGGTGCGGAGGCCGTGCGCGAACTGAGCAGGATCATCCGGGATTGCGCACCTGACATTGTCTACCTACCGTTTATTACCGACAGCCATCACGATCATCACACCAGCAATGCGCTGATGTTTGCCGTGCTCCGGTCTGACAGCGCTCGCGCCTCCATTTTGTGTGCCTGCTACGAGGTCTGGACGCCGTTGTATCCCAATAGCATTGTCGACATTACCCCGCATATCGAAAAAAAAATGGCTGCCCTCGCGTGCTACACAAGCCAGCTGGCCCTGAACAACTATCTAAGCAGTGTACGCGGCCTCAATGCCTATCGCGCCATGGCCAACAACAGCCAGGGGTATGCGGAAGCGTTCTATATCACCACACTGGGTGAATATGCCAATCTCGCGGACCTCTACTGACGTTCGTCAATTACAGGATTTTCTGCCCCAACCGACCGCAATCTGCTTATACTGCTGCGCCTGCGACGCCAGGGCCCTGTAGGCATGATTGCAAGAAGAACGCCATTCCATACGCTGCGAGAACTGTGGCGCCTGTCGCTACCCATGGTGGTGTCACAGGGCGCCTTTGCGGTGATGATTTTCACCGATCGCCTGTTCATGTCCTATCTCGATGCGGCGCATATAGCGGCGGCACTCGGCGGTGGTGTCGCGGCTTTCTTCTGTATGTCGCTTTTCCTGGGGGTGATCAGCTACGGTAACGCTCTGGTTGCCCAGTACTACGGCTCCGGGCAGCGTGAAAAATGCGCTCGCGTTACCACCCAGGCGGCGATAATCGTGTTATGCAGCCTGCCCTTTCTTCTGCTTGCGGCGCTCGCAGGGGGCGAGGCATTTGCGGCGATGGGGCACGCCCCGGAACAGATACCCCTGGAGCGCGCGTACTTTCACGTGCTGATGGGCGGTAGTGTATTCACCTTGCTCAAGGCGGGACTGGCTGCATATTTTGCCGGCATCGGGCGTACGCGTATTGTCATGGTTGCAGATGTGTCGGGGGCGCTACTCAATGTGCCCCTGTCCTGGGTCCTCGTATTCGGTAAGTTCGGAGCACCCTCACTGGGCATCGTGGGCGCAGGTTTGGGCACCGTGATGGCGTCGCTGTTCTCCATTGGCGTGTTTCTCCTGTTCTATCTATCCCGGAGCCACCGCCAGCAGTTTTGCGTGGCCGACTCGCTGCGTTTCGATGCGGGCATCATGCGGCGTTATCTGCGCCTGGGCCTACCTTCCGGGCTCGAGAATTTTATGAATACGGCCACATTCAACCTTTTTCTGTTGCTCTTTCAATCCTACGGGGTGGTTCAAGGCGCAGCCATGGCGATTGTGTTTAACTGGGATATGGTCTCCTTTATCCCTATGGTGGGCCTGGGTATCGGGGTTACGAGCCTGATCGGGCGCTTTGTCGGCGCGGGGGATATGGCGCGCACCAATCAGGTGATCGCCGCCGGCTTCGGCATGGCTCTGCTGTATTCCGGCTCACTGGCCATCATCTTTCTGCTTTACCGTGGTCCGCTGGTGTCGCTGTTTGACAATGGCAGCACGGATTTCGCTGCCATACTCGAATTGGGCAGCAAGATGATGATCGGGCTGGTCAGCTATACCCTGGCTGACGCCGTGATTCTCGTCAGTGGTGGTGTACTCCGGGGTGCAGGAGACACGCGTTGGATCATGTTTACCTCGGTGTCGGTGCACTGCCTGATGTTGCTGGTGCAGTACCTGGTGATAGTCGTCTATGGCCTGGGGCCTATCGTGTCCTGGTGGGTGTTTGTCGCGATGCTGATATCCCTTGCGGTGCTGTATTCAGTGCGGCTGGCAGGGGGAGTGTGGCGCAGACCGGAGCGTTTGGCCCGCGTGATGAGCGAATAGCGTGGCGCCGCTATTTCCGCTAGAGTCGCACTTCGTGGATCAGTCATGGCGAGTGCCCTATGCAGGATAAACACGTAGCAATTACAGGCCCGACAGCGGGTATAGGGCGTGCTACCAGCCTGGAACTGGCGCGCCAGGGTGCGCGACTCACGCTGTTTTGCCGGAATGCCGATAAAGCCAGCGCGCTGAGTGATGAAATCGCTGCCGTATCCGGACATACCCCTCGGGTTATCCTGATGGATATGGCCGACCTGGGCAGTGTAGACAGGGCAGCACAGACGTTTCTTGATGAGGCGCCACCTCTGGATGTGTTGTTAAACAACGCGGGAGTTGTCAACACAACGCGCAGGGAAACGCAGGACGGGTTTGAGGAAACTATCGCCGTCAATCACTTTGCACCCTTTCTGCTCACGGGGCGGCTGATGCCGGCCATGCAGTCCGGGGAAAAAGTGAGGATCGTGAATGTGGCGTCCGCAGCCCATGAATTCGTGCGCGGCATGAATTTCGACGATATGCATGCGCGGAAACGGTATAGCACTTTCGGTGTTTACGGGCGCTCCAAGCTGGCCAACATTCTCTTCACCCGCAGCCTCGCTGCGCGACTCAAAAACACCCCGATCAGCGTCAATTGTCTGCATCCCGGTGCGGTCTCGACCTCACTGGGAACGCACAATAAAGGCCTGGCCAGTCGTCTGCTGCCGCTGTTGCTCAAGCCGTTTTTCCGTACACCGGAGCAGGGCGCCGCGACCTCGCTGTACCTTTGCACAAGCGATGAGGTCGCCGACATCAGTGGCGAGTATTTTGCCAATTGCAAACTCAAGCGCGCCAGGCCCTGGGCGCGCGACGATGAAGCGGCCGAACGTCTCTGGCAAATCACCGAGGAGAGTCTGGACTTCAAGTTTCCTGCCTGAGCGGGGCTGCCGAAGCGGGGCTGCCGAAGCGGGGC